>CALPYF020000004.1 GCA_943327755.2 Deinococcus hopiensis KR-140
CCCGCGCCATCGTGAACGAACCGCAGGTGCTGCTGCTGGACGAACCGCTCTCCGCGCTGGACCTGAAGCTGCGCAAGGAGTTGCAGGTGGAACTCGCCAACCTCCAAGAGACGCTGGGGATGACCTTCGTGTTCGTCACGCACGACCAGGAGGAGGCGCTGGTCATGAGCGACCGCATCGCCGTGATGAACCGGGGCCGCGTCGAGCAGCTGGGCCGCGCCGAGGAGCTGTACGAGCGCCCGAGGACGGCCTTCGTGGCGAACTTCCTGGGCAGCAGCAACCTCATCCCCGGCACCGTCCTGACCGTGGACGGCCACGAGGCGACCGTGCAGACCGAGCACGGCCCGCTGCGCACCACGCACGGCGCGGGCCTGCGCCCCGGCCAGACCGTCACGCTGTCCGTCCGCCCCGAGAAACTCCGCATGGAACGCGACGACGAGACCGAGGGCAACGAGATCCGCGCCCGCGTGGACGACATCGTGTACACCGGCGCCGAGAACCAGTACCTCCTCCAGGCGGGCGGGCAGCAGCTCGTCGCGTTCCAGCTGAACGCCGACATCGGCGCGGACGAGGACTTCGACTACGACGAACAGGTCGCCCTGTACCTCCCACCCGACAACCTCGTCGTGCTGGAAGAAGCATGAGTAGGGTGGCAGGTCGAAAGTTGATGGTTGATAGAGGGGTGTTCCATCCACCATCCACCATCCACCATCCACCCACCGCAGGTGCCCCGTGTTGACGGTCCGGCGCTTTTTCGCCACGCTGGGGCCGGGCGTGCTGTGGCTGGCGGTGTTCCTGATCGTCCCTGCGCTGGTGATGCTGGGGTACTCGTTCCTGACGCGCACCGATCTGGCGCAGGTGGGCGCCCCGTGGACGCTGGAGTCCTGGCAACGGGTGTTCGGGTACGACGCGCTGTTCCAGGAGTGGACGGGGGACAACGTGCGGGTGCTGTGGCGCAGCGTGTGGGTTGCCACGCTGAGCACGGCGCTGTGCGTGCTGATGGGGTACCCGCTGGCGTTCTACATCGCCCGGCAGGACGCGCGGCGCAAGAACCTGCTGCTGCTGCTGTTGATCATCCCGTTCTGGACGAACTTCCTGATCCGCGTGTACGCCTGGATCCTGATCCTGCGCCCCTTCGATCTGGTGCCCAGCCTGACCGCCACGCTGCTCGGCATGGTGTACGCGTTCGTGCCGTTCTTCGTGCTGCCCGTGTACTCCAGCGTCGAGAAGATCGACTGGCGCCTGCTGGAAGCCGCCGAGGACCTCGGCGCGCCGCCCGTGCGGGCCTTCCTGAGCGCCGTGTTCCCGCAGACCCTGCCGGGGCTGGTGGCGGGCATCCTCCTGACCTTCATTCCCGCGCTGGGCACCTTCGTCGTCAGTGACATCCTGGGCGGCGCGAAAACGGCCCTGGTGGGGAACCTCATCCAGAACCAGTTCGGGCAGGCGGGCGACTGGCCGTACGGCAGCGCCCTGAGCTTCCTCCTGATGGGCGCCGTGTTGCTGGGCCTGTGGGCGTACGCCCGCGTGGCCGGGCAGAAGGGCCTGGAGGAACTCGTATGAGGGCGCTGGGCGCACGGTTGATGGTTGAAAGTCGATGGGTGATGGATCACCTATCAACCATCAACCTTCGACCATCGACCGCCCGGAGGGCGCTGTGATCCGGCGGACGCATCCGGCGCTGAGTGCGTGGGCGTGGCTGGTGTACGCGTTCCTGTACCTGCCGATCATCGTGCTGGTGGTGTTCTCGTTCAACGATTCGCGCTTCGGGGCGACGTGGGCGGGCTTCACGACGAAGTGGTACGGGGTGCTGTTCGCCCGCGCGGACGTGCGCGAGGCGCTGGCGCACACGCTGGAGATCGCCCTGCTCAGCACGCTGGTCAGCACGGTGCTGGGCACGCTGGTGGGCCTGGGCCTGTGGCGGTACACGCTGCGCTTCCGCACGGCGCTGACGGGGTTGCTGGTCCTGCCGATCGTGGTGCCGGACGTGGTGATGGGCGTCAGTCTGCTGATGTTCTACTCGTTCGTCCGGCAGGGCCTGGAGCGGGCCGGGTGGACCTTCGATAACGGCTTCTGGACGGTGCTGCTGGCGCACGTGACCTTCCAGATCAGTTACGTGGCCCTGACGGTCCGCTCGCGGCTGGCCGGGTACGGCCCGGAACTGGAGGAGGCGGCCCGCGACCTGGGCGCCAGCGGCTGGGAGTCGTTCCGGCGGGTGGTGCTGCCGCTGGCGATGCCGGGCGTGCTGGCGGGGGCGCTGCTGGCGTTCACGCTGTCCCTGGATGATTTCGTGGTCACGTACTTCACGAGCGGGTCGGGCTTCAGCACGCTGCCCGTGCTGATCTACACGAACGTGAAGCGCGGCGTGACGCCGGACATCAACGCGCTGAGTGCGCTGCTGGTGCTCGTGACGGTCGTGGCGATCGTCGCGGCGAACGCGCTGCTGCGCCCCCGGAGGGACGCGTGAAGCGGGCCGCGCTGCTGGCCGCTGCGGGGCTGCTCCTCCTGAGCGGCTGTTACCGCGTGCAGAAACCCGCGCAGGCCCAGCCGGGCGCGGCGGGCCAGGCGACTCCTGTCGATCGGGGAGACGGGAAGACGCTGCGGGTGTTCATCTGGTCGGAGTACATCGACCCCGATCTGGTGAAGGCCTTCGAGAAGGCGAACGGCGTGCGGGTCGTGCTGGACACCTTCGAGAGCAACGAGGCGATGCTCGCCAAGCTCCAGGGGGGCGGGGCGCAGTACGACCTCGCGGTGCCCAGCAACTACGTCGTGCAGACCATGGTGCGCGCCGGACTGCTCCAGCCTCTAAATAAGTCTGAATTGCCGAACCTGAAGAACATCGCCCCCGGCTTCCTGAACGCTGACTACGACCCGGGCAACGTCTATTCCGTACCGTACCAGTACGCCGCGACCGGACTGGCGTACAACCGCGAGCGGTACGTGCCGCGGGACACCTGGGCGGAGATCTTCGGCCCGGAGGACCGGCACTCGTTCGTGCTGCTCGACGACCCGCGCGAGGTGATCGGCGCGGCCCTGAAGTACCTGGGCTTCAGCGCGAACACCACCCGCGTGGAGGAACTGCGCGCCGCGCGGGACCTGCTGCGCCGCGTGGTGGCGAAGAAGGGCTTCCAGGGCTTCGACGGTGGCCCCGGCACCCGCAACAAACTCCTGGCGAAAACCGTGGACCTGGGGCAGATCTACGTGGGTGACCTGCTGATCGCCACCGAGGAGGACGAGAACGTGCAGGTGCTGCTGCCCCGCCAGGGCACGACCATTAGCATGGACACCCTGGTCGTCCTGAAACGCAGCCCCAACCCCGCGCTGGCCCACCGCTTCATCGATTTCATCCTGGACGCGCGCAGCGGCGCGCAGCTGAGCAACTACACCTACTATGCCACGCCGAACGCCGCTGCCCGCCCGTACCTGGACGACTTCCTGAAGGACATCCCCGCGCTGAATCCGCCCGCCGCGTGGCTCACCGACGGCCGCCTGGACTTCATCGGCGAACTGCCAGCGGGGCGCCCGCAGCGGCTGTACGACCGCATCTGGACGGAACTCAAGAGCCGCTGACCCGGCCTGCCCTGGCGCGCCGCCTCTGACCGGGGCGGCGCGTTGCCCTTGCGCCAGGGGTGGGCCTCGCCTAGCGTGCGCGCATGACCCCTGCCCCCGTTACCGTCCGGGCCGCCACTCGCGCAGACCTTCCGGCCATCACCGACATTTACAACCACGCGGTCCTCCACACGACGGCCTCGTACGACCTGGAGCCCGTCACGCTGGCCTCCCGGCAGGACTGGTTCGACGAGAAGGCCGCGCGCGGCTGGCCCGTCTGGGTCGCCGTGACCGGGGAGGAGGTGGTGGGCTGGGCGACCTTCGGGCCGTTCCGTGCCAAGCCCGGCTACCGCTTCACGGCCGAGCACAGCGTGTACGTCCGGGACAGCTTGCGGGGGCGGGGTGTGGGGCGCGCCCTGATGCTCCCCCTGATCGCGGAGGCCCGCGCGCGCGGCCTGCACTCGCTGGTCGGCGGGGTGGACGCCGGGAATGCCGGGAGCCTCGCCTTCCACGAGCGGCTGGGATTCGAACGGGTCGCGCATTTCCGGGAGGTGGGGCACAAGTTCGGCCGCTGGCTGGATCTGGTGTTCCTGCAACTGCCGCTGGGCGCGTAGGCGTTCTGGCGGGCGCAGCGGCCTGGGCGCGGGTGTACGCTGGGGGCATGATCGACCTGGGGCCGCTGGCCTGGATGGTGCATGTCGCGGCGGCGTTCGCCATCGCGTTCTTCGCGCAGTCGGTGTTCGGCCCGAAGGGCCGTGAGGCGCCGGTGGTGCTGCGCGCGCTGATTCCCGTGGTGCTCCTGACCGTGCTGGGCGCCGAATGGCTGCCGCATCCGGTGGCGGGCATGCTCATCGGGTACTTCGGGTCGCGGGCCTTTGGCCGCTGGGGCGCGGCGCGCGGGGGCCTGCTCGCCGCGCTGGGGGGCGCCGCCCTGATGATAGGACTGGGGGCGTCGTGGCTGATCTTCCCGCTGTTCTTCATGGCGCTGGGCTGGCTGGCGTCGGGCGGCCCGGCACGTGGGGGGCGGCGGGCGGTGCGTGAGGAGCGTCCGGCGGAACTGTCCGCCCAGGCCGGTGGTACGCCCGTCCCCGTCCCGGCGACCCCGGCGGTCGGGGAGGGGCCGCTGGCCGCGTACCTCGCGGACGCGCGGCTGCCGGCCCAGGCGCGCGCGCAGCTTGTGGCGCTGAACCTGCGGACGCAGGAGGCGCTGACCCTGCTGCGGGATCAGGGGCTGGAGGGCACCGAGGGCTTCTTCGTGGCCCGCGCGATCCGCGAGGAATACGCCCCAGAGGCGGTGGAGGCGTACCTGAAGCTGCCCCGCTCGCTGGCGGACACCGGCGTGATCGAGGGCGGCAAGACCGGCGCGGCGCTGCTGACCGAGCAGCTGGAACTCCTGCTCGACGGCGTGCAGGACATCATCGCGGGTTCGCTGAAATCGGGTGGGCAGGCGCTGCTGACACACGGGCGGTTCCTGCGCGAGCGGTTCGCGAAGGCCGAGCAGGACCTGCGTGTCCCGGTGATGGTCCCGGCAGCCGATAAGGTGAAGTGACCACTGCCCTCGTTACGCCCAGCACGTAACGCGCTATGCTGGGGGGCGATGTCTGTGCCCGCCCGTGACTACGCCGCCCCCGATCCCGCGGTCCTGACCCCCGCCCTCGATCTCCTCAAGCGCGTCTGGGGGTACGGCGCGTTCCGGGGCGTGCAGGCGCAGATCGTGCAGACGGTCGCGCAGGGCGGCAACGCCATGGTCCTGATGCCCACCGGCGGCGGCAAGAGCCTGTGCTATCAGGTCCCCAGCCTGCTGCGCCCCGGCGTGGGGATCGTGGTCTCGCCGCTGATCGCCCTCATGAAGGATCAGGTGGATACCCTGCGCGGCCTGGGCGTGCGCGCCGCGTACCTGAACTCCACCCTGTCGCTGGACGGTGTGCGCGAGGTCGAATCCGCCCTGCTCGCCGGGGACCTCGACCTGCTGTACGTCGCCCCGGAACGCCTGCTGCTGCCCCGCACCCTGGACCTGCTGGACCGCGCCCCGGTCGCCCTGTTCGCGGTGGACGAGGCGCACTGTGTCTCGCAGTGGGGGCACGACTTCCGCCCCGAGTACCAGGGCCTGACCGTTCTGCCCGACCGCTTCCCCCAGGTCCCGCGCATGGCCCTGACCGCCACCGCCGACGACCGCACCCGCGCCGACATCCTGCGCGTGCTGGACCTGGGCGGCGCGCCGCAGTTCGTGTCGTCCTTCGACCGGCCGAACATCCAGTACCGCGTGGGGCAGAAGGACAGCCCCAAGACCCAGCTGCTCGAATTCATCCGCGCCGAGCACGCCGGGGACGCGGGCATCGTGTACTGCCTGTCGCGCAAGTCCGTCGAGGAGACGGCGCGCTGGCTCCAGGCGCAGGGCGTGGACGCCGTCGCGTACCACGCGGGCCTCCCGCCGCGCGAACGCACCCACGCGCAGGACCGCTTCCTGAACGAGGAAGGGCTGGTCGTGGTCGCCACCGTCGCGTTCGGCATGGGCATCGACAAACCCAACGTGCGGTTCGTGGCGCACCTCGACCTGCCCAAGAGCATGGAAGGGTACTACCAGGAGACGGGCCGCGCCGGCCGCGACGGGCTGCCCAGCACCGCCTGGATGGTGTACGGCCTCGCGGACGTGGTGAACGTGCGCCGCATGCTGGCGTCCAGCGACGCGCCCGAGGAGGTCAAGCGCGTGGAGGCCGGGAAGCTCGACGCCCTGTTGACCTTCTGCGAGACCGCTGCCTGCCGCCGCGAGGTGCTGCTGGCGTACTTCGGGGAAGCCTACCAGGGGCCCTGCGGGAACTGCGACACCTGCCTGAACCCCCCGCAGGTGCGCGACATGACCCGCGAGGCGCAGATGGCGCTCTCGGCCGCCATCCGCACCGGCAACCGCTTCGGCGCAGCGCACCTGACCGACGTGCTGCTGGGCCGCGCCACCGAGAAGGTCGTCAGCATGAACCACCACACCCTCCCCACCTTCGGGGTGGGCGCGGCGCACGACGAGAAGACGTGGCGGGGCGTGCTCCGCCAGCTCGTCAGCCTGGGTTTCCTGGCCGCCGGGGAACACCACGGCCTGAGCGCCACCGGCAAGGCCCGCACCCTCCTGAAGGGCGAGACCACCCTGACCCTGCGCGCCGATACCCTGATGCCACGCGCCTCCCGCCGGGCCGAGAAGCAGCCCCGCGCGGGCCGCGCCCCGGTCGCCACCGAGGATCAGCCGCTGTTCGAGGCGCTGCGCGCGTGGCGCCTGGACCGCGCCCGCAGCCTGGGCGTCCCCCCGTACGTGATCTTCACCGACGCGACCCTCAAGGGCGTCACGGAACTCAAACCGACCAGCCACGCCAGTCTCGGCACCGTCAGCGGGGTCGGGCAGCGCAAACTCGCGGACTTCGGGGATGAGGTGGTGCAGATCGTCCGTGACAGCCTGGACGGGCGGCCCGCTGCGCCCGCCCGGACGGTCACGCCCCAGGAACGCGGGGCGCGCGACAATGCCGCCGTGCTGGGTGCCCTGCGCGCCCGCCCGCAGGAACCTGCCGACCCGGCCCCGGCCCTGCTGGGCCAGCCGCAGCCGGACCCGGCGCAGACCGGGCGGGTGGCGGCGGCGCTGCGCGAGGTGAGGCGCACCCTGACGCAGGAGACCGGCCTGAGTGCCTTTCTGATCTTCCCGAACGCGGCCCTGGACGCCCTCGCGCAGCGCCAGCCGCGCACGGAGGCGGAACTGCACGGTATCCCGGGCTTCGGGCCGAAACGCATCGAGACCTACGGTCAGCGGGTGCTGCTGGCGATCCGCACTGCCTTGACCGACGCCGGCTGACGTAGAGGAACGGCCTCAGCAAAAGGACTGTCACAGAATTCTTTATGAGAGCCGTTTCGATGGTTCAACCGACGGGTGTGACCCCACAGAGCAGAGAAGCTCACAGACACCTGAACATCAAAAGAATAGATAAGGGGAATGATTGCTGTTCTCACGGATTCCACCTGTGATCTGCACCCCGACAGTGCAAAGCAGCTGGGGATCGACATCATTCCGCTGCAGGTCAGCATGCAGCAGCGCACCTTCGCCGACTGGCAGGACATCGACCCGGACGCCGTCTACGACCACATGCGCACAGGGGGAAGCGCCAGTACCGCCCCCGTGAGCGTGGCCGCCTTCGAGACGCGCTACCGGGAACTCCTGAGCACGCACGACGCCGTGATCAGCCTGCACCTCTCCGGCAAGCTGTCCGACACGGTGCGGCACGCCCAGCAGGCCGCGCAGCAGCTGGGCGAGGCCGGCCGCATCCAGGTGATCGATACCGAGGTCGCCTGCGGCCCGCTGGCCGAACTGGCCCTGGTGGCGCGCGATCAGGTCACCGCCGGGCGGGAGCTGCATCAGGTGGCGCGCGCCGTGCTGGAAGCCCGCAACAGCATGTACGCCGAACTGTCGGTCGCCACGCTGGACTACCTGCGCCGCAGCGGCCGCGTCAGCCGCGCGCAGGCCTTCCTGGGCGGCATGCTGGGCGTGCGCCCGATCCTGACCTTCGAGCGGGGCGAGCTGAAAGCCACCCGCCGCGCCAAGGTGGATCAGGCGGCGGGCGACATGCTCGGCAGCCTCAAGGAGCGCTTCGGGAACACCCCGCTGAGCGTCACGATCATGCACGCTGGGCGGGACACGGCGCGCATCAACGCCCTGCGCACCGCGATGGTGGGCAGCGGCCTGAACGTGCAGCGCGGCCGCGTGCAGCTCATGGGCCCCGTGATCGGCGCGCACGTCGGGCCCGGCACGTACGGCTTCAACGCCATTCCGATCGGCTGACGTCGGCGCGGCAGGGCGGCCATCCCCGGCATGGGGGGTGGCCGCCCTGCCGTACGGTGTCGCGGATGGAAGAACCGGTTCCTGCGCTGGTCCTCCGGGACCCGGCTGAGCACGCGCAGGGCGCGTCGCCGGGTCAGGCGGGGTGCAGCCCCGCGAACTCCAGACCGGTCGTCTCGGGCCAGTCCAGGGCGATGTTCAGGCTCTGGATGGCGTGCCCGGCGGTGCCCTTGACCAGATTGTCGATGGCGCTCATCAGGACCACGCGCCCGGTGTCCTGGTCCATCTCGAAGCCGATGTCGCAGTAGTTCGTCCCGTCGAGCAGCATGGGGTCCGGGTAGCGGTGGATGCCCTTGGCGACCTTCACGATCCGGATGAACGGCTCGGCGCCGTACACCTCGCGGTAGGCGCTCCAGACGTCGCGGTCGCTGTAGCCGTCGGGAATCCAGGCCTGCGCGGTCGTCAGGATGCCACGCACGCGGGGGGTGCTGATCGCGGTCAGGTGCAGCGGGAAGTGCCCCGGGAGTTCCTGCTGCGCCTCGGCGGTGTGGCGGTGCCCGACGGGTTTGTACACCCGCAGGCTCCCGGCGCGCTCGGGGTGGTGAGAGGAGTCGCTGGCGCTGGCTCCGGCGGCGCTGCTGCCGACCAGTCCGGTGGCGATGATGTCCTTGGGCAGCAGCACGCCCAGTTTCAGCAGGGGGTATAGGGCCAGGATGACGCTGGTGGCGAAGCAGCCGGCGCAGGCGATGCGGGTCGCGCCGCGCAGGTCCTCGCGGTGCAGTTCCGGGTTGCCGTACACCCACTCGCCCAGTTTCTCGGGGGTGGGGTGGTCCTCGCCGTACGTGGCGCGGTAGACCTCGGGGTCCTTCAGGCGGAAGTCGGCGGACAGGTCCACGATGATCTTGCCCCTGGCCTCGTACTCGGCGATCTTCTTCGCGGCGCTGCCGTGCGGCAGGGCCAGCACGATGATGTCGGCCTCGTCCAGTTCGGCCGCCTTGCGGAATTTCAGGTTGGTGCGGCCGCGCAGGTTGGGGTGGACCATGCTGACGGGGGTGCCGGCGTTGCGTTCGCTGGTGACCTGCGTGACGTTCAGATGGGGGTGGTTCAGGGCGAGGCGCAGGAATTCCCCGCCCGCGTAGCCGCTGCCGCCCACAATAGCGACGGTCTTCTGGTCGTGCATGCTCATCGCCTGGCAGCATACCCCGCCCTGCCCATGCCTGTCGAGTGATACGTCTGGGCGCTTTGCATGTGTCAAATGAAAGGTGGTGGCGGGATCGCTCCACGCCACCACCTCTGCCGAACCGGGTTACGCCTTGGCGGCCTGCCCTCCGGCCTTGCGGCGGTCCCGCCACTCCTCGAAGTACACAACCAGCGGCGCCACGATGTAGATGCTGGAGTACGTCCCGATCAGGATGCCCACCAGCAGCACCAGACTGAAGTCCCGCAGCACCGGCCCGCCGAAGATCAGCAGGCTCAGCAGCGGCAGCATGGTGCTGACCGAGGTCATGATCGTGCGCGACAGTGTCTGGTTGATCGCCAGGTTCACGATCTCGCGGTACGACTTGCCGCGCATCTCCTTGATGTTCTCGCGGATGCGGTCCGACACGATGATCGAGTCGTTTAGCGAGTAGCCGATCAGGGTCAGCAGGGCCGCCACGGTCGCCACGGTGAACTCCAGGTTCAGCAGCGCGAACAGCCCCATGGCGATCATCACGTCGTGGATGGCGGCCAGGATCGAGCCGACACCCATGATGAAGTCGAAGCGGAAGCCCACGTACACTAGGATCAGCCCCAGGCCCAGCAGCACGGCGTAGATGGTCTTCTGCGTCAGTTCCTTCCCGACGGCCGGGCCGACCGTCTCGGTGGCCTGCACGCTGCCCTGCGGCAGCTTCTGCACGGCGGCCTGCACGGCCACCCGCTCCTCGGGTGTCAGTTCCGGCACCTTGATGGTGTAGGACGCGCCCTCCTGCCCGGTCACCACGTTGCGCAGGATCACGGTGCTCTGCCCGTTCGCCTTCTCCACGCCCGCGCCCGTCACAGCCGCGCGGACCTGCTCGGTGGTCGTCTCGGCGCTGGTCTTCGCGGTGATGGTCGTTCCCGACGAGAAGTCCACGCCGTAGTTCAGGCCCTTGGTCAGCACCGCCACGCCGCCCGCGATCGCCAGCAGCACGCTGAGGGTCGTGATGATCCGCGCGGGGCGGATGAAGTCGATGTGCGTCTCCTTGATCCACTGCGGCGCACTCATGTTGGGCCTGCGCTGCGCGAGCCACTGGATGAACCACTTCGCGAACACGAGGTTGGAGAAGGTCGAGGCGATCACGCCGATGATCAGCGTCACCGCGAAGCCCTTCACGGCGCCCGTCGAGTACGTGTACAGCGCCAGCGCGGACAGCAGGTGCGAGGCGTTCACGTCCAGCACCGCCGCCGTCGAGTGGTCGTACCCGGCCCGGATGGCGTTCTTGATGCCCTTACCCTTGAACAGTTCTTCCTTGATGCGCTCGAAGGAGATCACGTTGCCGTCCACTGCCGCGCCGATCGTCAGGACCAGTCCCGCGATGCCCGGGAGGGTCAGCGTGGCGCCGAATCCCGCCAGCATCCCCAGGATCACGATGCTGGAGAACAGCAGACCCAGCGCGCCTACCAGACCGAACCAGAAGCCGTAGTACCCGAACAGCATCACGAACACCAGCCCGATCCCGACCAGTGAGGCGATCGCGCCGCTGCGGATCGCGTCCGCGCCCAGGCTCGGCCCGATGGCCTGCTCGGCCTCGGTCTTGATCTTGATGGGCAGCGCGCCCGACTTGAGCACCAGCGCTAGCTGGTTCGCTTCCTGCGCGTCGAAGTTCCCGGTGATCTGCACGTCCCGGTTCAGGCGGCTCTGGATGGTCGCCACGCTCTGGATCTGGTCGTCCAGCACCACGGCCATCAGCTTGCCGATGTTCTTGCCCGTGAACTCCCCGAACTTCGCGGAGCCCGCGTCGGTGTTCTGGAAGGTCACGACCCAGCGTCCGGACTGCGGGTCGGTCGCCGCCTGCGCGTTCTGGATGACCTCACCGGTCGCCTCGACCGGACCCAGCTGCGCCAGCGAGTAGCCACCGCTGCGTGGGTTCTTCTGCGCCAGGGCCTGATCGGGCTGGGCGTTCGCCTGCACGATCCGGAACTCCAGGCGCGCCGTCTGCTTGATGATCTCGCGTGCGCGGTCCTGCACGGCGGGCGTCGCGCCCGGGATCTCCACGACCACGCGCTTGCCCCCGGCGACCGTCACGGTCGGCTCGGCCACGCCCAGCGCGTTGATGCGGTTCTCGATGACCGTCTTCACGCGGTCCAGTTCGTCCTTCGTGGCGGTGCCGGTCTCCGGGGCCAGCTCGATGCGCAGGCCGCCCTTGAGGTCCAGTCCCAGCGTCATGAACTGGAACTTGTCGTTCCACAGGCTCCAGACGTTGTCCTTGTGCTCCCAGGGCCGCCAGATGTACGCCACCGACGCCAGCAGCGTCAGCAGCAGGATCAGCCCGGTCCAGAGGTTCGGTTTACTCACGCCCGGCGCGCTGCGCGGGGCAGGGCGGCCGGTCTTCTTGCCTTTATTTCCGTACGTCACGATTCATAACTCCAATGCAGTGCAGGGCTCAGGGCCAGGGGCGGACGCGGACGTTCAGCCCCCGTCCGACTGCCGCCGCCCCAGGACGCTCAGGGCCGGTCGGACGCGCGGCTCGGCCCACACCGGCAGCGTCAGCGTGGGGCGCGCCTGCGCGGGCGGCAGCGCCACCGGCCGGGGGGCGTCGCCCGCCAGCAGCGGCACGGGCGACCCGGGCAGCGGCGCGGGCCGCAGCTCCGGCAGGGCCGGGGCGACATTCCCCGCCGACCAGCGGCCCGGGTCCGGCGCGGTCCACGGCTGCCCCAGCACCACGGCCAGCAGCGGCAGCAGCGGGAACAGGCCCGGCAGGCTCAGCAGCGTACGCTGCCACGCCACTCGGAAGGAACGCGGGAATCTCAAGGCGACCCAGCATAGCAGAAGGGCCCATTGCGCATTAGCCGCCCCTTAACACCAGACCGGCACACTGCCCGCGTGGTCGACGTCCGGACGTCCCCACAGCCCTTTCCATTCCAAACCCTCAGTCTAGGAGTGTGCCCCCATGAAAACCCGCCTTCCCCTGATTGCCTTCGCCGCGCTGCCCCTGACCGTGGGCGCCGTTCTGGCCCAGCAGAGCACCGGCACGACCAGCGTCACCGCTCAGGCCCCGCAGCGCGTGCAGCCCGCCCAGCCCGGCCAGCGCAGCCAGCAGGGCCAGACCCAGCAGGGTCAGCAGCCTGGCCAGAACCAGCCTCCCCAGCCCGGTCAGCGTCCGGCGCAACCCGGCCAGCGCCCCATGGACAGCGGCGCGAAGTACACCGATACGTTCCTGAAGAACCTCGCCCAGCAGCTCGGCACCACGCCCGAGAAACTCAAGGCCGCCGCCGTGAAGGCCGGAACCGCCACCATCGACGCTGCCGTGAAGGCCGGGGACATCCCCGCCGACCGCGCCGCCGACATGAAGCAGCACCTCACGGAGAACCCCTTCGCCTTCGGCGGTCGCGGCCCCGGCGGCCCCGGGCGCGGCGGGCACGGTCCCCACGACGGCCCCATGGGCCCCGGCGGCCCGCGCGGTCAGGACAGCCAGGGTCCGCAGGGGACCGCCCCCGCGCAGGGCAGCGCCCCCACGGCCCCTGCGGCGCCCGCCGGCAAGTAAACCCGGAACTTCCCCAGCCCCCCGTCCCCGTGGCGGGGGGTGGTCGTTGCACCCGGTCCCACCGGCATGAAAAAGCCGGAACCCCACACGGAGGTTCCGGCTCTGGCGGTGAAGTTTAGTTCTGCTCGACTTCGACCATCTCGCTGGCTTCGATGATGTCGCCTTCCATCACGTCGTTCCAGTCCACGTTGATCCCGCACTCGTAGCCGGTCTGCACTTCACGGACGTCGTCCTTGAAGCGCTTGAGGCCCACGATGGTGCCCTCGTACACGACCTGCTTGCCGCGCGTGACTTTCGCCTTCGCGTTGCGCTTCAGGCTGCCGTCGGTGACGTACGACCCGGCAATGTTGCCGCTCTTGGGGTGGCGGATGACCATGCGGACCTCGGCGCGGCCCAGGTACTTCTCCTCGAACACGGGTTCGAGGTTGCCCTTGATCAGGCGGTCCACCTCGTCGATGAGTTCGTAGATGATCCGGAAGGACTTGATGTCCACGCCCTTGGTGTCCGCGACCTTCTTCACGCCGCCGGACGCGGTGACGCTGAAGCACAGGATGGTCGCCTCGGCCGTGGAGGCCAGCAGCACGTCACCCTCGGTGGGCGCGCCGATCCCGGCGAGCATCACGTTGATCTTGACGTCGTCCTTTTCCTTGCGGGCCAGGATGCCCTGGATGGCTTCCACGCTGCCCTGCGTGTCGGCGCGCAGGATCAGGTTCACGGTGCGGACGGTGCCCAGCGGCCCGAGGAGGTCTTCCAGGCTGCGCTGGCCCTTGCGGCGGTCGCGGGCGTCTTCCTCGTCGCGGCGGACGTCGGCGCGACCGGCGACGACCTCACGGGCGGCGTGCTCGTTCTTGGCGCTGATGACCTTCTCGCCGCTGCTGGGCACCTCGCTGAAGCCCAGGATCTGCACGGGGGTGCTGGGGCCCGCTTCCTTGATGCGCGCGCCGTTGCTGTCGGTCATGGCCTTGATCTTGCCGTAGTTCTCACCCACGACCAGGAAGTCGCTGACGTGCAGCGTGCCCTCCTGCACCATGACGGTCGCCAGGACGCCCGCCTGCTTGTCCACCTTGCCCTCAATGACCACGCCGCTGAAGGTGCCTTTCGGGTCGGCGCGCAGGTCCTCGATCTCGGCGGTCAGGCTGATGTACTCCAGCAGGTCCTCGACGCCCTCGCCGGTCTTGGCGGACACGGGCACGACGACCAGGTCACCGCCGTACTCTTCGGGCACGAGGTTCAGCTGGGTCAGGTCGGTCTTGACGCGTTCCGGGTCGGCCTGGGGCAGGTCGACCTTGTTGATCGCGACGATCATGGGCACCTTGGCGGCCTGCGCGTGCGCGATGGCCTCGCGGGTCTGCGGCATGAGGCTGTCGTCGGCGGCGATCACGATGATCGCGATGTCGGCGACGTTCGCGCCGCGCGCGCGGATGGTGGTGAAGGCCTCGTGACCGGGCGTATCGATGAACACGATCTTGCCCTTGCTGGTCTTCGCCTCGAACGCGCCGACGTGCTGGGTGATGCCCCCGGCTTCCTTGGCGGCGACTTTCGTCTTGCGGATGTAGTCCAGCAGGCTGGTCTTGCCGTGGTCGACGTGACCCATGATGGTCACGACCGGCGCGCGGTGCGGGATTTCCTTCTCGGTGCTCACGGGTGCCTCGGTCTGGTCGGCCACCGGGGCGGCGCCGGTCTGGGCCGCCGCTTCGGTCGCCTGAGGAGCGGTCTGGGCGGGCGCCCCGGTGGGCGCGGCCGCGGGGGTCGTGTCGGCGTCGGCCTGGGCGGGGGCGCCGCCCTCGGCCTCGGCGGCCAGGATCTCCTTGATCAGTTCGACGGTGTCTTCCTCGATGGTGCTGCTGACGCTCTTGTAGGACACGCCGAGCCCGTCGAGAATTTCCAGCATCTTCGCGTTTTCGACGCCAAGGTCCTTGGCGAGGGTGTAAATACGAACTTTCGACATGCTCACCTCCGGTGAGACCCGCGCCGGTCCTTACGCGCGGGGTAAATCAGTGGATCGGTTCAGGAGCGTCTGCGAGAGGACCGGAGCCTGCGCTCCGAACGCGCGGCGCAGCCGCTTCTCCGCCCAGCACGCCGGGCTGTCGGCGCACACGTACGCCCCGCGGCCCGTGCGCGGCCCCTCCTGCACCCGCCAGCGGCCGTCCGCGTCCCGGTTCAGGCGAAGGAACTCGCCCTGCGCGCGGCGACGGCGGCAGGCCACGCACGTCCGCTCGGGCACGTGCCCGCTCTTCGGCGTGGGGGTGTGGGAGGGGTTGGCGGTCACGGATTACTCCTGCTCGTCGTCCGGGCTGGCGGTCGCGACCGACTTGCTGTCCTTGAACAGCGCGTCGAACGCCGACTGGGCGCTGCCCGCGTCGCGACCGTCCTGCTCGTCCTGCATGGCCTGCTGCATCGCGGCGTCCAGATCGCTGATCGCGGCGGTTTCGCGCAGGTCGATCTTGAAGCCGGTCAGCTTGGCGGCCAGACGGACGTTCTGCCCGCCCTTGCCGATCGCCAGGGACAGCTGATCGGGGGTGACGGTCACGGTCGCCTCGCGGCGGTCGGGCTGCGCCTCGATCAGGCCCACCTTGGCGGGCGAGAGGGCGTTGCGGATGAAGTCGCGGGTGTTCGCGTCCCAGAGGATCACGTCCACGCGCTCGCGGCCCAGTTCGCCGGTGACGGCCTGGATGCGGTTGCCGCGGTGCCCGATGCACGCGCCGATCGGGTCGACGTTGCTGTTGTGGGAGAATACGGCGACCTTGCTGCGCTGACCGGCCTCACGGGCGATGGCCTTGACCTCCACGATGCCGTTGGCGACCTCGGGAATCTCCTGCTTCAGGAGGTAGTCGAGCAGCCGCTCGTCGGCGCGGCTCGCGAGGATCGTGGGGCCCTTGGGCGTCTTGCGGACTTCCTTCAGGTAGATCTTCACGCGGTTGCCCGGCGTGAGCTTCTCGCCGGGGATCTGCTCGCGGGGCGGCAGGATCGCCTCGCCGGCACCGAGTTCCACGAACCAGTTGCCCTTGTTGTCGCTGCGCACGACCTGCGCGGTGAGCACCTGGCCCTCGCGGTCCTTGTACTCGTTGAAGACCACGTTGCGCTCGGTTTCGCGCATCTTCTGCGTCAGGGTCTGCTTGGCAGCCTGCAAGGCAATGCGGCTGAACTTCTCGCGGTCGACGGGGAACTCCATCTCCATGCCGACTTCCACGCCGGGATCGAGTTCCAGCGCGTCGGCCAGGGAGATCTGCAGGTGCTCGTCCTCGACCTTCTCGACGACCTCGCGCACGATGAGCACTTCCAGCTCGCCGCTCTGCGGGTCGAGGTGCACCTCGATGCGCTTCTCGGGTTCCACGTTGCGGGTGTACGCCTGGGCGAGGGACTGCTCGAACGCCTCGATCAGCTGCATCTCGTTGATGTTGCGGGCCTGCGCCACTTCACGCAGCGCGTCGGCAAAGTTGAATTCCGGCTGGGTCATCTCACGCTTCCTTCTGGGTGCGTCACCGGCACCCACGAATCGGTTCTTAAGGGGGGTTACCGGTGACGGTCGGGGAACTCGGCGAGGTTCGCCTGGAACGTCCCGGCCGTCAGGGTGACCGGCTCGCCGTTCACGGTGAACGTCACGCGGTCGCCGTCCACACCGGTCAGGGGCGCGGTGAACGAATGCCCGTCGCCGCGCACGCGGACCTTCAGGCCCAGCATGCGCTCGAAGTGCCGCGCGCGCAGCAGCGGCCGCTTCCCGCCCGGGGACTCGAACTCCAGACGGTACTCCCCGGCGATCGGGTCGACCCGGTCGAATTCAGCTTCCGCCGCGCGGCTGGCGCGCGCCAGATCGTCCACCGTGACCGGCTGCTCATCGAGACGGTCGATGCGCACCAGCACGATCGGCTGGCCGCCCATGTTCTGCACCTGCACTTCCAGAACCTCGAACCCCAGGGGCTCCAGGGCCCCACTGGCGAGTTGCATCAGATTGTTGTTGTCGTTGTTATTCATATTGTAGCGGCTGACCAGCAGCCTGAAACCACCCCCTCCACGAAAAAAGGTGAGCGAACCGCCCACCCCCGTTCGAGGAATTACCCCCCCAGTATACCCCACGTGCGTGATTTCGCACGCCAGCCGTCACAAACGTCGCGCGCAGCGGCGGCCCGGGCGGCTCACCCCCTTGCGCAGGCCGGCCCTGATCGCCTAGCATGTCAGGCCGCGCGGGCGGTTAGCTCAGCGGTAGAGCTCTCGCCTTACAAGCGATAGGTCGGGGGTTCAAATCCCTCACCGCCCACCACAGGATAGGCCCCGCCAGCGGCGGGGTTTTTACATTGCCGATCTGCCCGGATCAGGTGTCCTGCCGGTCGAGCTGCGCCACGACCTTCTCACTCCAGCGGCAGCCCTCATCCCCACCCCAGAGCAGCCACGCGATGTACCCGCGTGAGGGTTGCTTCCCGTCCGCGCCGGTCTGTTTCAGGTTGTCGTGGGCGTGGCGGGGGAAGTACTGCGCGACGTGCCGGATCTCCTGCTCGGTCAGGGTGCCGCCCGCGGCGAGTTGCTCGGCCATGTGCTCGCCGACCTCGGTCCCGCCGAAGCCGTGTTCGTCACGCAGTTTCAGGCCGCGCTCGGCGTTGTGCTGCACCTGCTTCGGAATGCTGAGGTCCACCGCTTTCGTCGTCATCGCCCCACCGTGGCAGGCGCGCGGCAGGACAAGCGTAGGCGGGGATGCAGAGGTGCGGGGGATGACGGATCGCCTCAGGATTGATGAGAACGTGCCGGGATGGTGGGGCGGGTCAACTGCCACTGTCCGGATGGGCGGTGATGGCCTTTCCGGCGACGGTGGCCCGGGTGGTCATGCCTGTCAGGCGACCGATCCACCCTGAGACGGTTCGCGTGACGGCGCCCGGTGTGCGGCCGGATTCGGCGTCCCGCACGGCGCGGCGCATGGCGTCCTGTGGGTTCCGCACGGCAGTCCCGTGTCCGGTGGCGAGTACGCGGGCCGGGATGTCCAGCAGGGTGCGGGCGCTGCGGGTGGTGGCGGCCGGGTCGTGCGTGCCGAAGGTCGGCAGTGGGAAGATCGCGTTCAGGACGCTGGCGACCCGCAGGCCCGGCACGTTCACGAAGGTGTCGCCGCTGTACAGCGTGCCGTCGCGTTCGTCGAGGTACGCGACGTGGCCGGGCGAGTGGCCGGGCGTGTCGATGACGGTCAGGGAGCCCACACGGTCCCCGCCGCGCAGCAGCCGGGTCGGCGGGGTCGTCACGCCCTGTTCGGCTAGCAGCGGCAGGTCGCCCGCACCAACCAGAAGTTCCAGCCCGGGCCACCGGGTCATCAGGGTGTCGATGGCGCCGACATGGTCGCTGTGCGCGTGCGTGAGTGCCACGCGGCGCAGGGGCAGGCCCAGCCGGGCGGCGGCCCGGTTCACGCGACGGTCCATGCCGCTGAGTCCGGCGTCGATCAGGGTCAGGCCGTCGGTTTCCGGCACGAGGTACGCGTTGATCAGGCCGAACTGCGCGAGGCGGATGGGGGGGCGGGTCATGGGCAACCTCCGGGGTGGGGGAGAGGGGTGGCGCTGGGGTCCACACTTTGGTGAACACCGTTCGCCTTGATGGCGAACACCGTACATCTTCGGCTTCTCGGCGTCAAGACGTACACTGTTCACCATGCCGTATCCCGCCAAACTCACCCCGGACACCATCCTCCGGGAAGCGCAGACCCTCCTCGACCAGGGCGGTCCCGAGGCCCTCGCCATGCGGCCCCTCGCCGACGCGCTGGGCGTGCGCCCCGGCAGCCTGTACCGCCACTTCGCCAGCCGCGACGCCCTGCTGAACCAGCTGGCCGAACACGCCGCCGACGACCTGCGCGATGGTGTCACCGCCGCCGCCCACGCCCAGGCCCCCCGCGCCGCACTCGACGCGATCGCGCAGGCGTACCTGCACTTCGCCCACACCCGCCCCCACACCTACGACCTCCTGATGACCCCACGCCCCGAACAACCCCCCGGCATCAAGACCACCGCCGGGAAGCACCTCTGGAACGCCCTCCTGACCCACGTCGGCGCGCTGAGCGGCAACCTCGACGACACCGGGCACGCCGTCGCCTACTGGACGTTCCTGCACGGCGCGGCCAGCCTCCAGCGCAGCGGCCTGTACGGCGCCAGCGGCCCGCAAGGCGGCCTGGACATCGGCCTGGGCGCCATTCTGGACCGCATGGAACGCGCCGGGCAGGCGTAACCCCGCTTCCAGCCGCCCACCCGGCCCGCCGCGTACACTGGGCGGCATGAAGCGTCGCCAGACCGTCAGCGTCAACGTCGGGGGGGTCATGGTGGGCAGCGCCCACCCGGTCGTCGTGCAGTCCATGACGAACACCGACACCGCCAATGCCGAAGCCACCGCCATCCAGATCGCGCAGCTCGTCCGGGCAGGCAGCGAGATCGTGCGCGTCACCGTCAACACCCGCGAGGCCGCCGCCGCCATCCCCGACATCATCGCCCGCCTGAAAGAGGTCGGGATCGAGGTGCCCATCGTCGGGGACTTCCACTACAACGGCCACATCCTCCTACGCGAATTCCCCGAAACCGCCCGCCTGCTCGCCAAGTACCGCATCAACCCCGGCAACGTCGGCGCCGGACAGCACCACGACGCGAACTTCGCCACCATGATTGAGGTCGCCAGGGAGTTCGACAAACCCGTCCGCATCGGCGTGAACTGGGGCAGCCTCGACCAGCAGGTGCTCGCCCGCCTGATGGACGAGAACACCGCCGCGGGCAGCCCCAAGACCGGCACGGACGTCATGATCGACGCGATGGTCGTCTCCGCGCTGGAAAGCGCCGCGTACGCCGAGGAACTCGGCCTCGCGCACGACAGGATTCTGATCAGCGTGAAGGTCAGCTCCGCCCCGGAACTCTGGCAGGTGTACCGCCAGCTCGCCCCGCTGTGCGACTACCCCCTGCACCTCGGCCTGACCGAGGCCGGCATGGGCATGAAAGGCATCGTCGCCAGCAGCGCCGCCCTCGCGCCCCTGCTGATTGACGGTATCGGGGACACCATCCGCGTCAGCCTCACCCCGGAACCCGGCGCGAGCCGCAAACTGGAAGTCGAGGTCGCCCAGCAGATCCTCCAGAGCCTCGGCATCCGCCAGTTCCTCCCGCAGGTCACCTCCTGCCCCGGCTGCGGCCGCACCACCAGCACCTTCTTCCAGGAACTCGCCCAGAAGATCCAGGACTATATCCGCAGCGCGATGCCCGACTGGAAAGCCAGGTACCCCGGCGTGGAGGACATGCAGGTGGCCGTCATGGGCTGCATCGTGAACGGCCCCGGCGAGAGCAAACACGCCAACATTGGCATCTCCCTGCCCGGCACCGGCGAGGACCCCCGCGCGCCCGTCTACCAGGACGGCAAACTCCTGACCACCCTGAAAGGCCCCCGCATCGCCGAGGATTTCCAGGTCCTCATGGAGAAATACGTCGAGCAGCGCTACGGGCGCAGCGAGGCCCCCGCATGACCGCCTGGGGCGTCGGCCCCTTCCAGAACGAGACCGCCGCAGAGTACGCTGCCGAGATCGTGCAGGACGGCGCGTACGCGCTGGCGGAAGCCTTCGACGTGGCGCTGGACCCCGACAACGACTACCTGGAGGCCGAGGAAGGCCACCGCGCCGTCGCCGCCGCCGAGACCCTCGCCGCCGTCCTGACGGGCGACACCAGCGCCCTGACCGACGCCGCCCTGCGCGCCTGGGTGCAGAACGCCGACCCCGCCGAACTGACCCACCTGCGCCCCCACGCCATGGAAGCGCTGGAACGCGTCCTCGGCCCCGGCAGCGAACTCCCGGACCTCTGGGAGGACAGCGAGGACGCCGACGCGTGGCGCGAGGACATCCAGCGGCTGCGCGCCGCGCTGAGGACGCAGGACTGACGGTGGAGGGCTGAGCGTGGAACCGGGCGTGCTGCCGTGGCTGCGGGATGACCTGACCCGCGCGGACACGCACGCCTCGGCGCGCCTGACCGCCGATCTGCACCGCTGCGCCCGCGAACTCGGCTGGACGCTCGTCGGCGGGCTTCACCTCGACCCCCTGACGGGCGTGCGGGGGCAGACTCTCCGACCTGCGGCAGGTGGAGCACCGGTGACGCTGCTCGCGCACACCGACTGGCCGCTGCTGGCGTTCACGGACGCCACGCATCCTGCGGCCACCTTCGCGCCCTATCTGAACCCGCACGGCCTGACCGGATGGTGGCAGGCGCACGGCTGGGTCGTGCCGGACGCCGCGTGGCTGAACGGAATACCGGCCCGCGCCGACCTGGACCGCCTGCCGCCCGGATCGGCGCGGGGCGCGCGGCACATGGGCTGGACACGCGGCGACCTGCTGTTCCTGTACTGGTGAGAGTCACTCCGGCAGTGAGCCGTTCTGCCGGTCGGACCGTCGGGTGACCATCAGGTTGCCGCGCCGCATCCCCAACGCCTCGTAGAACGGGATGAGGTCGTCGTCGCAGCCGAGGTCCACGGCGTACAGGTGCCGAAGTTCGTCCCGCATACGGGTCATCAGGGCGCGCCCCACGCCCCGGCCCTGCCACTCAGGCAGGACTTCCAGCAGCGGAATGTACGCGGTCAGTACGCCGTCGCTGATCGCCTGCACGAAGCCGATGACCTGACCATCGTGCATGGCAAGGACGACGCGGTAGGAGCCCCGAAGCAGGCGCAGGAAAGTCTCCGGAGCGGGCGGGTTAGGCCAGCCCACGAAGAACCCATGCAGCTGACCGGGCGTGAGGCCGTCCAGGGACGTTGTGAGGGAATAGCTGAGTTGCGTCATGAACGCCAGTGTGCGGTCTGCCCACGGCTGGGGCATCGGCACACTGGCGGATGGGCGTGAAACTGGGGGTTTACTGGGTGCTGCGGGGGTCGAGGACGTCACGCAGACCATCCCCGAGGAGGTTGAAGCCCAGCACGGTCAGGAAGATCGCCAGACCGGGGAAGATCATCGTCCAGGGGGCGTCCAGATAGTACTGACGGCTGTCACTGATCATGGTGCCCCACTCGGGCAGGGGCGGCTGCGCGCCGATGCCCAGGAAGCCCAGCGCGGCGACCTCAATGGTCGCGGTGGCGATGCTCAGGGCGCCCTGCACGATCAGGGGCGAGAGGCTGTTGGGCAGCACGTGCCGGAACACCATGCGGCCCTGCGACGCGCCCAGCGCCCCGGCCGCGGCGACGAACTCCCGCTCGCGGATGGACAGCACCACGCCGCGCGCCAGTCGCAGGTACACCGGGATCTGTACGAGTGACACGGCCAGCATGGCGGTCACGAGCTGCGGACTGTTCAGGGCGAACAGCCGGTCCAGACCGGCGATCAGCAGCGGGGGATTGTCAGCACTGAAGATGCTGGCGAAGCCGATGGCGAGCAGGATGCCGGGGAAGGCCAGCATCACGTCCGTCAGGTAGCCCAGCACGCTGTCCAGCCACCCGCCGAAGTACCCGGCCAGCACGCCCAGCAGCGTCCCCAGTACCAGCGCCAGCAGGGTGCTGACCACGCCGACTTTCAGGCTGATGCGGGTGCCGTGCAGCACCCGGGTCATCAGGTCACGGCCCAGGTTGTCGGTTCCGAACGGCGCGGCGAACACGTTGACCTTCCCGCTGACCGGGTCGGTGTACGTCTGCTTGGCTTCCTCATTCCAGAGGGCCGTGATGGACGGCGGTTTCAGGCGCAGGGTGTACCGGTTGGGTTCGCTCCGCGGATCGTAGGGTTTCAGGACGCTGGCGAACACGGCGAGCAGCACGAACGCCAGCACGATCACGGCGCCGACCTTGCCGGGCGTACTGCGCCGGAAGCGCCGCCAGAAGATGCTGTCCTGTTTCGGTTTGGACTGGGGAACAGTCGTTGTCGTCATGGGTCACTGTTCCTTTCAGCTGTACTGGATGCGGGGATCGAGGGCGGCGTAACTCAGGTCCACGAGCAGGTTCACCACGCTCACCACGAGCGCCGCGAAGATCACGCCGCCCTGGATGATCGGGTAGTCCCGCTGACTGATCGCGTCGTACACCCACGAGCCCAGGCCTGGCCAGGAGAAGATCGTCTCGGTCAGTACGGCGCCGCCCAGCAGCGCGCCCGCCTGCAGGCCGATCACGGTCACGACCGGCAGCAGGGCGTTCCGCAGGGCGTGCTTGGTGGTCACGGTGCGTTCCGTGAGGCCCTTGGCGCGGGCCGTGCGGACGTAATCCTGGTTCAGGACGTCCAGCATCGAGGAGCGGGTGATGCGCGCCACGATCGCCAGCGGGATGCTGCCCAGCGCGATGGCCGGCAGGATCAGGTGCCGCACGGCGTCCCACGCGGCGGCGGGTTGTCCGCGCAGCAGGGCGTCCAGAACGTTGAATCCCGTCAGGGGTGCGATGTCGAACTCGGTGCCCAGGCGGCCGCTGGGGGGCAGGATGCCCAGTTTCACGCCGAAGAAGTACGACAGCAGCAGGCCCAGCCAGAACACCGGCATGCTCACGCCCAGCAGCGAGATGGTCGTCGCGAGGTTGTCCCAGATGCTGTTGCGCCGCAGCGCGGCCAGGATCCCGGCCGGCATGCCGACGATCAGGGCGACCAGCAGCGCCGCGACGCTCAGTTCGGCCGTGGCAGGGAAGCGGGACTTCAGGTCGTCCAGAACGGGAATGTTGCTCTTCAGGCCGGTGCCCAGGTCACCGCGGACCAGCGCCGTGATGTACTTCGGGTACTGCGCGTCCAGGGGATTGGCCGGGTTGAAGAACCAGGGTTTGTTCAGGCCCAGCTGTTCGCGTAGCGCGGCGGCGGCGGCGGGGGTGGCGCGCTCGCCCAGCATGGCGACAGCCGGGTCGCCGGGGATGGAACGGACGAACACGAACACGACCAGGCTGATGCCCAGCATGACCAGCAGGGTGCGTGCCAGTCGGCGGATCAGGTAACTGCCCAAGGTGGATCTCCAGAGGTGGGGTGAGGGGGGGCAAACGGGGAGGGCCGGAGCAGGCCCGTGCAAGGCGCTGCTCCGGCCCCCGCGCTTGACCGGGCGTTACTTCTTGCCGGGAACGCTGATGGTGTTGAAGGGCTCGCTGCCCAGCGGGCTGGGCGTCCAGCCCTTCACGTAGCTGCGGGCGGCGGCCAGCGGGTTGCTGTGCACCATGGGGATGCGGTACGCGGCGTTGTAGGTGATCTCGTGGAGCTGCTGGTACACCTTGGCCTTGGCGGCCTGGGTGGCGGCGGCGCGGCCCTGCTGCAGCAGCGTCTCGACGTTCGCGGGGTTCCAGTTGATGTCGTCCGAGGCGTTGGCCCCGTAGTACGCGCCGTAGAAGTTGTCCGGGTCGCCGTAGTCGCCGGTCCAGCCGATCATGTACATGTCGAAGCCGGGTTCCTTGTTGCGGTCCTGCAGGTACTTGGCCCAGTCCTCGGTCTTCAGGTTGACCTTCACGCCGATGGCGCTGAGGTCGGCGGCGATGGCTTCCGCGATGGGTTTGGGCGTGGGGAAGTAGGGACGGCTGACGGGCATGTACCACAGGTCGATGGAGAAGCCGTTGGGGTAGCCGGCGTCGGCCAGCATCTTCTTGGCGGCGGCCGGGTCGAACTTGTAGTCGGCCGGCACCTTGGAGCTGTTCGCCCAGGCGAGTACCGGGGGCAGGAAGCTGGCGTTGCTGGTGCCCAGACCGTTCCAGAAGGCGTTGGCGATCTCCTTCTTGTTGATGGCCATGCTGATCGCCTGACGCACCTTGTCGTTCTTGAGGTACTGGTTGCGGTTGTTCAGGCTCAGGAAGCCCACGTTGAAGCTGGGGCGCTTGACGGCCACGAGGTTCTTGTCGCCCTGGACGCTCTTGAGGCTGTCGGGCGTCAGGTCGTTGGCGAAGTCGATGGTGCCGGCCTTCAGCTCGTTCAGGCGCTGGCTGGCGTCCTTGATGGACCGGATGACCAGCTGGTCGACCTTGGCCTTCTCGCCCCAGTACAGCTTGTTGGGCAGCAGGGTCACGCGGTCGCCGGTGCGCCAGCTCTGGAAGATGAAGGGGCCGGTGCCGACGGGCTTGCTGGCGGGCGTGCCGTACTTCGCGCCGTCTTTCTTGATGGCGGTCGGGCTGGCAATGCCGAAGTAACCGGCGGCCAGCACGTCAGGCAGAACGCTGGAGGGCTTGTTCAGGTCGACGCGCACGGTGTACTCGTCGACTTTCACGATGTTCTTGATGACGGCCGTGGCGTCGCCCTTGTACCCGCCGAGCAGTTCGCCGACGATCTCGAAGGTGCGGCCCTGGTCGCGGAAGCCGTAGGGGTGGCTCTTGTCCCACCAGCGGCTCAGGTTGAAGATCACCGCGTCGGCGTTCATGGCGCTGCCGTCGTGGAAGCGCACGCCCTTACGCAGGCTGAACGTCCAGGCGGTGTTGTTCGCGTTGGCGGTCCACTTGGTGGCCAGACCGGGCTTGAGGTTGGTGGTGCCGTCCTCGAAGTCGACCAGGGTGTCGTAGATCTGCCGCTGCACCAGGATGCTGATGCCGTCGGT
Organism: Deinococcus hopiensis KR-140; assembly: GCA_943327755.2. GTDB lineage: Bacteria > Deinococcota > Deinococci > Deinococcales > Deinococcaceae > Deinococcus > Deinococcus hopiensis_A. Next base: position 25,518 of record CALPYF020000004.1, read on the forward strand.
GATGTTGCCGGATTCCAGGCTCACGGGTTCGCCGTTGCCGCCGAAGACCAGGGTGGCCGCCGAGGCGGCGCTCAGAGTGGAAAGCAGGGCGGTCAGAAGCAGTTTCTTCATGGAACCTCCGGTCCTGACCGGCACGGCCGTCACGGCCCGCGTGGGGCCTGTGACGGTTGCTGGCAGGACGATGAAAAGAAAAACGTGCGTTCAGGGTATGGGCCACCCCCGGGGGTGTCAAGCGCGCGCTGCTGACTGGATGGTCACCGGCGCAGTCTCACGCGCGCGCCATACCCCTCACACGATAGGCGTGATGAGGACGCCCAGGCCCTCGACCTCGACCTCGACCGTGTCCCCGGCGTTCACGGGGCCAACCCCCTCGGGCGTGCCGGTCAGCACCACGTCGCCGGGTTCCAGCGTCACGAAGCGGGTCAGGTACACCAGAATGTCCACGACCGGGAAGATCATCTGTGAGGTGCGGCCGTCCTGGCGCGTCTGGCCGTTCACGCGGGTCTGCACGCGCACGTCCCGGGGATCGAACTCGGTCTCCAGCCACGGCCCCAGCGGGCAGAAGCGGTCGGCCGCCTTGGCGCGGAACCACTGCAGGTCGGTCTTCTGCAGGTCGCGGGCCGTCAGGTCCAGCCCACAGGTGTACCCGGCCACCACGTCCAGCGCCGTCTCCGGCGTGAGCTGCCACGCGCGGCGCCCGATCACCAGGGCCAGCTCGCCCTCGAAGTGGAAGTTCTGCGTCCATTCGGGGCGCTGCACTGCGCCGCCGGGCTCGGCCAGGGCGTTCGGGCCCTTCAGGAAGATGCCGGGCTCCCTGGGCAGGTCGCCCGTATCGTTGCCCAGCTCGCGGATATGGTCGAGGTAGTTGCGGCCCACGCACACGATCTTGCTGGGCTCGGCCGGGGCCAGGAACGTCACGCCAGCAGCGTCCAGCGTCTCGCCCGTGGGCGCGCCCCCCATGCCGCGCGTGACCTGCACCTGCGTGCCGTCCAGGATGCCCCACTGCGCCGCGCCGTCTGCCGCGCTCCCCACCGAGAACCGAACAAGTTTCATGCGCGCAGGATAGCGGTCCGGTGGGCGCCCCTCGCGCGGGCCGTCAAGGAAGCGGCGCAGAGGCGACGGCACAGAGGAGATGGCGCAGGGGCGGACAGGCGGTCGGGCTGTCCGCCCCTGCGCCACCTGCCGTTTATTTCAGGAGGTTGCGGCTGATGACGACGCGCTGGATCTCGTTAGTGCCCTCGTAGATCATGTTCAGCTTGACGTCGCGCAGCAGCTTCTCGACGGGGTACTCGGCCACGTAGCCGTACCCGCCGTGAATCTGGATGCCTTCGTTGGCGGCGCTGAACGCCATCTCACTGCAGTACGCCTTGGCAATGGCGCTCTCGAAGCCGTGGGGCTGACCCTGGTCGACCAGCCACGCGGCCTTCTGGTACATCAGGCGGCCCGTCTCGATGCCGATGGCCATTTCGGCCAGCTTGAACTGGATCGCCTGGAACTGGGCGATGGGCTTCCCGAACGCCTCGCGGTCCTTGGCGTACTTGACGCTTTCCTCCATGGCGCGCCGCGCGATCCCGACCGAGCCCGCCGCGACCGGAATGCGGGTCTTATCCAGGGTCTTCATGGCGATCTTGAAGCCGTCACCCAGGCCGCCCAGCTGATTCTCTTTGGGCACGCGGACGTTCTCGAACACCAGTTCGCTCGTCAGGCTGGCGCGCTGGCCCAGCTTGTGCTTGATCTTGTTGTACGAGAAGCCCGGCGCGTCCTTGGGCACCACCAGCGCCACGGTCGCCTTGTGGCCACCCTGCTTGTCGGTGGTGGCGAACACGACCGTCACCTCGGCCAGACCGCCGTTGCTGATCCACATCTTCGTACCGTTGATGACCCACTCGTCGCCGTCCAGCACGGCGGTGGTGCCCATCGCGGCGGCGTCGGACCCGTTGTTCGGTTCGCTCAGGGCGAACGCGGCCAGCCCGGCCTTCTCGGTCAGCGGCGTCAGGAAACGCTTGTGCTGCTCCTCGGTCCCGCCGATCAGGATCGGGGCGATGCCCAGTTCGCTGGCCATCAGGACGGTGTAGATGCCCATGCAGCCGTACGCGATCTCCTCGCCGATCAGGCACTCGTCGAACATGCCCAGCCCCAGGCCGCCGGCGTGCTCGGGGATGCTGGGGTTGAGCAGGCCGACCTCGAAGGCCTTCTCGACGACCTGCCAGGGCAGTTCTTCCTTCTGGTCGTACTCGGAGGCGATCGGGATGATCTCCTTGCGGGTGAAGTCGCGGGCGAGCTGCTGCAGCTGGCGTTGTTCGTCGTTCAGGGTGAAGTCCATGGTCACTCCTCGGGGTGGGCGCGCGGCGCCGGAATGGGGGATTGTACTGGGTTCAATCTTATCAGGGCCGCGCCGCCCCACGCACCTGTCTCCACCCCGGTGGCGCCCCGCCCGTCCACCCACGCTGATCATGAGCTGATCACGCCCTGCCCGCTACAACAGCGGCACGCAGTGGAGGCGACATGAGCACACGCAGGCCAGCATCCCGACCCGCACCGCAGCCGGCACCGGTGGCGGTCACGTTGCATCTGGACGTCCTGAACGACGAGACCTTCGCCCCAGCCGACCACACGCAGGTCTGGCTGCATGACCAGCTGGCCGCCCTACAGGCCGGAACACACGCGCACTTTCTGCGCCTGGGCGGCACCCGCAGCCTCCACCTGCACCTCCACTGGTCCGCCGCCAACACAGTGGGCGTTCAGGCCGACCTGTGCGACGCCGGGCCGGAACCCGCCACGGCCCGGCACAGTGCCACGCTTACGGCCCGGCACAGGGCCACGCTGGCGGTCGGAGGCGCCGCCGCGCTGGAGCTGCGCCTGCCGGGTGACCCGCAGCCCTACGCCCGCTTGACCGTCCACGCAGCCCGGTCGGCCGACCCGGCCCTTCACGCGGCGCTGCACGGGCGGGCCGCCGCACTCGGGTGGCTGACCCCGGACGACCCGGGCATACTGCAGGTCATTCCGGGCGGGTACAGGCTGCGCGCCCCGGGCGGCACGCTGTACCACGACGGTCGATCCATTCACGCGCTGCACTCCGGGGCCGACCGGCAGTACCTCGCGCGGGGCGGCCCGGGCGGGCCTCTCGGTCTGCCCCGCGCGAGCGCCCTGACCCCGGGGCTGTGGCACGTGCCCTTTCAGGCGCATGATCTGCTGCGGACCCCCGCCGGGGTGGCGCTGCTCACCCGCGCGGCCTGGACGCAGTGGCAGGCCAGCTGCGGTCACCTGGGAGACCCTGTCGCCGACACTGCGGCGCTGCCGCATCACGCGCTGACGGTCACGCCCTGCGAGTCCGGTACCCTGCTGACTGCTCCTGACCGCCCGACCCCGGTGCCCACCCGCACCCTGCTCCTGCCTGCTCGTCACGTCACCCGGCGTGTCCAGGCGCACCTGCGTGGGTACCTGCCGCCCGGCATGGCGGCTCAGGTATGTCCTCCTGTGCCCGGCGCGCCGCAGCAGTACGCGGTGACCTTCAGCGGCCCCGGTCAGGCACCCATCACCCTGCGCGTCCCGCTGGCCCTGCGGGTGACGCCCACGCCGGACGGGCGCCGGGGCGTGACGCTGCGGGCGCGGCAGGCTGGCCTGATCGTGCTGCCGCCCGGTACGCCCCCCGACCCTGCCCACGACCTGCTCGGCGTTCTGGAGGCGGCCCTGGGCCGTCCCGCCCCGCTGCTCAGCCTGCCACCGGGCAGTGGGCTGATCGGGGCGCACGTCACCCCGAACGGCGTCCGCCTGGACTTCCTGCCCCGCGCCTGAACGCACCCTTCAGCCGCCGCGCAAGGCGCAGCGCGGCGGTGCCGGGTGGGTACCTGGGCCGGCCTGCGACAGGCACTGGATGGGATGGGTGCGCCGTTGACCAGGGGGCGGAATCGGACAGCGCCAGAATCCTGAATGCCAGATAAAAATGGCATTTTGCCATTTCATGCCAGAATGATCTGGCGATATGCCAACCAAGAATCTCTCCCGAATCCATGCCCTGATCCGCCACGCGCTGGAGGAACACTCCGCGCGCGGCCATCAGGGCGACCTGCCCGAAGGCAAGGTCACGCTGCGCCTCCAGGCGGTCGACTACTACTGGCTGACCCAGCTCGCCGAACTGATGGACGGCAGCCGCACCCGCGCCGCCTCACAGCTCCTCTCGGCCGCCATCCGCGACGCCGCCGAGGCCGCCGGCCTCCCCACCGAGGGGGATGAGTTCCAAGGCGCCTTCATGGCCTTCCTGGAGCAGGAGTTCCCGCACGAGACCTCGCCGCCCCATCACCCCTGACCGGAGGTCAGCATGCCCCACCACACGGAACTCATTGCCGCCCTGGCCATCGGCCTCACCCTGGCCTTCTTCGGCGGCCTGCTCGCCACCCGCCTGCGCCTGCCCCCCCTGGTCGGGTACCTGCTGGCAGGCATCGCCGTGGGCCCCTTCACGCCCGGCTTCGTCGCCGACGCCCACATCGCCGCGCAACTCTCGGAGATCGGCGTGATCCTGCTCATGTTCGGTGTCGGCCTGCACTTCTCGATCCAGGATCTGCTCGCCGTACGCCGCATCGCCATTCCCGGCGCCATCGTGCAGATCGTGGTCGCCACGCTGCTCGGGCTCGGCGCCGCGCACCTGTGGGGCTGGCCCCCCGGCCAGGGACTCGTGTTCGGGCTGGCCCTGTCGGTCGCGAGCACCGTCGTGCTCCTGCGCGCCCTGGAGGAACGCGGCACGCTGAGCACCCCCAGCGGCCAGATCGCCGTGGGCTGGCTGGTCGTGGAGGACCTCGTGATGGTGCTGGCCCTGGTGCTCCTGCCCGCGCTGGCGCCACTCCTGCAGGGCGGCGGCACGCTGGACGTCAGCGAGATCGCCCTGTCCCTAGGCGTCACGCTGGGCAAGGTCGCCCTGTTCGTCGCGCTGATGATGATCGCGGGCCGCCGCTTCGTGCCGTGGCTCCTGACCCGCGTCGCCCGGCTCGGTTCCCGTGAACTGTTCACGCTGGCGGTCCTCGGCACCGCGCTGGGCATCGCCTACGGCGCCGGCGTCCTGTTCGACGTGTCCTTCGCGCTGGGCGCCTTCCTGGCCGGGGTGGTCGCCAGCGAGAGCAAGTTCAGCCAGCAGGCAGCCGAGGACGCCCTGCCCTTCCAGGACGCGTTCGCGGTGCTGTTCTTCGTGGCGGTCGGCATGCTGTTCAACCCCGCCGTCCTGCTGGACGCGCCCCTGCTGGTCATCGGGACCGCCCTGATCATCATGGTCGGCAAGACCGTCGCGGCCTTCCTGATCGTCCGCGCGCTGCGGTACCCGGCCGCGACCGCCCTGACGGTGGCCTTCTCGCTGGCGCAGATCGGGGAATTCTCGTTCATCCTGGCCACGCTGGGCCGTGACCTGAACCTCCTGACCGCGCAGGGGCAGAACCTGATCCTGGCCGGCGCGATCATCTCGATCACCCTGAACCCCTTCCTGTTCCGCGCCATTCCCACCCTGCAGCGGTGGCTGGGCGCCGACGGGACCCCCGACACGCCCGGACCCCAGCCGCTCCCCCTGCGTGGGCACGCGCTGCTCATCGGGTACGGGCGCGTGGGACAGCTCACCGCGCAGGCCCTGGCCGGTCAGCCGGCCGCGCTGGCAGTCATCGAACAGGACGAGAGCCGCGCCGAACTGCTGCGCCACCAGGGCCTGCCGGTCGTGCAGGGCGACGCCAGCCGCCCGGAGACCCTCCGGCTCGCGGCCGCCGAACACGCGAGCGTGGTCGTGATCGCCACCCCGGACGCCATCCAGACCACGCTGATCATGGAGCAGGTCCGCGCCCTGAACCCGGACGTCCACGTGATCGCCCGCACCCACGACGAGCACACCCGCGACGCGCTGAGCGAACTGGGAGCCAGCGAGGTGCTGTACGGTGAACACCAGCTGGGCCTCGCCATGGGCGAACGCGCCCGCGCCGCCTTGACCTGAGCCGGACGCCCGCCAACCGCACGAGTCAGAGGTGTTGAGGATGACCCTGGAAACCTCTGACTCGTGGCAACTCTCAGCGCTGCGGCGCCGAACGAGCATCCGAGACATGCTCCGGGAGATGTTGCTGGCCCTTCAAAGTGCCCGAGGTTGTCCTGGCGCCGATGCGGCGCCCGTCACCGCAGTTCGCGCAGTACGGCGGCCAGCAGCAGCACGTTCACGCACAGCAGCACGTTCGACGCGGGCACCACCCAGCCCGGCTCGAAGGTCCCCGCGCCCCGGCGGGGTTTTCTGCGTTTCGTACGTCGTTTCCGGGCCATCGGGTGGCGAAGGTACCACCCGATGGCCCGGCAGAACGGGAAAAACCATGCAAACGCCCCCGCCGGGGGCACCTGCGGCCCGTGCAGGACAGCGTCAAGCAGGCGGGGCGGGGGAGAGCACGCGCCTCCACCCGCCCCGCCCAGAAGCGACCGGTTTACATCCCGAAACGCGCGTAGATGTCGTCCACGTGCCGCAGGTACCAGCCCAGGTCGAACGCCGCGTCCAGTTCCGCGTCGCTCAGGGGACTGTCCGCGTCGGCCTTCAGCAGGTCACGCAGGCCCTCGCCGGTCTCCCACGAGCGCAGGGCATTGCGCTGCACCAGGGTATACGCGTCCTCGCGGGTCATGCCCTTCTCGTCGATCAGGGCGTGCAGCACCCGCTGGCTGAACACCAGACCGCCCAGGTCGTTCAGGTTGCGCAGCATCCGCTCGGGGAACACCACGAGGTCACGCAGCACCCCGGTCAGGCGGCGCGTGGCGTAACTGGTCGCGGCGGTCGCGTCGGGCAGGATGACCCGCTCGGCGCTGGAATGGCTGATGTCCCGCTCGTGCCACAGCGGCACGTTCTCCAGACCCGTCAGCAGGTACCCGCGCAGCAGCCGGCTCAATCCCGTCACGTTCTCCGTGAGGATCGGGTTCTTCTTGTGCGGCATGGACGAACTGCCGGTCTGGCCCTTCCCGAAGGGTTCCATCGCCTCGCGCACCTCGCTGCGCTGCAGGTGACGGATCTCCACGGCGATCTTCTCGACGGTCGTGCCGTAAATCGCCAGGGCGCTGAGCACTTCCGCGTGACGGTCGCGGGCGAGCGTCTGGTTCGTGACCGGCGCCGCCTGCCAGCCCCACGCCTGCGCGACCTCCTCCTCGATGCGGGGCGAGACGTGCGCGAACGTCCCCACCGAACCCGACAGCATGACCACCTGAATGCGCTTGCGCGCGGCGTGCAGGCGCTCCAGGTCGCGGTCCAGGGTCGCCATCCAGTTCAGGAACTTCAGGCCGAAGGTCATCGGTTCGGCGTGAATGCCGTGCGTGCGGCCCACCGTCGGCGTGTGCTTGTGCGCCGCCGCCTGAATGCGGCACACCTCGCGCAGGGCCTCCACGTCCGTGATGATCACGCCCAGGGCCTCGTCCAGCACGAGGTTCTGCGCGGTATCCACCACGTCCGTGCTCGTCAGACCGTGATGGATGAAGCGCGCCTCGTCGCCGTAGCGGTCGGTCAGGGCGCGCGTGAACGCCACGATGTCGTGCCGCGTCACCGCCTCGATCTGGGCGACCCTCAGCGCGAACGCCTCGTCCAGCGGATCGGCCGCGCTCCTGGCGATCAGGGTGTCGTAGGCGTCCTGGGGCACCTCGCCGTGCCGCGCCTGCGCCTGCATGGCAGCCAGTTCCACACGCAGCCACGCGCGGTACTTGCTGGCCTCGCTCCACAGCGCCTTCATTTCCGGGGTCAGGTAACGGTCAATCACGGTTTTCCAGCGTACCACCCCCCCGCCGCCGCCCGCCGCGCGGTGTCCAGCCGGGGGCAGAGGCACCGCCGGGCAGCCCCCCCGAACGGTGGGAGGGACGCGAAGTTTTTCGTGTTCACAGCTTCCCGTCAGCTTCGCGGCGCACACTGCCGATGTTGTCTCATACGGATTCCGTCTGTTTCGTTCACAACCCGGAACCACACCGGGTTGCCAACTCCACGCCCGGAACCCGTGTTTCTCCTGCTCGCTCCGCTCGGGTTGAACGTTTTTGCCAACCTTTCAACCGGAGTCCGTATCAATTCACGGCGGCCACCGCGCCGCACCCTGCCAGAGGAGGCCACATGAACCGCACCCTGATCGTCCTGACCGCCCTGACCCTGGGCACCGCCGCGCTGGCCGAGGGCACCGCTCCCACCACCCCCGCGCCCACCACGACCGTCACGCTGCCCGGCAACGTCACCGCCAGCGCCGCCGACGCCTGGAAGGCCTTCGTCGCGGCGGGCGGAACCGCCACGCTGCTCGGCGCGGACGGCAGCGTCATCGGCACCCTGAACGCCGACGGAACCGTCACCCTGACCGGCACGGCGACCCTGAGCGACGTCCGGAGCGTCACCCTGACCCCCGCGACCGGCGACCCCATCACCGTGAACGTCACCCGTGACCTCAGCAAGCCCGGCGCGCTCAAGATCGAGTTCACCGACGCCAGCGGCCGCACCCAGTCGCTGCCCCTCCCGGCCGTCGCGAACCGCCTGAAGGCCGCGCCCGGCAGCGATGACGCTGACGAGAGTGGCGAGGACGGCGAGAAGGACAAGTCCGCGAAGTCCGGCAAGGACGACAAGGGTGAGAAGGGCGGCAAGCCCAGCACCAACCCCGGCAAGGGTAAGCCCTGAGCTGAGGTCAGCTCACGCGGCGGGACGTTCCACGAGGAGCGTCCCGCCCTGTGCATGGGTGCGCTAGCCTGACCGCGTGAGCCTCACGCCTGCTGACCTGCGCGCCGCCGCACTGCGGACCCTGACGCCCGCGCCCGGCGTGCAGGCCGCGCTGGACCGCATGGGCTTCGTGCAGGCCGACCCGATCCGCGCGCCCGCCCGCGCGCAGGACCTCACCCTGATGGCCCGCGTGAAGGACTACCGCGCCGGGGATCTCGAGCGGCTGTACCCCACGCTGGACGCCGAGGAGGACATCATCCCCAACTACGGGTTCGTGACGCGGGACGTGCAGCGCCTCCTGCACCCGCGCGAGGTGCCTGAAACGCGCGTGGAACGCGAGCATCCCGGCCTGATCGCCGACGTCCGCGCCGTCCTGCAAGAGCGGGGCGAGGTCCACCCCCGCGACGTGATCGCCGCGCTGGGTGCCCGGCGCGCCTCGAACTACTGGGGCGGCAACAGTCAGGCCACCACTCGCGCGCTGGACGCCCTGCACTACCGGGGTGAGGCGCGGATCGTGCGCCGCGACGGTGGCGTACGCGTGTATGGGCTGGCCCCGCACCTGGACGCCCTGCGGGCCGACCCGCTGCCCACCCCCGACCGCCTGCGCGCGGTGGTGCGGTTGCTGGCGCGCCTGTACGGCCCGCTGCCGGAGGCCAGCCTGCGCTACCTGACCGGCCTGTCTGGCTACGGCCTGCCGCACCTGCGCGCGGACCTGCGCGGCGCACTGCGGGACGCCCTGAAGGGCGAACTGGAGGGCGCGCGCGTGGACGGCGTGCCTTACGTGTGGGCACCGGGTGACCACCCCGGCGACGCGCCCGCCCCGCGCGGCGTGCGGATCGTGAACCCCTTCGACCCGCTGGTGTGGGACCGCCGCCGCTTCGAGCACCTGCACGGCTGGGCCTACCGTTTCGAGGCGTACACGCCCGCTCCGAAGCGCACCATGGGGTACTACGCGCTGCCGCTGCTGCACGCGGGCCGCGCGGTCGGCTGGGCGAACCTGAGCGTCGGCGGCCCGAGTGGGCGCGGCGGCACCCTGACTGCCGCGATCGGTCTGCGGCCCGGCGTGCGGCGCACCGCCACGTTCACGGCCGCGCTGGATCGCGAACTGGACCGCCACCGCGCTTTCCTGAACGCCGCTCAGGTCACGGTGTCGTTCGACCAGACCTGAGCGGCGCGCTCCAGCGCCGCCGCCACGCCACCCGACCCCGCCGCCCTGCGCCGCAGGGTCTGCCGGGCGGTGGACAGCAGGTTCAGGGCCAGCCCCGCCCGCTCCTGCGCCCGCAGCGCCGACGGGGACAGCGGCAGGCCCGCCTGCGCCAGCGCGTCCGCGTAGACCGCCCGCAGGTCATCGCCCAGTTGGGCGCGTTCCCCGGCGTCCAGCCGCAGCGCTAGCAGGTGCGCCAGATCCTCGCCCGGCAGGCTGGGATGCACCTGCCCGTAATCGATCAGGACCGGCGTGCCGTCCGCGCGGGACCACAGGACCTGCCCCGCGTGAATGTCGCCGTGCACCAGCGTCCAGACCGGCGCGTCCCGCAGCAGCGCCGGGAGGGCCTGCGCGGCGTCCAGCAGGGCGTCCCGCTGCGCGGCGGGCAGATCCGGCACGCCGGGCCGAGCCTGCCACCGGGCCACGCGATTCCGGTCCAGCACCTCCTCCAGGCGCCACACCCACTCACCGCTCAGGGCCGCGCGGCCCGGCCCGGCCCAGTGCGCGTGCAGGGCCGCGAGCAGCCGCACCACGTCCCGCAGGCCCTCCTCCCGCGCGGCGTCGTCCGTGAAGTAGCCCCAGCCGGTCGTCGCGTCCGTCAGGTCCCGCATGAGCAGGTGCGCCAGCGGACGATCCGCGCTGCGGGCCGCGTGTAGCAGCGGCGCGTACGGCACCGGGCACCCCGGCGCGAGATCGCGCAGGTAAGCCACCTCCCGCTCCAGGCGTACGGCGGCCCGCGCGTCCCGCCACCCGGCCGGGAGGTACTTCAGAAACAGCGGCTCGCCCGGCGACGCGTAACGGGCGAAGGCCGCGCCCTCGCCCACCCACGACTCCCGCAGCCGCGCGCCGGGGAACTGCGCCCGCAGCGACCGCGGCCACAGCCGGGCGTCCACGGCCACCTCACCGGACGGGGCGCGCCACGTATCCGCCAGCAGCGCCCCCAGCCGCATCAGGTCAACCCCATCAGGTCAGCAGGGACACGAGGCCCAGCAGCGACCCGCCCGCCAGCGCCGCGCCCACCACGAACACGCCCAGGCAGCCCAGCGGCCCCCGGCGGCGCGCGCGGTAGTGCCCGCCGTGCCCGTAGTGGTGCCGCCCGTGGCTGTGCGAGGAGCGGCTGTGGTGCCCCAGGAACCCGCCCCGGTGCCCGTGCCCGCTGCGACTGAAGGAGAACGATCCGATCGAGAATCCACTCATGCCCTGCACTACGCGGCCCGCCCGGTAAAAGTTGCGCCGCCTGAACTGCGTCCATTCGGGTGCACTGGCCTGCACGGCCTCCGGCGAGGCTGACACTCCGACGCGTATGATGGGCGCGATCATGACGGAACGGAAGTACTTCGGAACGGACGGCGTGCGCGCCGTCGCAGGCACCTACCCCCTCACGGCCAGCTGGGTCATGACCCTCGGCGCGGCCGCCGGGGAGGTCCTCAAGGGCAGCAACCCACGCGCCACCGTGGTCATCGGCAAGGACACCCGCCAGAGCGGCGACATGCTGGAAGCCGCGCTGGCCGCCGGACTGACCAGCCGGGGCGTGAACGTCATCCACCTGGGCGTCCTGCCTACCCCCGGCGTGAGCTACCTGACCCGCCACCTGAAGGCCGACGCGGGCGTCGTCATCAGCGCGTCGCACAACCCCTACGAGGACAACGGCATCAAGTTCTTCGGCGCGGACGGCCAGAAACTCAGCGACGCGACCGAACACGAGATCGAGGCCGCCATCGACCGCGTGCCCGACCTGTCCCCCGTGACCGGCGTGGACCTGGGCGGCGTCACCAACTACTCCGAGGCCGAGCGGCTGTACGTGAACTACCTCAAGGCCCTCGCGCCGGACCTGAGCGGCCTGCGCATCGCCATGGACTGCGCCAACGGCGCCGCGTACCGCGTGGGGCCCAAGGTCTTCCAGGCCGCCGGGGCAGACGTGTTCGCCGTGTACACCACCCCGGACGGCCGCAACATCAACCGCGGCTGCGGCAGCACCCACATGGACCACCTCCAGCGCATCGTGCGCGAAGGGAAGTACGACCTGGGCGTCGCCTTCGACGGGGACGCCGACCGCGCCCTGTTCGTGGACAGCCGCGGGAACGTCGTCCACGGGGACCACATGCTGCTGCTGAACGCCCGCGCGCGCGGCGAGACGGCCGTCGTGACCACCATCATGGCGAACATGGGCCTGGAGGTGAAACTCCGCGACGCGGGCATCCCGCTGGAACGCACCGCCGTCGGCGACCGCTACGTGCACGAGCGCCTGCATGGCGGCGGCCTGCACCTGGGCGGCGAGCAGAGTGGCCACATCCTCTTCCTGGACGTGTCGCCCACCGGGGACGGCGTCCTGACCGCCCTGCTGACCCTGAAGAGCATGCAGCAGCTCGGCACCACCCTGGACGCCCTGCACGACGACCTCGTGATGTTCCCGCAGACCCTCGTGAACGTCCGCGTCGCAGACAAGAAGGCCATTGCCCTGGATGCCGAGGTCCGCGCGGCCGTGGACCGCGCCCAGGAGCGGCTGCACGGCAAGGGCCGCGTGAACCTGCGCCCCAGCGGCACCGAGAACCTCATCCGCGTGATGGTCGAGGGCCAGGACGAGGCGGAGATCCACGAGATCGCGCGCGAACTGGCCGGTGTGGTCGAGGCGCGCGGCGCCCTGACGATCTGACCGGCAGGTGACCCGGACCCGCAGGGGCACAGCACACTCATGTCCACCTGGGGTACATCTTGGAGAACGTCAGACCTGCGTCATACGCCCCCGGTCAGAATGACGCCTGAGTCTGCATTTCCCTCCGGAGGACGCCCATGAAACTGTTACCCCTGCTCCTGACCCTGCTGCCCGGCGCTGCCCTGGCCGCCGCGCCCGCCGCCCCCAGCCCCATGAAACTGACCGCCAGTACCTCTGTCGTCACGAAGACGACCAAGGACGGCAAGACCACCGATACCCTCACCGACTCCAACAAGGTCGGCGTGGTGCCGGGCATGACCCTTGAACTGGCGCAGACCTTCCAGAACGTCAGCGCCCGCGACCTCGGCGGCCTGAAACTCAGCATGCCGGTCGACAAGGCCGTGATCTTCCAGAGTGCAGGCTGCACCGTCGCGGGCGTCACCACGCTGTACTCCGTGGACGGCAAGACCTTCGGACCGGCGCCCCTGAAGAAGACCGTGACCGTCACCGAGAACGGCCGTCAGGTGCAGAAGCAGGTGGAGGTCAACCCCAGCGAGTACCGCGCCGTCCGCTGGGAGATCCCCACCCTGAAGGCCGGAACGACCGGCCGCTGCGCCGTGCGCGCCACCGTCCGCTGACGCTCCACGCAAAAACGTCCCCCATCACCCGTGCGGTGTGGGGGACGTCCGTTGTCATACGAATCCCGGTTGACTGGTCTGCAAAGCCCGTTCCATCCCAGGGGGCGCGAGACGAGCGAAGCAGGTTCCGGGCGTGGAGTTGGCCATCCGGTGTCCTTCCGGGTCGTGAACGGAAGAGACGGCATCCGTATCACAGGAGAGGGGCGCGTCAGCCGCAGCCGACGCGCCCCTCTGGACTGGAGATCAGCCCTGCTGGGCGGCCTTGGCCTTGTTGATGGCCTTGGCCAGACGGCTCTTCTTGCGGGCCGCGGCGTTCTTGTGCAGGGTGCTGCCCTTGGCGGCCTTGTCGATCAGGCTCTCGGCGCGGGACTGCACGGCGGCGCTGTCCTCGGCGCCGGTCTGGGCAGCCACCAGGGCCTTCTTGCTGAAGGTCTTGATGGTGCTCTTGCGGCTGCGGTTCAGCAGGCGGCGCTTGAGGCTCTGGCGGTGACGTTTCTGGGCGGACTTGTGACGAAGGGCCATGGTGGTTCTCCTTGTTCTCCCGCCGCCTGTCTGGCGGGTCGGGGCGGTTCCCATGGCGGGAACGCGAGCGTCCGGACCGCGGGGGTTCCGGCGCGCCGGGCACGTCGCCGTGACCCGGGTCGCTCACCGCGCGCGGTGGGCAACCTGCGCACTATAGCGGCCCGCGGCGCCGCGCGGCAAGTGCAGGCCAGGTGCGGGCGCGGTGCCGGGGCACCTTCACTTTGCAGCCCGCGCGGCATACTGCGCGGGTGAGAGCCCGCCGACCCCGCCCCGCCACCCCGGGCCCCGCCACCCCGGACGCCGGGCCCGAGCCCCGCCCCGCGCGGCCCCGCGACCCGCAGGAGGAACGCGACGCGCTGCTCGCGTACGCCTTCCGCGCGCTGGGCCAGCGCGCCCTGAGCGCCGCCGAACTGCGCACCCGCCTGGAACGCCGCAGCGAGAACCCGGACCTGATTGAGGAGGTCCTGAAGCGTGTGCAGGAACTCGGGTACCAGAACGACGCGCAGGTGGCCCGCAGCGAGGGCGCCCGCCGGGGCGTGGGCACCATGCGGGTCCGGCAGACCCTCAAGCGGCGCGGCGTGCAGGACGACCTGATCCAGGAGGTCGTCGAGGCCCGCGACCCCGACCGCGAGCACGCCGAGGTCCTGACGCTGCTGGAGCGCCGCTGGTCGTCCCTAGCCCGCAAGCGCGACCCGCAGGCCAGTGCGTTCGCGTTCCTGGCCCGGCGTGGGTACACCGGGAACGTCATCTGGCCCGCCCTGCGCGAGTTCATGGCGGGCCGCCCGGTCGAGGAACCCGGCGACGAACCGGACTGGCCCGAAGAGGACTGATGGGCGAGGACTGAACGCGCTGGTTCAGGCGTTCAGGAGCCGCACCGCGCCGGGCCGCACCTCGGCCTCCAGTCGGGTGACGGGGGCGCTCAGGTCACCGTCGAGGTGCGCGCGGATGGGGCGGCTCCAGTGGACCGAGACCTGCCGCGCCGCCGCGTGGTGCGCCAGCGGGTGACTCAGGTGGGTGCCGCGCAGGACGCGTGCCAGCAGTCCGCTCAGTTGCAGGCGGGACATGGGGCCGCCCACGACCACGTTCAGCAGGCCGTCGCGCACGTCCGACTGGGGGCTGATCAGGAACCCGCCGCCGTAGCGGGTGCCGTTCATGACCGCCACGATCGGGCTGGGCCCCTCGTACAGCGTCACGCCGTCCGCGGCCACGGTCACGTCGGCCAGCGTCAGGTCCTTCAGGGTCGCCACCGCCGACCAGGCGTAGCGCGCGAAGCCCCGCACGCGCGGCGGCACTCGGTCCATGTTCGCGGTGACGTCCGCGTCGAAGCCCATGCCCAGGCCGTTCAGCAGCGTCCGTTCCGTCACCCGGCAGTCCGCGTGGTACGCCCGCATGGTCAGGGCGTCCACGGCGCGCGGTGTGAACGCCAGCCGGTCCAGCGCCTCGCCGAACGCGCCGGGTTTCAGGCCCAGCAGGCCCGCGAAGTCGTTCCCGGTGCCCAGCGGCAGGATCGCCAGGGGCCGCCCGGTCCCCACCACGGCCGGGAGCAGCGCGCCCACCGTGCCGTCCCCGCCGACCGCCATCAGCGCCGTGCCCGCCGGGAGGGCCTGCACCCGGGCCAGAGCCAGCGCGGCGTTCTCCTCCTGAATCAGGGTGTGGCGCAACCCGCGCCGGTCCAGTTCCGCCCGCAGTCGCGGCCACTCCTGCGCGGCCAGCCCACCCCCCGCATTCGGGTTCAGGACCACAGCCAGTTCCGGAAAGTCCGCCGCGCGGAGAGAAGCGTCACTCACGATCCCAGCAGGATAAGGCCTGCGCCCCGCGCCACCGGCCCACCTTGACCCGGTTCAGCCGCCGGAGCGGGTCACTTCATGTTCGGGTCGTCCTGCAACTTCCGGGCCTCCATCTGCCCGACCAGGTGCAGCCACTCGTCGTCACTCAGGTCGTCCGGGGTGCGGCCACTGGCCTGGAGCAGGTCGCGCATCAGGGCAACCTCGCGGTCGGAACTGGCCTGCTCGCCCAGCCGGGCACGGATCGCGTCATCGGTGATGTTGGGGGAGATCATGCCGCACCCTAGCGCCCGCCCGCGCGGCGCGCCTTCACGCGCCCACCAGCGTCCCTTCACCAAAACAGGAGAGGGAGGCCCCGACGGCGCTCCCCCTCCGGCGCTGCCGGGCGCTCAGACGATGGCGGGTTCCACGTACTCGCCGTACACGGTCTTCAGGATGTCCATCTGCTCGCCCAGCGTGCAGTAGGCGTGTGCGCATTCCAGGAAGGCGGGCATGGAGTTCGCGCCGGTCACGGCCGTGTCGCGCAGGGCGTCCAGCGCGGCCTGCACACGCTGCGGGTCGCGTTCGCGGCGCACCTGCGCCAGCCGGGCCTCCTGCACCCGCTCGACCTGCGGGTCGATGAGCTGGATGGGCACCTCGACGGCGTCCTGCACGAAGTCGTTCACGCCGACCACGATGCGGTCTTTGGTTTCGACCTCGCGCTGGTAGCGGTAGGCGGCCTCGGCCATCTCCAGCTGGAAGAACCCGCTGTCGATCCCGGCCTCCACGCCGCCCATCAGGCGGATCTGCTCGATGTAGCCCATCGCGGCCGCCTCGATGTCGTCGGTGAGCTTCTCGACGTAGTAGCTGCCGGCCAGGGGGTCCACGACGCCCGCCACGCCGGTTTCGTAGGCGATGATCTGCTGGGTGCGCAGGGCGATGGTGGCGGCTTCCTCGGTGGGCAGCGCCAGCGCCTCGTCGAAGGAGTCGGTGTGGAGGCTCTGCGTGCCGCCCAGCACCGCCGCCAGCGCCTGGATGGCGACGCGGGCGATGTTGTTCAGCGGCTGCTGCGCGGGCAGGGACACCCCGGCGGTCTGGGAGTGCGTGCGCAGCATCCAGGAGCGGGGGTTCTTCGCGCCGTAGTGGTCGCGCATCTGCCGCGCCCAGATGCGCCGCGCGGCGCGGAGCTTGGCGATCTCCTCGAAGAAGTCGTTGTGGATGTCCCAGAAGAAGCTGATGCGCGGCGCGAACTCGTCGATGTTCAGGCCGCGTTCCAGTGCCTTCTCCACGTAGTGGAAGCCGTCTGCGAGGGTGAACGCGAGTTCCTGCACGCCGGTCGCCCCCGCCTCGCGGATGTGGTAGCCGGACACGCTGATGAAGTTCCACTTGGGCAGGACCTTCGGGCCCCACTCGAAGGTGTCGATGACCAGTTTCACGCTGGGCGCGGGGGGGTAGATGAATTCCTTCTGCGCGATGAATTCCTTCAGGATGTCGTTCTGGATGGTGCCGCCCACCTGCCCCAGGTCCTTGCCCTGCTTCTGCGCGTTGGCGATGTACATCGCCCAGATGGCGTTCGCGGGGCTGTTGATGGTCATGGACGTCGTGACCTGCGTGGGGTCGATGCCCTGGAACAGGATTTCCATGTCCGCGAGGCTGCTGACCGCCACGCCGCACTTGCCGACCTCGCCCTTGCTGAAGGGGTGGTCGCTGTCGTAGCCCATCAGGGTGGGCAGGTCGAAAGCGGTCGAGAGGCCCGTCTGCCCGGCCTTCAGCAGCGCGTGGAAGCGCTCGTTGGTCTGCTCGGCGCTGCCGAAGCCCGCGAACATCCGCATGGTCCACAGTTTCCCGCGGTACACGCTGGGCTGCACGCCGCGCGTGTACGGGAACTCGCCGGGGTAGCCCAGGTCCCGCTCGGCGTCCCAGCTTTTCAGGTCGTCGGCGGTGTAGATGGGTTCGGGCTCCATGTCCGAGAGGTTCTTGAAGTTGTACTTGCGCTCGGGGAACTTCTGCGCGGCGGGACTGTAGACGCTCTGCATCCACTCGTTCTTGCTTTTCATCGGGGGACCTCCGGGGCGGGGGAGAGGCTGGAACAAACGCTCGTTAGGTTCCTGCCAGGATAGCAGGGCGCCCGACCCCCGGACCCCAGGTGCGGCAACCCACCGAACTGGAGGGCGTTAGCGTGTCCGGCAGTGACGACCACCGACCCCCTGCCCGGCACTCCCGAGCTTCCGACGGCCGCCGAACTGGCCGCCTTCACCCTTGAAGCGCAGCACCCCGTCACGCACGGGTGGCTGGACTGCGCCGCCCGCCTCCGGAACCTGACGGAGGAACACGAGTTCGACCTGCAACTCGCGACCGACCTCGACCTCGCCGCGCAGCGCGCCCAATTCCTGAAGGCCGGACCCGCCGCGCCCGCCTACCTGAACCGCTGGGTGACGGTGAGCACTGACCTGCGCGCCATGCTCAGCATCCGCTTCGAGGGGCTGGACGTCACGAAACCCTTCGTGGACGTCAGCGTCACCAGCCGCCCCGTCACGCGCACCGACCTTGCGGCGTTGGCGGACGCGGCCCGCGTGTACGCCGCGTTCCACCCGCCGCGCCTGCGCGTCTGGAGCGCCGCGCCCCAGACCGACTGTCCGGACCTCGACCCGGACCGGCGCGTGCTGGCCGCGCCCGTGGGGGCCCTGCGCGTGTACCCCGTCCCGGACGGGCTGACCCTGAGCCCCACCCCCGACGCCAGCCAGTATGCCGACGCGCAGGCCGCGTACGACGCCGTGGACGCCGCCCACACCCACCACCCGCACGAGGCCCGCCTCCTGTCCGCCGAGGACCTTCAGGAGTGCATCGACGCCGGAACGATGTTCGACGTCCACTGGCGTGGCGGGTGGGCCGGATACGCCGGAACACTGGCGTACCCACAGCTGGGTCTGGACGCGCAGGTCGTGCAGGAACTCCTGCTCGCCCCACACGCCTGCGGTCACGGCCTGGGCGCGGCGCTGAGCACCCTGCTCGCCCGGCACCTGCCCGATCCCGCCCAGGTCCTCAGCGGGACCATCCACGGCCGCAACCGGGGCGCGCTGAACGCCGCTGCCCGCGCCGGGCGGCACGACGTGGGTGGCTGGTGGTGGGCCCCGCTGCGCTGACCCCCGGCCTAGGGCCGCTGCGGGTCATCCGTGGCGGCCTCGTCCTTACGGGAGAGGAGCGCCTCCTGCACCGCGCGGTCCACGGCCTGCGAGCGGACCGTGCGGGCCGCGCGGACTGTGAACAGCATGACCACCCCGGCGAACAGCATCGTGAAGTACAGGTACGTGCTGGGCACGCCCACCTCGAAGGCCTCCGCGACCAGATTCGTGCCGACCAGCAGCAGGAAAGCGGCCGCGAGCAGCTTCAGCGGCGGGTGGGTATCCAGGTAACGGCTGATCGGGCCGCTGGCGGCCACCATGATGATCATGGCGATCACGACCGCCGTGATCATGACCGGCACGTCGCCGCTCACGCCGATGGCGGTGATCACGCTGTCCAGGCTGAACACGATGTCGATCAGTGGAATCTGCAGGATCACGCTCAGCAGCGACACCTGCCCCACCTGCGCCTCGCCGCTGCCCAGCGGATCGGCCGCCATGCGGGACAGTTCCCGGACGCTCTTGACCATCAGGAACAGGCCCCCGCCGATCAGGATCAGGTCGCGGACGCTGAAGTCCTGCCCCAGCAGGCTGAACAGTGGCGCCTGCAGGCGCGTGAGCCACGCGATGCCGGCCAGCAGTGCCACCCGCGTCACGACGGCCAGCCCCAGCCCGACCGTGCGGGCCAGCGCCTGCTGCGTCTGCGGCAGCCGCGAGGCGAGCAGCGTGATGAACACGATATTGTCGATGCCCAGCACGAGTTCCAGCAGCGTGAGACTCAGGACCGCGACCCAGCCCTGCGGGGTGCTCAGGACATGCAGGAAGTCACTCATGAACTGCACGCTACGCAGTGGACCTGTAGGGGGACGCGGAGAGTAAAGGGACGCTCAAGCACCCCCGGTGAGGCGCGGCTGACGCGCCGCAGACCATCGCCCTACACTGGTATTCTCATGAACTGCACATGCCACGCGTTCCGGAGCGGGCCGTGACCCGCCCCCCCCGCCCGCCCGCCGGTATCTTCGTGGTGAACCTGCTCCCCGTCGCGGTGGGCGTGATCGCCATCCTGCTGAGCCTCAGCTTCTTCAGTCAGGTCGCCCCCAGCCTGCTGGCGATCACGCTCGCCATCATCGTCGCCACGGCCCTGAACCCGGTCGCGCGGCGACTGGAACGCTGGATGCCGCGCGCCGCCGCCGGCACCCTGACCGTCCTGCTGGTCGTCGCGGTGATCGGCGTGGCCCTGTTTCTGGCCGTGCCGCCCATCGCCGCGCAGCTGGGCAGCATCGGCACGAGCACCTTCGACCTCAGCCGCGTCGAGCCGAAACTGAACGCCTGGCTGCGCGCCCACCCACAGCTGGACGCCATGCTCCCCGCCGACATCTTCGACCGCGCCCAGTCGCAGCTGAGCAAACTGGGCAGCCGCGCGGCCGAGATGCTCCCCAGCGTCCTGAGCCTGATCCTGGGCGGCGTGTTCACCGGGCTGGTCACCCTGGTCATGGTCGTGTACGTGCTCGGCAACCCCGTGCCGCTCGTGAACGGCGTGCTGGGCGCCGTGCCCCCCAGGCACCGGCTGGCCGCCACGTACGCCCTGGCCCAGATCCTCAAGCAGACCGGCGCGTGGGGCCGCGCCACCCTCCTCGTGATGCTCGTCACGGGCAGCTGCACCGCGCTGGGCTTCTACCTGCTGGGCGTGCAGAACTGGCTGGTCTTTGGCCTGCTCGCCGCACTGGGTGAACTGGTCCCCACCATCGGCCCCATCGTGGCGACCATCCCACCCGTGCTGTTCACCCTGGCCGACGACCCCCAGAAGGCCGTGTGGGTTGCCGTGTTCGTGCTGGTGTTCCAGCAGGTCAGCGGCTTCGCGCTGAGCCCCCTGCTGGTCGGGGGCGCGGGGAACCTGCATCCCCTGAGCGTCATCGTGGGCGTCGTGCTGTTCGGCGGCGTCTTCGGGCTGGTCGGCGCGTTCCTGACCGTCCCGTTCCTGATCGTCATCAAGGCCATCTACCAGCACTTCTACCTGCGTGAAGCCCCGGACATCCCCGACGCGGTCGCCATGGCCCTGATCAGCGGCGTCGTCGAGGACCAGCTCGAACGCGAGGAAGAAGCGAGAGAGGCCGTGCGCAAGGCCCGCGCCGAGGTGCAGGAAGCCGAACTCGAACGCCAGCTCGAGGACGGCGAACTGGACCTGGAAGCCGCGCTGACCGCCGACGTCACCCCCCCCGAAACCGGGCCGGAAGCGCGTCCAGACGGCGACCCGGAAGGCCCCGCAGGTGGACGGCGCCTGTAAGGGTCCCGCATCTGCTAGAATCTACGTTTGGGTGTCCCGCCCACGCGATGTGCGGCGGGCTTTTTCATGCCTACGAGAGCAGAAGGCCGCCGGCGCGCGCAAAGGCGCAGAGGGCCAACCGCTCCGACAACAAGGGAGCTGAACCACATGGAATATCGCAACATCGCCATTATCGCCCACGTCGACCACGGCAAGACCACGCTCGTCGACGGCCTGCTCAAGCAGACCCTGAAACTCGGCCACGGTGAGGAAATCGCCGAGCGCGCCATGGACAGCAACGACCTCGAACGCGAGCGCGGCATCACCATTCTCGCGAAGAACACCGCCGTCGAGTACAACGGCGTGAAGATCAACATCGTCGACACCCCCGGCCACGCCGACTTCGGCGGTGAGGTCGAGCGCGTCCTCGGCATGGTCGACGGCTGTCTGGTGCTCGTGGACGCCGCCGAAGGCCCCATGCCCCAGACCCGCTTCGTGCTGCGTAAGGCCATCGAACTGGGCCTCAAGCCCATCGTGGTCATCAACAAGATCGACCGCAACGACGCCCGTCCCGAAGAGGTCGTGAACCTCACCTTCGACCTGATGGCCGAACTCGGCGCGAACGACGACCAGCTGGACTTCCCGATCCTGTACGCCATCGCCCGCGACGGCAAGGCGTTCAAGGACCTCAACGCCCCCACCGAGGACATGCACGAACTGTTCGACATGGTCCTCGAGCACATCCCCGCGCCCAAGGTCGACCTGGAAGCCCCCTTCCAGATGCTCGTCACGAACCTCGACTACAACGAGTACCTGGGCCGCATCGTGCTGGGCCGCGTCAACCGCGGCGTCGTCAAGAAGGGCGAATTCGTCCAGCTGATGCACAAAGACGGCACCATGACCAAGACCCGCGTCGTGCAGCCCTTTACCCACATGGGCCTGCGCCGCATCGAGATCGACCAGGTCGGCGCCGGTGACATCGTCGCCCTGGCGGGCATCGAGGACGCGCAGATCGGCGAGACCGTCGCCGACCTCGCCGACCCCGAGGCGCTGCCCATCATCACCGTGGACGAACCCACCGTGAGCATGATCTTCCAGCCGAACACCAGCCCCTTCGCCGGTAAGGAAGGCAAGTACGTCACCAGCCGCCACATCAACGACCGCCTCAAGCGCGAAGTGATGACCAACGTGTCCCTAAAGGTCGAGGAAATCCGCCCCGACGAGTTCAAGGTCTCCGGCCGCGGCGAACTGCACCTCTCGATCCTCCTGGAAACCATGCGCCGCGAAGGCTACGAGGTGCAGGTCGGCGCCCCCCAGGTCATCATCCGCGAGATCGACGGCGAGAAGCACGAGCCCATCGAGCACCTCGTGATCGACGTGCCCGAGAACCACTCCAGCACCGTCATCGGCGTCCTCGGCGCCCGCAAGGGCCAGATGGTCAACATGGAACCCCAGGGCACCCGCACCCGCGTGGAATTCAAGATCCCCAGCCGCGCCCTGTTCGGCTTCCGCACCCAGTTCCTGAGCATGACCCAGGGCGAAGGCATCATGAGCCACATCTTCGACGGGTACGCCCCGTGGGCCGGTGAACTCAAGACCCGCCAGAACGGCTCCCTGGTCAGCATGGAAGACGGCGTCGCGTTCGCGTACTCCATCTGGAAACTCCAGGACCGCGGCAGCTTCTTCATCGACGCCGGCCAGGACGTGTACGTCGGCATGATCGTCGGCGAGAACGCCCGCGAGCAGGACATGAACGTGAACGTCTGCAAGAACAAGAAGCTCACGAACGTCCGCTCCAGCGGCGCCGACGAGGCCCTGACCCTGATCCCCCCCAAGCGCATGAGCCTGGAAGACGCCCTGGAGTACATCAGCGAGGACGAACTCGTCGAACTGACCCCCCAGAGCATCCGCCTGCGCAAGAAAGTCCTGAACCCCAGCTTCCGCAAGTAAACTCCGGAACGCGCCGCGCCCCCTCCCCGACCGGAGGGGGTGTTGCCTTTGGCCTTGGCCCGGCCCTCACCGCCCTCACGCCCTGCCCGCCCTACACTCGGAGCATCCAGCGTGACCAGGAGGTGCCCTCCGTGAACTCCACCACCGTCCCCCGCTCCCGCCCGCTACCCCTGGCCGCCCTGACGCTCGCCACCCTGCTGAGCGCCTGCTCGCTGGGCCGCGACGACCGCTCGGCCGAGGCTACCCAGGCGACCGCCAACGCGACGCTCCGCGACGCCATGACCGCCAGCGCCCGCGCCGTGCAGGGCACTAGCCTGAAGGCCGACGCCCGCTGGTTCACCTGCCCGGGCGGGATCGGATCACGCTACAGCGGCGGCGGCGTCATGACCTCACCCCCGGGCGACCGGACAGACCAGCTGGCCGCCATCCGCGACGCCGTCCTGGCCGCCGGATTCCAGGACGCGACGCAGGTCGACGGGTACGTCACCGCCCAGCGGGACGACGTGAACGTCAGTATCCGCTTCCGCCTGCCCGACGGGCCGTGGACGTTCAGCGTCCTCACCCGCTGCCACACCTACGGCGGGAAGGACCGCGCGCGCGTGAAATCCAGCGACCGCCACGTCATCCTGCCCTGACCGATGAGGGCGCCCGCGATCACTGCCCGTGAGGCCGGTGGTCGCGCGCGCTACTGGTGAGCGTCAGTCACCCAGAACAGTCAGGCCCAGCAGGGCTGGGTTGGCGTTGCCGCCCGCGCTGACCAGCGTCACCGACCGGATCACCTGGTCGGGTTTCGGGTTCACCCATTCCAGGACGGGTACGGCGACGTTCAGGCCCTCGCCGGTCACGCCGCTCCAGCCGGGGGCGGGGATCATGCTGGTGGGCGCGGTGTCCGTCCAGGCGCGGATGTGCCGCCCGTACTCCAGCGGCTGCGTGACCCGGCTGCCGTCCGCGTACTCGATCTCGTACTGGCCGACCTTCTCGCGGTTGGTGGCGGCGGGCCAGCCGGTGGCGTGCAGGAACGCGATGGCGCGGGCCTTGCGGTTCAGGTCCACCGTGGCGCGCTCGGGCAGGGCCTTCACGCTGGCGCGGCTGCCGCGCAGCATCACGGCGCCCCGCACGTCGAACAGGTACGCGCCCAGCCGCTGCACGCCGGGCCGCAGGTTGCGCAGGTCGATGTCCCGGCCCTTGCCGATCCAGCCGCTGCCGTCCTCGTCCGCCAGGGCGCGCGTGACGACGGGGGAGAGGTCCACCGTCGCGCCCGCCTCGGCGCGGTAGGGAGTGGGCTGGTACAGGTCCCGGTAGCGGAGTTCCGCGTCCTTCACGGGCGGCGCGGCCGGATTCCAGAACGCACTGGCGGCCCGGACGAACGGCGTGCCCTGATCGGCGTTCCCGTCCCAGATGCTGGGGTTCCCGAAGTACCCGGTCCAGCGGGTCTGGATCATGCCCTGCGCGCCGAGACTCGCGGCGGCCTGCGCGTGCCCTTCGGCGTTGCCCGGGTCGGACCAGCTGGCCCCGAAGGTCGGGAAACCCAGCTTCTGGATGGTGCCCAGCAGGCCGAAACTGTTCCCCGGCGCGTAGTTCCAGTACGCCACCTGCAGGTCCTTCGGCAGCCGGGCGGGCAGCGTGCCGATCACGGCGTCCGCGAAAGCGGTGTCGTGCCAGATCATGCTGTCCACGCCCAGTCCCTTGAGGTAATCGTGGAGTTTCACCACGTCGTTCACGAACAGCGTCTCGAAGCCCAGGGCCTTGCCGTTCTCGCGGGCGGGGAAGCGGTCGCGGTTGCGGACCTCGTCGTGCCCCAGGTGAACGACCTTCGGCCCAAAGACCTCCACGGCCTCCTTCAGGATCGGGAGGATCACGCGGTCGTACGTGGCGGGGTTCAGGGTGTCGTACGCCCACGGGTTCTGGCTGTCCGGGTCCTGCCGCAGGTCAAGGTTCTTCCCGCCGTAGAACATCCAGCCGGCGTGCGACAGCGTCTCGATCAGGGGGATGACCTCCAGGCCGTAGCTGCGGGCCAGATCGGCCACGCGCCGCGCCTCGGCCTTGCTGGCCCCGCCGGGGTGCGCGAAGCCCCCCGCCTTGGCCGTGTCCCACTGCACGTAGTTGCTCATGACGAGCACCGCGTTGTACTTCAGGGCGGCCAGCATGGGAATCAGGGCGTCATTCACGCCCCTGCTGTACTGGTCGAGGTAGATCATCGCCACGCGTTGGCGCAGGGCGGGCGCGTCCGTGATGCGGGCGTAGCGCAGCCCGGCGGGCGTCAGGAGCTGCCGCAGTGTCTGCGCGCCCAGGTACGCGCCGCGCGCGTCCGCGCCCACCACGTACGCTCCGCCGTCGTCCACCCACAGCGCGTAGGCTTCCGCGCCGCCCGGCGTCAGGCCCGCCGCTTTCGCGCGGGCGGCCAGATCGGCGTCGGCCAGCGTGCCGATCACGATGCCCTTTGCCCCGGCTGCGGCGTCGCCCAGAGTCAGGCCCAGCCGCGCCTTCCACTCGGCGCGCAGGTCACGCGCGGCCCACCCCAGCTCCGGCGCGGTTCCCACCACGCGCACGCCCAGCCCGCTCAGGGGCAGCGTGCCGTTCGGGAAGGTCGCCGCTTTCGGCTGCGGGACGAGCGCCGCGAAGGGCGTCTGCACGCGCGCCTCCGCCGCCGGGGTGAGGGTCACGGGCGTCGCCGCCGCGCCCAGACTCAGGCTGATCAACAGGGCCCCCAGGCCCATCATTCGCTGCTTCATGTGTCCTCCGAAAGGGCAAGGAGGCGGGCGCCACCAGTCCGCGCGCCGCCTCCCGCTCCCTGCACCTCGATTACAGGCTGGCGTTCCAGGCCTTCACGATGTCGTCCAGCGCCTGCTTGGCGCTCTTCTGCCCGGCCATCGCGGCCTCGACGTTGTCCTTGAAGACCTTGTTCAGCTTGCTGGCGTCCGGGTACACCAGCGTCAGGTCCTTGGCGCGCTTGAGTTCCGTGGACGCCACGAGGCGGCCCTGGCTGACGGCGTCCGCGCCGCCCTGCTTGAAGAACTTGTCGGTGCTGGCCTTCACAGTGCTGGGGAAGGTCGTCTTCGTGACCTTGCTGAACTGCAGCTGGTTCACGTCGTTCGTGAGGAACAGCGCGAGCTTCTGCGCCAGCGCCTTGTCGCGCACGCCCTTGGGCACCATGAAGCCCATCAGACCGGTGTGGATGACGTTCCCGGCGATGTTGATCGGGTACGGCGCCACGCGCGTCTGATCGAAGATCGCCTTGTTGTCGTTCTGCACGCGCAGGATGAACTGCGGGCCCGTGATCAGCATGCCCAGCTTCCCCGCCGAGTACAGCTCGGTCGCGGCCGTGAAGCCGCGGCGCATGGTGTCCTCGGGGATGTAGCCCTTCTTGTACAGATCCACGTACGTCTGCAGCAGCTTGACGTGCTCGGCGCTGTTGAACACGGCCTTGCTGCCACTCTTGTCCAGGATGGGCAGGCCCGCCTCCTGGAACACGTACAGCATGCTGATCCCGTTGATGTTCGGCATGAAGCCGTACATCCCCGTCTTGTCCTTGATCTGTTTCGCGGCGGCGATCAGCGTCTGGATGGTGCGCGGCGGGTTGGCTGGGTCCAGGCCCGCCTTGCGGAAGATCTCGGTGTTGTACGCCACGACCTTCGGCGCCCAGTACCACGGCACCCCCATGACCTTCCCGTCGTACGTGAAGGTGTTCAGCGGGCTGGCGAAGTACAGCTTCTTCTGCGCGGCGCTCAGGTCCAGCGCCTCCAGCGCGCCCTGCTGCACCAGCTTGACCGTCATGTCGCTGCTGAGGTTCACGGCGGCGGGCGGGCGACCGGCGGCCACGGACGCGAGCAGTTTCTGCTCCATGGCGGTGGCGGGCACGTCCACCCACTTGAGTTCCACGGTGGGATTTTCCTTCTCGAACTGCGCGACCAGACGGTTCATTTCGTCGTTGAACAGCGGCGCGAGGCTGATCGTCCAGAATTCCAGCTGGGTCTTCTGCGCGTGGGCGGCCCCGCCGAGCATCGCGGCGGTGATCAGGGTGGTGAGGGCGCGGTATTTCATGCTTGAACTCCTGGGGTGCGGCGCGCCGGGCGGCGCTGGGTGGACTCCGGCGGGGGAACTTGAGAAGGATGTGCGCAGAATGTAGCGGTTTTCCGCCCGGCCCGTCTGAGAACCTGAGCGCGCCGCTCTCACCGGGCCGTCAGCTTGACCGGTCGCCCGACGCCCCGAGCGCCTGCGCGAACCAGCGCGTCACGTGATCCGGGCGGGTGATCGCGCTGCCCACCACCACCGCGTGCGCGCCGGTCGCCAGGGCCTGCGCGGCCAGTTCCGGCGTGTTCAGGCGACCCTCCGCGATGAACGGCAGCCCCGCCCCGGCCAGGGCGCGCATCAGCTCGACGTCCGGCCCTGCCTGCTGCGGGCTGTGGGGTGTGTACCCGCTCATGGTGGTGCCCACGATGTCCGTGCCCGCCGCGTACGCCGCCTGCGCCTCCGCCAACGTGCTCACGTCCGCCATGGCCAGCGCTCCGCAGGCGTGCGCCTCGGCGATCAGGTCCGCCACCGGGTACGGGCGGGGGAGGTCCGTCCCGTCGAACGCCACGATGTCCGCCCCCGCCTGGGCCACCGCACGCACCTCTGCCGGGGTGGCCGTGATGTACACCGGCGAGCCCGGCTGCGCCTGCTTCGTCAACCCGATCAGTGGCACGTCCGTCAGCGCCCGCACCGCCCGGATGTCCTCCGGACTGCGCAGCCGCAGCCCCCGGGCGCCGCCCAGCAGCGCCGCGCGGCTCATGGCCGAGATGATGCCCGTGTCCCGCATGGGGCTGCCGTCGTCCGCCTGCACACTCACGATCAGGGCGCCCCGCAGGCGCGATAGCACGTCACTCACGCCCGACAGTGTAGGGCGCTGGACCTTCGTGCCCCGCACTGCTCCGTGGCCTACTCGCAAGACGGCGACGGCTGCGAAGCCGGGGACGCGGGCAGCTGCCAGACGATGGGTCCCCGACGTCAGCCCGGCTCAGCTCAGGACGCTGTTCAGTTCGTTGCGGAAATCCCGCGCGGCCCGCACGCTGGCCGTCACGTCCAGCGCCGCAGCGTACTGCACGCCCCGACTGGCGCTCGCCAGTGCGCCCGTGCCACCCGCATCGAACGCCGGAGCCAGATCGGTGGCGGCCGCACCCTGCGCGCCCAGCCCGGGCAGCAGCAGCAGCGCGCGCGGCATCAGGGCCCGGAACGCGGCCAGGTCCCCGGGATGCGTGGCGCCCACCACGGCGCCCACACTGGCGTACTCGCCGTCCTCCTGGGTGTTCAGGCGCGTGATCTCACGCGCGATACGCTCACTGACCCCGCTGCCCTGCAGGTCGCCCTGCCCGGGATTGCTGGTCTTCACGAGCACGAACACTGCGCCGCCGTTCGCGCGGGCCGTGTCCACGAAGGGCGTGAGCGTCTCGAATCCCAGGAACGGATTCACCGTCAGGGCCGCGCCCGCGTGAGGGCCGGTCAGCCAGCCCTGCGCGTAGGCCTGCGCGGTACTGCCGATATCGCCCCGTTTGGCATCCAGCAGCACCGGCACCCCCAGCGTGCGGGCTGCGGCACACACCTCCTCCAGAATCCGCAGGCCATCCAGTCCCAGCGCCTCGTAGAACGCCAGCTGCGGTTTGACACACGCCGCGTAGGGCGCGGTCGCTTCCAAGACGTCCAGGGTGTGCTCGCGCAGGTGCGCGGCGTCCCGGTAGGCGTCCAGGCGGGGATCCAGGCCCACACACAGGCGGGTCTGGAGGGTGCGGGTACGGTCGGTCACGGCCTGCGCGAAGGTCATCGCGCCCGAGGGTAACACGACCCCCACGCGCCCCGCCGCCCCCTGTCCGGCAGCTCCCATGGGCTGCCAACCCGACGGTTCCCGCGTGAAGGCCGCAGTCAGTGCCCCTCGGGACCACAGCAGCACTTGGGCCAGAACAGGCTCCTTCGTGCTCAAGGCTGATGACCCAGCGCGCTTACCCTGCCGAGTCTGTGGGGATGTTCGTCCGGAGCTTTGCCCGTGTCCGTTGCTCCTGTCGGCATCGGCCTCAGCACATGCCGTTCCAGTACCTGAGCCAGTCCGATAAAAGCAAGAACCCCCGTCTGGGACGGGGGTTTTCCTGGTGGGTCGTGTAGGACTTGAACCTACAACCCGCTGATTAAAAGTCAGCTGCTCTACCGATTGAGCTAACGACCCAGGTGGTCTTGTCTCGCTGCGTGCCGTGTGGGCGCGTTCTCAGCGGGAGTGAGTATATGGGGCGCGTGCGGATGTGTCAACACCCGCCCCGGCGGATGCGCGGAAGCGGGTGCGGGCGGGTGGGGCTTCAGCGTTTGAGGCTGGGGGGGACGTTGGGCATACGGGGTGGTTTCATGCCCTTGCCGCCGGGGCCGCTCATGCGCTGGAGCATCTTCATCATGTCCTTCATCTGCTCGTGCATCTTCAGGAGTTTGTTGATGTCCTGCACGCTGTGCCCGCTGCCCGCGGCAATGCGTTTGCGACGGCGCCCGTCGATGATCTTCGGGTTGCGGCGTTCCTTGACGGTCATGGAGCTGATCATGGCGTCGATGCGCTGCAGCTGCGCCTCGTCGATGTTGAAGCCCTCGGGCAGCGCGCGGCTCATGCCGGGGATGAGCTTGAGCAGGTCGCCCAGGGGGCCCATCTTGCGGATCTGCCGCAGTTGCAGCAGCAGGTCCTCCAGGTCGAAGTCGCCGGGCTTCTTGACTTCCATGGCTTTCAGGTCGGCCTGCTGCGCGCGTTCGATCAGGCCGAGCACGTCGCCCATGCCGAGGATGCGCCCCGCGACCCGGTCGGGATGGAAGGCGTCCAGTCCGGCGATCTTCTCGCTGGTGCCCGCGAAGTAGATGGGTTTGCCGGTCACGCTGCGCGCGCTGAGGGCCGCGCCGCCGCGCGCGTCGCCGTCCATCTTCGTGATGATCAGGCCCGTGACGTTCACGCGCTGGTCGAAGGTCTGCGCGACGTTCAGCGCTTCCTGGCCGGTCATGGCGTCCACGACGAGCAGACTCTCGGTGGGCTGCATGGTGGCCTGGAGGTCGGCCAGCTGGTCCATCAGCGTCTCGTCGATCTGGAGGCGACCGGCGGTGTCCACGATCACGAGGTCGCGGAAGTCGGTCTTCAGGTGCTCGTCCACGCGGCGTTTCGTCTCGGCGGGGCTCTCGCCGTCTGCGACCTTCAGGACGGGTACGCCCACCTGCTTCGCGAGGACTTCCAGCTGGTCGCGCGCGGCGGGGCGCTGCGTGTCGGCGGCGACCAGCAGCACGCGGCGGCCCTTGCTCTTGTAGTGCGCGGCGAGCTTGCCGGTGCTGGTGGTCTTCCCGGCGCCCTGGAGGCCGACCATGAACCAGACGTTCCCTTCGGTCTTCAGTTCCGGCTGGATGGTCTTGCCACCCAGCGTCTCGATCAGTTCGTCGTGCACGAGTTTCACGACGGTCTGCCCGGCGGTCAGGCTGCCCTCCACGGACTGCCCGACGGCCTTCTCGCTGACTTTCGCCACGAAGTCCTTCGCGACGCCGAAGTTCACGTCGGCTTCCAGCAGCGCCATGCGGATCTCGCGCATGGCGGCCTTGACCTGCGCCTCGGTCAGCTGGCGTTCCTTACCCACCCGGTCCAGGATGTCCTGCAACTTGTTGCCCAGGGACTCAAACATGCTGTCACGCTACCACGCAGCCCCATCCGCGTCTGTGCCGTGCATCCTGCCCTGCTACGCTGCCCGGCATGGGCAAACTCGTCCGTGACCGCATTCCGGACCTCTTCGGCGGAAAGCCCCGCCTGCTGAACGGGGAGGAGTACCGCGCCGCACTGCGCGCCAAGCTGGAGGAGGTCACGGAGTACCTGCAGTCCGGCGAGCCCAAGGAACTGGCGGACGTGCTGGAGGTCCTGCGCGCCCTGGCGGCCCTGCACAGCCTGAGCCCCGAGGACCTGGAGGCGCTGCGCCGCGCGAAGGCGGACGCGCGGGGCGGCTTCGCGGGCCGGGTGTGGTGGACGCCAACCTAACGCCCGTTAGGCAGGGCGCGCTATGCTGCGCCCATGCAAAGAGCAGTGATCGTCGCGGCCAGCCGCACGCCCACCGGGAAATTCCTCGGCAGCCTCGAGAGTGTCAGCGCCGTCGACCTGGGTGCCACCACCCTCCGCGAAACCCTGCGCCGCAGCGGCCTGGACGCTGGCCTGATCGAGGAAGTCATCATGGGGCAGGTCGTGCAGGCGGGCAGCGGGCAGAACCCCGCCCGGCAGGCCGCCCTGAAAGCCGGACTGACCAACGAGGTCGGCGCGCTGACCATCAACAAGGTGTGCGGCAGCGGCCTGAAAGCCGTGATCCTCGCCGCGCAGAGCATCCGAGCCGGGGACCAGCACGCCGTCCTCGCCGGGGGCATGGAAAGCATGAGCAACGCCCCGCACCTTCTGCCCGGCGCGCGCAAGGGCTACCGCCTGGGCCACGCGCAGGTCCTCGACGCGAACACCCACGACGGCCTGTGGTGCTCCATCAACGACGAGGGCATGGGCCTGACCGGCGAACGCGTCGCCGAGAAGTACGCCATTGGCCGCGAGGAACAGGACGCCTACGCCACGCAGAGCCACCGCAAGGCCATCGCCGCGCAGCAGGAGGGTCACTTCATCGATGAAATCGTCCCCGTGACGGTCAAGGGTCGTAAGGGCGACACCATCGTGGACACCGATGAGGGACCCCGCGCCGACACCAGCGAGGAGACCCTGGGCCGCCTGAAACCCGCCTTCAAGAAAGACGGCAGCGTCACCGCCGGGAACGCCCCCGGCCTGAACGACGGCGCGGCCAGCCTGATGGTCGTCAGCGCCGACTTCGCCCAGGCGCACGGCCTGACCCCCCTGGCCGAGATCATCGACTACGCCACGGGCGGCCTCTCCCCTGAGTGGGTCATGATGACGCCTGTTCCCGCCACGCAGAAACTCCTGAGCAAGCTCGACTGGCAGGCGGGCGACGTGGACCTGTGGGAACTCAACGAGGCGTTCAGCGTCCAGAGCCTCGCCGTTGCCCGCGAACTCGGCCTGGACCCCAACCGCGTCAACGTGAACGGCGGTGCGGTCGCCCTCGGACACCCCATCGGAGCCAGCGGCGCGCGCATCCTCGTCACCCTCCTGCACGCCCTGAAGCAGCAGAACAAGGAAACGGGTATCGCCACGCTGTGCATGGGCGGCGGCAATGGCCTCGCCCTGGCCGTCAAGCGGGTGTAAGGACACGTGAACGAAGCAAGAAAAGTGAGGGGCCGCCCCCGAACGTCCAGCCAGATTAAACGGGTAGGCTGAGCACCATGACGACCCTGTGGATCATCGAGAGCACCTACCTCAAACCCACCGACGAGATCGCCCAGGTCACGCCCGCCCACCGCGAATGGCTCGACCAGCACTACAAGAGCGGCGTGTTCCTCACCAGCGGCCGCAAGGTCGACAACACCGGCGGCGTGATCGTCGCGCAGGCCGACACCCTGCAGGAACTCGTGGACCTGTTCGACCACGACCCCTTCGTCACCAGCGGCTGCTCGCGCTACAAGTACACCGCCTTCAACCCCGTCAAACGTGGCAAAGCCGTGCAGATCGAAGGCGTCCCACTCGTCGAGTGAGTCTGGACGGATTGACGTTTCAGGTCGGCGCACTGAAGGTGAGCGTCTGTCAGAGCCCCCTGAATGACGGGGAGGACCTCTGGGACGCGAACTGGCTGGATGTCACCGCCGAGATTGACCTGCCCGGACAGGCCTGGGTGCGCGCCACGGGACCATTCCTGATGACCAGTGACCTCGCCGAGTTTCTGACGGAGCTGCGGCGCATGAACGAGACGCTGAGTGGAACGGCCGAACTTCAGCCCCTGGAGCCGAATCTGAGGGTGCAACTTGCCTTCTGTTCCACGGGGCAGCTCCTCACAGAGATTGCATTGACTCCAGACCACCCGACCCAGACTCACACCTTCGAACTTGAGCTGGATCAGACGTACCTGCCCGGAATCATCCGGCAGTTGGACACCATCCTTGAACGTTTTCCCGTCCGGGGTAGACCGGACTGAACAGGAGTTCCCATGAAATTCGGAGTGATCGGAGCTGGACAGATGGGCGGCGGCATCGCGCAGGTCGCCGCGCAGAGTGGATTCGATGTGGTCGTGCAGGACGTGAAGCAGGAGTTCCTGGACCGGGGCCGCGCCGTGATCGAGAAGTCAGTTGCGAAACTGCACGAGAAGGGCCGCCTGACGGACACGCCGGACGTGATCCTGGGCCGCATGGAGTTCACGACGGACCTGAACGCGTTCGCGGACTGCGATCTGGTCGTGGAAGCCATCGTGGAGAACGAGGGGGTGAAGGGCGACCTGTTCCGGCAGCTGGGGCAGATCGTGAAGCCGGACGGCATCCTGGCGAGCAACACGAGCAGCATTCCGATTACGGCATTGGCGAGCGCGTCGGGCCGCCCCGATAAATTCATCGGGATGCACTTCATGAACCCCGTGCCGCTGATGCAGCTCGTGGAGGTCATTCGCGGCTACAGCACCAGCGACGAGACGGCGCAGTTCGTCACGCAGATCGCCGAGCGGATGGGGAAGACCCCGCTCGCCTGCAACGACTTCCCCGGCTTCGTCAGCAACCGCATCCTGATGCCCATGCTGAACGAGGCCATCCAGTGCGTCATGGAAGGCGTCGCCGAGCCCGAGGCGATCGACGGAATCATGAAACTCGGCATGAACCACCCCATGGGCCCCCTGACGCTGGCGGACTTCATCGGGCTGGACACCTGCCTCGCCATCATGGAAGTCCTGCACAGGGGGCTGGGCGATGACAAGTACCGCCCCAGCCCGCTGCTGCGCAAGATGGTGCAGGCGGGCCTGCTGGGCCGCAAGAGTGGGCAGGGCTTCTACACGTACTGAGTTGCATTGCTGACCCTGAAGTCAGCTTGAGGGACGCGGGGTACCTGTGCCGAGGCGCCCCGCTTTCGTGTTACAACGCGGCATGCGTAAAACCCGCTGGCTGACCGCCCTGACCGCCGCCGCTGCCCTGACGTCCCTCGCCACGCCCGCCCAGGCTGCCGACCTGCGCCTGAGCGCCACCAGTAGCCTCGGGCTGTCCTGCGGCGTTGCTGGCGCCCGCGCCGGCCTTCAGGAGGGCCGTTTCGGTGGATTTTTTGAGGGCGCCTACTGCACCAGTAACGTGCAGGGCGAGTCGGGCCGGGGCGCGTTCGGCGCGGGCTTGACGTTCGACGTGTTCGACGCGGGTCTGATCAGCGGGTACGTGCTGACCGGTGGGGGCGTGCAGGGTGGTTCCTCTGTGCTGTTCGCGGGGGTGGGTGCCCGCGCTGCACTGGATCTCGTGCCGGTCGAGGGCTTCGTGGAGGCTGGGGTGCAGCGAGTGAATACCATTCTGCAACCCATCTACGGGCCGCGCCTAACGGTAGGCGTGACGTACCGCGTCAATGTTGGCGACCTGAGTCAGTACGCCTCGCCTGTGGTCGAGACGGGCAGCGCGGTGCCCGCACCGGCAGGCGCGCCGGCTCAGTGCAGCCTCACCCCGCAGGAGGATGCGGCGGCGGCCAGTGCGGCAACGGTGGCCGCCGCCCGGGAGGCGCTGTCGGCCGCGGCCAGTTCCTACGCTGCAGGCTTCAGCGATTTCGCCTACGACGTCACCGTCGGTGGGGTCAGCATTGACGGGAACAGCGCCACGGTCAGCGGCAGCGTCACCGTCAGTCTGACGAGCCGCAGCAGCGGGCAGCGCACCACCGAGACGTACCCGGGTACCGTGACCCTGGTGCGGGAAGGCTGCGGCTGGCGGCCCACCGGGTACTCACGCGGCTGAGGCGGGTCAGCGCCCCTTGCTGTGGTACTCGGCGTTGGGGGTGAAGCCCAGGGCGCTGCTGACGCGGTTGGTCATGTTGAACATCCCGATGACCTGCGTGGCTTCCAGGATGGCGTGGTCGTTCAGGCCCGCCTCCCGGAGGCCGCGCAGGTCATGTTCGGTCATGTGGGCGGGGGTGAGGGTGAGTTTCTCTGCGTAGGCGCACAGCGCCGCCTGCTGTGGCGACAGGGGGGCATGGCGCCAGTTCACGGCGACCGTGTCGGCCAGGGTGGCGTCGCCGCTGTACTCGCGCAGAGCGGCTCCGTGGGAGACGGCGCAGTACACGCAGCGGTTCAGGCCGCTGACGACCACGGCGAGCAGTTCGCGGTCGGCGTTCGTCAGGTGTCCGTCGCGGTTCACCAGCGTGTTGAAGTCGTTCCACCAGGCCAGGAATGTGTCGGGGTTCAGGGCCTGCGCGCGGAACACGTTGGGCACGAACCCGAGGTTCGCCCGGGCTTTCGCGTGGAGTTTCTGCACGCCTTCGGGCGCGGTGGTGTCGTCGGGGACGGCCAGCCAGGAGATTCGGTTCATGGGGTCTTCAGCGTACGCCGCGTGGCATCATCGGGCGCGTGAATGTGGATGTCCGTCCCCTGTACGCGAACGTGTATCTGCTGAGCACCCCGGCCGGGCGCCTGCTGGTGGACAGCGGCGCCCTGTCTCACGCGCCGAGGTTCGCTCAACTGCTGCGGGCGTTCCGGCCGGACGCGCTGCTGCTCACGCACGCGCACGTGGACCACGCCGGGAACGCGTTCCTGGCCGCGCGGGCGGGCGTGCCCGTGCTGGCGCATGCGCTGGAGCACCCGGCGTTGCTGGGGCAGTCGCATGACCTGCCGTACCCGGCGGGCTTTCCGGGTCTGGGTCGCGTGATCTCCCGCGCACACCCGAAACTGCGGTCCGTGCAGGCCGCGCGGCCCGGGGAGGACGTGCTGGGCTGGCAGGTCGTGCCGCTGCCGGGGCACACGCCGGGCCAGATCGGGCTGCTGCGGGACGGGGTGCTGATCGCCGGGGACGCCGTGGTGGGTGGCGCGGACGGCGCGCATCTGCCCCGCGCGGCGTACAACCACGACCACGCACAGGCCCTGAATACGCTGCGGGGTCTGCTGGACCTCGACTTGCGTGAGGTCTGGCCCGGGCATGGGGGCCGCCTCACCCCGGATCAGCTGCGTGCCCGCGCCGAACGGGATGGTTGATGGGTAAAAGTCGATGGTTGATGGAAGGGACCACGCCCCCTCCATCAACCATCGACTTTTGACCTTCTACCGGTTTACTTCTTGGGTTCGTCGGCGACCTGCCCGGTGACGCCGGGGGCGACCCAGGACATGTTGTTCAGGTCGGCGATGCTGGCGACCTTCCCGGCGGGGACGCGCAGGATGCCGTTGCGGTCCTTGAGGGGGCCGGTGAAGGGGTCGAACTTGCCGCCCTTCTCCATGTCGGCCTTGAGGGCCATGACGCGGTCGTAGACGGTGGTTTTCTTCCCGGCGACGGTGATGGTCTTGGCTTTCAGGGCGGGGACCCATTTGGGGTTGATGGCCATGCCGTCCTGCGCGCCGAGTTCGACGCTGCCGCCGCGCAGCAGGTTCCAGTAGTCGACGTTCTGGACGTTCTTGGTGGTGTAGGTGCCGGTGCGGACCTTGGTCAGGAAGTCAATGTAGATCTTCTCCCAGTGCACGAGCTGGCCGCTGACGACGTAGTCGGGCGCGAACTTGTACATGGGGGAGTAGTGCGCGAAGGAGGGGATCTTGCGCGCGGCGGCGGTCTGCACGACGGTCGCGGTGTCTTCCGTGAAGGCCAGGGCGCCCGCACCCTCGCTGATCAGGGCCTCGGCGGCCTCGCGGGCCTTGTTGGGGTCGAACCACGCGTTGATCCATTTGACGCTGACGGTCGCCTTGGGGTTCACGGCGCGGGCGCCCATCGCGAAGGCACTGATGTGCCGCTTGAGTTCCGGGACGGGGAAGGCGCCCACGTACCCGAGCTTGTCGCTCTTGCTGACGGCGGCGGCCATCATGCCGTTCAGGTAGTAGATCTGGTAGAAGTCCGCCATGTACGTCGCCATGTTCGGCAGGCGCTTGAAGCCGCTGGCGTGCGCGAAGATCACGTTCGGGTACTTCTTGGCGGCGTCGTAGGTCTGGTCCATGAAGCCGAAGGACGTGGTGAAGATGACCTTGCAGTTGTCCTTGACCAGCCGGTCGATGACGGGCATGGCCTGTCCCTCGGGCACGCTTTCCACGTACTTGGTTTCTAGCCAGGGGAGGGCCTTCTCGGTCTTCTTGCGGGCCTCGTCGTGGGCGTAGCTCCAGCCGATGTCGCCGACCGGGCCGACGTAGATGAAGCAGGCCTTGAGTTTGCCGGTCTGCTGGGCCTGCGCAGCGGGGCTGGCGGCGGTGCTCAGGAGTGCCAGGGACAGGGGCAGGGCAGCGAGGAGTGCTTTCTTCATGGTGGACCTCCAGGGGTGGGGGTGAAGCTCGCCTTTATTGTGCCTTCATTCTGTCAGCCTGAACAGGGACAGGATGTCCAGCTGGACCGGACCTCTGATCCTTAGGTGGTTCTACTCATGCAGATTGTCACGCTCCGGGGCGTCAGGGCGCCGCTTCACGTAGCGCGGCGTGTCGGGCGTGACAGTGGCGTCAACCGTTTCGGCGCAGGCTGCATACAACTCTTCAGGAGGTTCCCCCATGAGTGACCGCACCCCCCCACCGGAACGCCCCGATCCCGAGTCCAGTGAGCGCCGCATCCTGACCCCGGGCAGCCCCAACCCCCGCCGGGAATTCCTGCGCAGCGCCGCCCTGTTCACCGCCACCGCCGGCGCGCTCGGCGGCGGTCTGGAACTCCTGACCCGCCGCCCGGGCGGGCCCGGCGCGGCCGAGGCGCAGGGGGCCGCCTTCACCCGCCCGGCCCGCCCGCTGGGCCCTTACGACACCAGCGAGGCCGTCACGCCGTACGCGCAGGCCACCTCGTACAACAACTTCTACGAGTTCGGGCTGGACAAGAGCGACCCCGCCCGGATGGCCGCCAGCCTCAAGACCCGCCCCTGGACCGTGCGGATCGACGGTGAGGTCCGCAAGCCCATGACCGTGGACATCGACACGCTGCAGGGCTGGTTCCCGCTGGAGGACCGCGTGTACCGCATGCGCTGCGTGGAGGGCTGGAGCATGGTCATGCCCTGGCTGGGCTTCCCGCTGGCCGCCCTGATCCGCCGCATGGAACCCACCAGCAAAGCGAAATACGTGCAGTTCACCGCCCTGCTGGACCCCAAGCAGTTCCCCGGTCAGCGCCAGCCGGTACTGAAATGGCCGTACGTGGAGGGCCTGCGCCTGGACGAGGCGCTGCATCCCCTGGCGTTCATGGCGGTCGGCCTGGACGGCCGGGTGCTGCCCGGTCAGAACGGCGCGCCGCTGCGACTGGCCGTGCCCTGGAAGTACGGGTTCAAGAGCATCAAGAGCGTCGTGCGGATCACCCTGACCGAGAAGCAACCCCAGACCACCTGGGCGCTGGCCGCCCCGCAGGAGTACGGCTTCTACGCGAACGTGAACCCGGCCGTGCCGCACCCCCGCTGGAGTCAGGCGACCGAGCGCCGCATCGGTGAACTGGGCCGCCGCAAGACCCTGGCGTTCAACGGGTACGCCGAGCAGGTCGCGGGCCTGTACAAGGGCATGGACCTGAGGCGGTTCTTCTGACCACCCCCGCCCGGTCCCGACCGCCTGCGCCGCGCCGCGCGTCCCTGAGCTGGCTGCCCCCGGCGGTGACCGTGGGGGGGCTGCTGCCGGCAGCGGTGCTGCTGCTGGACGCCGCGACCGGGCAGCTGGGCGCGAACCCCATCCAGCGGGCCACGCTCCAGACCGGCCTGCTGACGCTGGCGCTGCTCGTGCTGTCGCTGGCCTGCACGCCCCTGCGCCTGCTGACCGGCTGGACGTGGCCCGCCCGCATCCGCAAGACGCTGGGTCTGCTGGCGTTCGGGTACGCCGCGCTGCACTTCCTGATCTACCTGTTTGACCACTCCTTCGACCTGACCCTGATGACCGAGGACGTCCTGAAGCGCCCGTTCATCACGGCCGGATTCACGGCGCTGCTGCTGCTCGTGCCGCTGGCGCTGACCAGCACGCCCCGCGCCGTGAAACGCCTGGGTTTCCAGCGCTGGACGCGCCTGCATCAGCTGGCGTACGTGGCGGTCAGCCTGGGCGCGCTGCACTACTACTGGGGAGTGAAGAAGGACCACACCCAGCCCCTGATCTACGCCGCCGTGATCGCCGCGCTGTTCGCCGTGCGTCTGCTGCGCCGCCCCGGGCCGCGCCGCGCTTCCGTCCGCGCCCGCTGAAGCCACGGAGAGCTGCAGCTGCGGGCGGGGGGGCAGGGGCTAGCCCCCACCTCTACCGGCTGAATGCCCCATGGGGTGGTCAGGCTGGGGGTCCCTGGCGGAGCTCCAGCGTCAGCACGAGCTGCCGGGTCGCCCGGCCCAGCCACGGCGTCCACAGCGGCGTGAGGCGGGTGTGGGCCTCCTGGAATCCCAGCTTGCGGTACAGGCCCAGGGCCGCTCCGTTCTCGGCTGTGGTGGACAGTTGAACGCCGGGAACGCCCGCGCCCGCCAGGGTGCGCAGGTGCGCCCGCAGCAGCCGCTCGCCCAGACGGTGGCCGCGCGCCTGCGGCAGGAGATTCAGGTGCAGGTGCGCCGGGAACCTCGCCGGATCTGCCTGCGGCGCGTGCCAGAGGGCGGCGCGCCACAGGTACGGCAGGCAGCCCCACAGGCCCCGCGTGGGCAGGGCCGCCAGGATCTCCGGCGCGGCCCGGCGTAGTCCCCGCTGGTACAGGTGACCGTCCGGGGCGCCCAGGACGTACCCGACAACCTGCCCGTCCACCTCGGCCACGAATCCGGCGAACCCCGCGCCGCGGAAGTACGCCGCCACCCACAGGGCCCGGAACAGCGCCGGGGCCGGAAAGAAGATCCGGGCGCTGGCCCCGAAGAACCCGGTCGCGTAGGCGATGTCACCCACGGCCCGCTGATCGGACGGCTGGACGGGACGCACGAGGGCGGTCATGCCCTCACTGTACGCGGCGCACAGAGAGGCCCGGTCACGCATTGACCGGGCCTCCCTGTGCGCCGGGGCGTCTAGCGTTCGCCGCGCACGTACGCGCGGCCCAGTGCGGCGGGGGCGTCCCCGGCCTGCCCGCGCACGCCCGCCAGGGCCAGCACGACGAGCACGAGGATGAACGGCATGGCGCTGAACACCTCGGTGGGGACATTGCTGTTACCCTGCAGGCGGAACTGCAGGTAGTACAGGAACCCGAAGAACAGCGCCCCGGCGATGGCGCGCAGGGGCCGCCACCCGACGAAGATCACCAGCGCCACGGCGATCCAGCCCAGCCCGTTCGTCATGTTGTCCGCCCAGGAGGACCGGTAGGACAGGGACAGGAACGCCCCCGCCAGTCCGGCCAGCGCGCCGCC
The DNA here is from genome assembly GCA_943327755.2 of Deinococcus hopiensis KR-140. Classification (GTDB taxonomy): domain Bacteria; phylum Deinococcota; class Deinococci; order Deinococcales; family Deinococcaceae; genus Deinococcus; species Deinococcus hopiensis_A. Next base: position 65,594 of record CALPYF020000004.1, read on the forward strand.
GCCCAGCACAGCCAGCACGCGGGTCAGGCCGACGTTCACGCCCAGCACGTCCGCCGCCGCCGGGTTCTCCCCGACCGAGCGCAGGGTCAGGCCGCCCCGGGTGGCGGTCAGCCAGAAGGCCAGCAGCCCCGCCAGGATCAGCGCGGCGACCGTGAACGGACTGATCGTGAAGCCGCCCAGCGTCCAGTCTGGCACCTTGTTGAAGAGGGGCAGTCCCTCGAACTTCTTGCCCAGCAGGCCTGCGGCGCCCGTTCCGATCAGGGCCAGGGCGAGGCCGCTGACGAACTGGTTGGCGCGCAGCGTGACGGTCGCGAACGCATGCAGCAGCGACAGGGCCGCGCCTGCCAGCATGGCCGCCCCGACCGCCGCCCACAGGCTCGCGTCCGGACTTTTCGAGGCCACGGCGAACGCGGCGAGCGCCCCGACGGCCATCATGCCCTCCACGCCCAGGTTCACGACCCCGGCGCGTTCGTTCAGGATGGCGCCCAGGCACGCGAGGAGCAGCGGCGTCCCGACCGCCAGGGCGCGCACGAGCGCCTCGATGACAATGCTATCCATGCAGGACCTCGGTGGGGGAGAGGGGGCGGCTCACGCGCGGCCCCACTGGACGCGGTGGCGGACGAACACCTCGGAGGCGATCAGGCACAGCAGGATCACGCCGCTGAAGATGTCCACCACGCGGAACGGGAGGTTCAGGTCGATCTTCAGCAGGTCCCCGCCCGCCAGGATCACGCCCATCAGCGGCGCGGTGATCAGGCACAGCGCCGGGTTCCCGCGCGCCAGCCACGCGACGATCACGGCCGTGAAGCCATACCCGAGGCTGATCTGACTGGCTTCCAGGAGGCGGTGGTGGATGCCCGCCACCTCGCCCGCGCCCGCCAGTCCGGCCAGACCCCCGGTGAGCAGGGCGACGAGCGTGGCGACCCGCGTGGAGCTGAGGCCCGCGTAGTGCGCCGCGCCGGGGTTCTCGCCCACGACGCGCAGCGCGTACCCGAACGTCGAGCGGGTCAGGAGCCACTGCAGCCCCAGCGCCAGCGCGACGCCCAGCAGCAGCGTGGGCCAGTGCACCTGCGTGCCGCTGAAGGTGGGTAGCCACGCGCCCTGCGGGAAGTTGTCGGTGTAGATGTACCCGCGCACGTCCTTGCCCTTCCACGGCCCGGCGATCAGGTACGTGACGAGCGCCACCGCGATGTAGTTCAGCATCAGGGTGGAGAGGATCTCGTTCACGTTCACGCGCCGCAGGGCCGCCGCCACGAGCGCCCACAGGCCCCCACCGACGAAGCCCGCCACGAACACCGCCGGGATCAGCAGCGCGCCCGGAACGGGCAGGAACAGCGCCGTGCCCGCTGCGAACACCGCGCCCAGCAGCAGCTGCCCCTCCGCGCCGATGTTGAAGAACTGCGCGCGGAACGCCAGCGCCAGGCCCGTCCCGATCAGGAGCAGCGGAATGGTGCGCCGCCCCACCTCGGCCAGGCCGGTCGGGTCGCCCAGCGTGCCGCGCAGCATCGTGCCGTACACCTCCGCCGGGGACTGCCCGGCGAACACGAATACCAGCGCGCAGATCAGCAGCGCCACCACCACCGACGCCACCGTGACGAGCGCCGTGCGCGCCGCCGACGGGGCCGTCATCGCCACGAACCTCACGCCATCACCCCATTCTGAGTCGGTCCCTGATCCGCGCCGGGAATGCTGTGCGGGTGCGCGCCGCCCATCAGCAGGCCCAGCGACTCGCGCGTCACCTCGGCCACCGGGAACGGCCCCAGCAGCGAGCCGCCCACCATGACCGCCACGCGGTCCGACAGGCTCAGCAGCTCGTCCAGATCCTCACTGACCAGCAGGACGCCCGCGCCGTCGCCCGTGCGGTCCAGCAGCACCCGGTGTACCTGATCGGTCGCGCCGATATCCAGCCCGTACGTGGGGTGCACCGCCAGGATCAGTTTCGGCTGCCCGGCCAGTTCCCGCGCCAGGATCAGCTTCTGGATGTTCCCGCCCGACAGCAGCCGCGTGGGCGTGTGAATGCCCGGCGTCGCCACCCCGTACGCCTCGACCTCGCGGCGCGCCCGCTCGTCCGTGGCGGTCAGGTCACGCGCCAGTCCGCGCGCCAGCGGGGGCCGCTCGAAGTCCCGCAGGGCGAGGTTCTCCGCGACCGTCATGCTCGGCACCGTGCCGCTGTGAATGCGGTCCTCGGGAATGTGCGCCACGCCGGAGCGGAAGCGCGCCGCCGCGTCCCCGGTCAGCGCCTGACTGTCCAGCGTGACCGACCCGGTCGCCGCGTGCAGGCCCGCCAGGACCTCCACCAGTTCGCTCTGGCCGTTCCCGGCGATCCCGGCCACGCCGAGTACCTCGCCCCGGCGCAGCTCGAAGCTCACCCCGCGCAGCGCGGGCAGGCCACGCGCGCCCTGCGCACTCAGGTCCCGCACGCTCAGCAGCGCGCCCGCCTCCGCACCAGGGCCGCCCGCGCGCTTGCGGGTGAAGTCCACGCTGCGGCCCACCATCAGCTCCGCGAGGCTCTCACGGGTCGCGCCCCGCGTCGGCACGCCGCCCACGACCTTGCCGCGGCGCAGCACCGTCACGCGGTCCGCGACGGCCAGCACCTCGTCCAGCTTGTGCGAGATGAAGATCAGGCTGCGCCCGTCCGCCTTCAGTTCGCGCATCACGCGGAACAGGCCCTCGGCCTCCTGCGGGGTCAGCACGCTGGTGGGCTCGTCGAGGATCAGGACCCGCGCGCCGCCCAGCAGGGCCCGCACGATCTCCACGCGCTGCTTCTCGCCGGGCGACAGGTCCGACACGCGCGCCTCCGGGTTCACCTCCAGCCCGTACCGCGCCGAGAGTTCCCGTACCTGCCCCGCCACGCGCCGCGCCGGGAACAGCCCGCCCACGCGGCCCAGCGCCAGATTCTCCGCCACGGTGTGCCGCGACACCAGCAGCGGATGCTGCGGCACCAGCCCGATCCCCAGCCGCCGCGCCTGCGCCGGACTCCCGATCCGCACCGGCTGGCCTGCCAGTTCCACCGCGCCCTCGTCGGGCTGGTACAGGCCGTACAGGATCGAGATCAGGGTGCTTTTGCCCGCGCCGTTCTCGCCCAGCAAGGCCAGCACCTCACCCGCGTGGACGGTCAGGTCCACCGCGTCGTTCGCGACCACACCCGGGAAACGTTTCGTGATGCCACTCAGCCGCAACGCGGGCGGCCCGGCCGAAGATTGGGTTTGGTTCACAGTCCATCCTTTCACCGGGGCGGGCCGCAGCGCCGCCAGTCCCTTCACGGAACCTTTAACCAGCGTGCCGACAGCCTACCCAAACCAGCTCCGCCCCGCACCCATCACCCCACACAGGTTCCTCGGAGGAGCGGCCCGTCACCCGGTCACGGTGCCGGTGAAGCGGCGGCTTCCCCCTTCCCGCCTGCGACGCCGACACGTGGCGGACAGCCTCTGAACCTGCACACCAGCACCCAACCATCCAGGCAGGCGGATCAGTACAGGGCGGCGCCACCCGGGAACGACACGACCTCGGCAATGCCATGCTGATTCAGCCGCGCGATGAACCCCGCGTCCCCGCGGTACGCCATGCCGCTGTCCATCGCCACGCACAACCGGTTCGCGTACGGGATCGGCGCGCCCGCCCCCAGTGTCGGCCCGTGCATGGTCTCGTCCAGCAGGACGTACACCGGCGTGTGACCATGCACGATCCGCTGCCCGCCGAACGTATTCAGGACCCGCCGCGCCTTCGCCTCTCCGCCACTCAGCCCGAACGCCAGCCGCTCCGTGAACCAGTTCAGGAACAGGCCCCATTCGTCCGCGTCCGGCGCGGCCAGCATGCGCGCCACCTCGGCATTCACCTCGTCCACCGACCCGCCCAGCCGCAGGTACATCATGCTGTCCGCATGCACGAGCAGGCACTCGTGCGACGCGGTCATCACCGGCCGCGCCGACAGCCACGCCAGATCACTCGGCTCCAGCAGATCCGCGTCCCGCGTCTGCCCCCCGTTGTCCAGCCAGTACGCGCGGTACCCCATCCGGTCCTGCGGATCGGCGTGCCGGAACACCAGCGCCGCCAGGAACATCACCTCGTGATTGCCCAGCAGCGCCGTCACCTGCCCCCCGACCTCCGGCGCCTGCACCTCCAGGCTGCGGATCAGCCGGATGACCTCCAGCCCGTTCGGCCCGCGGTCCACGTAATCCCCCAGGAACACCAGGTGCGTGTCCCCGGCCGTCCACGACCCGTCGAAATCGATCAGGCCCGCCCGCAGCAGCATGGCGCGCAGCTTGTCATACGCGCCATGAACGTCCCCCACCACCCACAGGGGCCTCAAGGGGACACCGGGCAGATCACACGGGACGGACAGGCGGGCAGCACGCCCAGCAGAATACGGCGCGCGCCGCACCCGTGCACGCCCCCCTGCCCCGCACCCGGACGGCGGCGCGGCGTCTCCCCTCCCGCACCCACCAGACGCTCCCCGATCAGACCGGGTCGCGCGTGTCGTCTGCGTCGTCCCCGTCGTCCTCGCCCTGCGGCAGGGTGCGCCACTTCGTCATGCGCTCCGTGATGTCCTCCTGGATGCGCCGCACGTTGCTCTCCAGGCCCAGCCGCGTCGCGTCCAGCTGGTGACGCAGGCGCATGATCTCCTCGACACCCGCGAGGTTCACGCCGAGTTCCTGCGTCAGGCGGCGGATCTCGCGCAGGTGCTCGATGTCGCGCTCGCTGTACAGCCGCGTCTTGCCGCTGCTGCGCCCCGGACGGATCAGCTGCTTGCGCTCGTACAGGCGCAGCGTCTGCGGGTGCATGTCCACCAGTTCCGCCGCGATGCTGATCACGTACACCGGCCGGTCCCGCGGATCGATGCGGCCGTCCACGCCCGGCAGCGCCTCGGGCCGCTGCGCCTGCTCCCGCAGTTCACTCTCGATCCGTTCGATCTCCGCCTCGAACTCGCCCTGCATGTCGTCCAGTTCGTGCTGGAGGCGCATGACCTCCTCAACGCCCGCGAGGTTCACGCCGAGTTCCTGCGTCAGGCGGCGGATCTCGCGCAGGTGCTCGATGTCGCGCTCGCTGTACAGCCGCGTCTTGCCGCTGCTGCGCCCCGGGCGGATCAGGCCCTTGCGTTCATACAGGCGCAGCGTCTGGGGATGCATGTCCACCAGTTCCGCCGCCACGGAGATCACGTACACTGGCCGGTTTTTCGCGTCGCTGGGCATACCTTCCCTTGAGTATACGGGAAGCAGTGTTTCTGAGACCGTGCCGCGAAGAGGTTCTGGGCCGCGCGAGGCAGGAGGCGTGAGCCCCCAGGCCGCCCGCCCCGCACCCGCAGCCGTCCATCCCGGACGCCCCGCGCCCGTCAGCCCGTATCATCCCCCCATGACCACGCCTGATCTGAGTGCCCTGCTCGACCGTGACCGCGCCAATGCGGAGCTGTTCGACCTGCTGCGCCTTCCCTCCGTCAGCGCCGACCCCACCCGCACGGCCGACATGGCCACCACCGCCGAGTTCCTGCGCGCCAAACTCGCGGACCTGGGCTTCACGGCCCGCATTGATCCGACCGCCGGGCACCCCGTCGTGTACGCCGAGCGCCTGAACGCCCCCGGTCAGCCCACCGTCCTGATCTACGGCCACTACGACGTGCAGCCCGAGGCCCCGCTGGAGGAGTGGGTCACGCCGCCCTTCGAACCCACCGTCCGCGACGGCCGCATCTACGCGCGCGGCAGCACCGACGACAAGGGCCAGGCGTACGCGCACGTCAAGGGCGTGGAACTGCTGCTCTCGCAGGGCGAACTGCCCGTGAACGTGAAATTCCTGCTCGAAGGCGAGGAGGAGATCGGCAGCCCCAACCTCGAACCGTACCTGCGCGACCATGCCGAGGAGCTGAAGGCCGACGTGATCGTCATCAGCGACGGGAGCCGCTTCGCGCCCGACGTGCCCACCATCACCTACGGCGTGCGCGGACTCAGCTACGTCGAGATTCACGTCCAGGGTGCCAACCGCGACCTGCACAGCGGCAGCTACGGCGGCGCCGCCCCCAACCCCATCAACGCCCTGGCGGAGATCATCACGCGCCTCAAGGACGACCAGGGCCGCGTCACCATCCCCGGCTTCTACGACGGCATCGACGACCTGACCGACACCGAACGTCAGATGTGGGCCGACCTGCCCCACGACGACGCCGCGTTCGCCGCCAGCATCGGCGTGCCCGCCCTGCCCGGCGAGGCCGGGTACACCACCCTTGAACGCCTGTGGGGCCGCCCCACCCTCGACGTGAACGGCATCTGGGGCGGCTACCAGGGAGAAGGCAGCAAGACCGTCATCGCCGCCAAGGCCGGCGCGAAGGTCAGCATGCGCCTCGTCCCCGGACAGGACCCCGAACGGATTACGCAGCTCATCAGCGAGTACGTGCCCACCCTCGCGCCCGCAGGGACCACCGCCGTCGTCCACCCGCACCACGGCGGCCGCCCCTTCAAGTTCGACCTGAACAGCCCCTACAACCTCGCCGCGAACCGCGCCCTCAAGCGCGTCTTCGGCCGTGAAGCCGTGTTCGCCCGCACCGGCGGCAGCATCCCCATCGTCGCCGCGTTCAACGACCTGCTGCACGCCCCCGTCCTGTTCGTGGACCTCGGCCTGAACGAGGACGCCCCCCACAGCCCCAACGAGAGCTTCGCCGTCAGCGACTACCACAACGGCATCCTCACCAGCGCCTACCTGCTCCAGGAGCTCGGCGCGCCCGACACCGCCGAATGAAGCTCGGCTTTCTCGCCTCGCACGGCGGCAGCGCCGCGCGGCACCTCGTCGAGGCCTGCCGCGCAGGCGACCTGAACGCCACCCCCGTCGCCCTGGTCAGCAACAACAGCCGCTCCCCGGCCCTCGCCTGGGCGCGCGACGCGGGCCTAGCAGTCGCGCACCTCAGCAGCGCGAAGCACCCCGACCCGGACGCCCTCGACGCCGCCATTCTGGACGTCCTCGTCCGCGCGGGCGCGGACACCCTCGTCCTCAGCGGGTACATGCGCGAGATCGGCCCCCGCGTCCTGGCGCACTTCGCGGGCCGCCTCGTGAACATCCACCCCAGCCTCCTGCCCCGCCACGGCGGACGCGGCATGTACGGCGACCGCGTTCACGAAAGCGTCCTCGCCAGCGGCGACACCGAGAGCGGCGCCACCGTCCACCTCGTCACCGCCGGCATCGACGAGGGGCCCATCCTCGCGCAGGCCCGCGTGCCCGTCCACCCAGGCGACGACCTCGCCAGCCTCAAGGCCCGCGTGCAGGCCACCGAAGGCGACCTCATGCTGCGCGCCGTCCGCAGCCTCGCGTAGGACAGGGGAGGGGCATGAAACGGAAAGTCTTTGACCTGAGCGGCTGGGCGCGCGTCACCCGCCACACCCAGACCGTCCTGCACGTCCCCGGACACGTCATCGTGGACTTCGTCGCGCACGACGTCATCCGGCCCCTCGACGCGCCCATCCCCGGACGGGACGGCCTGCGCCGCATCCTGGACAGTGGGTACCGCTGGGTGCGCGCCCACCCCACCACCGGGGAGGGCACGCCCGGCAGCGCCCTGACCATCCAGCTTGACCCGACCGGGCGACCCGTGCAGTACTACATCGACCTGCACGGCGGGGAAGGCTGGCATGACAGCGGGTACCCCTGGCACGACGACCTGTACCTCGACGTGATCGGCCACCCCGCCGAACACGACCCCTGGACGGTCGCTGCCACCGCGATCATCGACGGGGACGAACTCGACGACGCCGTCACCCAGGGCCTCGTCACACCCGCCCAGGCCGACGCCACCTGGGAACACGCCCGGCAGGTCGAAGCTCAACTCCAGGCGGGCACCTACCCACCCGTGCACGTCCTGAAACGCTACCTGGAAGACCCATACACCTGACCGTGAAGCCATGACCGCCGCGCCCGCCACACCTGCGGAGCCCGGCGGTTTGCCCTTGCCCTACGCTGCGGGCGTGAAGCGCAAGGATGGTCGGTACCTTCAGCTCTTTCCCGGCGTGCAGGGGACGCAGCGCGTCGTGACACTCCCGGAGGGCTGGCTGGTGGACGTGACCTTCACGCACGTTCCTCAGCCGCACATGGTGACCGTTCACGGGGTCACGGTGCCCACCCTGGCGGTCGGATCGCGCTGGCTGACGCTGGTGCCCACACAGGGGCACGCGGCGCTGCTGGTCATCCTGAACGGAGAAACTCCCGTGTTCGCCTACGCGGACGTGTGCGCCGCCACCGGACTGGGCGAGGACGGGATACCGTGGCTGGACGACCTGTACCTCGATGTGCGCGCCACCCTGAACGCGGACTGGACGCCCGGCGTGCCGGAAATCATCGACGCGGACGAACTCGACGCCGCCCTGCAGAGTGGAGAGATCACCCCGGAGCAGCACGCACTGGCCTGGGCGACTGCGCGGGATGTGGAATACCACTTGGCCCACCACACGTTCCCGCTGCTTCCGGCCATCCAGACCTTTGTGTCGCCAGCCTCGTGACACCTGCGTGGGCTGGACAGGCTCCTGCTGGGGCGCGCTAGGCTGGGCGCATGAGTGATTCGGTGCAGGTTCCGGTGGTGGGGAAGGCGTTCCCGGCGTTCACGTTGTTGGATGCGGCGGGGCAGGCGCATTCGCTGGCGGATTTCGCGGGGCGGTACGTGGTGCTGTACGTGTACCCGAAGGACGACACGCCGGGGTGTACGCGGGAGGCGTGTGATTTCCGGGATAACGCGCTGCTGCGCGAGCGTGGCGCGGCGATTCTGGGCGTGAGTGCGGATGACGCGGACAGTCACGCGCGGTTCGCGGAGAAGTTCAGCCTGCCGTTCCCGCTGCTGAGTGATCCGGGCGCGGCGTTCCTGCGGTCCATCGGGTCGTATGGGACGAAGAACATGTACGGGAAGGTCACGGAGGGCATCAAGCGGCAGACGTTCCTGATCGGCCCGGATGGGCGGCTGGTGAAGTCGTGGCTGGCGGTGAAGGTGGACGGGCACGCGGATCACGTGGCGGCGGCCATCGAGAAGGACCGCGCGGCGAAGGGCGTGAAGTGATGGATCTGGAGGTGTTGAAGCGCGAGGCGGCCCTGCGGGCCGTGGCCCTCGTGAAGAGTGGGGACAGGGTGGGCCTGGGGACGGGCAGCACCGCGAAGTACGCCATCGAGGAGATCGGCCGGAAACTCGCGGCGGGTGAGCTGACGGGCGTGGTGGGCGTGGCGACCAGCGAGGCGAGTGACGTGCTGGCCCGGCAGGTGGGCATTCCCGTCGAGCCGCTCGATCCGCGTCCGCTGGATATCGCGATTGACGGTGCGGACGAGATCGCGCCGAACCTCGACCTGATCAAGGGGCTGGGTGGGGCGCTGCTGCGCGAGAAGCTGACCGAGGTGCAGGCGCGGCGGTTCATCGTGATCGCCGACCACACGAAACTGGTGGAGCACATCGGGGAGAAGTCCGCGCTGCCCATCGAGATCGCCCGCTTCGGGTTCCTGAGCACCATCGAGCGCCTGCGCGTCATCCTCCCGTCGGGGCGGTTGCGGCAGCCCGGCGCGCAGCCGTATGTGACGGACAACGGGAATTACATCTTCGACGCGCAGATTCCCGCCGGGACGGACATCGCGGCGCTGGAACGCCAGTTGAAGGGCACGCTGGGCGTCGTGGACACCGGGCTGTTCCTGGGCATGGCCGAGCGGGCGTTCGTGGCCGCCCCGGACGGCGTGACCGAACTGACGCCCCGCTGAACTGTCTTCCACCTTCCTCTTCTCCTCCCCCTTGATGGAGGAGGCCGGGAGGGGGTGCTTCCCTGACCACCCGTTACGCGTTCTGGCGTAGCAGGTGGCGGTGGTTTGGGTGCTGGCGTACCCTGGGTGATCATGACGGGCGATCGGGGTGGGGCGGGGGACGCGGCGGTGCGGGTGCGTGACCTGCGCAAGGGGTACGTGGTGCACGAGAAGGAACCGGGGTTCCTGGGGAGTCTGCGGTCGTTCGTGAGCCGCAAGTCGCGGGTGGTGGAGGCGGTGCGCGGCGTGTCGTTCGACCTAGCGCCGGGCGAGGTGGTGGGGTTCCTGGGGCCGAACGGGGCGGGGAAGACCACGACCCTGAAGATGCTGTCGGGTCTGCTGCACCCGTCGGGCGGCGAGGTGCGCGTGGCGGGCTTCGAGCCGGGGCGGCGGGAGAACGCGTTCCTGCGGCAGATCACGCTGGTGATGGGGCAGAAGCAGCAGCTCATCTGGGACCTCCCGGCGCTGGATTCGTTCCTGGTGAATCAGGCGATCTACGAGATTCCGGACGCGCAGTTCCGGGCCACGATGGCCGAGTTCACGGAGGTGCTGGGCCTGGAGGGCATCCTGAAGAAGCAGGTGCGGAAGCTGTCGCTGGGCGAGCGGATGAAGTGCGAATTGGCGGCGGCGCTGCTGCACCGCCCGAAGGTGCTGTTCCTGGACGAGCCGACGATCGGGCTGGACGTGAACATGCAGGAGTCGGTGCGGGCGTTCGTGCAGGACTACAACGTGCGCCACAACGCGACCGTGATGCTCACGAGTCATTACATGGCGGACGTGACCGCCCTGGCGCGGCGCATCCTGGTGATCGACCGGGGCGAGGTGGTGTTCGACGGGGACCTGGCGCGGCTGGCCGAGCAGGGGGGCGGCGGGAAGACCGTGCGCCTGCAACTGCGCCGCCCCGCGACGCCCGAGGAGCTGGGCCGCTTCGGGTCGGAGGTGCGCGTGGACGGCCTGAGCGCCGAACTGACGGTGCCGCGCGCGCTGGTCAGTGAGCGGGCGGCGGCGCTGCTGGCCGAGCTGGACGTGGCGGACCTGACGGTGGAGGACCCGAGTATCGAGAGCGTGATGGCGTCCCTGTTCGGCGCGCGGGCCGGTCAGGCTGGTCAGCCGGAACGCACTCCGGAGCCCGCGTGAGGGCGCTGGCGTTCAAGGCGCGGGTGCTGTTCGCCACGCGCTTCGCGGAGATGGCCGAGTACCGCGCCGAGGTCGTCATCTGGATGCTGTCGGGCACGCTGTCCCTGGTCATGATGCTGGTGTGGATGGCGCAGGCCGCCGCCGCCCCTGGCGGGCAGATCCGCGGGTACAGCGCGCCGGAGTTCGCCACGTACTTCCTGTCCACGTGGCTGGTGTCGCAGCTGCTGGTGGTGTGGGTGTCGCACGAACTGGACTTCCAGATCCGGCAGGGGACGCTGTCGCCGCAGCTATTGCGCCCGGTGGACCCCATGTGGCTGCACGTCGCGTCGCACGTCGCCGAGCGGCTGGTTCGGATCGTGCCGCTGCTGGTCATGGTGGGCTTGTTCACGTGGCTGTCCGGCGCGTCGTTCACTCGCGAGTGGTGGGCGTACCCGGCCGCCCTGGGACTGGCCGCGCTGGGCTTCAGCGTGCGCTTCCTGTACGAGTACGCCATCGGCCTGCTGGCCTTCTGGACCGAGAGCAGCGCGTCCTTCCAGGAGGTCGTGTGGCTGGTGTACGCCGCGCTGGGCGGCATGTTCGCGCCGCTGGCCTTCTACCCCGAATGGGTGCAGCGCGTGGCGGTCTGGACGCCCTTCCCGTACATGCTGGGCCTCCCCGCGCAGCTGCTGGCCGGCAAAGCCACGCTGGCGCAGGCGGGGCGCGGCGCGCTGGTGCTTCTCGTGTGGCTCGCGGTGTTCTGGGTGGTCCGCCTCATCGTCTGGCGCGTCGGCCTGCGCAAATACGGCGCGGTAGGCGCATGAAAGGGACCGTTGAAGGTCGAAAGTTGATGGTTGATGGAGGTTCGCGGTCCGCTCTGCTCCTCCCCCTCAAGGGGGGAGGTCGGGAGAGGGTGGCCTTCCATCAACGATCTACCATCAACCATCACCCCGCCCGGAGGGCCCCGTGAGGCGTTACCTGCGGCTGGTGCGCATCTTCGTGGGGGCGACCCTGTCGGCGCAGCTGGAGTACCGCGCGAATTTCCTGGGTGCGGTGCTGGCGAGCCTGGGTGAGGTGGGGGTGGCGCTGCTGGGAATCAGCATCCTGTTCGGGCAGCCGGGCGTGACGCAGGTGGGGGGCTGGTCGTTCCGGGAGGCGCTGCTCGTAACGGGCTTCTTCATGCTGACCGAGGGGGTGATCAGCGTGTTCATCCAGCCGAATATGAGCAAGATTGCCGAGGCGGTGAGGACGGGGAACATGGATTTCACCCTGCTCAAGCCCATTGACGCGCAGTTCAACGTGAGTACCCGGAACCTGAACGTGCTGCGTTTCCCGGACCTGCTGATCGGGCTGGGGTTGATCGGGTACGCGGCGTCCGGGCTGGAGGTCACGCCGGGCGGGGCGCTGGCGGCGGCGGTGCTGTACGGGTCGGCGGTGGTGATCGTGTACTGCATCTACCTGGGCCTGAGCACGACGGCGTTCTGGTTCGTGAAGACGCAGAACGTCACGGAACTGTTCAGCGGGGTGTTCGGCGCGGCGCGCTTCCCGGTGGCGGCGTTCCCGGTGCCGGTGCGGTTCGTGCTGACGTTCGTGCTGCCCGTGGCATTCATCACGACGGTGCCCGCGCAGGCGCTGACGGGCGCGCTGGGCGGGGGGCTGGCGCTGGCGTCCCCGCTGATCGCGGCGGCGCTGTTCCTGGGTACCCGCTGGTTCTGGCGGTACGCGGTCGCGAGTTACACGAGCGCGAGCAGCTGATGGAGGACCTGTCGGCCCGCTGGGCGGCGCTGGGCCTGCCGCGCCCCCGCTCGCAGCCCCTGCCGGAGGGCGCGCGGGCGCGGCAGGCGCACCTTGCGGAGCTGCGCGACATCGGCGGGCCCAGCGAGGCCGCGCGGGCCGGGGCGGAGTTCGCGGGCGAACGCTGGTTGCGCCCTGACCTGCTGGGCGTGCGCCCCTGGCTGGCCCCCGATACCCCCGCGCGGGAGGTCGTCCCGGCGGTGCTGCGCGCCGAGTGGACGGGCTTCCTGACCCTGCTGGGCGAGTATGGCCCGTGGGTGTACGCGCCGGACGTCCGGGCTCTGCAGGAACTGTCCGGCGCGTACGCAGCCCTCGTGACGGCGGCCCGCGGCGCGTCCGAGGCGGAGGTGCTACTCGCCGCGGAGCGCAGCCTCATCCTCGGGGCGCACCGCACACTGCTGGTGCGGCTGGAGGCGACCCCCTACCGGCAGCCCACCCGCAGCGGGGTGACGGCCGATGGGCTGCACGACCTCGAAACCGCGTTCTGGACGCTCGCCGGGACGCTGGCGGCGCAGGCGCACGCACGCTGGCAGGCGCGGCGCTGAGCGCGGGTCTGAGGGTCGCGTGAACATGGCGCCACTGGCAGGGCGTGGGCGCCCGGGCCTAGATTCGGCGCATGACTGACGGACCCATCCTGTTCCAGCCGCTGAAACTCCGCGACGTGACGCTGCCCAACCGCGTCGTCGTGTCGCCCATGTGCATGTACTCCGCGCAGGGCGGACTGGCGAACGACTTCCACCTGGTGCACCTGGGGCAGTACGCGCTGGCCGGGACGGGCCTGATCATCGCCGAGGCGACCGCCGTCAGCCCCGAGGGCCGCATCAGCCCCGAGGACCTGGGCCTGTGGGAGGACCGGCAGATCGCGCCGCTGGGCCGCGTGACGGACTTCGTGCACGCCCAGGGCGGCCTGATCGGCATGCAGCTGGCGCACGCGGGCCGCAAGGCCAGCACGTACGCCCCCTGGCGCGGGCGCGGCGCGGTGCCGCCCGAGCGGGGCGGCTGGGACGTGATCGGCCCGGACGCCAATGCCTACAACGAGTCGTTCCCCCAGCCGCACGCCATGACCGGGGACGACATTGCCCGGCTGATCGGGGATTTCCGGCAGGCCGCCCGCCGCGCCGAGATCGCCGGGTTCGACGTGGTCGAGATTCACGCCGCGCACGGCTACCTCCTGCACCAGTTCCTCTCGCCGCTGGCGAACAGCCGCACGGACGACTACGGCGGGTCGTTCGAGAACCGCACCCGCCTCGTGCTGGAGGTCACGCGCGCCGTGCGCGAGGTCTGGCCGCACCACAAGCCGCTGTTCGTGCGCCTGAGTGCCACCGACTGGGCGCCCGGCGGCTGGGACGAATCGCAGACGGTCGTGCTGGCCGGCCTGCTGGCCCGAGAGGGTGTGGACGTGCTGGACCTCAGCAGCGGCGGCCTGACGCCCGAGCAGCAGATCACGCCCGCGCCCGGCTACCAGACTCCTTTCGCGGCGCAGGTCAAGGCGGCCGTGGCGGACCTGGCTGTCATGACCGTCGGCATGATCGACACCCCCGAACGCGCCGAGGGCATCCTGCGCAACGGGGACGCCGACCTGATCGCCCTGGCCCGCCCCATGCTGGGCGACCCGCACTGGGTGCAGGCGGCGGCCCGTGACCTCGGCGCGGCGCACCCGCTGCCTGATCCCTACGGTCGCGCGACCCGCCCCACCTGAACAGAACCTGCTCAGGCGGCAGAGACTTTCACGGCTGCCCAGTTGCTGGGGGCAGAGGTACCGAGGGGGTGGGGCTCGGCGCCTCTGCCCCTGGTGTCAGAAGGCTTCGTACTGAACGGAATCGACCAGCATGTACGCCGTGCCGGTGGTGGCCAGTCCGCCCCATCCGGCGCTGTTGGTGGGCCAGAGGTTCAGCATGATGTGGGCAGGCTGCTGCGGGACGTTCTTGGTGGTCTCCCAGACCTTCGAGCCGTTCAGGAAGTAGGTGATCCGGTCAGGGCGCCACTCGTACGTCAGGGTCTGGAAGTTCTGCCCGAAGGTCACCCCGGTCGGCAGGACGCTGAAGTCCTTGCTGTTCACGGTGTTCCACACGGTGGTGTTCAGGGTTCTGGGCCGGTTCCCCTCGATTTCCAGGTCGATCTCGGTAGCGCTGTCGTCCACGTAGCTGAACGCCCCGCTGATGTTGCCGCTGAGGACCTTGCCGCTCTTGGTGGGGCTGGTGCTGGTGCTGGCGGCGCGGAACCGGTACGTGTAGCGGCCGAAACCGAAGGTCTGGGCACTCTGCACCTCGGCGGCGCGGGCGCACAGGCCAGCCGCGCAGGTCTGCACGTTCAGCGTGAGGAGCAGGTGGCCGCCCTTCACGCTGGCCAGCGCCGGATCGAAGGCGCCGGTGAGTCCCGGCTGCTGCCAGAAGCCACCCCAGCTGGACTTGATCCAGCGGGCGCTGTCCAGCGTGTCGAAGGTCTCGCTCCAGGTGACGCTGGCGGGTTTCAGGTTGGCGGTGGCGGCGGGGCTGGACAGGTCGCTGCAGGCGGTGAGCCACAGGCCCAGCAGTGCGGTGCAGACGGTTCGTGCGGTGGTCATGGTGATTCTCCCTCTGGTGGCCCGGCGGACCCAGGGGGTTCCGTGGCTTTGCGTCCCCGTCTTGCGGCGGGTTTGCCCTGAGCATCGGGATGCTCGACTGCGCTGTGAGTTTCTCCTGAATTCTCCTTCAAACGTCTTACATGAATGCCGGTGCAGGCTGGACAGGACGGTATTCCACCCATCCGGGGGGGCGCGGGTCAGCGGCGCGTGCGGACACAGCGGCGGAACGCGTCCAGGGACGACTCGCTGGTGGTCAGGCGCCAGTCCACCCGGCCGTCTTTCAGGTGGAACCAGAAGGCCCGGCGGATCTGCCCGAAGCCCGGCAGGGCCGCGCACATGTCCCGGATCCACGCGGCCTTGCTGCCGCCCTGCTCCACACTGGCCAGCTCGCCCAGCTGCACGGGCTTGCTGCCTGCCACGAGTTTCAGCTGCCGGTACGACGCGGCGAAGGTGTCACGGAAACTCAGCCAACGGTTCCAGGGGTTGGTGGTGCCCCAGTTGTACCCGTCCAGGCCGACCTCGTGCACCCACTCGCCGCCCGGGTACAGCGCCCGGTACGAGCTGGGCATGTCGGGGTACAGGATGTTCGGTGTCCACACCCAGCGCACCGGGGCCTTCTCGGCGCGGAAGACGTTCACGATCCGCCGCCACGCCCGCACGAAGTCGGCCGGGGTATTGCTGGGGGAGAGCTGGTACGCGCCCCAGTTGCCGTTCATCTCGGGCGCGAAGGTCACGCGCACTGTCACCCCGCCGCGCCGGATGTCCCGCGCGAACTGCCGCAGGTAGGCGTCGTGCCGCCCGGCGGCAATGTCGCGGTACGGCACGCCCCGCACGCCGGACGCGGCGCGCACGCGCGGCTGCCAGGACAGCTCCAGTTCGCGGTCCTGCCCGCTCAGGGTGCGGGCGTACGCCTGATTGAACGGCGTGTTCCAGTCCTGAAACCAGCGGACGGCACTGAAGCGGCACCCCGCCTTGCGTTCCACGGCGCTCAGCACGGCTGGACTGTCCACGGTCAGGCCGAACACCCCGCAGGTCGGGAGGTCTGCGGCGTGCGCGACCGAGCAGACCGACAGCGCCGCCGCGATCTTCAGGGCCTTCACATGACGGCGGAGCGGCGGCCACAGGGTCGGGCCAGCTGAACGGGGAGGAGGCAGGTGGGGGGCGGGCATGCCAGGGCATCATGGCAGCGTTCCACACGGCGCGCACCCCACCCCCCATCCCGGCACCCGCTGACTGTAGGTCGGCTTAACACTGGCCCAGTGCGCTCCAAAGGCGGCGTTCATGGGCCGTCAGGAACCGTCACCTAGTGTGGGGATGTAGGGCGCGCGGCTGGACCCGAGAGTCCGTCGGCGGCGCCCCACACCAGCCGGGAGGCAACGATCCTCGTCTTTGACACGGTCACCTAGAGAGACGAGAGGAGCCAGTGGTGAGACCGCCCCGAGGGAGGCCTCACCATGTTCAGTCCAGCCACACTGCCGTCCACCCCGTTGGGGTGGGCCCTGCTCGTCATCGTTTCCCTTCTCCTGATCAAGGCCGTCCTGACCGTCACGTTGGCGCTGGCGCACGCGCGCGTGCAGCGCCGACGCGCCCGCGCCGCGACCGGTCCCCTGCCCGGCGTGAGCGTCATGATCGCCGCGTACAACGAGGAGGTCGGGATTGCCGATACCCTGCGCTCCGTTCTGGCCCAGCAGGGCCCGGAGCTCCAGGTGCTCGTCGTGGACGACGGCTCGACCGACGCGACCGCCACGATTGCCGACGGGTTCGCGGGTCTGGACCGCCGCGTGACGGTGCTGCGCAAACCCAACGGTGGGAAGGCCAGCGCCCTCAACCTCGCCGCCGAACACCTGCGCTACCCGGTCGCGGTCAGCGTGGACGCCGACTCGGCCCTGGCCCCTGGGACCCTCGCGGCGCTGGCGCGGCACTTCCATGATCCGCGTGTGGGTGCGGTCGCCGGTGACGTGCGGGTCGCCGGGCCGGTCACGTCGCTGACGCAGATGCAGAATCTGGAGTACAGCGTCGGCCAGCAGATGGAAAAACGCGCCCAGGACATGCTCGGCGCCGTGAGCGTCGTGCCTGGCGCAGCTGGAGCGTTCCGCAGCGACCTGATCCGCCGCCTGCGCTACAGTCACGACACCATCACCGAGGATATGGACCTGACGGTCGCCATCGCCGCAGCGGGCTTCGACGTGCGGTTTGAACCCGAGGCCCTGAGCTTCACGGAACCCCCGGTGGACCTGCGCAGCCTGTGGCGGCAGCGGCTGCGCTGGATGTACGGCACGTTCCAGGTCATGGGCAAGTACCGGCACCTGATCATGACGCCGCGCGGCGGCCGCCTGGGCTGGCTGACCCTGCCCTACGTGCTGATCTACGGCCTGACCCTGGGCGGCGCCGGCCCGCTGTTCGACATTGCGGCCCTGACGCTCCTCACGCAGCACCTGCAGGACGCGCTGCTGCCGCTGCTGCTGAATGTCGGCGCGGACGTGGTCGTGGCGGGCATCGCGCTGCGGCTGGGGCGTCAGTCCCTGCGGCCCCTGCTGATCACGCCGACGCAGCGGCTGTTCCTGCGGCCCTTCGTGTCGCTGGTCGTCGTGATGACCTGCGTGGCGTTCCTGCGCCGCCGGAACGTCCAGTGGAACAAGCTGCCCCGCGTGGGCCTGCGCCTGCCCGGCGCGGCGGAACGGGACGCCGCGCCCCAGGCGGGTGACTGATGCGCGCCGCGCTGCTCTCCACCCTGGCCGGCGGCCTCCTGGGAGTCCTGGCCCTCGCGGCGCCGGGCCGCGCGCCGGCGGACAGGGCCGCGCCGGACGTGCTGGCCAGTCAGACCGTCACGCAGGTGGCCCGCACCCTGGACGGCGCGGCGGCCGGGCAGGTCACGGTCACCGTGGAGCTGATCCGGGAGGGGCACGAGGTCCAGGCCCGCGCCACCTTCCGCTCCGCGCTGCCCGGCCCGGCTGTGGCGAACGGCACGTTGCGGCTGCTGACGCCGGCAGGAGCGGAA
Source organism: Deinococcus hopiensis KR-140 (assembly GCA_943327755.2). Classification (GTDB taxonomy): domain Bacteria; phylum Deinococcota; class Deinococci; order Deinococcales; family Deinococcaceae; genus Deinococcus; species Deinococcus hopiensis_A. The sequence continues at coordinate 83,803 of CALPYF020000004.1, forward strand.
CTGGCGCGCAGCAACCCGCGTCAGCTGGCCACCCTCGACGCGGGCAGTACGCCCGCCCTCGTCACGCCCCGCGCGCCCGGTACGGCTGCGTGCGCCGACGCGCAGCTGAACGTCTGGAGTGGCCCGCAGGCCCCCGGCCCGGGTGCCGCCCGCAGCGGGCCCGAGTTGCAGCCTGTGGTGTTCGACGTGCAGCTCTGCCCTGCCTGATCGGGCCCGGCTGTGGCCTCACCTGTGGGTGGCCACGTGGGCAGTGAACGGGAGCGCAGCAGAAGGATCGTCAAGCCTGCTGCCCGACGACCCTGACTGATGAGACGGCTGGTCCGGGTTCGCCTCAGCGTTCCCAGGGCCACGCGCCCGGCGCGGCGGCCACGCCCAGGGCGCGCGGCCCGACGTGGACGCTCAGGACCGGGTTCACGCCCGTCCGGTCGGCCCACACGATCGGGTGCCGCGCCGCGAGCTGCGCGAGCGCCGCGTCGGCGTCCTCGGGGTGATCGCCGAACAGCAGGCCCACCCGCAGCGGCGTGCCCTCACGGAAGCGGCGGGTGACCTGCTCGGTCAGGGCCTGGATCGCGCCGCGGTACGAGCGGGCGCGCGCGGCGTTCGTGTACGTGCCGCTGGCCCGGTCGACCGTGACGACCGGTTTGAGGTTCAGCAGGCCGCCGACCGCCGCCTGCACGCGCCCGATCCGGCCGCCCCGGCGCAGGTATTCCAGCGTCTCGATCGTGAAGTACAGTTCGGTCTCGGCGTGGACGGCGCGCAGCCACTCGCGGGCCTGCTCGATACTCAGGCCGCGCTCGGCCGCCGTGACAGCAGCGTGGATCTGGAAGGCCATCGCGGCGCTGAGGGTGCCGCTGTCATGCAGCGTCACGTGCGGCGCCCCCGGTCCGGTCAGCAGCTGCCGCGCCTGATCGGCCGAGTTGTGGCTGCCGCTCAGGCCCGCGCTGGTCGTGACCGCCAGCACCTCGGGCATGCCCGGGATCTGCATGGCGCTCATCCAGTCCTGCGGGGTGGGCTGGGCGCTCGTGGGGTGGGTGGGGTTCGTCTGAAGCTGCCGGTACAGCTCCTCACGCGTGATGTCGGTCATGCGGTAGGAGGTGCTACCGAAGTTCACGGCGAACGGGGCCACCGGCACGTCGTTGCGCAGAGTGGGGTAGACGTCCAGGCCGCCGTCGGTGACGACCCCGAAGGTGGGAGCGCTCACCGCAGCTCCGTGCCGTTCATGGTCTCGATGAGTTTCAGGGCCGCCGTGTGGTCTTCCTGCGCGCCCACGGCGCGCTGCGCGCCGCGCAGCAGAGCCGCCACCTGCGCCAGTACCGGCGCGCTGCCCTGCACACTCTGCGTGAGGTCCACGGCGATCCCGGCGTCCTTGGCGAGCAGGCCCAGCGCGAACGTGGCGGGGAACTCGCGGGTCAGGACGCGCTGCGGGATCAGGTTCTCGCTGGCGTTGCTGCGGCCGCTGCTGGCGTTGATGACGTCCAGCGCCGCGCCCAGGTTCACGCCCGCGCGGCCCAGCACGGCCAGTCCCTCGCCGGTCGCCCAGAGGGTCACGCCCAGCAGAGCGTTGTTCACGGCCTTCACCGCGAAGCCCGCGCCGGTGCCGCCCACGTGCACGACCTTGCCCGCGAAGGCCAGGTGGGGTCGCGCGGCCTCCAGCGCGGCCGCGTCGCCCCCCACCATGACGGTCAGGCGGCCCTGCTGCGCGCCGACCGTGCCGCCGCTGACCGGGGCGTCCAGGAAGGTGACGCCGTGCGCGGCCAGCTCGGCGGCCTGCCGCGTGGCGGCGTCCGGGTGCCCGCTGGTGCAGTCCACCCAGGTCGCGCCGGGGCGCAGGTGGGGACGCATCTGGCCCATGACCTCGTCCACCTCGGCGCTGGTGGGCAGGCAGGTGAAGATCACGTCGGCCGCTGCGACCTCGGCCAGCGTGGCGGCCTGCGTGCCGTGCGCCTGGGCGTGCGCCTCGGCCTTCGCGGGGGTACGGTTCCAGACCAGGGCGCGGTGCCCGTGTGCGCGGGCGTGGGAGGCGAGGTGCGTGGCCATCGGGTCACCCATGGCGCCCAGGCCCAGGAAGGCAAGAGTGGTCATCACCGTTCAGCGTAGAGGGAACCGGGAGGTGCAGCGCGAAAACTGAACCCGGTGCAAAAACAGGCCGGGTCGCCGCTCACCTCAGGTGCGCGTTCACGGTGGCCTCGCTCAGCTCCCACAGGCGCAGGGCCACGCCGTCATCCTGGGCCTGTGGGGCGGGCGTGGTCTCGCGCGAGTCGCTGAAGTACCGCCCGCTGACCCCGACCGGATCGGCCGCGAGGTGAATGGTCGTCTGCGCGCCCTGCTCGGGCGTGATCGCGAAGCGGTCCACGAGGCGGTAGGCGCGGCTGACCCAGCCGCCGTTGTTGTGCGCGAAGCCCGTGGCGACCATGCCCGGGTGCAGGCTGTTGCTCTGGATGCCGGGCTCGCGCCGCGCGAGTTCCCGCGCGAACAGGATGTTCGCCAGCTTGCTCTGCGAGTACGCCGCCCAGCCGCCGTAGCCCCGGCGGAACTCCGGGTCGTCCAGGCGGACGCGGCCCATCATGTGCGCGGCGGACGCGACCGTCACGACCCTGGGGGCGTTCCCGGCGCGCAGCAGCGGCAGCAGCTCGCGGGTCAGCAGGAACGGCGAGAGGTGGTTCAGCGCCCAGGTCTGCTCGGTGCCCTCGCGGGTCTCCTGCCGGGTGGTGAAGAACGCCCCGGCATTGTTGACCAGTACATCCAGACCCTCACCGCGCGCCGTGAACTCCTGCGCGGCCCGCTGCACCTGCGCCAGTTCGCTCAGGTCCGCGAGCAGCGTGGCCTGCGCGCCGATGTCGCGGGCGACCTGCGCGGTCTTGTCCGGGTTGCGGCCCACGATGGTCACGTGCGCGCCGCGCGTCACGAGTTCGCGGGCGGTGATCAGGCCGATTCCGCCGGTGGCCCCAGTGATCAGGACGCGGCGGCCATGCATGCTGTTCGTCATTCGCCCAGGATAGAGGCCGGCCGCGCCAGGGAAGGGCGTGCCGGGCAACAGTGCCCCGCGGCGGTGCGGGGGCGCAGGAAAGAGAGGCCTCGCTCTGGGAGTCCGGCCTCTCGCGCTGCGGACTTCACTCGGCCCGCGTATTCACTTGTGCGCTGGTGAACACAGTGTAAGCCGCGCGGGGTTACAGGAGTGTCACACTCCGGTGAAGTCCGTCTTCACGCTCGCCCTTCATGAAACGGTCTCGACACTGGCGTGCAGACCGGCCTGCACGAACCGGTCGAGGGTACTGCACAGGATCTCGGTCTGCTCGGTGGTCAGGTTCGCGGTGATGGCGTGCGTGGCGGTCGCCTGGAGCAGCAGCGTCAGGCAGGTGAGCAGGTACGGGACGCGCTCCCGGCCGACCGGGGGCGTCACGTGCTGGTGCAGACGCCGTTCCAGGTCGTGGAACACCGCGAGGCGCCGCTCGTTGAAGGCGGGGCCGCTGCCGCTCTGGAGCAGGGTCAGCAGGGGCCGCTCCTGGATGAGCTGTGAGAGGATCGTGGCGAACGGCCGGGGCTGGGCGTGCAGGTCGCGCAGCAGGGGCGCCAGCCGCTCCTCGAATTCGGTCAGGCGCAGGTCGAGCAGTTCACCCAGGATGTCGGCGGTCGAGGTGAAGTAGGCGTACACGGTGGGGCGCGAGATGTTCAGGTGCGCGGCGATGTCGCCCATGCTGATCGCCTCGAACCCCTGCCGGGTGAAGAGGAGTTCGCTGCCGTCTAGGATCTGTTGCCTTCGGTCGGCGGAGGGCAGGCGGCGCCGGGCCGTGGGGGAGGCGGGAACACTCATGGCACCAGTCTAGCAGACTGCTGACAGATTGTCACTTGACAGAATGTAGATTGCGGCGCACACTACATCCAGTTGACGGAACGTCAGAACCTGTCTTTCCCCCAGAGGTGCCCATGACCCAACCCCGCCCCCCCCGACCCAGCCTGCGCGACAGCTACGCCGCCCTGACCCCCGCCGAACGCGGCCTGTGGCGCTACCCCATCATGTGGGCCGCCGCCCTGGCCTTCCTGTTCATTCCCATCACCTACGTCGGCGTGTACCTCATGAGCGTCTGGGATCCCGCCGGGAACCTGAACCAGCTGCCCGCCGCCCTCGTGAACCTCGACCGGGGCACCGTCTCCCACGGTGAGAAGATCAACGTCGGACAGGACCTCGTCAAGGAACTCCGGGACGACCCCCCGGTGAACTTCCGCAGCTACCCCAGCGTGGCCGCCGCCCAGCAGGCCGTCCGCGACGGCGAGGTCTACTTCGCCCTGACCATCCCCGCCGACTTCAGCCAGAAGGCCGTGGCAGGCAGCAGCGCCCAGCACGGCCTGCTCCAGCTGTACCGCGCGCCGGGCCTGAACTACTACGCCAGCACCGTCGCCGACCGCGTGGCCGGCACCATCGCCACCAACCTGAACGCCACACTCGGCGAGAACCGCTGGGACGTCGTGCAGACCAGCCTGAAAGACGTGCAGGACGGCTTTGCGGACATCCGCGACGCCACCCGCAAACTCGCTGACGGCGCCCAGAGCCTCACCGACGGCACCCGCAAGCTGAATACCGGCGCGGGCGACCTCCAGACCGGTGCGGGCAAACTCGCCGGCGGTGCAGACAAACTGGCTGACGGCGCCGGAACCCTCAGCGGCGGCGTCACCCGCCTGACCGGCGGCGTCACCCAGCTGGGCAGCGGCCTGCGGCAGCTGGAACAGGCCGCCCCCGGCAGGCAGCAACTGCAACCCCTGCGCGACGGCGCCGCAAAACTGACCGCCGGCGCGACCAGCCTGAGCGGCGGTCTGAACAAACTCGCTGCCGGGGGCGACCAGCTCGCCGCAGGCGCCGGGAAACTGAACGCCGGGGCCACCCAGGTCGCGGGCGGCAACGCCCAGCTGGCCACGCAACTCCCGCAGCTGGCGGGCGGCCTGGGCGACCTGAACAAGGGCGCCCAGCAGCTCAGCGGCGGGGCCGCGCAGCTGCGCAGCGGCGTCGCCAGCGGCCTGAAACCCGCCGTGGACGGCGCCGTGCAGCTCCAGGCCGGTGCCCAGAAACTCAGCGGCGGTCTCGGGCAGGCCAGGGGCGGGGCGCAGAAGGCCGCCGACGGCGCCGGACAGCTCGCCGCCGGACTGCCCAAACTGAGCAGCAGCCTCGGGCAGCTGCAGACCGGTGCCCAGACCATCGCCGGAGGCGCCGGGCAGTTGAGTACCGCCGTGAAGGGCACGCCCGCCGCCCCCGGCGCGGCCAACCTCCAGACCGGCGCCACGCAGCTCGCAGGCGGACTGGGTCAGGCGCAGGCGGCCGCGCAGACTGCCAGCAGCGGCGCCCAGGCCCTCGCCACGCAGCTGCCGGGTCTCGTGAGCGGCCTGGGTGACCTTCAGACCGGCGCGAACCAGCTCCAGGCGGGTGCCGACAAATTGCAGGCGGGCCTGACCAGTGGCAGCAAGAGTCTTCAGGACGGCGCCGCGCAGGTGCAGAGTGGCGCGCAGAAACTCGCGCAGGGCGCCGCCAGCGCCCAGGCCGGCGCGCAGAAGGCCGTGACCGGCGCGCAGCAGCTCGCGCAGGGCAGCAAGCAGGTGCAGAGCGGAGCGCAGAGCCTCCAGAGCGGCGCCAGGACCCTCGCGGACAACACCCGCAAGGCCGCGCAGGGCGCCCAGAGCCTCGTGGGTGGCGCGAAAGACTTCCAGGCGGGCGTGAACACCCTCGCCGACGGCAACGAGAAGATCAAAGGCGCGCTGGGGCAGATCACCACGAAACTCCCCGCGCAGAAGGACCTCAACAGTCTGAACAGTGGCGGCAAGACCCTCGCCAGCAGCGCCCGGCAGCTCGCGGACGGCGCCAGCAGCCTCGAAAGCGGCACCCGCACCCTCAAGAACGGCACCGGGGACCTGCTGGACGGCGCGCAGAAACTCACCGACGGCCTGAACGAACTGCATGACAAGGTCCCCGCCAGCATCGAGCAGCTGGGCGGCGACCCCACCGGCCTCGCCGAGAGTGTGCAGGTCCGCACCACCAACTTCGCGGACGTCCCCAACAACGGCAACGCCTTCGCGCCGTACTTCATCGCGCTGGCCCTGTGGGTGGGCGCCACCATGACCACCTTCATCTTCCCGTACCTGCTGCTCCCCGAGAGCGGCCGCCAGACCCGGCAGGCCGCCCGCGTGGCCCGCAAACTCACGCAGCCGCTGCTGATCGTGCTGGGGCAGGCCCTGATCGTCGTGCTCGGCGTGCACCTGATGGGCGTGCAGTTCGGCAACCCCACGCAGGTCATCCTGACCACCGTCGCGGGCAGCGTGACCTTCCTGCTCGTGATCCTGGCCCTGAATCTCCTGATCGGCCCCGCCGGGCGCATCCTGGCGCTCGTGCTGCTGATCGTGCAGCTCGCCGCGAGTGGCGGCAGCTACCCCGTGGAACTCAGCTCGCCGTTCTTCCAGGCACTCCACACCTTCATTCCGGTCACCGACGTGATCAACGCGCTGCGGCACGCCATGTTCGGCGCGTTCGAGGGCCAGTACTGGACGTTCATGGGCCGCATGGGCGCCGTGGCGCTCGTCAGCCTGGTCGTGGCGCTGCTCAGCCGCCGCCGCTGGGTGTACACCGAGGACACGAACTTCCGCTCCCCGATCATCACCGACGTCGGCTGACCACCGAGACGAGGCGCCCCCCACCTTCCGCAGAGGGTGGGGGTTCTTCGTGGGGAGAGCCGGTGAAAACCCCTGTGATATCTGGCGGCTCTACTAATCGGCCGGCCATGAAAAAGCCCCCACCCCGGTACTCGGGAGGGGGCTATTGGGGATGATCCCGTCTGCCGGATTCGGGCGGGGCCAGACAGCCGGGCTCAGTTGACGCGGACGCTGTTCGTCAGCGTGCGGACCACGGCCTCGTTCTTCGCGTAGTCCTTCATGTTCCCGGCGATGGTCACCACCAGCATGCGGCCCCCGGCGCTGGTGACGAGCAGCTCGCGGCGCAGCTCGTCGCCCTGGCTGGGCGTGGTGAAGATGAACTGTGCCCAGGGCGTGCCGCTGACCTGCAGCAGGTTGGCCTTGAGGGTCTTCACGTTGGGGACCTGCGCGCGGATCACGCTGGGGAACTGCTCGACCAGCGTGCCGACCTCGGTCTTGTTCAGTTTGCTGGCGCGCCACTCGAAGGCCACGCTGACCTTGCGGTCCTCGGTCATGAAGACGGCGTCGGGTCGGCCAGCGGCGCTGGGGAACGCGGTGCGGATCCCGGCGGCGCTGAGGGTCAGGAGTTTGGCGTTCGGTTCGACGGTCACCGGCACGCTGCCCAGCTTCACGGGCACCGCGCTGGCAGCGCCCAGGGTCAGGGCGGCGGCGAGCGTCAGGAGAAGGGAGCGGGGCTTCATGTCAGTGCCACCCTAGCGTGAGAGGTGAGAACGCTCGTGAACCGAGCATGAGGACTGTGCGGTTCGCATCAATTTCCCATCAGCGCCCGCCCACCTCACGGAGTGCGAAGGTCGCGGCCCGCGCGCCGATCATCATGCTCGTCGCGTTCGTGTTCGCGTGAATGATGCGCGGCATGACGCTCGCGTCCCCCACCCACAGGCCCCGCACGTCCCGCACCGCCAGTTCACGGCTCACCACGGCGTCCTCCCCGTCACCCAGGGCCGCCGTCCCGACCGGGTGGTACAGGGTCTCGCACTCGCGCGCCACATGCTGGCGCAGTGCCGCGTCACTGCGGTGCCCCTCGCCCGGCAGGACCTCTGCGCCGCGCAGTTCGGACAGGGGCGGGCTGGAGGCGATCTCGCGCGCCTGCCGCACGCCCGCCACGAGACTCTGCACGTCCCGGTCGTCCGTCAGGTACCCCGGGTCGATGACCGGCGCGGCGAGCGGGTCACGCGACGCCAGCGTCAGGCGGCCCCGGCTGTGCACGTCCACGAGCACCGGCCCCACCGTGAAGTGATTGCCCGGCTCGGTGCGGAACCCGTGATCCCGGAAGTACGCCGGACCGAAATGAAACTGGATGTCAGGGTCGTCCTGCGCGCCCAGGCCAGTGCGGGCGTGCGTGAACGCACTGGCCTCCGCGACGTTGCTGCTCAGCGGGCCGCTGCGGTTCCACAGGTACCGCGCCAGCGCCTCGCCCTGCGGCACCCGGTCCAGACTCGTGATCCGCGAGCGGCTGATCACCGGCACCGCGAGGTGATCCTGTAGCCCCCCACCCACCCCCTCCAGCGCCACGCGGACCGGAATGCCGTGCCGTTCCAGTTCCGCGCGCGGCCCGATCCCCGACAGCATCAGCAGCTGCGGCGTCTGCACCGCGCCCGTCGTGAGGATCACCCCACCCGCCGGGGCGTCCAGCGTCCGGCCCCGCCAGCGCAGCCGAACGCCCGCCGCGCGCTGGCCCTCCCACAGCAGTTCCAGCACGTGCGCGCCCGTCAGGACCGTCAGATTCGGGTGACCCAGCACCGGTTTCAGGAACGCCCGGAACGCACTGAACCGCTCGCCTCCCTGATGGTTGCTCTCCAGCAGACCCGCGCCGTCCAGTACACCTTCATTGAAGGAAGTCACGACCGGCAGCCCCAGCCCCACCGCCGCCGCCTTCACGAACGCGTGACTCAGCTCGTGCGACGCGCCGCGCGCCCCGGCGGGCATCGGGCCATCCGTGCCGCGCGTCTCCGACGCTGGGCCCCGGTACGATTCCAGCGCGCGGAACTCCGGCAGGACGTCCTCCCAGGTCCAGCTCTCGCCCCAGCGGTCGAAATCCCGTTTCGATCCGCGGATCCAGATGGTCGCGTTGATCGCGCTGCTGCCGCCCAGCACCTTCCCGCGCGGCCAGTAGAACGACCGCCCCGCCGCGCGCGGCTGCGGCACCGTCGTCAGGTTCCAGTCCACCACCGTGCGGAACAGCTTGTTGAACGCCCCCGGCGCGCGGATCAGCGGGTGCGAGTCCGGCCCGCCCGCCTCCAGCAGCAGCACCCGCGCGCCCGCTTCCAGCAGCCGCCGCGCCGCCACGCAGCCGCCCGACCCGGCCCCCACCACGATGAAATCCACGCGCCCCTGCCCTGCGTCCCCGCTTGTCATGTACCCCGAGTATAGACGCCCACCCCGCGCGCCCTCCCAGCCCGGGCGGGCCGCCCGCTACACTCCCTTACATGAGCCTCACCTTCCCCACCGGCTTCACCGCCGCCGCCATGGCCGCCGGCATCAAGCCCAGCGGCCGGACCGACCTGAGCGGCGTCACGAGCGCCGCGGACTGCACCTGGGCATTCGCGGGGACGCGCAGCACCACCGCCGCCGCGTGCGTCACCCGCAACCGCGAGCTGTACGCGCAGGGCGCCCCCATCCGCGCGCTGCTCGTGAACGCCGGGAACGCCAACGCCGCCACCGGCACCCGTGGCGCCGCCGACAACGCAGACATGGCCGACGCGTTCGGCAGCGTCCTGAACGTGCAGCCCGACGCGGTCCTGACCGCCAGCACCGGCATCATCGGACACCTGCTCCCCATGGATAAGGTCCTCAGCGGCATCGAGCACCTGCCCGACGAACTGGAGAGCGGCGCGGACGCCTTCGCGAGCGCCATCATGACCACCGACACCCGCCCCAAGACCGCAGAGGCGACCCTGAGCAGCGGGGCGCGCATCGTCGGCACCGCCAAGGGCAGCGGCATGATCCACCCCGACATGGCCACCATGTTCGCCTTCGCCTTCACCGACGCCCAGATCGATCAGGCCGCGCTGCGCGAGGCGTTCCCCGCCATCGTGAACCGCACCTTCAACGCCGTCACCGTCGACGGCGACACCAGCACCAACGACATGGCCGTCGTCCTGTGCAACGGCCAGGCCGGACCCACCGACCTCGCTGAATTCCTGACCGCCCTCGAAGGCGTCATGCGCGACCTCGCCCGGCAGATCGCCGCCGACGGCGAGGGCGCCACCAAACTCCTGACCGTGCAGGTCAGCGGCGCCCGCACCGAGGCCGAGGCCCTGGCCGCCGCCCGCACCTGCTGTGTCAGCCCCCTGCTGAAAAGCGCCGTGCACGGCAATGACCCCAACTGGGGCCGCGTCATCATGGCCGTCGGCCGCAGCGGCGCCGGCGTGAACATCGAGAAACTCCGCGTCACCGTGCAGAATCATGCGGTCTTCCAGGGCAAACCCCTCCCGTACGACGACGCGCAGGTCAGCGCCAGCATGAAAGCCGAGGAGGTCGTCTTCACCATCGACCTCGGTGTCGGCGACGCACGCGGCGAGGCCTGGGGCTGCGACCTCAGCGCCGAATACGTCAGCATCAACGCCGACTACACGACCTGACCCAGGGAGCTTGAGGCTTCCTTCGCAGTCCAGGGCTGGACCGGCGGTGGGGGGTAGGGTGCGGGTATGAGTGCCCACTCCTCCCGTTCGGCGCTGGCGCGTCCGCTGGACTTCACGTACCCGTCGAACCGCGTGGCGGCGCTGGGGCTGCTGGGGACGGTGGCGCTGGCCCGCCTGCGCGGTCGGGGCTGGGCGGATGCGGTGGGGATCGGGGGCGCGGCGTTCCTGGCGTGGGCGACCGCGCGGGAACTCGACCCGGACTTCCCGGGCACGGCGAACGCGGCGCTGCCCGTGGCGGCGGTGGCCGGACTGGTCAGCCGGGGCGGCGGGCTTGCGCCGCTGCTCCCGGCGGTGGCGGTCCTGTCCGGCCTGCGGGGGATCGCTGGGACGACGGGGGAGACCCTGACCCGCGCCGATCACCTGGGTCTGCTGGCGCAGTCGCTCGCGGCGGCCGGGACGGGCGGTACGGTGGGCGCGCTGGTGGCCGGTGCGGCCCCCCTCCTGACCGACGGCGGGCGGAGCGTGACTCCGCTGATGGGCGCGCTGCTGCCCCCGCTGGCCCCCACGCGGGGCGGATCGTGGACGGGCGCGCTGCTCGCGGCGGCCGCCCTGCAGCTGGCCCGTGACCTGACCGCGCCGGAAACCGTGCAGAGCGCCTGCGACCGCGCCCCCCGCACTGTGCGGGGCGAGGAGGTCCGACGCTCCCGACAGGTCGCCGTGCTGGCCCTGGCCGCCGGGCTGCTCACGCGGCAGTCGCGGGGGCTGCTCCCGCTGGCCGCCGCGTGCCTGACCGTCGCCGCCCGCCGCGCCGGGGCGAACCTCAAGAACACCTGAAGCCCCGCGCGCGCAGACTGGGCGCCCGGCGACAGCCCCACGAAGGGCCGCCTCCTACGCTGAACGCATGACCGGACTACCCAGGCAGATCACGCTGCTGCTCGCCACGATCCTCACGCTCGTGATGAACTACCTCAGCAACGCCCTTCCGCTCTTCGGGAACTCCAACAAGGAGGTCAGCGACGCCCTCCCGAACGCCTTCACGCCCGCCGGACTCACCTTCGCCGTGTGGGGCCCCATCTTCCTGGGCCTGCTGGTCTTCGCCGTGTACCAGGCGCTGCCCGCCCAGCGCGGCCCCCGATTTGACCGGCTGTTCTGGCCGTTCCTGCTGGGCAACCTGCTGAACGTCTCCTGGCTGCTGGCCTTCCAGAGCCTCAACTTCGGCCCCAGCGTGATCATCATGCTGGCGCTTCTCACCAGTCTGATCTGGCTGTACCTCACGGTGCGCGGCCTGCCGCACCAGGGCGCGGAACGCTGGACGCTGGCGCTGCCCACCTCGCTGTACCTGGGCTGGATCAGCGTCGCCACCATCGCCAACATCACCGCGTACCTCGTCAGCGTCGGCGTGACGACCGGCGCGCTGGGCCTCAGCGCCCCCGTCTGGTCCGCCGTGCTCGTCGTGATCGCCGCCGCGATCGGCGTGTTCTTCCTGGGCCGCTTCCACGACTACGCCTTCGCCGGGGTGCTGCTGTGGGCCTTCTACGGCGTGTATGTCGCCCGCCCGGACGCCGCGACCGTCGTCACCGGCGTCGCCATCGCCGCCGTGCTGGTCGTGCTGGGCGCCTTGCTCAGCCTGCGGACCCGCCGCACCGCCCTGTAATCTCACCCCCGGATGGGCCGCTGCGGGCATGACCGGTAGCGGCCCATCTGCGGTCGGTACACTGAACCTCACATGCACCCCGACTCGCCCCTGGCCCTGATCGGCTACCCCGCCCCGGCCGCCCGCGCCCTACGCGATCTCGGCCTGATCGCCGTGAACGTCCCCACTGACGACCTGCGCGCCGTGCTGGACGCCAGCCGCACCCTGCACTTCACCGGCGCGCTCGTCCACCCCAGCCAGGAAACGTACGCGCTCGGCGCCGTCACACCCGACGCCGTCGCCCGCCGCGTGGGCCGCGTGGACGCCATCGCCCTGAGCGGCGAATTCCACGGCACCTTCGCTCTGAGCGACGCACTGACCGACGCGCTGGACGCCAGCGGGTACGCCTCACGCGGCGCGAGTGCCCTGATCCTCGGCGTGGACGCCCACGACCTCGCCCTGGCCCTGCCCCTCGCCCGGCTGGGCTTCACCGAGATCGGTATTGCCGCCGAGAGCACCCCCGAAGCGGAACGCGCCGCCCGCGACCTCCCCGCCGGCCGCCGCGCCTACCCCCTGAGCCGCCGCGACCCCGGCGTCACCGACTTCGCCGCCCGCGCCGACCTGATCATCCTCACCGCCGGACCGCTCCCCAGCGGACTCACGCAGCCGTACCACACCGTCATCGACCTGACCGGCCGCGCCAGCGTGACCGGTAGTGGCGCCAGCACCCTCGACCTGCGCGACCTCCCCCTGCGCCGCCTCGCGCGGCAACTGGAGCACGCCACCGGGCAGCGCTTCCACCCACAGGAACTCGAAGGGGCGTTACAGGCCCTCGTGTAAGAATAAGGGGGAGAGGCGCACCCACCGTTCGGGTGCGCCTCTGCTGCTGCCACGCCCCTCACCCTGGCCCTCTCCCCTGGGGAGAGGGAAGGAGCCGCGCAGGCGGCGGGAGGGTGAGGGGTTCCGGCTCAGTTGTGGCTGGCGGTGTCCAGTTTCTGCAGGTAGGCCTTCCCGCCTTCGAGTTCAGCCTCGAAGCCGTCGGCGGCGGCGAACACCAGCGTCTCGGCCAGCGTCTCGCTCATCAGGTATTCCTGCCATGCCTCGGCGGCCTCGCGGGCGTCGCCGCTGAGGTCCAGGTGGAGGGCGATGCGGTCCTGCACCTCGAATCCGGCTTTCTTGCGGGCGTCCTGCACGCCGCGCACGAGGTCGCGGGCGAGCCCCTCGAGTTCCAGTTCGCGGGTGAGGGTGGTGTCGAAGGCGACGAGGTACCCGGCTTCCTCCTGCGCGGCGAAGCCTTCGGGGGACTTGGCGTCCACGAGGACCTCGTCCGGCCCGAGTTCGAAGCGTTCGCCGGTCGGGGCGATGACCTCGAACTGCTTGCCGTCGCGCACGAAGCGGGCGACTTCGCTGGCGTCGGCGGCGGCCAGCGCGGCGCGGACCTGCGGGACGGCCTTCCCGAACTTCTTGCCGAGCACCGGGAGGTTGGGGCGCAGCACGTAGCTGACGAGTTCGGTGAACTGGTCGATCAGTTCGACCTCCTTGACGTTCAGTTCCTCCTTGAGCTGCTCGGCGAAGCGGCCCAGCGCCTGGGTCTGGTCGGCGGTGCGGGCGCGGACCATGACCTTCGGCAGGGGCTGACGCTGGCGCATGCCGGTCTGGCCGCGGACGGCGCGGCCCAGGCTGACGACGCGCAGCACAGCGTCCATCTCGCCCACCAGGGTCGGCGCGGCCAGCGCCTCGTCCACCTTGGGCCAGGGGGTGAGGTGCACGCTGTCGGGTGCGTCCGGCACCAGCGAGCGCACGAGGTTCCCGTACAGCGTCTCGGCGAGGAACGGCGTGAACGGCGCGGTCAGCTGCGTGACGGTCACCAGCGCGTAGTGCAGCGTGGCGTACGCGTTGTGGTCGGCGCCGTCGTCCCCGGCCCAGAAGCGGCGGCGGTTGCGGCGCACGTACCAGTTGCTCAGGTCCTCCACGACGAAGTCCTGCAGGGCGCGGCTGGCCCCGGTCGGGTCGTAGTTCTCCAGCGCGGCCGTGACCGTGGCGATCAGGGCCTGCACCTTGGCGAGCAGCCAGCGGTCCACCTCGGGACGCTCGGCGGCGGGCGCGGCGGCCTTCAGGTCCGGCTGGTCGAGGTTCGCGTACAGCACGAAGAACGAGTACGTGTTCCACAGCGTCAGGAAGTAGGAGCGGAACGCCTCGCCGACGAGGTTCATGCCGAAGCGGCGGCTGAGTTCGGGCGGCGCGCTGACGTACATGTACCAGCGGGCGGCGTCCGCGCCGTACTGTTCGAACACGTCCCAGGGGTTCACGACGTTCCCCTTGCTCTTGCTCATCTTCGCGCCCTTCTCGTCCAGGATGTGCCCGGAGCAGATGACGCTCTTGTACGCCACGGAGTCGAACACCATCGTGCCGATCTGGTGCAGGCTGTTGAACCAGCCGCGCGTCTGGTCGATGGCCTCCGCGATGAAGTCGGCGGGGAAGCCGCCCTGCTCGAACTTCTCCTTGTTCTCGAAGGGGTAGTGGTGCTGCGCGAAGGGCATGCTGCCGCTGTCGTACCAGACGTCCATCACGTAGGGCACGCGCCGGAAGGTCTTGCCATCTGCCTCGAAGGTGATGTCGTCCACGAACGGGCGGTGCGGGTCGAAGTCCGGGCCCGTCAGTTCGGGGCGGCCACTCAGTTCGGCCAGTTCGGCGTAACTGCCGACCACGCGGTACTCGCCGTCCTCAGCTTCCCACACGGGCAGCGGCGTGCCCCAGTAGCGGTTGCGCGAGAGGTTCCAGTCGATCAGGTTCTCCAGCCACCCGCCGTAGCGGCCGTTCTTGATGTGCGGCGGGTGCCAGTCGATCGTCTGGTTCAGTTCGATCAGACGCTCTTTCAGGCGGGTGTTGTTCAGGTACCAGCTCTCGGTGGCGTAGTACATCAGCGGGGTGCCGCAGCGCCAGCAGTGCGGGTAGGCGTGCAGGAAGTTCTTCTCGCGCCACATCAGGCCGCGCGCACGCAGGTCCCGGACGATCTCGGTGTTCGCGTCGCGGAAGAACACGCCCTTCCACGGGCCGAAGCGGTGCTTGCCCTCGCCGTCCACGCCCACGATCACCGGGAAGCCGTAGTTGCGGGCCAGACGCATGTCGTCCTCACCGAACGCGGGCGCGGTGTGTACGATGCCCGTCCCGTCGCTGTCGGACACGTAGGTGTCCAGACCCGACATCCACACGGGCTTGCCCTCGCCCTCGGCCTCGTACGCTTCGGTGAAGAGGGGCTGGTACGCCACGCGCTCCAGTTCGCTGCCCCGGAAGGTCTTCACGACCTCGGCGTCCTCGCCCAGCACCTCGTCCTTCAGGCTGGCGGCCAGGATCAGCACGTGGCCGTCCTTGTCACGCGCGGCCACGTACTCGAACTCCGGGTGGATGGCGACGCCCACGTTGTACGGCAGCGTCCAGGGCGTGGTCGTCCACACCAGGAACGCCGCGCCGTCCTCCAGGCCCAGGCTGGCCGGGTCGGTCAGGCGGAACGGCACGTACACGCTGGGGTCCTGGATGTCCTTGTACCCCTCGCTGACCTCGGCATTGCTCAGGGTCGTGCCGTCCTTGGGGCAGTACGGCGCGACGCGGAAGCCCTTGTACAGCAGGCCCTTCTCGCTGAGGTTCTTGACGCTCCACCAGATGCTCTCGATGTAGTCCTTGTGCAGCGTCATGTACGCGTCGTCCAGGTCCACCCAGTAGCCCATGCGCTCGGTGAACTTGCGCCACTCGGCCTCGTACTCGAACACGCTGGCGCGGCACTCGGCGTTGAACTTGTCGATGCCGTACGCCTCGACCTCGCGTTTGCTGTTCAGGCCGAGTTTCTTCTCGACGCCCAGCTCGACCGGCAGGCCGTGCGTGTCCCAGCCGGCCTTGCGCGGCACGTGATAGCCCTGCATGGTCCGGAAGCGCGGGAAGAGGTCCTTGAACGAGCGGGCCTGGACGTGGTGCACGCCGGGCTGGCCGTTTGCGGTGGGCGGCCCCTCGAAGAACGTGAACACGGGGCCGCCCTGGGTCTGTTCCAGCGAGCGTTCGAACACGCGTTCGCGTTTCCAGAAGTCGAGGATGCCCTGTTCCAGCGCGGGGAAGTTCGGGTTGCCCTGCACGGGCGTGAAGAGGGTCTTCTTGTCGGTCATGTGATCTCCGGGTGGGCTGTGAGGGGCTTTGTGGGTCGGGCGTCGGAGGCGGGGGTCACCCGCGTCCGAATCGGCCGCCTGGGCCGGGCGGGGCAGAGGGGCGTCGGGTTAGCCAGTCGGGTGTGGTGGATTAGGCTGCGGGGCATGGTCACCTCCGGCGGGGGCGGGTCAGGAAACGGAAAGAGGGGGCGGCTAGTCGACGATGAACAGCGTGGCCCCCATGGCGGTACTCGACCGGTGCGGTTCGGCGTGGTCGGCCACCTGATACGACTCGCCGGGCCGCAGCGTGAAGGTGCGCCCGTCGGCCAGTTCGGTGTCCAGCTGCCCGGCCAGTACGAGCAGGACATGGCCCTTCTCGCACCAGTGGTCCGCCAGATACCCGGGGGAGTACTCGACCATCCTCACGCGGACCGCGCCGAACTGCCGGGTGCGCCACGTCGCCACGCCGCGTTCGCCGGGGTGGTCGGTGGCGGGCACGTCGGCCCAGGTGGTCACCCCGAAGGGAATGTCGGTCAGGTGCATGGTTCGGGCCTCCGGGGACAGAACTCGGGCGAAGCGGGACAGGGGTGAATGGGAATGGGGTAAACGGAACAGGGGGCGGCGGGTCTCAGCGGTCACGCCCCCACGTGGGGGGACGGTGCTGGGACGCGCCGCCCCCTAGGGGAGCTGGTGCGTGGTACCACCCAACTTCACCGGCACGCTGCCGGTCTCCATTGGCCCTCTGACGGGGGGTGTCCGGGCGGGTCTAGTCGGCCTGTGGGCCTTTCTTCCGCCGGCGCGGGAGGTGATGTTCGGCTGGCTGGGTCCGCGTCAGGCTCTCACCATCCCTGACTCGCTCGTGCGGTCCGCTGCTGCCCGCGTACTGTCCTCTCGGTCGCCTTCCTCGTGTCTCACCCCGGTCTGGGGTGCCCCTCATGGTAGGGCGGCAGGCTGGGAACGGTCAACGTGGTCCCCCAGGGGACCGCGCTTGTGGGTATGCTGAACGTCAGTCTCTTCCGCTGCCCCCACCCCCTGCCCCCGGCGCGCACGTGTGAAAAGCGTCAGCGCGCGTTTAGAATCGGCTTCAGGAGTTACACGAATGACCTGCCCTACCCATCCCGCCTGCACGAACGCCCAGCCCGCCCCGCGCGCGGCGGGCGTTCATGCCGGGCTCCCCCTGCCGGAGGCCCCGCTGTGACCGACGCCCACCAGAGCCTCCCGTTCCACGAATTGCAACAGAAGATCCTGCCCGAACTGCACCTGATCGCCGCCGGGTACGGCATCGAGAACTACCGCAAACTGAAGAAAGACGCCCTGGCGCTCGCGATCATGGAGCACCAGGCGGCCAGCGAGGGCCAGCTGCTCGCGCGCGGCTTCCTGGAGATCAGCCCCGACGGGTACGGCTTCCTGCAGGCCGACCTGCTCGACCCGAACAGCCGCACGGTGCTTATCAGCGCCGGGGTGATCAAGCAGTACCACCTGCGCACCGGGGACGAGATCATCGGCCGCGCCCGCAAACCCCGCGAGAACGAACGCTTCGGGTCGCTCGTGCAGGTCGAGGCTGTGAACGGCGTGGACCCCGAGACGGCCCGCCGCCGTCCGCGCTTCGACGACCTGACCCCCACCTTCCCGGACGCGCAGCTTGTGCTGGAAGACCCCAGCATGGACGACGGCCTGAGCCTGCGCGTCGTGGACCTGCTCGTGCCCATCGGGCGCGGGCAGCGCGCGCTGATCGTCGCGCCGCCCAAGGCCGGCAAGACCAGCTTGCTGAAGAAGGTCGCGAACTCCATCGTCAAGAACTACCCGGACGTGACCGTCATGGTCCTGCTCGTCGACGAGCGCCCTGAGGAGGTCACGGACTTCCGTGAGAGCGTGCAGGGCGCGCAGGTCATCGCCAGCACCTTCGACGAGCCGCCCCAGCACCACGTGCGCGTCGCGGAGTTCGTGCACGAACGCGCCCGCCGCATCGTGGAGGAAGGGGGGCACGTGGTGATCCTGCTGGACTCCATCACGCGACTGGCCCGCGCGAATAACCTCGTCACCCCGCCCACCGGACGCACCCTGTCCGGCGGTCTCGACAGCAACGCCCTGCACTGGCCCAAGCGCTTCCTGGGCGCGGCGCGCAACATCCGCGAGGGCGGCAGCCTGACCATCCTGGCGACCGCCCTGGTGGAAACCGGCAGCCGCATGGACGACGTGATCTTCGAGGAATTCAAGGGCACCGGCAATGCGGAACTCGTGCTGTCGCGCCGCCTCGAGGAACGCCGCATCTTCCCGGCGCTGGACATCCTGAAGTCCGGCACGCGCCGCGAGGAACTGCTGCTGCAGCCCGAAGTCCTGAAGAAGATGTGGCTGCTGCGCAAGGTCATCAGCGACATGGACCCCGCGGACGCGATGGAAATGCTGCTGTCCCGCATGGGCAAGACCCGCAACAACGTCGAATTCCTGGCGGCCCTGGCCGGCGGCTGACGCTCGACCCCTCACTTTCCCCCACTCGGAGCTCATACTTTGTCCTTTCCCTCCCTGCGCCGCGCGACGCGGCTCCTGACTCTCGGTGCGCTGCTGGGTCTCGCGCACGCACAACAAGCCACCCCTGAAGAGCGCCTGCTCTCGCCGCTGCAACTGCAACTGGACGCCCCGGCGGACGTGGTGCTCAGCCGCGACACCGGCGAGCGCGTGCTGGAGGTCGTCACGACCCGCGCGACGCCCCTGCCGAACGTCGCGCGCCGCTACGGCCTGACGCCGGGCGCCGTGAAACTGGCCGCCACGCACGGCGCCACGCAGGTCGTGCAGCTCACCCTGCCGGGCCGCGTGCAGGCCCGGCAGCCCCTGCGGCCCCAGTCGGTCGTCACGTACCGCGTGCGGCCCGGCGATACCATGGCCCGCGTCGCGGGCCGCTTTGGCATCACGGTGGTGGACCTGCTGGGCGTGAACCTCGACCGGACCAGCCTCGACCGCCTGCCGGTGGGCAGCACCCTGAACGTCCCCACCGGGGCGCGCGGGCTGCTGGTGCGGATCAAACCCGGCCAGAGTGCCCTGTCCCTGATTGCCGGGTACGGCGCGGACCTGCTGGCCACCGCCCGCGCGAACGACGTGCTGCCCACTGAACTCGACGTCGGGGACGAGCTGCTGCTGCCCGGCATCCGCGCCGAGGGCTTCGCGCAGCAGCTGGCAGAGAAACGCGAGGCCGAGCGCCGCGCGCAGGTCGCCGCGCAGCGTCAGGCGCAGTACGAGAAGTTCATCGCCTGGAAGCAGGGCCGCGAGAAGGCCCGCCTGGAAGCCAGGTACGCCGCGCAGGAACAGTACGAGAAGTTCCTGGCGTGGAAGAACAGCCCCCAGCGCAAGGCCGCCATTGCCGCGCTGGAACGCCAGCAGCAGTTCGAGGCCGCCCAGGCTGCGGCGCAGGCCCGCACCCGGCAGAACGCGCAGCAGGCCGCCGTGGCGGCCGTCAGCCTCGCTCCGGGGCGCATGGGCCTGATCTGGCCCATGCGCAGCTACCGCCTGACCAGCCGCTACGCCGAGCGGGACATCGCCTTCCACCAGCAGGTGTTCCACGGCGGAATCGATCTGGCCGCGCCCTACGGCACGCCCATCTACGCCGCGTCGGCAGGTCGCGTCACGCAGAGCGGCTACGGGGCGTATGGTCTGAATGTGTACACGCAGAGTGGGGACAGCACGCTGGTCTACGGCCACATGAGCCGCACGGCCGTCTCGAGCGGTCAGGAGGTGGCGCAGGGCCAGCTGCTGGGGTACATCGGCTGCACCGGCATCTGCACCGGCCCGCACCTGCACTTCGAGGTGCGGCTGGGGGGACAGACCGTGGATCCGCTGGGCCTGTTGCCATGACGCCGGGCGCCCGGGCGGTGCGGCTGCTGGTGGTGGACGATGAGGAACAGATCCTGGAGCTGCTGGACCTGACCCTCGCCATTCACGGCTATGAGGTCTGCCCGGCCAGCAGCGGGCCGCTCGCACTGGACCTGCTGGCCCGCGAGAGCACCATCGACGTGATCGTCATGGACGTGCTCATGGTGCCCTGGGACGGTTTCGAGACGGTGCGGCGTATGGCGGCGCAGTTCGGGGCGGCGCTGCCGCCCGTGGTGTTCCTGTCGGGGCTGGCGCGGCCCGCCGTGATGCCGGAGCTGGGCCCGGACGTGGTGCAGGAGTATCTGGTCAAGCCGTTCCGGCCGTCGCAGCTGGTCGAGCGGATTGAGGAGGCCCGGCGCCGCAAGGCGTCCATCTAGGCTGGACTACCCACTCAACTGACCCCTCTGGATGTCCGAATGTGACCCTCCCGGTGGGGTCAGTTCTTGTTTACCCTGAGGCCATGACCGAAGCGACCACCGGTACCCCCGCCCTCAAGCAGGGCTTCGCTGAAATGTTCAAGGGCGGCGTCATCATGGACGTCGTCACCGCCGACCAGGCCCGTATCGCCGAGGCCGCCGGCGCGACCGCCGTCATGGCCCTCGAGCGCGTCCCCGCCGACATCCGCAAGGACGGCGGCGTGGCCCGCATGAGCGACCCCAAGATGATCAAGGAGATCATCGGCGCCGTCAGCATCCCCGTCATGGCCAAGGTCCGCATCGGGCACATCGTCGAGGCGCAGATCCTCCAGGCGCTCGGCGTGGACTTCATCGACGAGTCCGAGGTCCTGACCCCCGCCGACGACCAGTACCACATCCTCAAGCACGACTTCAAGGTGCCCTTCGTGTGCGGCGCCAAGAACCTCGGCGAGGCCCTGCGCCGCGTCGGCGAGGGTGCCAGCATGATCCGCACCAAGGGCGAGGCCGGGACCGGCAACGTCATCGAGGCCGTCCGTCACGCCCGCACCGTGCTGGGCGAGATCAAGCACATCCAGGCCCGCCCCGCCGAGGAACTCATGACCGTCGCCCGCGACCTCCAGGCGCCGTACGAACTGGTCCGCTACGTCCACGAGCACGGCAAGCTGCCCGTCGTGAACTTCGCCGCCGGTGGGGTCGCCACGCCCGCCGACGCCGCGCTGATGATGCTCCTGGGCCTGGACGGCGTGTTCGTCGGCAGCGGCATCTTCAAGAGCGACAACCCCGAGCGCCGAGCGCAGGCCATCGTGAAGGCCGTCACTCACTTCCAGAACGCCGACGTGCTCGCCGAGATCAGCGAGGATCTGGGCGCGCCCATGACCGGCATCAACATCGACGACCTGATTCCCGCCGAGCGCCTCGCCGCGCGCGGCTGGTAAGACCCGTGACCGCCCGCATCGGCGTGCTGGCCCTCCAGGGCGCGTTCCGCGAGCACCGCGCCGCCCTGGAACGCCTGGGCGCCCAGGTGACCGAGGTCCGTCTCGCGGCGGACCTGGACGGCCTGCACGGCCTGATCCTGCCCGGCGGGGAGAGCACCACCATGGCCCGCCTGATGACCGAGTACGCGCTGTGGGAGCCCCTGCGGGCCTTCCACGCGCGCGGCAGGCAACTGTGGGGCACCTGCGCGGGCGCCATCCTGCTCTCAGGCGAGGTGCAGGGCGCCCCGCCGCAGTTCGGCCGTCAGGACAGCCTGGGCCTGCTGGACGTGACGGTGCAGCGCAACGCCTTCGGGCGGCAGATCGACTCGTTCACGACCGGCCTGGACGTGCGCGGCCTGACCGGCGCGTTCCCCGCTGTGTTCATCCGCGCGCCCGCCTTCGCCCGCGTCGGCGAAGGGGTGGAGGTCCTGTCCGAATACGAGGGGCAGGCCGTCGCGGTGCGGCAGGGCCGCGTGCTCGCCACCGCGTTCCACCCGGAACTCACCGGGGACGACCGCCTGCACGAGCTGTTCCTCCAGGGATGTCTCACGCCCGCCTGACCGAACACAAACAGGCCGCCACCTCCGACCGGGGTGGCGGCCTGTTCTGTATGGGTCAATCGTTGCTGGCCGGTGCGGGCGCCTGGGCAGGGCGCGTGACGCGCAGACGCAGACTCAGTGCCAGGGCCAGGATGACCAGCCCCAGCGCCAGCAGGTACGCGCGGCGCAGGCCCTCGGCGAGTTCGAAGCCGCCGCTCTGGATGGCGGCCGAGCCGATCAGCAGCGCCATCAGCGCGGTGCCCAGCGCGCCGCCCATCTGCCGGGCGAACAGCACGCCGCTCGTGACGGCGCCCAGTTCCTCGCGGCTGGACGTCTCCTGCGCGGCCAGCAGCAGGCTCAGCATGGAAAAGCCCATGCCGGTCCCCACCGCGAAGCCCAGCGCGCTCGTGACCCACAGCGGCGCGTGCACGGCGAAGGTCAGCGCGCCGAACATCACCACGAGCACCGCGAAGCCCACCTGCGCGATGCGGGCCAGCGGCACGGTCTTCACGAGGCGCGAGGTGACGATGGCGGTCAGCGTCCAGCCGACCAGCATGGGCGTCAGGATCGCGCCGCCCGCCGTGGCCCCGCCGCCCGTGACGCCCTGCGCGTACAGCGGCAGGTACGCGATCACGCCGAAGTACGCCGCGCCCCCCAGCAGGTTCCCTGCGAACGCCACGCGCGGCAGCCGCTCGCGCAGGGCGCGCATGGGCAGCAGCGGGTCCGGGTGGCGCCGTTCGAGCAGGATCGCGCCCACCAGCGTCACGGCGCCCAGCCCCACCAGCAGCCACTGCCGCTGCTCCAGCCCCCACACGACCAAGCCACTGCCCAGCGTGAACAGCGCCGCGCCCGCCCAGTCGATCCGGGCGGGGCGCGGCTGCCCGGTCTCCGGCAGGAAGCGCAGCGCGAGCAGCAGCGCCGCCACACCGAACGGCAGGCTGGCGTAGAAGGTCCAGCGCCACGAGAGCGTCTCGGTGAGCCAGCCGCCCAGCAGCGGGCCCACCAGCCCGGACACGCCCCACACGCCGGAGATCAGGGACTGCACCCGGCTGCGTTCCTGCAGCGAGTACAGTTCCCCGACCATGGTGAGGGTCAGGGGCAGCAGGCCGCCCGCGCCGATGCCCTGCACGACCCGCGCGGCGATCAGCAGGCCCATGGAGTGGCTCTGGCCGCACAGGGCCGAGCCGATCAGGAAGATCAGCACGGCCGCGAGGTAGAGGCGGCGGCGGCCCACCACGTCGCTCGCGCGGCCCCACAGCGGGCTGCTGACGGTGCTGGTCAGCAGGTACACGGCGAACGGCAGGGCGTACAGCGTCTCGCCGCCCAGGTCGCGGATGACGCTGGGCATGGCGGTGGCGACCACGCTGGCTTCCAGCGCGGCCAGGAAGACGCCCACGATCAGGCCGGTGGTGGCCAGTTGCCGCGCCTGCGGGCTGAGGTTGGGAAGGGCATTCACCGTCGCAGCGTACTCCCGTGAACGTCGGGTCAAGGGTGGGGCTGGATTCACACGATCTGAATCGTTACAGTCTGCGCATGAGCATGCACCAACGACCCCTCGGCCGCAGCGGCCTGAACGTCACCGAGATCGGCTACGGCGCCTGGGGCATCGGCGCCGACATGTGGAAGGGCGCGCAGGACGACCACAGCCTGGACGCCCTGCGCCGCTACGTCGAACTGGGCGGCAACTTCATCGACACCGCCATGGGCTACGGCAGCGGCCACAGCGAACGCCTCGTGGGACAGGTCGTGCGCGAGCACCCCGGCACGCTGGTCGCCACGAAGATCAGCCCGAAGAACATGGAGTGGCCCGCCGCGCCCGGCACCACCGCCGACGAGGCCTTCCCCGGGGGGTACATCACCGACATGACCCGCGCCAGCCTGGAACGCCTGGGCCTGCCCACCATCGACGTGCAGCAGCTGCACGTCTGGAACGACGCCTGGCTGGGCCAGGGCGACTGGCAGGACGCCGTGGCCCAGCTCAAGTGCGACGGACTGATCCGCGCGTTCGGCATCAGCATCAACGACCACCAGCCGGACAACGCCGTGAAGGCCGTCGAGGCGGGCGCTGTGGACTCCGTGCAGGTCATCTACAACGTGTTCGACCAGTCACCACAGGACCGCCTGCTCGACGCCTGCCGCGAGCACGGCGTGGGCGTCATCGTGCGCGTCGCGCTCGACGAGGGGAGCCTGACCGGCACCCTGACCCGGGACTCTACCTTCCCCGAGGGCGACTGGCGCAACGGCTACTTCGGAGGCGACCGTCTCGCGCAGCTGCAACCCCGCCTGCGCGCCATCGAGCAGGACTTGGGCATCCGCACCGACCAGCTCGCCGAGACCAGCCTGCGCTTCGTGCTGTCCCACCCGGCGGTGTCCACCGTGATCGTCGGGATGCGCTCGGTCCGGAACGTGGATCGCAACGCAGCGCTGGCCGACGGGCGCGGCCTCCCGCAGGACCAGGTGGAGCAGCTGTACGCGCACCGCTGGGACCGCAACTGGTACCAGAGCGCCGAGTAAACCACACGGAAGGGGCCGCCGATGCATACTTGGCGGCCCCTTCTGCCGGGTGCGGTCAGCCAGCCCGTGGCGGCAGGCGCACGATGGTGAGCATGTAGCGGCCCAGCGCCTGGATCGCGTCGTAGAACTTGCTGAACTCGACGGGCTTCACCACGTAGCTCGCCGCGTACGCCTGATAGGACCGCAGGATGTCCTCCTCGGCGTGGCTGGTGGTGAGCATGATCACCGGAATGGTCATCAGCTGCGGGTCCTGCTTGATCTCCCGCAGCACCTCCAGGCCGTTCATGCGCGGCATGTTGATGTCCAGCAGGATCACGTCCGGGCGGGGGCAATCGGGATCACGCAGGAAACTCAGGGCTTCGACCCCGTCACGGGAAACATGCAGGTGCGTGTGGATGCCCGCCTCCTGAAAGGCTTCCTGGGTCAGGATGATGTCGGCCTCACTGTCCTCGACGAGCAGCAGGTGAATGGGAACGGGCGAATGGGTCTGGGTCATGACGGTGCCTCCGGCCCACGCGGGGCCACTGACGATCATTCTGTCGGGCCCGCATGACCGAATCATACCGCGCGCGTTTACAGCGCCCGCACGCATCCTTATGGCTCCCTTGACGTTGCCGGGCCGGCGCCCGGCCAGGGCCGCGAGCCCCCACACCGGCCCACCTGCTCTGTACTCTGACGGGCATGAACGTTCTGCACTACGCCCTGGCGGGCGGCGCGGCCTTCCGTACGCCCGGCGACCTGTTGCGCGGCCTGACGCTGGACGAGGCCGCTGGCACCGTCCCCGGGCTGCCGTATACGCTCGGGGCGCTTCTCGCGCATCTTCAGGTGACGCAGCGCACCAGCCTGGATCTGGCCACCGGGCGCACCGACCGCTGGCCCGACGGGCTGGACGTCTGGCCCGGTGCGCCGGCCAGCGGGGCAGAGTTGAACGCCCTGCTGGGCGACCTCCAGGCCGGGCTGGCCGAGGCTCAGGCCCTGGCCGCCGACCCCAGCAGCCGCGCGCGGGACGTCCTGACCGATCTGGCGGCGCATAGCGCGTACCACTGGGGGCAGGTGGCGCTGATCCGCCGCCTGCACGGCACGCTGCCCGAACCGGAGGGCGCGTGACGGTCCTCGTCGGTTCGCTGAACCCGGGCAAGGTGCAGCCCGTCCGGGACGTTTTTGCCGTCCTGTTCCCGGAGCTGGCGGTCAGCGGCGCAGCGGTCCCCAGCGGCGTGCGCGACCAGCCGGTCGGGGTGGGGGAGACCCGCCGGGGCGCCGTGAACCGTGCCCGGCGGGCCGCCCGGCTGCCCGGCGCGACCTGGGGCGTGGGCCTGGAAGGTGGGGTGCGGGTCGAGCAGGGGCGTGGCTGGCTGTTCGGGGTGGTGGCCGCCGTGCGCGCCGGGGATGGCCTGCTCCTGACCGCCCGCACCGCCGAACTGCCCGTTCCGGAGGCCGCCCTGCCACGCGTCCTGGCCGGTGAGGAACTGGGCGGCGTGATGGACGAACTGCTGGGCACCCACGATCTGAAACGCGGCGCGGGCACGGTGGGCGCCCTGACCGGTGGGCTCGTGACCCGCCCGGCGGTGTGGGCACAGGCGCTCGCGCTGGCCCTGGCGCCCGCCCTGCACCCCGGGTTCTACCCGTCCGTCCATACGGCGCGGACGAACGTGCGTTAGGCGCCGTCTGGTAGGCTCGGGCGCGTGAGCACCTGGATCCAGTCCCGTCAGATCGGCCCCGCCACCGTCCACTCCCTGACCGACGGCCAGTTCCGCCTCGACGGCGGGGCGATGTTCGGCAGCGTTCCCCGCGTCCTGTGGGAACGCGCCACGACCCCCGACGAGCTAAACCGCATCCGGCTGCGCATCAACCCCCTGCTGATCCAGCTGGGCGGCGAGAACATCCTCGTCGAGACCGGCATGTGGGACCAGGGCGGCGAGAAATTCGAGGCCATGTACGCACTCGACCGCGACGAGACCGTCTTCCGGGGCCTGGACGCCCTGGGCCTGAGCCCCGACGACATCCACCTCGTGATCAACACACACCTGCACTTCGACCACGCCGGACGGAACGTCACCACCCTGGGCGACCCCACCTTCCCGAACGCCCGCTACGTCGTGCAGAAACAGGAACTCCACGACGCCCGCCACACCCACGAACGCAGCCGCGCCAGCTACCTCCCCGCCTACATCGACCCCATCGAGCACGCGGGCCTGTTTGAGATCGTGGACGGCGAACACGAGCTGCGCCCCGGCCTGAGCGTCCTGCCACTCCCTGGCCACAACCTCGGCCAGCAGGGCGTCGTGCTGCGTCAGGACGGGCAGACCCTGGTGTACGTCGCCGACCTGATCCCCACCCTGGCCCACGCGCCTACCGCGTACATCATGGGCTACGACCTGTACCCCGTCACCACCCTGGAGACCCGCAAACGGTACTTGGGCCAGTGGTTCGAGGAAGGGGCAATCATCTGCACGCCGCACGACCCGGACACCGCCTTCTCGCAGCTGCACCCCAACCTGAAGGGCGGCTTCACCCTGAGCCCCGCGCAGGACTGAGCCAGCACGCCCCGGCCTCTCCTCCGGGCTGGCGGGCACCCCCACTGGCGCCAGCGGAACACAGCCTGACCGGGGCCCGGCGTCCGCCTGCGCCAGGGTCCGGAGGCGCACGCGTCCCGGGCGCGCTACGCTGACGGGCGTTCATGCGTCCCCTGCTGCCCCTGCTGCTCACTGCCCTGACCGTCCTGCCCGCCGCCCCGGCCGCCAGCGTGGATCCCAACTACTACCCGCACCGCCCCGGCACCCGCTGGACGTACGCCAACGGCGAGACGCAGGTCGTCGGCGCGTCCCTCGCGTACCGGGGCGTGACCGTCACGCCCGTCAGTCACCAGTTCGCGGGCACCACCTACAGTCAGGACCTGCTGGAATACCGCGCCGACGGCAGCGTCTGGCTGCGCGGCGTGAACAGCGGCGGTCGCCTGAACTGGTACGCCGCGCCGCTCCTCGTGTACCCCGCCGGGCCACTCAAACCCGGTCAGAGCTGGACGGCCCAGGGAGCGGGCCTGCGCATGACCGTCACCGTCACCGGCACGGCGCCCCTGAAACTCCCAGCCGGGAACTTCAACGCCCTGATCCTGCGCAGCGACACCACCACGGGCGGCAGCACCAGCGTGCAGCTGCGGTACTTCGTCCCGGCCCTGGGCGTCGTGCGCTACCAGACGGCCGACGGCAGCGTCATCGACCTGCACCGCTGAGTGCCTGAGCGTGCGCCCTGAGTGCTACTCCCTGCGGCGGCGGGCGCGGTAGGTCAGCAGCGACGCGTACATCTTCGTGCGGGCCTTCGCGCCGCCCCAGAAGCCCCGTTTCTTCTCCTTGACCACCTGCGCGACGTTCGGCAGGTCCACGTACGCCCAGCGGGCACCGGTCGCCTTCAGGTGCCGCGTGATCGCCGGTTCGGGCCAGCGTTCCGCCGCCAGATCCGGCACGGCCAGCAGCCACGCGCGGCGACAGGCCCGCTGCCCACTCAGGTGCGGCGTGAGCTTGTTCCCCCAGTCGGTCACGAAGCCGCCGCCCTCGAACACGCCGATGCTCATATCCAGTTCGTCCCGCTGCACCGGGCCGCACAGCAGCCGCAGGTGCTCGGCGCTCAGGCCGGTCAGGTCCGCGTCGAGCAGCACCACCACCTCCGCCTGCGTCGCCTGGAGGCCCGCGTGCAGCGCGCCGCCCTTCCCGACGTTCTGCGGCAACTCCACGACGAGCGCGCCGGCCTCGCGCGCCACCCGCGCCGTGGCGTCCACGCTGCCGTCAGAGGCGACCACCACCTCGGACGTGAAGGTGCGGGCCACCCGCACGACCTCGGCCACGGTGCCCTCCTCATTGAACGCCGCAATCACAACCGCAGGAGAAGACGCACTGACCGACATGCCGCCCATGCTACCTGCCCGCCGTGTCCCTGACCACACTGCCACGCTCCGGAGAGGCCACACGGCCCATCCCACCGGTCGCGAGGCCGGGCTTCAGGGCGTCTCCAGGTTGCTGCGGTCTTCGGGGGGGGTGAAGGCAACCCATTTCCTCCGCGAGCCCCGGCGCGCCTGTCAGTTCGTCAGGCGGATCGCCTCGGTCGGCAGCTCTGCGGTCTCCAGGGTCGCCACCGGCAGGTCAGCCGCGAGGGCCGCGCCCAGCCAGGAACCATGCCGCACCAGCAGCAGATTCCCGACCGGCAGGCGCGCCACCAGCAGGTCATGCAGCACCATCGGCGCCAGCCCCGGCATCATGACGACCAGTTCGCCCTTGTAGTCCCAGCGGATCGTCACGCCCCGCCCACCCACCTGCAGGGACAGCGGCTCGTCCTGCAGGATCACACTGGTGAACTGGCCCCCGGCCGTCAGGTCCAGCGTCGTGAGCGCCTGACCGGCCGGCAGCGTCTCCGGGTCGTGCAGGGCGATGTGCAGCGCGGCGTGCAGCCGGTCAGCCATCACGCGGTGCAACCCGAGCTGCTGGGCCGCGTGACGGAACGCCTGCGCGGCCTCCTGCGCGTCCAGGCGGGCGAGGCGCACCACCAGCGTATCCACTCCCTTGCGCGCGAACGCCAGCAGGACGTCCGGAGTGGCGTCAAGGTACTTGCGCGCGCTGTCCGGCGTGAGTTTCTCCAGTTGCAGCGCGCCGCCCCGCATGACCTGCGCTGCGGCGCGGGCCAGCCGCAGGAACGCGAACGATTCGGCCGGATCGAGCAGCAGCGCCGTCGCCCGCGCCGTGGACGCCCGTCGACCCAGCTCCAGCGCCGTATGACTCTCGACCACCAGCGTCATGTACGCCCCGCTGACCAGCACACGGAACTGCTGATCGGGCAGCTTGACCAGCTGCGCCCGCTCGTGCGGCGCTGTGCCGGGCCGCAGCAGCGTCAGCTGCGACCCGATCTGCACCTGCCAGTTCGGCCCGATGGGCTGCCACTCGATGTTCAGCCCCCGCCAGCGCGCCCCGCCCCCACCCCGCAGGTACACCGTCAGGCGCTCGGCGCCGTCGTCCGGGACACGCATGGCGCTGCCCGGGTGCTGCGCGAACAGGATGCTGCCCTGCGGCGCGCCGTTCAGGCTGGGCTGCGGCAGGGCGTCCAGGATGGGTTCCAGCAGCTGTCCCACGTGCCGCGCCGCCTCGCGGATCGCGGGCCGCTCCCGTGGGTCACGCGGCAGTGGATGCTCGGCCCGCAGCGCCCGCACCAGCGACTCGCGCGCCTCATGGGAGAGGGGTTCACGCTGCGCCGCCGCGATCCGCGCCGCCAGCACGTCCTCGTCCGGGTGGCGCGGGAACGGCTCGGCATGCACGGCCGACAGGGCCGAGCGCACCCTGCTGCGGCCGTCCTCGGACAGCAGCAGCAGGGACAGGGCGGTGGCCAGTCGCCCCGTGACCTCCGGATCGTGCAGGTCCATCAGGGCGTCGTGCGCAGGCGGTACGGCCAGCGGCTGCGTGCCGGGCCGTGAAAGCCGCTCGGCGTTCTCGATCACGGTGTACAGGACCCGCAGGTGCGCGAATTCCGGTTCCCGCTGCCAGCGCTGCGTCAAGTCGCGCGCCTGTGCCGCCGCCCGCTGGTGCCACAGCAGCAGCTGCAGTTCCTCCCAGGCGCGCGACTCGTCGGAATCCGCCGTGGGCGGCGCCGTCCAGGTGCTCTCCCCGGTGTGCCCGGACCGCGCCCGCACGGGCTGCAGCGGATTGCCCTGGTGCAGCCGGTACTGGCGGTCGGTTTCCATCAGGCGCCGCAGCAGCGCCGGTTCCAGCGCCAGACCCAGCAGTTCGTCGCGCAGCTGGGCCAGGCCGCGCCGGCCACCGCGCGGCACGCGGCCCTCGACCAGATCCTGCACCTTGTACTCGTACAGCTCCACGAGTTCAAGCCAGAATTCCACGGAAGTCCTCCAGTCGCAGTGGGGCGGGCATCGAGTCCAGTATGCCCCGCCGGGCCCCTCCCGGTCACGGCTGCCCACGCCCAGGGGCGTCCGGCCGGGACCAGAGCGGCACCCTGTAAGGCCCGTGACAGCCCGGACCTGTATAACAAGACGTAATGACGCGCCTTGCCTTCCTGTTCCTGCACGCTGGCCGGAGTCGCGCGTGACCCCCGTCCTGCTCGCGGCGCTGTTCATCGTGGGTGTGCTGCTCACGGTGCGGGTCAGCGAACGCGTCCTGAGCATCGTGGTCGCCACCTGCGCCGGGCTCATCGCCGCGCTGCTGGGGGCACTGGCCCTGGGGCTGGGCGGCCCGGACCAGGTGGCGTCCCCCGGTGGCCTGGGCCGCGCGCAGGGTGCCCTCGTCGCGGCCGCCTTCCTGATCGCCACCGCCGCGTACCACATGGGCCGCATGGTGCTGCCCAGCCTGGACCGGCCGGGCCGCAAGCCGGTGAAGGTGCAGCGCACGGCCGCGCCCACCCAGGTGCAGCGCCGCTCCGGCCTGACCCAGACGCAGGTGACCACGGACCTGCGCTTTCAGGAGTATGAGGTCCTCGACCGGATCGGGGTGGGCGGCATGGGCAGCGTGTACCGCGCCCGCCGCCGCCAGGACGGCCGCACGGTCGCGCTGAAGGTCCCGCAGGACAAGTACCTCGCCGACGCCAAGTTCGTGAAACGCTTCTACCGCGAGGCCGAGGTGCTCAAACGGTTCAGCCACCCGAATATCGTGCGCGTCTACGACTACCGCATGCAGGACCCCGAGCACTACATCGCCATGGAATTCCTGGACGGCGAGAGTCTCGAGGACGTGCTGGAAAACCGCACGCTGACCTTCACGGAAAGCGCCCAGATCATCCGCGCCCTGGCGGACGCGCTGCGCCACATTCACATGCAGAACGTCGTGCACCGCGACATCAAGCCCGCCAACGTCATGCTGCTCAAGAACGCGTTCATGGACGGTGCGCTGCGCGAGGGCGGCGTGAAGCTCATGGACTTCGGCATCGCGGTCGGCAAGGTGCTGACCCGCCTGACGATGACCGGCGCGCGCGTCGGCACGCCCATCTACATGGCGCCTGAGCAGGCCAAGGGCAACCGCGTCGACGCCCGCAGCGACGTGTACTCCCTGGGCCTGCTCGCCTACGAGATGGTCACCGGTCAGACCGCCTTCAAGGGGAGTTACGAGGCCGTGGTGCACCAGCAGGTCTTCGAGACGCCCAAACCACCCAAGCAGGTGCGGCTGGAAGTCCCGGGCAAACTGAACGACCTGATCCTGCACATGATCGAGAAGGATCCCGCCGCGCGCCCTACCCTGGACGACGTGATCGCCCGCGTGGACGCCGGGGTCCTCAGCGACGACGTGTTCAACGATCCGGTCGCTCTGGCCCTGAGCGTGCAGGAGAAACGCGGCACGCTGCGGCTCCTCGATCTGAAGGGCAAACTGCGCGCCAGCCTGCGCGATCAGACCGGCGGCACACAGGGCCTGCCCGGCACCCCCAACGCCATGACCAGCGACGCGGACGGGAACCTGTACGTGACCCTCCTCGACTACCGGCAGGCGCAGCGCGGCGCGCTCGTGCGCAAGCTCGACCCGGAAGGACGGGAGATCGCCGCGTTCGGCCCCTACGGACTCGGGGACGGTGAGCTGCTGCAACCGGTGGCCATCACGGTCGCGCGCGGGTACGTACACGTCCTGGACGCCGAGGCGCAGCACGTCGTGACCTACGACCTGAACGGGCAGTTCGTCCGCCGCTTCGGCGGGCGCGGTCAGGGCCTGGGGCGCTTCGAGAAGCCCCGCTCGATCGTCGCCGCCCCGGACGGCCACATCTACGTCCTCGATACCGGCAGCAACGAGGTGCAGCGGTTCACCGCGCAGGGCGAGTACCTCAGCCGCTTCGCCTTCCGGCTGGACCGCAACAGCGACGCGCTGCGCCCCCTTGAGGGCCTGGGCGTGGATCAGTTCGGCGCGGTGTACATCGTGGACAGCGTCGCCCGCAAGGTCCGCAAGATCGAGGCCGACGGGACTCCGGGGCTCACGTTCAGCATGGAAACCCTGGTCGGGGAACCCACTGACGCGCCCTGGCTGATCCAGATCGGGCCGGACAGTCAGATGTACGCGGTGCGTCAGGGCGGGCAGGTGCTGCGGGTGTACTCCAGCGTCGGCGACCTGCTGTCCTCCAGCGACATGTACGCCCCGGTGCAGGCCATGTCGCTCCTGCAGCGCCCCCACGTGCTGGAACCTGCCTGAACGTGCCGCTGCCGACGCTCACGCTGTACACCCGCGCGGGCTGCTCCCTGTGCGACCTGGCGGCGGCCAACCTGGACGCCCTGAACTTCACGTACCGGCCGGTCGACATCGACCAGGACGCGGCGCTGCGTGCCCGCTGGACGGACGATGTGCCGGTCCTGGCCTACATGCCCCCCGGGCAGGCCGAGCAGGTGCTGGGCAAGGGAGCGTTCAGCCGCGCGCGCCTGGGTCAGCTGAAACTGATCCTCATGCGCGCGCCCTGAACCGCACCCGTGGGGAGTGGACCGGCCGCACCGTGTCGGCTGGGCCGCGCGGCGGGTCACCCGTGTGGTCCCCGGCTGTTCCCCAGCAGCTCGGGGCAGCGGTGGGCCGGGACGGCGGCGCTCCCGTCCGCTGCGGGACGCCCGCCCGCGCGCCCACACGCTATGGTGGGCGGTATGACGCACCACACCCACACCCCCGCCGGAGTGCCCGCGTGAGCTGGCTCGAACGGCTCCGCGACGGGCTGTCCAAGACCCGCAAGCAGATCAACGACACCGCCGGATTCCTCGGCACCGACGTCCGGGACGTCCTCACCAATCGCCTGGACACCATCGAGGACCTCGAGTACGCCCTGATCGCCGCCGACGTGGGCCGCGCGGCCACCGAGGAGATCCTGGAGGACATCCGCCGCAGCGAGGGCAAGAATCTGCAGGAGGCCCTGATGGACGCCCTGACCCTGCAACTCGAGCCCGACACGCGGCGCGCCGAGTTCCGCAAGCTGGGCTTCAGCCCCGACGCGCGGCGCAGCAGCGTCGACCCGAAGGGACACGTGGTCATGGTCATCGGCGTGAACGGAGTCGGGAAGACCACCACCATCGCCAAGCTGGGCCAGTACTACATGAACCGGGGGCAGAGCGTCATGTTCGCCGCCGGGGACACCTTCCGCGCCGCTGCCGGGACGCAGCTGGGCGTGTGGGGCGAGCGGCTGGGCATTCAGGTCGTGCAGGGCGCCGACGGGGGAGACCCGGCCGCCGTCGCGTTCGACGGCGCGGCGGCCCGCGTGGCCCGCGGCACGGACCTGCTGTTCGTGGACACCGCCGGGCGACTGCACAACAAGCACAACCTGATGGAGGAGCTGAAGAAGGTGCGGCGGGTGATCGACAAGGCCGACCCGAACGAACCCGCCGAGGTGTGGCTGGTGCTGGACGCCGTGACCGGTCAGAACGGCCTGCAACAGGCCAAGAAGTTCCACGAGGCCACCCCGCTGACGGGCGTGATCGTCACCAAACTGGACGGCACCGCCAAGGGCGGCATCCTGGTGCCGATCGTGCGGGAACTGGGCGTGCCCATCAAGTTCATCGGGGTGGGCGAGCAGCCAGGTGACCTGCAACCCTTCGACAGCCGGGAGTTCGTGCGGGCGCTGTTCGACGTGAACATTCCCCGCGACTGAGGGGAACTTTCAGGCACGAAGAGGAGGGAGCCCGCACCGGGCTCCCTCCTCTTCGTGCGTCACTTCTCAGGGGATGTCGAGTTCACCCTGCCAGCCGGCGGGGAGGGCCAGCAGCTGCCGCAGGGGCGTGTCGCCGTGTTTCAGGAGATACGTGAGGAAGTTCATCTCGCGTTCCTGCGGGGTGCCGTTGGGCAGCAGGTGAGCTTTCAGGCGGGTGAGCTGGCCGCTGCGGTCGTTTTCGGCGCGGGCGAGGGCCTGCGTGGCGAGGCGTTGCAGGTGCGCGACCCGGGCGACGGTGCGGGTGCGGGTGCGTTCGGCCGCGCCGATCAGGGTGGGGTCGAGGTCGGCGATCTCGGCGGTCAGGGTGTCCAGACTGGTGGTCAGGGCGTCCAGTCGCTCGGTGGTGAGGGCCCCGGCGTGGCGTTCGGTGGCCAGGGCGCGGCCCAGGACGCCCTCGGGATCGGCCTGCACCTGCGCGGCGGTGGCGTTCAGCCGTTTCAGCAGGCGCGTGACGTTCGGTTCGCGCCACGTGACGCTCAGGCGCGGCCACAGCAGCGGCTGACGCAGGCCGTGCAGGGGGTACACGTCCCGCAGCTGCGCGCCGTACGCGATCTCGCCGGGGCCGACGACGAACGCCAGGGTGGGCAGCAGGGCGTCCTGCACGGCGGGCCGCAGGCCAGCGGCAGGGGTCAGGCGGGTGGGGTCGGCGTCCAGCAGCGCCAGCAGTTCCGCGCGGGTATAGCGCCGGGTGGCCGTGACGAACGCTGACCCGTCCACGCGCAGCAGGCGGCGCTGCCCGTCGTCCTCCTCAATGAAGAGGTTGGTGGCGCCGTCCGGGCGGCGCAGCTGCGGCTCGAACCCGTCCGCGATCATCCGCGCGGCGGCGGCCTCGATGGCCCGCGAGGAGGCCAGCGGGTCGTCCAGTTCCTGCGCGAGGGTCGGGGTCATCAGGCGCGCCAGGGCCGGGTGCATCGGGTCGAGGACGAGCAGGCCCGCCCCGCCCAGCAGCCCATGGATCAGGCGGGCGAACACGTCGGCGTAACTGCCGCCCGCCTGCGCGGCCCGGTCGAAGCGGGCACGGACGGCGGCCACGTGCTCGGCGGGACCGTCAAAGTCGTCCAGCAGCGCGTGCACCTGCGCCGTCCACCCGGGGCGCCAGGGCACGCGGCCTACCGGGACGCCCTCGGGGACGTCCAGGGTCAGGCGGTGCAGGCGCTCGCCCGCGTCCAGCAGGGATGTGCTCGCCACCTCGGCGGCGTCGTGGTCCTGGCTGGCGATCCAGTACACCGCCACGACCGGGGCGTCCTCGGTGTCCAGCTGCCTCGCCAGCAGGGCCGCGTCCGCGCCCTTGTGCACCGAGTACGCCGGGCCGGTCAGGGCGCCCGCCTGCTGTCCGGTGACGACCACGCGGGACGCCGGGTGCGCCAGCCGCGTCAGCCCCGCCTCCACGGTCGGCGTCAGGGTGCCCAGCTCGCGGTGGTAGGCGCGCAGGGCGTCCGTCAGGGCCGCGCGGTCGATATCGGGCCGGGTCTCGGCCTGCGCGGTCTCCAGCGCTCCTGCGGGCAGGCGCACGTAGTCCAGCAGCCCACCCTTCCTGTATTCCGCCCCTGCGTTTCGCGCCATTCGTCTTCCTTCCCGGTGCCTGCCGCCCCAGGGGCAGCCCGGCCCGATGCCGACCGGTTCGTGGTCGGCGTGCCCACCCGTTCTCGCTGAGAATGCCGGCGGACACTGCAACGGGTGTCACACTACACCAGAACCTAAAGCGGAGGGGCGCCGCGCGGCCCGCGCCAGACGGAGCGAGCGGCACTCGGAATCAGCGCAGCGGTTCCTGCGTGGCGCGCTCCAGCCCCGCGCGGTCGGTCAGGATGATCCGCCGGTACCCCAGGTCCAGCAGGCCCCGCGACCGGAAATCCCCCAGCAGCTTCGTGATCGTCTCGCGGGTGCTGCCCACCACATGCGCCAGATCCTGATGCGACACGCGGTCGCGCAGCGCCAGCGACCCGCCGTCCGGCCAGGGCCCCTCGCGCTCGGCGAGGTTCAGCAGCGCCAGCGCCAGCCGCTGCGACACTTCCAGGAACACTAGACCCGACAGGCGCTCCTGCACGCCGCGCGTCTGCCGGGTGATCTGTTCGGTCAGCGCGACCGCCACGCCCGGCTGCCCCTGCGTCAGGCGCGTCAGGACGTCCCGGCCCAGCAGCAGCGCCTCGGCGTCGTCCATCGCCTCGGCGTACATGCCGCACTGCTCGCCCGGCAGCAGCGCCGCCGCGCACAGCAGCGCCCCGGCGCCATGCACGTCCAGCGTCACCTCGCGCGCGCCCGTGCCCAGGCGGTACAGCCGCACAGAGCCGCGCAGCAGCACGAACAGCGTCTCGGCCGGATCCTCCGGGTGGAACAGCAACTCGCCCCGGCCCCAGCGCCCCACGCGCCCCGAGGCCGTCACCTGCGCCTGCACGTCCGCAGGCAGGGCACCGAAAGCACCGGGTAACATGCCCCGCAGTATGCCCCACCCGGGCCCGCACCGCGCAAGCCCCCGCCCGGCGCGCCCGGAGGCGCCACACCCTTCGGTGGACGCGCCGCGCGGCAGGCGTGCACTACAATCCACTCCAGCATGACCATTCCCACCCCACGCCAGCGCCTCACGCTGTTCGATCTGCCGCTGGACGTCGTGACGCTCGACCAGACCCTGGACCGGCTGGGCAGCTGGGTCTCCCAGCAGCCGCGCGCACCCCACACGGTCGTGACCCTGAATCCCGAGTTCATCGTGCAGTCCCGCACCCAGCCGGATTTCGTGAACGCCATGCAGGTCGCCGACCTTGTCACCGCCGACGGGGTCGGCATCGTGTGGGCCGCGCGGCAGCTCACGGGCAGCGAGGTCCCCCGCGCGCCCGGCTTCGACATCGTGCAGGGCCTGATGGAGCGCCACGGCGCGGACCTGCGCGTGTTCTTCCTGGGCGCTAAACCCGGCGTGGCCGAGGTCGCCGCGCAGAACGCCGCGCGTGACTACGGCATTCAGGTCGCGGGTGTCCACCACGGGTACTTCGACCTGCCCGAGGACCAGCGCGTCGCGGAACTCGTGCGCGACAGCGGCGCCGACCTGCTGCTGACCGCCATGGGCGCCGGGCGGCAGGAGACCTTCAACCAGTACTGGCGGCAGGTCATGAACGTCCCCGTCATGATCGGCTGCGGCGGCGTGATCGACGTGCTGGCCGGGAACGCCGACCTCGCGCCCGCCTGGACGCGCCGACTGGGCGTCGAGTGGATCTGGCGAGTCGGGCTGGACCGCAAGCGCTGGAACCGCGCGCCCCGGCTGGCGCAGTTCGTGCGCATGGTCCGCGCCGAGAAGAAACGGATCGGCACGAAGTAACCCGCGGGAGAAGGGGGGCGGGCTCAGGTTGAAGCCCGCCCCCCTCTCCCACCGGGGCCGTTCAGGGCGCCTG
This sequence comes from Deinococcus hopiensis KR-140, assembly GCA_943327755.2. Lineage (GTDB taxonomy): Bacteria > Deinococcota > Deinococci > Deinococcales > Deinococcaceae > Deinococcus > Deinococcus hopiensis_A. Next base: position 121,169 of record CALPYF020000004.1, read on the forward strand.
GGCGTCCCGCGTGGCCTTCGCCGCGCTGGCCTTGGCCCGCTCCGCGCGGGTCTTGTACACCTGATGCATCTGCTCCAGTTCCCCGGTGCAGGGCGTCTGGTCCGGCTTGGCATGGTGCCGCTCGTCGAGCTCCACGCACCAGCGCGCGCCGAACATCTTCGCCGCGGCGTTCAGGCCCGGCCCCGAGCCTTCCCCGCCGTTCTGGAAGAACGTCACGACCATGAAGTTCGGCGTCTTGCCCTCGCCGATCGGGCCGTAGCCCTCGTACCACGCGTTCGTGTAGGTGTAGCTCTTTTTCGAGGCGCTCATGCCGTTCTCGGCCGTGCCGGTCTTCCCGCCGGTCCGCACCGGGAAGTAGTTCGGACCCAGGATGTGCTGCGCCGTGCCCCACGGGGTCGTGCCCGCCGTGGTGATGGCCATCCCCTGCTTGATCAGCTCGAAGTCGGCCGCTTTGCCAGGCACCTGCTCGGGGGCGTCCCGCTTCACGGCTGACCCGCCGACCGACTTGAGCAGGGTCAACTTGCGGCGCGTACCGTCGTTCACGATCGTGGACAGCACCGAGATCACCTGCGCGGGCGTGACCTGCAAGGAGTCCTGCCCGATCGAGAAGGACAGGGACTGTCCCGGGTAATACGTGTACGGCAGCGGCTCGAGCCCCTGCTTGCGGCGCCGCTCGTTCGTGGCCTCGTACGCGGCCTGCATGCGCTCCGGGCTGGGAATCAGGCCGGTCTTCTCCCCGACGAGTTCCAGGCCCGTCTCGCGCCCGAAGCCCAGTTCCACCGAGCGGCGGCCCAGGTAGTTCGCGTACGTGATCGGGTCGGCCGCGATGGCCGCCTGGTAGTACCAGGTGTTGCACGAGTACGCGATCGCCAGCCGGCCGTCCACGGTCCCCAGACTGCCCGTGCGGTGCCAGTTGTAGCGCGGCCCGCCGAACATCACGTAGGGCGCGCAGTTGAACGACCGGTTCCCCCAGCGCTCGATGAACGCCAGGGTGGAGGTCGGCTTGAACACGCTGCCCGAATCGAAGTTCTGCACCACGCGGTTGCTGGTCACCGCGTCGAGCGCCGCCAGCGGGCGGTTCGGGTCGATCGCCCAGTTCTTCGCCTTCGGATCCGGACTCGGCACCCGCGAGAACCAGTTCGGGTCGTATGTGGGACTGCTCGCCAGGGCCAGCACCTCGTTCGTGCGCGGATCGATGGCGATCACCGCGCCGCGCGTGTACGGCTCGGCCGGTTTGCCGTACTTCGCGCGGCCCTTGTTCACGTCCGCCAGGCCCTCGACCAGCGCCCGCTCGGCCGCGCGCTGCAGCAGCGAGTCGATGGACAGCGTCACGTCCCGGCCCTTCACGCCCGGATCAATGACCCGTTCGGTCTGCGGCTTCCCGGCGGCCGTGACCTCCCGCCGCCGCAGGCCGTTCTTGCCCTCCAGGGTCGACTGCAGGCTGTACTCCAGCCCCGAGCGGCCCACGAGGTCCCCCTGCGTGTACCCGTCCTCCTGAAGCTGCTTCTCGGTGGCCTCCTGCACGTACCCCAGGAGGTGCGCGGCCATCTTGCCCTGCGGGTAGACCCGCTCGACCCGCTCGCGCAGTTCCAGGCTCGGCACGAGCACCGTGTACTCGTACAGCGCCGCCAGCCGCTCCTGCGGGATGTTGCGCGCCAGGACCGTCGACGGTTCCCGCTCATAGTCCGGTTCGCGCGGCTGACCGCCGACCAGCACGTCTCCCTTCACGCCCGCGAGGTACACGATCTTGTCCCAGCCGGGAATCGGAGTCTCCCGGTCGGACTGGCGGCGCCGCCCGGTGTACACCAGATCCACCGCCAGCCGGTTCGTGGCCAGCAGCACCCCGTCGCGCGTGCGGATCTCACCGCGCAGGGCGCGCACCACCTCGTCCCGCTGGTAGTTGCTGGCCGACCGCACCGCGAACTGGTCATGCTGCGCCACCTGCAGGTAGTACAGCCGCGCGCCCAGCAGGCCCAGCGCCACGCTGAACCCCAGCGCGATCCCCTGCACCCGCGACGCCCCGCGTGCCCGCACCTTCTGCCGCGCGCGCGCGCCGGCACCGGCCCGGCGCCGCAGCCGATCCCGGCGGTCGAGTCGTTCGGCGCGGCTCATGCGAGCTGCTCCTCGACCGTGACGCGCGGTCCGAACGTCCACGCGATCAGGCGCTCCCACACCAGAGAGACCAGGAACGTCCCCGCGAACACCAGCGGCGTCACCACCGTCAGCATCGAGACCGTCACGAGCGGTTCACGCAGCCAGTACGTCAGGAACAGGAACACCAGCCACTGCCCCGTCACGCCCAGCAGGACACCCAGCAGCGACTGCAGCAGCCCGGCATCCGACAGGTACCGCCGCACCCAGACCACCAGCAGTGCTCCGCCCGTCAGACCCGCCGCATGCAGCCCCAGCATCCCGCCGCCCAGCACGTCCTGCGTGAAGCCCAGCCCGTACGCCGCCAGCAGCGCCGCCACCGGCGACACCCGCGCCGCCAGGCCCACCGCCGTCAGCAGGAACAGATCCGGCGCGGGCACCCCGGCGCCGTCCGTCAGGCGGGACAGCAGCCCCTGCACGGCCACCAGCAGCAGCAGGTACAGGGCCAGCCGCACCCAGCGGCCCGACGTCCGCCCCGGCGCGCGCCTCACAGGCCCTCCAGGATCGTGACGTCCTCCACGACCCCTGCGTCCACGGCCGGTTTCACGATCACCGTGCGGTGCACGTCATTCGGCCCCATCGGCAGCACCTCCTCCACGCGTCCCACCGGAATGCCCACCGGAAACACGCCCCCCTGACTGTTCGTGACCAGCACGTCCCCCACCTTGATCGGCACGCCCCGCGAGAACTCCGCCCGCAGGCGATCCGGCGGCGAGCCGTGCGCCACGCCGCGCCCGCCCCGGCTGCCCTGCAGGGTCACGCCCACCGCACTTTCCGGGTCGGTCAGGGCCAGCACCGTCGCCTGCCCCGGCGCGACATCCACGACCTGACCCACCAGTCCACCCGGCACCGTGACGGGCATGTGGACCCGCACCCCGTCCCGCGCGCCCCGGTTGAGTTCCAGTCGCGCCTGGAGCGGACTGGGGTCCACGCCGATCACCTGCGCGATCGCCAGGGCGTTCGGGGCCTGCGTGGTCGTGATCACCAGCACCTGTTTCAGGCGGCCCACCTCGCGCGACAGCAGCTCGTTGCGCTGCGTCAGGAGGTCGTTCTCCTTCTGGAGCTGCGTGACCCGCGCCTTCTGATCCCGGTCCTGCATGAGCGTCACGTACGCGCGGCGCACGTTGTCGGCCGCCGTGACCGACAACCGCGTGACCGGCGCCACGCCCGCGCGCAGCGCCACCGGGGCCACCACCTGAAAGCGCGTCAGGACCATGCTGAGCGCCAGCAGACCCGCGAAGACCGCCAGAATCAACCGCCAGCCCTTCACTCGGCCCCGGCCCCCAGCGTGCCCCACACGGGCACCCCCGCCCCGCGCAGCAGGCGCGTCACGACACTCAGCGGGAAGCCCACCACGTTCGAGTACTCACCCTCCAGGCGCTCCACGAGCGCCATGCCCAGCCCCTGGATGCCATACCCGCCCGCCTTGTCCAGCCCCTCGCCGGACGCCGCATAGAACGCGATCTCGTCGGGCAGCAGGGCGCGGAACGTGACTGCCGTGCGCGCCACCTCCACCACCTCCGACCCGCCCGACAGCACCGCGACGCCCGTATACACCTCGTGCGTGCGGCCCGACAGGCGGTGCAGGAACACCTCGTTCTCCTGCGCGGACTCCGGCTTCGCGAGCAGGTCTCCGCCCACCGCGACCACGGTATCCGCCGCGATCACCACAGCGCCCTCCGCTCCGCGCGCCACCGCGCGGCCCTTCAGGAGCGCCAGTTCCGCCGCCAGTCGCGCCGGGTCCACCTCGCGGCTGTCCTCCGGCTCGCCACTGACCTGCACGGTGAACGGCACGCCCAGCCCGGTCAGCAGTTCCCGCCGACGCGGACTGCCCGACGCGAGCACCACCGGCACGCCCGGCGTGCCAGTTTCAACGGGGGTCACTCAGTACCCCTCGCCCATCCGCTCGCCCGCCACCAGCGCCACGCCACCCGACGTACCCAGGCGTGTCGCCCCGGCCTCGATCATGGCCCGCGCGTCGTCCGGCGTGCGCACGCCACCCGCCGCCTTGATCTGCACGCGCTCCTGCGCGCCCAGACCCGCGATCACGTCCGCCATCAGGCGCACGTCCTCCAGCGTCGCGCCGCCCGTGCCGAAGCCCGTGCTCGTCTTCACGAAGTCCGCCCCGGCCCGCACCGACGCCGCCGTCGCCTCCCGCTTCTGCTCATCCGTCAGGAAGCACGTCTCGATGATCACCTTCAACACCGTGTCCGGAATCGCGCGGCGCACCGCGCGCACGTCCGCCTCCACCGCGTCCCAGTCGTTCGCCAGCGCCGCGCCGATGTGAATCACCATGTCCACCTCGTCCGCACCGGCCTCCACACTCAGGCGGGCCTCCACGGCCTTCTGCTCGGCGCTCACCGCTCCCAGCGGGAATCCACACACGGTCGCCACCTTCACGTCCGACCCCGCCAGTTCTGCCTTCGCCAGCGGAATGAACACCGGGTTGAGGCACACGGCGAAGAACGAGTTGTCACGCGCCTCGGCGCACAGTTTCACGATGTCCGCGCGGGTGGCGGTGGGCTTCAGGAGGGTATGGTCGATGAACGAGGACAGCTTCACGCCCCCCAGAATACCCCCCCCAGCCTAAGAAAGATTGAGCAGAAAGGAGGAGAGGAAACAGGCAGGAGGCGGTCCTGCTCAGCGGTCATTCCCGCAGAGTGACGGGGCTGTACCGGGGCGGCACTTGGGTGACCCGTGTGGTGAAGAGGGGGCGCTGTGGGGTCTTCTCCGCTTATACTTGAACTCAGTTCAATTTCTGAGTTCTGCCCTGGAGGTTTTACCCATGACCCAAGCTGCCACCCTGCCCGCTTTCGCCGTCGCCGCCGTGAAGAAGGCCCTGCACGACATTCCCATGAACGCCACGGTCGGCGTGCAGATCACGGACGTGGGGGTGGGCTGGGCGACCGGGGAGGCGCCGGATACCGCGCCGTTCCGCAACCACCTGGGCACCATTCACGCAGGCGTGCAGTTCCTGCTGGCCGAGGCCGTGAGTGGCGCGGCGTTCGCGGGGGCGTTCGCGGCGCAGCTCTCGGGCGCGGTGCCGCTGATCGAGAAGCTGGAAACGCACTACGTGAACCGCGCCGTGGGTGACCTGACCGCGCGGGCCGAGGCGGCGGACGCGGCGCAGATCGCGGCGGCCCACGCGGAGTTCGCGGCGGACGGTCGCGCGCGACTGATCGTCAACGTGACCGTGCAGGACGGTGAGGGCAAGGACGTGATGCGTGCCGTCGCCCACTGGTACCTCCGCGCCCGCCCGCAGGCGAAGTGATCGGGGGAGTGGGGAGTGGATCGGAGGCCAGCCACGGTCCACTCCCCACTCCCCGCGCGGAGCGCAAGTGCTCTACCCTGCTCGCATGACTGTGTTGCTGCTGGATCACGTGGCGATCGCGACTCCTGATCTGGAGGCGGGTTCGGCGCCGTACGTGGCGCTGGGCCTGCACCCGGAGGGGCCGGATGAGGTGGTGGAGGGTCAGGGCGTGCGCGTCCGGGCGTTCCAGGTGGGGGAGACCCTGATCGAACTGCTGATGCCCACGCGGGAGGACAGTCCTATAGCTGGGTTCCTGGCGCGCAGGGGGCCGGGGCTGCATCACACGGCGTACCGCGTGGCGGACCTGGACGCCGAGATGGCGCGCCTGCGTGCGCAGGGGGCGCGGTTCCTGAGTGACACGCCCGCGCCGGGCCGGGCGGGGTCGCGCGTGGCGTTCCTGCACCCGAAGTGGGGCGAGGGGACCCTGATCGAACTGGTCGAGCATCCGCAGGGCGGGCACGCTTGAGCGCCCGCCGGGCGAGGCCGCTGTGGTGGGTGCCGTCCCTGGTGATCATGGGGGTGATCTGGTGGCTGAGCAGCGCGCCGCACACGCCGGGGCCTTCCCTGGAGCACCCGAAGGACTGGATCGCGCATTTCCTGGCGTACCTGTCGCTGGCGTTCAGTCTGGGCCGCGCGACGGGGCGGCGGGGGCTGGCACTGGTGATCGCGGCGTGGTTCGGGGCGCTGGACGAGGTGCATCAGGCGTTCGTGCCGCCGCGCGAGGCGGGCGTGCAGGACTGGCTGTTCGACGTGGCGGGCGCGTGGGTGGGCGTGCGGCTCGCGGTGCGCAGGCCAGCTGCGGAGGTCCCCGAGGCGCAGGGCGTGGTTCATCCGGCCTGAACCTCGCATGGCGCGTCGCAGTTCTGTCAGACGGGCTCGGGTAGGCTCGCGGGCATGACCGCACCGACCCTTCCGCCCGCGCAGGCCAGCCACGTGGCGGCGCTGCACGCGGCCCTCACGCAACTGGACGGGGTGATCCTCGGGAAGGGCCCGCAGATCCGGCTGGCCGTCGCGTGCCTGCTCGCGCGCGGGCACCTGCTCATCGAGGACCAGCCCGGCGTGGGCAAGACCACGCTGGCGCAGGCCCTGGCGCGCACCTGCGGCCTGCACTTCCGCCGGGTGCAGTTCACGGCGGACCTGCTGCCCGCCGACCTGACCGGCGTGAGCGTCTGGGACGCGCCGAGCAGCGCGTTCCGGTTCGTGGAGGGGCCGGTGTTCAGCGAGCTGCTCCTCGCGGACGAGATCAACCGCGCCACGCCCCGCACGCAGGGCGCCCTGCTGGAAGCCATGGAGGAGCGGCAGGTCTCGGAGGGCGGCGTGACCCGGCCCCTGCCGGAGCCGTTTTTCGTGATCGCCACGCAGAACCCGGCGGCGTTCGTGGGCACCAGCCCCCTGCCCGAAGCGCAGCTGGACCGCTTCCTGATGACCGTCACGCTGGGCTACCCGGACGTGCGTGCCGAGCGGCAACTGCTGGAAACCGGGGGCCGCAGTCTGTCCGTCCGCGAACTGCCGGCCGTGCTGAACGCGGGCACGCTGATCGCCATGCAGGCCGAGGTGGACGCCGTGCACGTCGCCGGACCGCTGCTGGACTACCTGCAGCTCCTGGCGCGCGCGACCCGTGAGCACCCGGGCCTGACGACCGGCCTCAGCCCGCGCGGACTGCTGGCGCTGCTGGCGGGCGCGCGCGCCTGGGCGTACCTGCACGGGCGCGGCATGGTCCTGCCGGAGGACGTGCAGGCGGTGTTCGCTCCGCTGGCCACGCACCGCCTGAGCGCCCGCGCGGGTGTGAGCGTCCCCGATGTGATCGGGCGCCTGCTGCGCGAGACGCCCATTCCCTGATGATCCGTCCGGACCGACCGCCAGCCGGGACGGTGACGCTGCGCGCGTGGCCGACGGGCTTCGGCGCAGCGTTCCTCGCGCTGATCGTCCTGACGCTGATCGGCTGCGTGAACTACGCCCTGAGCCTCGGGTACGGCCTGACATTCCTGCTGGGCGGCGTGTGGGTGCTCGCGGCGGGGCAGGCGCTGCGCGCGGCGCGGGACCTGACGGTCGGGGTGCAGGCGCGCGGGCCGGTCCGGTCGGGCACGCCGCTGCCCGTGCAGGTGCAGGTGCGCGGCGGGCGCGGCGGCGTGCTGCGCGTCGCCCTGCACGCCCCCTTCGACGTGGTGAGCGGCAGCGTGACGCTGGAGGACGCGGCAGGCACCCTAAACCTGACCGTCCCCACCGCCGCGCGCGGCCCGCTGGAGGTCCGCGTGACGCTGCGCGCCCTGGACCGCCTGGGCCTGTGGCAGGTGCGCCTGCCCGACCCGGCCCCCGTGACGGTCCTGATCCACCCCCGCGCGGAGGAGGGCGCGCCGCCCCCACCCACCCGGAGCGTGCCGGGCAGCGGCGAGGGCGCGGGCCGCGCGCCCGGCGACGAGGAATTCGCGGGCCTGCGCCCCTACCAGACCGGCGACTCGCCCCGGCAGGTGTCGTTGCGGCACGTGGCCCGCACCGGGCAGCTCCTGACCCGCGAGACGGACGCCGCGCAGGGCAGCGCCCGGCGCCTGGACTGGCAGGACGCCCCCGGCGACCCGGAAGCCCGCGCCGCGCGCCTGACCGCCTGGGTGGACGCCCTGCACGCCCGCGCAGACAGCTACGCCCTGCACCTCCCGGGCGAGGTGGTCGCGCCGGGCAGCGGCGAGCCACAGCGGCAGGCGGCCCTGAACGCCCTGGCCCTGCACGACCCGCCCACCCTGGCCAGCCTCGCGCCCCCGGCCCGGAACCGTCCCGGCGCCCGACCGGCGCCGCTGCCGGGCGAGGCCCTCACGTGGACGCTGCTGGCCCTGGCCGTCACCCTGGCCCCCGGGGTGCTGCGCCAGCCGTGGTGGCTGAGCCTGCTGATCGCCGCGCTGCTGGGCCACTCGCTGCTGCGCGCCCGCCGCGACGCGATCCGGCCCCTGCCGACGTGGCTGCTGGCGCTGCTGGCCGTGGCGGGCGGCGCGGCCCTGAACGCCACGTACGGCACGCTGCTGGGTCGCGACGCAGGCACCGCGTTCCTGGCCCTGCTGGCCGCCCTGAAAACCGCTGAGAGTCACGCCCGGCGGGATCAGGCGGTCCTGACGCTGCTGGGCCTGTTCGTCACGAGTACCGCCTTCTTCTTCAGCCAGGGCCCCCTGACCGCGCTGTACGCCGTCCTGAGCGCCGCGCTGCTCCTGACGGCCGCCACCACGCGCCTGGGCACCCCGCCGCCCCTGACTCGCGCCAGCCTGACCGGACGGCTGAGCCGCACCGTGCGCGTCCTGACCCTGAGCGCACCGCTGACGCTGGCGCTGTTCGTGCTCGTGCCCCGCCCGGACGGCCCGCTGTGGCAGCTGCCGGTGCAGGGCCAGAACCTGACCGGCCTGGGCTCGGAGGTCAGCGCCGGGTCCTTCACGAACCTCGCGCAGAACCCGGCGGTGGCCTTCCGCGCGGACTTCCGCGGCGCGGTCCCCCCGCCGGCCGAGCGGTACTGGCGCGGCCCGGTCCTGGAAGCCTTCGACGGTCTGAAATGGCAGCAGGTGCGCGGCAGTGTCCCCACCCCCAGCGTCGAGGCGACCGGCGCGCCCCTCACCTACGACCTCACGCTGGAACCCAGCGGCACGCCCTGGCTGCTGGCCCTGGAGACCGTGGTGCGTGTCCCGCAGGGAGCGTTCATCACGAGCGGCTTCCAGGCGTTCACGCCCCGCCCGGTCGCCACGCGCCGCCGCGTGACCCTGGTCAGCCAGCCCGCGCGAGTGGGCCGCCAGGAGAACGGGGACCGCCTGCGCTTCGACACGCTGCTCCCGCAGGGGCAGAATCCCCGCACGCTGGCCCTGGCGCAGCAGTGGGCGGACCTGCCCCCGGCGCGGCGCGTGCAGGCCGCACTGGACCACCTGAAGACCGGCGGCTTCACGTACGCCCTTAACCCCCCGTTGCTGCCCGAGGAGAACCGCACGGACGCCTTCCTGTTCGGCAGCCGCCAGGGCTTCTGCGAGCACTACGCCAGCGCCTTCGCGGTCCTGATGCGCGCCGCCGGACTGAGCGCCCGCGTGATCACCGGGTACCTGGGCGGCGAACTGAACCCCGACGGGAACTACCTGATCGTCCGCCAGCAGGACGCCCACGCCTGGACAGAGGTGTGGCTGCCCGGCCAGGGCTGGGTGCGGGTGGACCCGACCGCCGTGATCGCCCCGGCGCGCGTAAACGCCGACCTGCGCACCGCCCTGACGCAACCCGCGGCCAGCGCCGCCCGGCCCCGCAGCGGCCTGGACCGCCTGCGCCTGCGCCTGGACGCATGGCAGAACCGCTGGAACACCGTCGTCGTCGAGTACGACGGCCAGCGCCAGACGGCGCTGCTGACCCGCCTGGGCATCACGGGTGGCGAGGGGGTCCTGTGGTGGCTGCTGCTGCCCGCCCTGGCCGTGACCCTGCTCCCGGCGTACGCCTGGACGCGCCGCGCCGCGCCCCCCGCCAACCCCGCCCGGCGCCTGTGGCACGACCTGACCCGCGCCGTCGGCGCCCCACAGCACCCCGGCGAGACGCCCGGCGCGTACGCGCAGCGGCAGGCCACCGAGCACCCCCACCTGGGAGGCGCGCTGCGCGAGGCCGCCCGCGCCTACGGGCAGGCCCGCTACGCGCCGGGACCGCCCGACGCCGCGCTGCGCGACCTGCGCGCCGCCGTGCGGCAGGTGCGGAGCCTGCGTCACCGTGCCCGCCGCTGACGTCGCGTAGCATGGAGGCGTGAACGTGCTGAAAGCTGTCCTGTCCGCCATCGCTGGCCTCGCCGCCGCTCTGATCGCCTACAGCGCCTTCTACGTGCGTGGCGATCTGGGTGGCGTGATGGGCTACCTGCGGGCCCGCGGCGCCCTGCGGCGACTGCGCGAGGACGGCACGCCCGAACAGATCAGCGCCGCGCAGGCCCAGCTGCACGCGCTGGGGCAGCAGGTGGGCGACCCGGCCTTCGCGGGCCAGCTGATCCCACTGGCGCTGCTGATCGGCGCGCTCGTCGCCGGACTGGTCTGGTGGGCCTTCACGCGCCGCCAGCAGGACGCACCCCGCCTCGACATCCAGGAGCGCATGGTCTACCGGCTGGCGCACCGGCTGGGCGGCCACTTCACGCTGGACGACCTGAGCGCCCGCAGCCCCCTGACCGAGGAGCAGGCCCGCGCCGCCACCACCCGCCTGCTGGACCTGGGCCGCCTCACCCGCGACGGCGACACGTTCCGGTTGAGCTGACGTGATGGACCCCGACCCCACCCTGAGCGCGCTGCTGCGCCGCGTGAACCGCGACCCCGCGCAGGGCCTCCAGGCGGCCCTGGACGCCGTGTCCGGCCAGCCGCACCCGCGCGTCGCCGCCATCGCCGCGCACCTGAGCGCCACCAAGCGCGACCTCTGGACCCGCATCGCCCACGCGACCGGCACGCCCACCCCACCCGACGACGCGGGCCTGCACACCCTCCTGACCTGGGAGGAGGAGGCCTGCGCCGCCCTGAGCGCCGCGCAACTGGACGTGACTGTCCCCCCAGCCGACCCGGCCAGCGCCGGGGGCGAACCCCCCATGACCGTCGCCGCGCTGCTGCGCCTGAACGCCGCGCTAACCACGGGCCGCGCCGCGCAGATCCGCCGCCTCGCGGCGCAGCCCCGGATCGCCTGAGCCCCCCATGCCCCGGGAACGCCCCTTCCTGACCGAGCCCGCCCCCGAGGGCACGCGCGGCAGCGGCCCGGTCCCGGACGCGCTGTTCGACCTGGCCGTGAACCGCGCCGCCGCCGCCCTGCGCGGCCTACGCCCCGCCCGGCCCGAAGCGGCGCTGGCCGCGTGGCACGCCCGCACGCGCTTCGCCCGCCGCGTGCCGCTGGACGCCGTTCAGGCGGCCCTCGCCGGGCAACCTCAGGGCGTCGAGTCGCACTGGGCGGGCGGCCCCGCCGGGAGCTGGCAGCCGGGCCGCGCCCCGTTCCCCTGAAGCTCCCTCTGACCTGAAGTCCGCGCTACTGGATGGCGGCGCGGGCGGCCACCTCGACCGCGCGCGTCAGCTCCTCCTGTGGCAGGTACGGCACGGCCCTCGGTTCGGCCAGCGCCACCTCCGCGTTCGCCGGCAGGTGCAGGAACCCGCACGGTACGTCCTCGCGGCCCGCCGCGTGCAGGGCGTGCAGCGCGTGGAACATCACCGTGTTGCACACGAACGTCCCCGCCGTGTCGCTGATCCCGCCCGGAATGCCCGCGTCCCGCCACGCGCGCAGCGTGGCCCGCAGCGGCAGGGTGCTCAGGTACGCCGCCGGGGCGTCCGGGAGAACCGGAACGTCGTGGTACTGACGCCCGGCGTTGTCCGGGATGCGGTAATCCATGACGTTCACCGCGACCCGCTCCAGCGTCACCTGCGGCCGCCCGCTCGCCAGTCCGGTCAGCAGCACCGCGTCCGGCGTCAGCCAGTCCAGCAGGGCGTCCAGCCGTTCACGGGCCGCGGCGGGCTCCACGGGGAGCAGCGCGCCCTCGATCACGTACCCGCCCAGCGTGCGGCCGTGCAGCGCCTGCGCCGCGACGGCGCTGGGGTTCACGGGATGCGTGTAGAAGGGCTCGAAGCCGGTCAGCAGCAGGGTGGGCATCCCGGGCAGCGTAGCGCGCCCCGCCCCTGTACGCTGCGGGTATGCGCCGCCTTGTCCTGACCGCCCTGCTGGCCCTCACCCCGACCGCCCTGGCCGCCACGCAGTACGCCGTGCTGAAGGCCGTGACCGTGCAGGGCAGCGTCGCCACCCTGACCCTGGACTACGTGGACGTGTACAGCGACACCGACGCGGACGCCCGCCGGGTCGTCGCGCTGGGGGACTACCCGAACGCGCAGGCGTACTTCGACGCGAACCCCAGCGGGATGTACCTGCGCAACGTCAACCCGAAGCTGCGCACCCTGAAGACCGACGCGAGGACCACCTTCGACCTGTCCTGCCTGAACCGCCCGGGCGGTGTGATGACCGTCCCGCTCGTGACCTTCGTGTCCGCCTGGAAGGGGTATCACCCGCAGGGCTGCTGGCCGTTCGGCGAGAAGGTCGTCGCGCTGAACCTGAGCGGCAGCCGCGTGCTGAAGGTCGAGCAGGTGTACTTCCCCTGAGGATGGCAGATGGCGGCGCATCCTGAAACGAACGCCGCAGTCTGCGCGGCGGGCGGCGCCTATGCTGCGGCGGTATGCCTGAACTGCCGGAAGTGGAGACCACCCGCCGCAAGATCGAGCCGCTGCTGCTGGGCCGCACGATCCTGGAGGTGCAGCACGACGCGCCCCAAAAGTACCGAGACACGCACCTCGCCGCCGGGCGGCGCGTGACGGGTCTGTCCCGGCGCGGGAAGTACCTGATGCTGCACCTCGCCGCCGCCGAGGCTGCCACCGATTCGCCGCACGATCTGGAATTCATCGTGCACCTGGGCATGACCGGCGGGTTCCGGCTGGAGGGCGGCAAGCACACCCGCGTGACCCTGCGCACCGACGCGGGCGACCTGTACTTCGACGACCCGCGCCGCTTCGGGAAGATGGCGGTCGTGCGGCCCGGCGAGTACGCGGACATGCCGACCCTGGCCGCCATGGGCCCCGAACCCCTCTCGGCCGACTTCCGCGAGGAGGACTTCGCGGCGCTGGCCGCGCAGGCGGGCGCCGTGAAACCCTGGCTGCTGTCCCAGAAACCTGTCAGTGGCGTGGGGAACATCTACGCCGACGAGAGCCTCTGGATGGCCGGACTGCACCCCACCCAGACCCGCCTGACCCGCGAGGAAGCCGGGCGGCTGTACCACGCGGTCCGCGACGTGATGGGCCGCGCCGTCGAGGCGGGCGGCAGCAGCCTCGGCAAGGGCGAGGGCAACTACCGCCAGCACGACGGGCTGTCCGGCCTGTTCCAGCACGCGCACAACGTGTACGGCAAGGGCGGCGAACCCTGCCCCCGCTGCGGCACCCCCATCGACAAGAGCGTCGTCGCGCAGCGCGGCACCCACCACTGCCCGCAGTGCCAGCCGCTGCGCCGGGAGACCGTATGACCGACCTGACCGGACTGCGCCTGTCCTACACCCGCGCCGAGCTGCGCCGCGCCGACCTGAACCCCGATCCGCTGGCGCAGTTCCAGGGCTGGTTGCAGGAGGCCATCAACGCGGACCTGCGAGAACCGTACGCGCTGAGTCTCGCCACCGCCGACGGGAGCGGGCGGCCCAGCGTGCGCACCGTGCTGCTGCGCGGCGCGACCCCGGCGGGCCTGACGTTCTACACGAACTACGACTCGCACAAGGGCCGCGACCTCAGCGTCAACCCGCAGGCGGAACTGCTGTTCCACTGGCCGGAACTGGAACGGCAGGTGCGCGCCTCCGGCCCGGTGACCCGCGTCCCGGACGAGGAGAGCGACGCGTACTTCCACGCCCGCCCGCGCGAATCGCAGCTGGCCGCGCACGCCAGCGACCCGCAGAGTGCGCCCACCCCCGGCCGGGAGGTGCTGGAGGCGACCTTCGCGGCCCTGCACGACCGCTACCCGGAAGGAACCGTGGTGCCCCGCCCAGCCTTCTGGGGTGGCTTCCGCGTGGTGGTGTACGAGTGGGAGTTCTGGCAGGGCCGCGCCAACCGCATGCACGACCGCTTCACGTACACCCGAAGCGGCGAGAACTGGCAGATTCAGCGCCTGATGCCGTAACCGGTTCAGCTGCCGCCGAAGGTCAGGTCCGCGTGATCCTCGCCCAGCAGCGCGCGGCGTTCCTCGCCGGTCAGGGCGATCAGGACGCGCCGCAGCACCATGTCCACCGCCTGCTCGGCGCTCTCGTCCAGCGTCAGGCCGTCCAGCATCGGCACCTCGTACTGGTGGGCCAGCGCCTCGAGTTCGTCCTGCATGGCGCGGATCTCGCGGAAGTAGCCCATGTAGCGGTGCAGGGGGCGGCTGGCGGCGGTTTCCGTGTCGCGGCTCTCGAAGTGGCGGCGGTGCTCGTCCGCGTCGGGCAGCGTCACCAGCAGCGGCACCACGATCGCGCCCGCGTAGGAATCCGCGCGGATGTACCCGGGGACCAGATGCACGCCCTCCAGCACCAGACTGCTGCCCTCCTGCACGCTGCGCTGCACGACGGCGCTCAGGCCCACGCTGACCTGCTGCACCTGATCCCGGAAACCTGCGATCAGCGAGGGCCGGTCCGGATGCTCGGGGCGGGGCGCGCCGGGCGGCAGGAGCGCCTCCCAGGCGTTGAAGGTGCTGGCGTGCAGCGTGGGCAGCAGCGCGGGGGAGACCATGGCGCGCATGACCTCCCGGATGGAATCGGTGCTGACCACCCGCGCGATGCCCAGGCGGTAGGCGATCTCGGCGGCCAGGAAGCTCTTGCCGGTGCCGCTCACGCCGCCCAGCAGCACGATCACCGGGCGCGGCGGGCGGCGGATCACGCGCAGCAGGCGATACCGCGCGCTGACGTCCGGGCCGACCTCGTCGCGCAGCAGCGCCTCGACCTTCTGGCGGATCTCGTGCCGGGGAATCACGCGGTCGTCACGGCCGCGCAGGTCCCGCTGGGTCACGCGGGCCACCTTGCGCGCCACGTCCGGCGTGACGCCCGCCGCGAGCATGCTCTGCACCAGGATGCCCTTGCTGAACGGGCTGGGCACGCTGCTGCCCTCGCCCAGCACGCCCAGCTTCCCGCGGTTGTGCCGCAGGTAGCGGTAGGTCAGGCGCAGGTGCTCGCCGTAGCGTTCGGCCAGCGCGGCCTCGGTGCGGTTGTCGATCTCCTCGGCGCTCAGGCTGGTCACGCCCTGCTGGCGCAGCCGCACGTCCACGACGCTGGCGGTCGCGTAGGCGTCCTTGCCGGACAGGCCCGCGTCCTCCAGCGTGCGGGCCAGCACGCCCCGACTGAACGGCAGGTCGCCCTTCTTGGCGGTCACGAAGATGTCCTGGAAGGCGGGCGTCTGCGCCTGCGCCGCCTGCGCGATCTCGTCCCCGGCCACGTCGCGGGCCACCTCGACCATCAGGGCCTTGAGTTCTGCCGGGCTGACCACGGTGCGCCGCGCCAGCCGCAGCTGCTGCTCCACGCGGCGGGACACGGCGGACGCCATCGGCGCGCTGGCCCCGGCATTCACCAGGGACTCGACGAGCAGGCCGCGACTGAACGGGAAGGTGGTGCGGGCCGACCCCACCCGCAGTTCCGGGTGCGTCATGCCCGCACCGGCCGCAGGGGGGAGCGAGTCATCAGCGCAGTGTAGACCCTGACGGGAAGCCCGGCGTGACGGAGTACCCGTTCAGGCACAGGCCTCAGCGCGCGTCGCGTTTCACGGCGCCTTCCAGCAGGAGGTTCAGCGCCAGGCGCATCTCCTCCTGCAGGGGCCGCTCGGTGCCGTACGCACTCCAGCGCAGCGCAACCATCAGGTACGTGTCGGCGATCAGGTTGCTGATGCGCTGCAGGGACAGGTCGGTGCGCATCATGCCCGCCTGATGCATGGGCCGCAGGATCAGCTCGATGACCTTGCTCAGCGGCAGCGCCTGGTACGCGGTGCGGGCCCGCTCGGGGTTGGGGTTCATGACCTCGTACGCCAGCGGCGGGAACAGATCGCGTTCGCGGGTGTTCTCGTCGGCGAGGCGGTCCCAGACCTCGTACAGCACCGTCAGGGGGGGCGTGCCGTCGTGCAGGCGGGCCTCGGCGTGGTCGCGCAAACGGTTCATGACCTCGCTGCCGTAGTCGAGCAGCACCGCTTCCTTGTACGGGTAGTAGTTGAAGAACGTGCCGCGCGAGACGTTGCTGGCCTTGGCGATGTCGGTCGCGGTGGTCGTCTGGAACCCGCCGCGTTTGAACAGGTCAATGGCGACGTTGTAGATGCGGGCGCGGCGGCGCTCCTTCTGGCGTTCGCGCAGCGAGGTTGAATCCATGATTCTCCAGGGTATAGCGCTTTCGGTACAAAATTGCACCCCGTCCAACGGGGTTGTCTGCCTCTGGCCCTGGGCCGCCAACCAGTCAGGACGGGGAGCCTCGTATGACACCCCCCTGACCGGCTTCCGCGCGTGGGGTACGCTGAGGCGCATGAGTGTGATCCTGGGCATCGACATCGGCGGGAGCGGCATCAAGGGCGCGCCCGTGGACACCCGCACCGGCAAGCTCACCGCCGAACGGCACCGCATCCCCACCCCCGAAGGTGCCGCGCCGGAGGACGTCAAACGGGTCGTGGCGCAGCTCGTCGAGCACTTCGGCCTGCCTGGGGCGGTCGGCGTGACCTTCCCCGGCATCGTGCAGCGCGGCCACACCCTCTCGGCCGCGAACGTCCACCCGGACTGGGTCGGCCTGAACGCCGACGCGCTGTTCACCGACGCCACCGGGCACGAGGTTCACCTGATCAACGACGCCGACGCCGCCGGACTCGCCGAAGCCCGCTTCGGCGCCGGGCAGAGCGAGACGGGCAGCGTCCTCGTGCTGACCTTCGGCACCGGGATCGGCAGCGCCCTGGTGCATGACGGCGTGCTGGTGCCCAACACCGAGCTGGGCCACCTGTGGCTGCGCGACAAGCACGCCGAGACCTGGGCGTCCGACCGCGCGCGCGAACGCGACGACCTGAACTGGAAACAGTGGAGCAAGCGCGCCAGCACGTACCTGCAGCACCTGGAACTGCTGTTCAGCCCGGAACTGTTCATCATCGGCGGCGGTGTCAGCAAAAAGGCCGACAAGTGGCGCGAGCACCTCAAGGCCGAACGCACCCGCGTCGTGCCCGCGCAGCTGCTGAACGAGGCCGGGATCATCGGGGCCGCCATGATGGCCGCCGGAAGCGACCCGGCCCTGACGGCCCAGCTGGCCGCACCGGCTGCCCCCAGCGCCGCGCGCCGGGCCCCCCGCAAGACCAGCGGCTGACCCGGCCCGGGAACCCGCGCGCGGCTGGCCCCGTACAGGCCTCCATGGGATTCCTCAAGAAGATGATGGCCGCCATCGGCGTCGGCGGCGCGCGCGTCGACGCCCAGGTCCACACCCCCGCCGTGCGCATCGGCGACAGCGTCACCGGCGTGCTGGTCGTGCAGGGCGGGAACCTCGACCAGCGCATCGAACGCGTGAACCTCGGGCTCGCCACCCGCTATAAAAGCGACGACAGCTACGTCTCGCACCAGCTGAGCAAATTCCAGGTGATCCCCACCTTCGAACTGCGCGCCGGGGAACGCCGCGAATTCCCCTTCAGCATCCCCGTCGAGGCGGGCACGCCCCTGTCGCTGCCCGGCACGCAGCTGTGGCTCGCGACCGACATGGACATCGCGGGCGCTGTCGATCCCGGTGACCAGGACCACCTCCAGATCCTACCCAGCCGCGAGATGGAGGTGCTGTTCCAGGGCGCGCAGCGCCTGGGCTTCCAGCTGAGCGGCAGCGAGATCGAGTACCACCACGGCCGCATCGTGCAGGAGATCAGCTTCCGCCCCCCGCACGGCCAGTACCGCATCGCCGAGATCGAGATGATGCTCTTCCCGCAGGCAGGCGGCCTGGACGTCATCCTGGAAGTGGACCGCCGCGCTACGGGCGTCGCCAGCCTGTTCACCAGCGAATTCGAACAGCGCGGCCGCTGGCACCTGAGCGCCGCTACCCTGGCCGCCGGGCCGGACACCGTCGCCCGCGAACTCGAAGCCCGCATCCGCGCGCTGCTGTAAGCCAGGACAGCGCCGCCCCCCGTGATAAGGGGGCGGCGCGTTTTTCTGACTGTTACTCGCCCAGCAGGCGTTTCAGGTCGTCCACGCTCGTCTGCGCGGCGGGGGCGTCCAGCGCCACCTGACCGCCGCGCAGGGCCACGACCCGCTGGCCCAGGTGCAGGGCTTCTTCCAGCTGGTGCGTGACGAACACGACGGTCACGCCGGACTGCCGCCAGAGGGTCAGCAGTTCGTCGGCCAGGGTGGTGCGGGTCGCGTGGTCCAGGGCGCTGAAGGGCTCGTCGAGCAGCAGCAGGCCCGGGCGGGTGACCAGGGCGCGCGCCAGGGCGACGCGCTGGCGCTGCCCGCCGCTGAGTTCGTGCGGGCGGCGCGGGCCGTAGCCGTCCAGGCCGACCTGCCGCAGCGCGTCCTGTACGCGCGCGTCCCGTTCGGCGCGGGGTACGCCGCGCAGGCCGAAGGCGACGTTCCCGGCGACGGTCAGCCAGGGGAACAGCGCGGCCTCCTGCTGCACCAGGGTCAGGCGGGGGTGCGGGCCGCGCACGACCTCACCGCCCAGCCGGATCTGGCCCGACTGGGGTTTCAGGAACCCGGCCAGGAGGCTCAGCAGGGTGCTCTTGCCGCTGCCGGACGGCCCGACCACGCACAGGAACTCCCCGCCCGGCACGTCCAGGTTCAGCGGGCCGACACCTGCGCCCGCCGCGCGGCGGCCCTGGTAGTGATACGTCACGCCGTCCAGGCTCAGGGGCGCGCCGCCACGTTCGGCGGTGCGGGGGGCGGGGGCGGCGCGGTTCATGGTGGTGGTCATTGTGGCACCTCCAGGCCGTAGTCACGCCGGACGCGGCCCTCAGCGGCGCGCAGTAGCGAGTCGAACAGCCCGCCGATCACGCCGATGATGATGATCGTCGCCAGGACCAGCGCCACGTTCGCGGTGTTCCGCCCGACCTCCAGCTGCTCGCCCAGACTGGCCGCCCCGGCGATCAGGAGCTCCCCGCCGACCAGGGCGCGCCACGCGAAGCTCCAGGCGGTGCGCAGCCCAGTCAGGATGCTGGGCACGCTGGCGGGCAGCAGCACGCGCACGATCAGGCTCAGCGAGCTGGCCCCCAGGGTGCGGCCCGCCACGCGCAGCGCCGGGGGGACGTTCAGCAGCGCGCCGGACACCGCCAGCGCCACCGGAATGAAGCCTTCCAGGATGACCACGAACAGCACGGCGCGTTCGTTCAGGCCCAGGAACAGGATCGCGAACGGCACGAACGCGATGCTGGGGACGCTCTGGATGCCGGTCAGGTACGCGCCCAGCGTGGTCCGCAGCGGCCGCCACGCGCCCATCAGCAGGCCCACGACGACGCCCAGCAGCACGGCGATCACGTACCCGGTCAGGACGCGGCGCAGACTTCCGCCGATGGCGGACAGCAGCTTGCCGTCCTGCGGGCCGGTGCCCCACAGGCCGTAGCTGATCTCGGTCCACACGGCTTTCGGACCGGGAAACACGTACGGCGGGTACAGCTTGAGCACGTCGGTGACCAGCCACCACGCGCCCAGGATGACCAGCAGGCCCACGAGCTGCGTGACCAGGGTCTGCCAGCGGCCCGGGCCCCGCGCGGCGCGGGTGGGTTGAATGTCAGGGGAGAGGGCGGTCATAGCGGTTCCTCCCCGGGGTCACTTGCGGATGAACGGCGCGAGGTCCGGCGCGCTGCGGGCGTACCCGGCTTCCACGTTCAGCTTGGCATACTCGGTCAGCGCGGCCAGGTCGAGGCTGGTCGTGAAGCGCGTGCGCGCGAAGGCCCGCTGGAGGACGCGCGGGTCGAGTTTCGCGCCCGTGAGTTTGAGCAGCTGCGCGTTCACGGCCGTCTGGGCGCCCACCGGGCTCTTGTTGATGAACGCCACCGCCTCGGTGTGCGCCTTCAGGAACGCGGCGACGAGCTGCGGGTTGGCCTGCGCGAACTTCGCGTTCACGATCACGACGGTCGTGGGGTACTTCCCGTCCCGCCAGACGGTCTTCTCGCTGCCGATGACCCGGTGCCCCTGCGCTTCCAGGGCCGCGCCCCAGGGTTCCGGGACCAGCGTGGCGTCCACGCGTTTGGCGGCGAAGGCGGCCAGCACGTCGGCGGGCGCTATAGGTGTGATGGTGACGTTCCCGCCGTCCGCCCTGGGCTTCAGGCTGTTCTCGTTCAGGATGTGGCGAAGGCTGATGTCCTGCGTGTTCCCCAGGCTGGGCACCGCGACGATCTTCCCGGCCAGGTCCTTGTACGACTTGATGCCGCTGTCCTTACGCACGACGAGCACTGCGCCCGCCTCGCTGGCCCCGGCGAGGAACTGCACGGGCATGCCGCGCCCGGCGGCGTTGATGGCCGGGCCCGGGCCCACGTAGGCGATGTCGATCTGCCCGGCGGCGAAGGCCTCGGTCAGGGTGGTGCCGGACACGAACTCCTTGGCGTCCAGCTTCACCTTGCCCAGCGCCTTCTGGAAGGTGCCACGCTCCAGGCCCACCAGGGCAGGCGCGTGCGTGAGGTTGGGGAAGAAGCCCAGGCGCACGGTCTGGGCGTCCTGGGCGGCGGCGGTGGTCAGCAGGGTCAGCGTCAGCAGGGTGGGTAGGGTGAGTCGGGTCATGGGGCCCTCCGGGGTGGGATGCTGCATTTCAAGCGGGACGGCGGGCGCGCGCGTGTGACGGCACCCACCGTCTCTTCAGGTTTCCTTCAGCTCGGGGTTCACGCCTGGTCGGCGTACGCGGCGCGGAGCACTTCGGCCACCTCGGGCCGGGTGAATTCGGCGGGCAGGTTCTCCCCGGCGCGCAGCTTCTCGCGGACCTTCGTGCCGCTCAGCACGAGGTGGTGCGAGCCGTCGTGCGGGCAGGTGCGGGGGCTGACGAGCTGTCCGCAGGAGTTGCAGTAGAAGGTGTGCTCGAACTTCAGGATCTGCACGCCCAGTTCCTCGGGCGTGTACGCGCTGAAGATCTCCTGCGCGTCGTACGTGCCGTAGTAGCTGCCGACGCCCGCGTGGTCGCGGCCCACGATGAAGTGCGTCACGCCGTAGTTGCGCCGGGACAGGGCGTGCAGGATCGCCTCGCGCGGCCCGGCGTAGCGCATGGCGGCCGGGTACACGCTGAGCAGCGTGCGGGCCTGCGGGTAGTAGCCCTCCAGCAGCACCTCGTAGGCCTGCACGCGGGTCGCGGCGGGCACGTCGTCGCCCTTGGTGGTGCCCACCAGCGGGTGCAGCAGCAGCCCGTCCACGAGTTCCAGCGCGACCTTCTGCAGGTACTCGTGCGCGCGGTGGATGGGGTTGCGGGTCTGGAACGCCACCGTGGAGCGCCAGCCACGCGCCTCGATCACCTCGCGCGCCTCGGCGGGCGTGCGGTGGTGGCGGGGGAAGTGCCCGCGGGGCACCTCGAACAGCGCGACCGGTCCGGCCAGGTTGAAGTCACCCTGCGCGTACAGCGCGGCCACGCCGGGGTGCGTCTCGTCCTCGGTGCGGTACACCTCGCGCGCCTCCCAGGCCTTGCGGGCCGCAAACGCCTCCTGCACGTCCACCCAGCCGACGTCCTGACCCTCGAAGCTCAGGACCACGCGGCCGCGCAGACTGGCGTGCTCGGCGCTCACGGGCAGCGTGATCGGGATGCTCCAGGGCGTGCCGTCCGCGAGTCGCAGCCGCTCGATGACCGAGAGATAGTCCGCTTCCCCCACGAAGCCGGTCAGGGGGGAGTACGCGCCGGTGGCGAGCATCTCCAGGTCGGCCAGGGTGCGCTCGCTGATGCTCAGGCGGGGCAGCGAGGCGAGTTCCGCCGGGTCGAAGTCGTGTCCGGCGCGGCGCACGCCGTTGACCAGGGTGCCGCCGAGGGGGCTGGGGAGGGTGGAGGTGGTGGGGAGCAGGATCGTCATGGGTCGGACCTCTTGATGAAAAGACTCAACTATTCGGGGCAGGAAAAGCCGCTCGGAACTCGGGCGGCGGCAGGTGTGACGGGCAAGGTCAACAGCGGCGCGTCACAGCCTGTTCTCCCCGGCCCACAGGCCGCACTCGGTCTTGCCCTTTCCGGCCCAGCGGCCCGCGCGGGCGTCCTCGCCGGGGCGCACGGCGCGCGTGCAGGTCCAGCAGCCCACGCTCAGGAACCCGTCCCAGTACAGCGGGTTCACCGGCAGGTCCTGCTCGCGCGCGTAGGTTTCCAGCCTCTCGCGCGTCCAGTGGGCCAGCGGGTTCACCTTCACGCGCGCGCCGTCCTCGACGAACGGGATATCCGCGCGGGTGCTCGCCTGATCGCGGCTGCGGGCGTTCAGCAGCGCCGACGGGGCCTTCTGGCGCAGGTACGCCTGGAGGGGCGCGACCTTCCGCACCGCGCAGCAGGCGTCGGGGTCAGCCGCGTACAGCGCCGGGTCGGTCTGCCCGTCCTCGGGACTCGCGCCGTCGTTCAGGGTCACGAACGTCAGTTCCGGGTAGCGGGCGGCCAGCCGGTCACGGGTCGCCAGCGTCTCGGGGAAGTGGTACCCGGTGTCCACGAACACCACCTCGCCCCGGTACCCGGCCTTCACGGCCAGATCGAGCAGCACCACGCCGTTCAGGTTGAACGCGCTGGGCATCAGGACATCCGGGTGCGCCTCCAGCGTCCAGCGGATCACGTCCAGCGGATCGCTGTCCGGCGTGAAGTCGGGTCGGGGCGAGGTGATGGTCATACGCCCAGTTTCTCCAGCAGCTGCCGCACGCCGTCCTCGACGCTGATGCGGTCGGTACGCAGGTGCAGGTCCGGGCTCTCGGGCGCCTCGTAGGGGTCGCTGACCCCGGTGAAGTGCGGGATCTCCCCGGCGATGGCCTTCAGGTACAGGCCCTTCACGTCCCGCGCCGTCACGACGTCCAGCGGGGCGTCCACGAAGACCTCCAACGCGTTCGGCAGGCCGGACAGCACCTCGCGGCGGGTGTCGGCGTAGGGGCTGATCGCGCTGACGAGCACCGTCACGCCGTGTCTGGCGAGCAGGCCCGCCACGAAGCCGATGCGGCGCACGTTCGTGTCCCGGTCGGCCTTCGAGAAGCCCAGGCCCTTGCTGAGGTTCTCGCGTACCGCGTCGCCGTCGAGCAGCTCGACGGCCACGCCGCGCGCCAGGAGTTCCGCGTGCAGGGCGCTCGCCAGGGTGCTCTTGCCCGCGCCGCTCAGGCCGGTCAGCCACACCACGCGGCCCGTCCCGACAGCCTGCTGCTCGGCCACGGCGGTCACGCCGTCACCGCCTCACGCCCGCCCAGCACGGCGTCCGGCGTGAACTGGTCGGCGCCCACGCGGTCGGCGTACTCCACGAAGCTCTCCCCGGCGTGCTTGTTCGCCTGGAAGTCCGTCAGGACCGCTGCCGCGTACGCGTTCAGCTGCTCGGCGGGCACCGCGCCCTTCAGCTTGGTGCCGGTGCGCTGCGCCTGCCCGATGCTCCCGGCCAGGTGCACGTTGTACACCTCGTGCACGGTGCCGTCCTTGTCGGTCTTGTTGGCGCCCATGAAGCCCAGGTCGGCCACCTGATAGCGCGTGCAGGCGTTGCTGCACCCGGTCAGGTTGATCGTGAACGGCACGTCCATCGCCAGCGTCAGCGGTTCGAGGTGATCGACCAGTGCGGCGGTGCGGGCCTTCGTTTCGGTCAGCGCGAGGCGGCAGAACTGGTTGCCGGTGCAGGCGATGGTCGTGCCCCGGATGGTCGCCTTCGGCGCGAGGTTGATCGCGGCCAGTTCGGCACTCAGGGCCTCGACGTCCTCGGTGGCGACGTGGGGGATCACCATGTTCTGGAACGCGGTGGTGCGCAGCACGCCCTTGCCGTAACGGTCGGCCAGATCGGCCAGGACGCGGGCCTTGGTGGGGTCGATGCGGCCCACGGTGGTCGCCACGACCACGTAGTTCAGGCCGTCCGCCTGCGGGTTCACGCCCAGCACGTCGTTCCCGCCGAAACGGGCGACCGGCGCGGCCGGGCCGTCCGTGAGCTTGCGGCCCAGGTAGTCGTTCTCGACGATCTCGCGGAACTTCTCGACGCCCAGGTCCTTGATCAGGAACTTCAGGCGGCTCTTCTTGCGGTTCTGACGGTAGCCGTGGTCGCGGTACGCGGCGGTGATGGCCTGCCCGACCTCCACGACCTCCTCGGGGCGGATGAACACGCCCAGGCGCCTGGACAGGTGCGCCACGGCGCCCAGGCCGCCGCCCACCCACACGTCGAAGCCGACCTCACCGTTCACGCGGTGCGCGAGGAAGCCGATGTCGTTGATCATGTGGATGCCTTCCAGCTCCGGCACCGCCGTGATGCTCATCTTGAACTTGCGCGGCAGGTCCTGGAAGTCCGGGTTGCCGGTCAGGGTGCCTTCCATGGCGTGGGCCAGGGGGCGCACGTCGATGATCTCGCGGGCGTCCAGGCCCGCCAGGGGGCTGGCGATCACGGCGCGCACGGTGTCGCCGCACGCGCCCTTGGGGTGCAGGCCCAGCGGTTCCAGCCGCTCGAAGATGCGGGGGATGTCCTGAATCGTCAGCCAGTGGAACTGGAACGCCTGCCGGTCCGTGACGTCCAGGAAGCCCCGGCCGTACTCCTCGGCGATGTTCGCCACCTCGCGCATGGTCGCGCTGGAGAACTCGGCGGCGGGGACGCGCACGCGCATCATCAGGAAGCCGTCCTCCTGCGGGCGCTGCGGGTACACCCCGGCCCACTTGAGCAGGTCGATCCGCTCGGGGTCGATGAATCCCTGCTCGGCGTACTGGGGGATCAGGTCGAAAATCTGGAAGGGCGGTACGGCTTTCTTCAGGGCTTCAATGTCACTCATGATGGGTCCTTAGCGCTTGAGGAGCTGGTAACGGAGGCGGCGGTACTGGAAGTACATCACGCAGCCCACGCAGATCTTCTGGGAGAGGTTCAGAACGGCCAGGGCGATCACGATCACGCCCAGCACCGCCCCGGCGATGGGGAGACCCGCCAGTGTAAAGCTCGCGGAGGCCAGCAGGAAGCTGCCGCCCACGCCCTGCGCGAAGTGGTGCGCGCGGGGGTCCTCCTCGACGACCTCGGGCTTCAGGCCCAACGCAGGGCCTAGCAGACGGTACGCGGCGCGCATGGGGGAGAGGTCGGGCGCGACGGCCCCGATCAGCATGGCCGCGCCCAGCACCAGCGTCAGGGCCGGGACGGTCAGGATCACGGCCAGCAGGGTCACGAACACCACCGTGACCTGATTGAACTTCAGCGCACTCAGGTCCGTGCGCGCGGGCTGACGGGTGGGGGCGGAGGCAATCATTGACAAAAAAGGTAAACCTTTATGGGCGACAAAACAAGTCAACTATCCAGACAGCTCCCCACACCTGTCCGGACAGCCCACACACGACCCGTCAACGCTCGCAGGCCAGTCCGTCCCCGTCCCCGTCCAGGCCCGGCCGGTAGCCCGGCTGCCCCCGCCGCAGCGGCAGCGCTGCTCCCGCCGCCCGCGCCGCCGCGCAACTCGCGAAGCCCCCGGCAGGCACGGCGGGCGGGTCCGCCTGCACCGGGCAGGCCCCCACCGGCAGCCGGAACGGGGCGGCCCTGCCCGCCTGTACCCGGTACCCCAGGTCCTCCAGGGCGCCCAGCGTCAGCGGACTCACCGGATTCAGCCGCCCCGTGTACTCCCCGGACGAACCGGACAGCACCTCCGAACACACCGCCCCGCCCGCCCAGTGCCCCAGGTCCGGATCCAGGGGAATGCCCGCGCCCCGGCCGCCCAGCGCCCGGAACGCCGCCACGGCCCGGGGCGCCACGTACAGCGTGGTCTTGCCCTGCCGTTTCAGGAACACCTGGTCATCCTGCTCGCCACTCACCGACACCCGCGCGTCCCGCTCCCACAGCGTCCCCACGCCCAGCACATGCAGGAACTCATGGATCATCGTGTCCAGCACGTCCGTGCGCGGCAGGTCCGACAGCCCCGAGCTGTTCAGGTCCACCACGCCGTAGATCGGTAGGAACGACCCGTCATGCAGGTCGCAGGGCATCCCGGTCGCGTACAGGTCGTCATCCAGCCGCTTCACGCGGACGAACACCACCAGCCGCGTCAGGCGGCCCCGCAGCGCGGGCAGCCCCCGGTCGCACTCGCCCGCCGGGACGTCCACCCGCACCGGTTCGAACGGCGACGCGATCAGCGCCGACACCCGCCGCGCCGCCTCGTTCACCGCCGAACGCGGCGCGGCCCCCAGCGGCGCCCCCAGGAACCGCACCTCGATCCCGAATGGCTCCGCCGCAACCGCGCCCGCCTGCCCCGCACCCAGCAGTGCCGCCAGTACCCCTGCCACCACCCCGCCCCGCCACCCTGTCTTCACCCCCCTACTGTACGGACAGGGGCCAGGTCACCCTGCCCATGCCGCCGCGCGTTACACTGCGTCAAGTGGACACGTTCAAGGTTCAGATCGGTCGCGTGACCCGCGACCTGCCCATCGTGCCGGTCTCCCCGGATGTCAAGGTCGCCCTGTTCAACATGCTGGGCGACACCGACGTCACCGAGGAAGCCGGACGCGAACTTGCGCAGAAACTCCCCGCCGACATCGACGTGCTCGTCACGCCCGAGGTCAAGGCGCTGAGCCTCGCGCACGTCATCAGCCGGGAAAGCGGCAAGCCGTACATCGTCATCCGCAAGACCCAGAAGCCCTACATGGTCGACCCCGTCGCCCGCGAGGTCGTCAGCATCACCACCGGCAAGCCCCAGCTGCTGGTCCTCGACGGCTTCGACGTGCAGAAGATCAGGGGCCGCAAGGTCGCCATCGTGGACGACGTGGTCTCCAGCGGCGGCACCCTGCACTCCATCCGCCAGATCATCGAGGAAGTCGGCGGGGAGGTCGCGGCGGTCGTCGCCGTGTTCACCGAAGGGCAGGAGCGCCCTGAGGTGACCGCGCTGGGCCACCTGCCCCTCTTCAAGTAACCGCCCCTCTCCTGGCCCCCTCCCGCGCGGAGGGGGTCTGCTCATCTGGCGCCTGGGGCGTCCAGCCCGGCTGGTCCATCCGCGCACCGCGCCTGACGAACGTGCGTTAGCCTGAGCCATGACCACAGCCCCGCAGGAACTGACCGTCACCATCGGCGACGTGAGCCGCACCCTCCCCACCGTCCGCGCGGGCGGCATGGGCCGCGTGCCCCTGGTGGAATTCATCGGGGACAGCGAGTTCACCAAGGCCGTCGCGCAGGAGATGGTCGCCCTGATCCCGGCAGGGACCGAGGTGCTCCTGACCGTCGTCACGAACGCCCTGCCGCTCACGCACGAACTCAGCGACCGCTCGGGCCTGCCGTACGTGTGCGCCCGCAAGAAACGCCGCACGTACATGCAGCAGCCCCTCATTCAGGACGTGCCCAGCATGACCCTGGGCGTCGCCGAGACCCTCTGGCTGGACGGCCCGCACGCCGAGCGCCTGAAGGGCAGGCGCGTGACCATCGTGCAGGACGTCGTCGCCAGTGGCGGCACCGCCCAGGCCCTCGCCCGGCTGGTCGAGCGGGCGGGCGGCACCGTCAGCGGGTACCTCGCCGCGTTCCGGCAGGGCACCCCCACCCTGGACGTCATCGCCCTGCAGGACCTGCCCCGCACCCTGAGCTGATCCCCGGTGAAGGGCGACCCCCGCCGGGCTGAGCGGCGGGGGTCACGGGGCGTCGCAGATTTACTTCTTCAGGGCGGCCTGCACGATCTGCGGCAGGTGATCCTGCAGGCGCAGCATTGGCAGGTCGAAGGTGCTGCGGGCCGGTTCGTTCGGCGCGGTGTTGCCCTCCTTGAGCATCGCGTACTGGTCGCGGGTGATGGGAGGTTTGGGCAGCACCTGCATCAGCGGCACGGCGAGGTTCATCAGCGGGAGCGGCACCGGCACGATGGGTTTGCGTTTCCCGAGCGCCCCGAGTTCCAGGTCCAGCAGCTGCCGGAACGTGAATTCCTCCGGGCCGGTCAGGGCGAACGTGCCGTGCAGGCCGCTGCGGCTGCCGGCGGCGCGCGCGAAGGCCTGCGCGACGTCTTGCACGCTGACCGGCCGGAACGGGAACGACCCGTCCCCGATCTGCGGCACGACCGGCGCCGTGGACACGAGTTCCCGCAGGACCCGCCCGAAGAAGTCGTCCCCGACGCCGAAGATCAGGCTGGGCTGGAAGATCGTCCAGTCCAGCCCGCTGGCCCGCACGAGCGCCTCGGCGCGCGCCTTGCTGCTGGAGTACCGGCTGCCGCTGTCCTCGCGGGCGCCCAGGGCACTCATGTGCACGTAGCGCGCGCCGCGCGGCGTGGCGGCCAGGACGTTGCGGGCGCCCTCGACATGCACCCGCTCGAAGGTCTGATCCCCGGCTTCCGCGATGATGCCCACCAGATGCACGACGACGTCCGGGTCGGCCTGACCGGCGGCGCGCTGCACGCTGCCCGGGTCGGTCACGTCCAGTTTCACGCCGCGCGCGCCGCCCACCGCCTCGCCCCGGCGGCTCCCGGCCCAGACGTCATGGCCATCCTGCACGAGTTGTTTCACGACTGCTTTCCCGACGAAGCCGCTGGCTCCGGTGACCAAGATCTTCATGAGGTGCCTCCCTGGGGGCGGTGCAGGTGCGCGGCGATCAGCTGCGCGGCGCGCGGGGCGTCCGGCCCGGCGTACACGCCGCCGAACTCCTCGGCCAGTTCCGGGTGGGCGTTGGCCAGCGCGCCGCCCACGAACAGCGGCACGCCCAGCCCGTCCAGGTCACGCAGGTGCGCGCGGGTCGGCCCGAGCGCCCAGTCGCCGTTCAGGGCCAGCAGCACCGCGCGAGCGCCCTGCTGCCGCGTGAACACCGCCAGGTCGCCCAGCGGCACGTTCGCGCCCAGGTACGCGACCCGCACGCCCCGGCGCCGCAGCGCCAGGGTCAGCATCATCAGGCCCAGCTCGTGTTCCTCGCCGGGCGCGCAGGCGGCCACCACGAGCGGCCCGAAGCCCTCCTGCACGCCCGCCACGTCCATCAGGTGCGACAGGCGCGCCCGCAGGAACGCGCTGGCCTGATGCTCGTGCGCGACCGTGATCTCGCCCCGCTCCCAGCGCGCCCCGATGTCGGCCAGGGTGGGGGAGATCACGTGCGTCAGGACGTCCTCGACGGGCAGCTGCGAGTGTACCTGCCCCAGCACGGCGCCCGCCTGATCCATGTCCGACCCGATCAGGGCCTGCGTGAGCTGCCGCGACCACTCGGCGGCGTCCCGGGCTTCGGGCTCGTCGGGCACGGCGTCGAGGTCCCGCTGCGTGAGTTCGGCGGCGCGGCTGGCGGGCACCCCGGCGTTCAGGTGCGCCTGCATGCGCTGAATGGCGGCGACGTCGTGCGGGGAGTACAGCCGGTACCCGTTCGCGCTGCGTTCGGGGCGCGGGAAGCCGTAGCGGCGCTCCCACTGCCGCAGGGTCGTGGCGGGCACACCGGTCTGCGCCTCGACCTCGGAGGCGGTGAACATGGCGGTCTGTGACCGCCCGGCGGGAAGGTTCATCAAACCCTATTCTGAGTGCCACGTGACCACAGGAACGTAACGATTCCGGCCAAACGCCGGGGTATCTGCCCACCGCCCCCAGCCGCTATGCTGCGGAGGTTGCCGTCATGCCGACCGACCGCGCCGCCCCCACCCTGACGCCCGCCCGCTTCCCGCTGCGGCGCGCCCTGGTCGTGTCTCGCCCGGCGCTGTGGGTGAACACCGTGGGCACCCTGGTGACCGGGGTGTGGCTCACGGGCCGTCTGTACACCCTGGACGCCGGGGTGCTGGCGCTGCTGGCGTACCTGACCCTGCCGTTCAACCTCCTGATCTACGGCCTGAACGACCTGTGGGACCAGGAGGAGGACGCCCGCTCCTCCCGCAAGGGCGGCTGGCAGGGCGCCCGGTTGCAGACGCAGGAGGCCGCGCCGCTGCTGCGCGCCACGCTGTGGTGGAACCTCCCCGCGCTGGCCGCCCTGAGCGTCCTGCTGCCACCCCCCGCCACGCTGTTGCTGCTGACGTCCGCGCTGCTGTTCGCCGCGTACAGCCTCCCTCCGCTGCGCCTGAAAGCCCGCCCGTTCCTCGACGGCCTGAGCAACGTCGCGTACGCCCTGCCGCTCGCGCTGCCCGCCCTGGCCCTGGGCACGCCCGTCCCGTGGTGGCCGCTGCTGGCCCTCATGAGCTACTCGGTCGGCAAACACGCCTTCGACGCCGCGCAGGACATCCCCGCCGACTGCGCCGCCGGAACCCGCACGGTCGCCACCACCCTGGGCGCGCGCGGCACGGCCGCCTACGCACTGACGTGGTTCGTCCTCGCCTCGGCGCTGCTGCTGCCCGCGTCGAGACTGACCGCGCTGGCGCTGCTCCTCACCTGCGGCGGCATGGCCCTGCGCCTCCTGCTGCGCCCCACCCCCGAACAGGCCGCGCGCCTGTACCCCCTGAGCATCGTCACCCCCTGGATCGTCGGCGCGGTCGCCGGGGTGCAACTCGTGGCCCTGCTGGCGCGCGGCCAGTGGACCGGATTCTGACGTGACCCGCAGCGTCCGCACTCGCACCGTCGGCATCCTGGGAGGCGGGATCGCCGGACTGGCCCTCGCCGCCCGCCTCGCGCACCGGGGGCACTCGGTCACCGTGTACGACCGCGATCAGGCGGGCGGGAAGCTGCGCCGCCTGACCCTGGCGGGCGAGAGCGTGGACACCGGCCCCAGCTTGTTCACGTTCCCGCAGGTGTGGCGCGCGTACCTGCGCGGCCTGAACGAACCCGACCCCCTGCACCTGCGCCCGCTGCCCGGCGGACTGGGCGTGCACCACACCCCCCACGGCCCGGTGCCGCTCCCGGTGCCGCCCGGCCATCCGCTGCACCTGCACTGGCAGCGGTACCTGCGGGTCGCCGCGCCGCTTACCCCGTTCCTGGGCGTGCTGCTGACCACCCCGCCGCGCCTGCGCGACCCGCTGTTCCGGCAGGCGGCCGCCGCGCTGCTGGGCGTGCAGGGCCCGCACCTGACCGCGCAGGGCTGGCTGGCCGCGCAGAAGCTCCCGCCCGCGCTGACCCACGCCCTGGCCACGCACGCCCTGAACGCCGGACTGCCCCCCGGAGTGGCGCCGACGCTGTACGCGCTGATTCCCGCGCTGGTCGGCGCGGACGTCTCCCGCCCGGCGGACGGCATGGGAGCGCTGCTGGACGCCCTGCTGGCCTTCGGGCAGGCGCGCGGCGTGCAGATCCGGGAGCACAGCCCGGTCACGCGACTGGACGGGCAGACCCTCACCCTCGCGGGTGGCGAGGCGGCGCGGCACGACCTGATCGTCAGTGCCCTCGACCCGCACCGGCTGGCCGCACTGCGGTGCCGCCCCACCCCCTCACCCGTCGCGCGGCGCACCGTCAGCGGCGTCGGCGTGTACGCCGTCCTGCCCCAGCCCGCGCCACTGCCCGCCACCAGCGTCCTGCCGCCCACCAGCTTCGCGGCGTTCCACGCGCACGTCCGGCGCGGCGCGCTGCCCCCGGACACCCTCACCCTGGTGCACGCACAGGGGCGGCAGCTGAGCATCCTGCTCGCCACGCCCGCCACCGGCGAGAACCTCACCCTGGGTCACCCCTGGGTGCAGGCGCAACTCCGGCGGACCGAGGAGACCCTGGAGACCCCCGGCCTGCTGCAAGGCGCGCTGGACGTCGCCACGCTCGCCCCCGACCACTACGCGCGGGGCGGACACCCGGGCGGCGCCCTGTACGGCCCGGGCCTCCCCGCGTGGCGCGGCGGGCCACTGCACCCCCAGCCGTACCGCCTGAGCGACGGCCTGTGGCAGGTCGGCACCGGCGTCCACCCCGGCGGCGGCCTCCCCGCCATCCTGGGCGGCGTGCAGATCGTCGACCGGTTGCTGCAAGAGGCGGGCTGGTAGAGGTCAGGGAACTGGGGGCTCCGGCAGATGCTCCAGAATCAGCAGGGCGTCACTGTAGAACCGCTCATCCTCCGCGTCAGGGGCAGTGAAGAAAGCTGCTTCCAGCCAGTCCCGCAGCGCGGCGCGCGGCCATTCATGCGGTGGCGTGCCGTTCAGGAGCAGCACCTCTGCCAGCACGACCGCGCGGTTCGGATGAGCCCACCAGCGGGCCAGCAACGCCGAGCGGGTCAGGCCCACCTGCTCCATCAGACCCCACCCCAGCGCCAGATCGGCGTACCACGGGACGTGCCAGAGCAGGTCGTCCCAGTACGCTAGGAAGAAGCTTCCCAGCGCGGCCTCCTGCATCCCGGGCAGGTGGTGTCCCTGCTCGCGGGCGTAGGCCAGCCGGTAGGCGATGGGATCAAGTTCGATTTCATCGGTCACGAGCAGTTCCAGCAGGCGCGGCAGGAAGTACCGGAAGTCGTCCCAGGTGCCCACCGTGTACAGCGCGTCGCACAGGTACGAGCGCATGAGCCCCGGTGACAGGTCACGCAGTGGCTGCCCCAGGAGCGCAGTGACCTCGCCCGGCTGAAGTTCATACGGTTCATGCTGGAGGCTCGTCGGCCTGGGTACCATGCCGAACGCTGAGTACAGTCCGGCAATCGCGTCCTGAAGATCCCTCATGTCAGGGCACCCGCAGCGCCGCGGTATTCGACACGAGGGTCACCCGCGTGCCGCCGTCCCGGGCCTGAATGTGAGCCGTCATGAGGTACGTCCCGGCGGGCAGCCGCGCGGCGCGGACGGAGGAGAGGTCGAGGGTGAACGCCCCCCACGCGCCCCGCGCGGTGTTCACGCCCAGACCCACCTCAGCGCAAAGGGTCCCGCGATTCGGGTACCCGAGGAGGGCGCGGCCCTGCCGGTCGAAGACGGTGTAGCGCACCTGACACAGCCCGGTCGTGAGTGAGCGGCCCGGCGATTCCAGGCCCTTCACGCGCAGGGTGACGCGGGGCTGCGTGACGCTCAGGGTGCCCGGCAGGAACAGGTGCGCGGGCGCGGCATCTGGAGTGCCGGACAGCAGCAGGGGAAGCAGGAGGGCCGCGCGGCGCATGGGCTCAGGCTAACGAACAGCACCCCCTCCGTGTGGAAGGGGTGCCGGGTGCGCGGGTGGGTTACTGGCCGGTGATGGCCTTCAGGGGGTCGACCAGACCGTACCCGAAGTTGTTGTCCTTCCCGGCAGTGCCCAGGTCCTTGGCGGTGCTGGTCAGCAGGCTGAGCAGCTGGGTGTTCGTCAGGGTGGGCTTGGCGGCCCAGACGACCGCGGCGGCGGCGCTGACGTGGGGGGTGGCCATGCTGGTGCCGTTGTAGGACTCGTAGTCGGCGCTGGTGACGGCGGCGGTGCCGGTGGTGGGCAGCTTGGTCAGCAGGGCCTGGCCGTCCGCCTGGAGGATGCCGACGACGGGCACGGCGTAGCTGTTGGTGAGGGTCATGCCCAGGGCACCCGCGGCGTTGTTGTAGATCATGACGGCCTTGGCGCCGCTGGCGACGGCGTTGGCGGTCTTCTCCTCGAAGGAGCAGGTGCCGCGGGCGATCAGGGCGATGTTCCCGGCCAGGGCGCTGTTGCGGGTCGTGGTGCCGCAGAATTCGTTCGCGCCGGCGGTGCCGGTGCCGTCCCCGGCCTTGACGATGGTGCCGGTGAAGCTGCCCTTGCCGGTCAGGTCGGCGGCCTGTACCTGGGTGAAGGTCACGCCGCCGCCGGAGGCGCTGGCGCGGGTGCCCTGGCCCAGCGGCACGCTGCTGATCACGTCCACGCCGGGGCCGACCAGATCGACCTGCGTGCCGAAGTTGCTGAAGTCCGCCTTGGCGAGGTTGCTGTCCACGGCGCCGATGCCGACCACTTCGGTGTACGCGGCGGGGTAGGAGACGGCGGCGCCGTCGTTGCCGGTCGCGGCGATGGTCATGGCGCCTTTGCTCCAGACGCTGGTGTAGGCGCGCTGCTCGGTCTGGCTCTTGCTGCCGCCGCCCAGGGAGAGGCTGATGACGACCTTGTTCTCGGTGCCGCCCTGGCTCTTGAGCTGCGCGGCGCACCAGTTCACGCCGTTGATGATGCCGCTGCTGCTGCCCGAGCCGGTGTCGCCCAGCACACGGGCCATGTACAGGTTCACGCCCGTTGCCACGCCCACGACGCCGTTGGCGTCCATGCCGTTCTGCAGGCCGGCCGCGCCGGTGCCCGCGCCGAGCTGCGCGAAGATCGTGCCGGACACGTGCGTGCCGTGGTGGGACAGGTCGTTCAGGGCGTAGGGGTCGTTGCGGTTGGCTTCGGTGGTGACGAAGTTCTTGAAGCCCTTGAGTTTGCGCTGGAATTCGGGGTGGTTGCCGTCGATGCCGGTGTCGCCGACGCACACGGCGACGCCGGTGCCGGTGTACCCGCTGACGCGGAGGTTCTGGACGCGCAGGGCGTTGTCACCCCAGGTGAACTCGCCGCTGGGGGCGTACAGGGCCTGCGCGCTGAGGTTCTGGCTGCCCAGGCTGGCCTTGGCGGCGCTGTCCTTGACGCCACTCTTGAAGCCCATGGCGTGACGCACGTAGTCGGGTTCGACGTACTCGACGCTGGGGTTGGCCTTCAGCTTGGCCAGCGCGGCGGCGTCGAGTTTCACGGCGGCGGCGCTGATGTCCACCCACTGGCTGGTCATGATCCCGCCCGCGGCGGCGATGGCCTGGGCCTGCACGGCGGCCTGTTCCGTCACACTCTGGCTGCTGAGGTTGCCCTGCTTGAAGCCCACCAGGTACGCGCCGGGAATGGCGTCCGCAGCGGCGGGTGCGCTCGCCTCGGGGGCGGTGGCGACCGGGGTGGCCGTCTGCTGGCTGCAGGCGGCGAGGCTCAGGGCGAGGGTGGCGGCCAGGATGGAACGGGTGTGCTTCATGGGATCTCCAGTGTGCGGCGGAAGGCGGGCTTCCGGCTCGCAGCCGAACGCGGGTGAGAACGGTGGTCTGGCGCGGCCGGGGGCTGCGTCAGGGCGGGCAGTGAGCGTCGCTCGGTGTGTTGAAGTTGAGGGGGATGTTAGTGCGCAGTGGGATCACAATGAACCGCATGTCTAGGTTGCTCTGAAGCCGGTTCAGAACACTTGACATTTGTCGTGTGGCAGGTCGTTTACGCCGCTTCGGGCGGTGTCCGGTGCGACATTTGAGGCACTCTGCCTGCTGGTTCTGGCGTACAGTAGTAATTCTCATTCTTCAATCAGTTCACGATCAAGAAGTTTCACTTGATAATTATTTGGATGGTTAGTTTTCCGAATGAAAATGACCTGAGCGTTCTGAAGATCGTGTGTCTCAAGTGCGACGTAGTCCTCTGCACTGGAAAGGGGCACCCAGCCGCAGCCGGATGCCCCCCATTCGGGTGATCGGTGCTGGCTTACCAGCGCTCAGTCACGGTCTTGAGCTGCATGAAGTTCGCCAGGTAGTCCGGGCCGCCCGCCTTGCTGTCCGTGCCGCTCATGTTGTACCCGCCGAACGGCTGCACGCCCACGATCGCGCCCGTGATCTTGCGGTTGAAGTACAGGTTGCCCACCTCGAACTCCGCGCGGGCCTGCTCCAGCCGCTCCCGGCTGGCGCTGCATACGCCGCCCGTCAGGCCGTACTCGGTGCTGTTCGCGATGTCCAGCGCGTCCTGCCAGTCCCGCGCGCGGATGACCGACACGACCGGCCCGAAGATCTCCTCCTGCGCCAGACGCGACTCGCGCTTCACGTCGCCCACGATGGTCGGCTGCACGTAGTACCCCTGCTTCCCGTTCGCCTCGCCGGTCGCCGCGCCGCCCAGCAGCACCTTGCCCTCACTGGGGGCAATCTCCAGGTAACTCTTGATCTTGTCGAAGCTCATCTGGTTCACGACCGCCGTGACGTTCGCGTTCTCCTCGCCTGTCCCGACCTTCAGGGCCCCGGCGCGCTCCACGAAGGCATTCACCACGTCGTCGTACACGCTGTCCACCACGATCAGGCGGCTCATGGCGCTGCACTTCTGCCCGTTGAACCCGAACGCGCCCTGCACCGCCGCTGTCACCGCCACGTCCAGATCGGCGGTCTCGTCCACGATCATGCCGTCCTTGCCGCCCAGCTCCATGATCACGCGCTTGATCCACTTCTGGCCGGGCTGCACCTTCGCCGCCACCTCGTTGATGTGCAGGCCCACCGCGCGGCTCCCCGTGAACGTGATGAAGCGCGTCTTCGCGTGCGTCGTCAGGTACTCGCCGATCTCCTTGCCCACACCCGGCAGGAACTGCAGCACCCCGGCGGGCAGCCCGGCCTCCAGCATGATGTCCACCATGAACCCCGCGATCAGCCCCGCGTCCTCGGCGGGCTTCACCAGGACGCAGTTCCCCACCACGATCGGCGCGGCCGCCATCCCGATGAAGATCGCGCACGGGAAGTTCCACGGGCTGATGCTCACGCCCACGCCCAGCGGAATGCTCATCAGGCCGTTCTCCTCGCCCTCGAACCACGTCGTCTCACTGCTCCCGAAACCCGAGTACTTCATGGCGCTGC
Source organism: Deinococcus hopiensis KR-140 (assembly GCA_943327755.2). GTDB lineage: Bacteria > Deinococcota > Deinococci > Deinococcales > Deinococcaceae > Deinococcus > Deinococcus hopiensis_A. Next base: position 157,518 of record CALPYF020000004.1, read on the forward strand.
GCGCGTAGTACTCCAGGAAATCGATCGCCTCCGCCACCTCCACGTCGGCCTCGGCGTAGTTCTTCCCGACCTCGATGCTCATCAGCGCGCACGCCTCCAGGCGGCGGCGCTTCAGGATCGCGGCCGCCTTCAACAGCACCCGCGCGCGGGCGTCCATGTCCCACTTCTTCCAGCTCTCGAACGCCGCCCACGCGCCCTGCAGGGCACGCTCGGCATCCTCAATGGTCGCCTTCGCGGTCGTGCCCACCACTTCAGTCGTGTCGCAGGGGTTCAGGCTGGTCAGCTTCTCCGCCGTGTCCACCCGCTCGCCATTGATGACCATCGGGTAGTGCTTCCCAACCAGCTCGGCGCGGACTTTCTTGAGGGCGTCCTGATACGCGGTGACGTTTTCCTCTTTGGTGAAATCGATGAAGCTCTGCGGGCGGTACTCCTGAACTTTGATCATGGTGGGTCTCCTTAACAGAATTGATAGAGCTGTATGTGGTCGGCTGGGTTGAATACGAGAGCAGAAATGTCCCGGTAGGTGGCGAGTTCTGGTTCCGTTCCCGCGCTGAGAACGTCGAAGAACGCTCTGAACAGAGGCTCTGGCTCGTCGGCCAGTACGATCCGGTTGCTCATGACGGTGTCGAAGAAGTTGACCTTCTCCCAAAGCGAAGACTCGTCTCTGGCGAGTAGAAGGGCAAGGCAGTCGAGGACGAGAACCTTCTGGAAGTCGTTCAGCGAGTCGAAGACGGGTCTGAGTCCATGGGCCAGAAACGCCTGGAGGCTGTGCGAATTGCCGGTGTACGGGGCCAGTACGTAGCTGTCCATCTCGAAGTCCACCTTCTCGGGCCAGGTCTGGCGGTACCAGTCGTCTGAGGCGTGAATCGCCCAGTTCAGAACCTCGTGCAGCCAGAAGAGGTTGATGTACCCGAGAGGGTTCATCACGTTCGTTCAGCCTTTGAGCATGCCGCGCAGCACGAACATAGCGTTGCGGGGCGTTTCGGCGATGCGGCGGCTGAAGTAGGGGTACCAGTCGCGGCCGTAGGGGATGTACGCGCGGACGCGGTACCCGGCGGCGGCGAGGTTGCGTTGCAGGTCGCGGCGGATGCCGTACAGCATCTGGAATTCGAAGGCGTCCTTGCTGATGCCGTGCGCCAGGGCGTACATCTGCACGTCGTGGATGATGCTCTCGTCGTGCGTGGCGACGTTCACGTAGTTCCCGGCCTGCATGTGGGCGTACACGAGGCGGCGGTACGCGGCGTCCACGTCGGCTTTCTGCGGGTACGCGACCGTTTCGGGTTCCAGGTAAGCGCCCTTCACGATGCGGAGGTTGGGGTTCAGGTCGTCCAGGCTGGCGCGGTCCTTCTCGGTGCGGTAGAGGTAGCTCTGGAGGACGGTGCCGACGTGCTGCCCGCCGAACTCGCCGACCAGGGTGCGGAACTGCGCGAGGGTCTGGTCGACGCGGGGGTGGTCTTCCATGTCGAGGCACACGAAGCCGCCGTACTCCTTTGCGCGGCGGATGATGCGCCGGGCGTTCGCGAGGCCCAGGTCCTCACCGCCTTCGGTCTTGCCCTGGCCGACGCTGGAGAGCTTGATGCTGACGTAGGGGGTGATCCCGGCGGCATGCGCGGCGTCCAGCATGGTGATGACGTTGTCGGCGAACTGCGTGCACTGCGCGGGGCTCTCGATGAATTCGCCCAGCAGGTCGAGGTTCGCCATGATGCCGTCTTTTTTCAGGTCGTGCACGGCCTGGATGGCGGTCTGGGGGGTTTCCCCGGCGACGAAACGCTGGGCCATGCCCCAGCCCCGGGCACGGACGGCGTTCTCGATGGCTTTCTGCCCGGCGACGGTCAAGACGGCTTTGCGGTACATCTGGTCGATCATGGGGTGCTCCTGGGTTGAAGGTCGTTCAGGACGAGGGCGGCGAAGGTGCGGACGTGCGTGCGTGCGGCGTCCCGCGCGGCGTCGTGGTCACGGGCGAGAATGGCGTCCAGCAGCGCGGCGTGCTGCGCGTCGGTCTGCGGGTGGGCGTTGTACGTGCGGGTCTGGTGCTTGATCAGCGCGACGCGCTGTTCGAGGTCGCGGTTCAGGTCGTTCAGGGCGGCGTTGTGCGCGGCGTGCGTGATGGCGCGGTGGAACGCGAGGTCCAGGCGGGTCTGGGCGCGGTAGTCGCTGCCGGGCGCGGCGTGCAGGTCATCCAGCGCGGCGCGCAGGGCTGCGGCGTCGGTGGGCGTGTGGTGCTGCGCGGCGAGGGCGGCGGCCAGGCCGTCGAGTTCCTCGCGGACGACGTAGGTGTCGCGTGCCTCGGCGGCACTCAGGGTGCGGACGCGCACGCCCTTGTTCGCTTCGGCGATCAGGAGGCCGTCCTGCGTGAGGCGCATCAGGGCCTCGCGGATGGGAGTGCGGGACACGCCGAGCTGCGCGCCGAGTTCCACCTCGCCCAGGCGTTCGCCGGGGGCGAGGTCGCCGTCCAGCACGGCGCGGCGCAGGTGTTCGTACACGCCGTCGCGGACCAGGGTGGGGCGCTCGAAGGAGGTCATTGTGGATATTGTATACAATCCTGGCGATCTGACCAGCCCCCCCGGTCCTCTGTTCCCCACACCTGTTCAGGCAGGCGGCGCGCAGGTCAAGCCGACACGCTGTGCAGGCACAACGTACACACCCAGTCGTCAGGTCTCAGGTTCTCCATCAACACGCGGCGCCGGTTCAGCCTCCACCGGTGCCGTGACGCCGCGACGCCCGCCGCCCACAGGAACCCCAGGCCACCGACAGTCAGGACCAGCACCCGTCCACGGCTCCCGCCCAGCAGCAGGGGCACCTGCATCACGAGGAGTAGCGTCAGGCCCAGGCCCACCAGCGGAACGGGGACCAGCCAGCGCGACTCGTCCCAGTCGATCCGGGTCCGTTCCCGCGACGGGCAGTAGGCCCGCCAGAGCAGCAGACGGTGACGGCAGCGGGGGCAGTCGGCCCAGCCTGAATCCGGGTGGGGGAGACGACTCATCCCTGCCGGGTACGGGCCGCGTGGCGCTCAGGTTTCCCCGTCGCGGCGTCCGGTCTCCAGTCGGTGCAGGGGCCGCAGGACGAACAGGAACAGCAGAGTGATGCCCAGCGCGAACACGTACAGGTGCAGTCCGCAGGCCACGCCGACGCCTGAACTGGCCAGCAGGCTGGCGGCGGTGGTCAGGCCGCGGGTCTGGCCGCCCTGCCCGCCGGAGAAGATCGTGCCCGCGCCCAGGAAGCTCACGCCGCTGACCACGGCGGCCAGCAGCCCGATCAGGTCGAAGCGCACCGCCGGATTGTCCGAACCGAACTGCCGGATCAGTGCCTCGGCCAGGACGACGAACACGGCGGCGCTGATACCGACCAGCATGTGGGTGCGCAGGCCAGCCCCGGCGCGGTGGGCCTGCCGTTCCCAGCCGATGAGGCCGGTCAGCAGGGCAGCGACGAGCGGGCCGGTCATCAGGCGCAGCTGGCTCAGGGTGTCGGTCCAGTCCATCCCGTGACCCTACGGGGTGTGCCGCCGAACAGTCTGAACCGGGTCCAGAATCGCGTGCCGTGGAGGGGGTGATGGACCGGTCAATGCTGCCGTGCAGGACGGCGCGGAGCCGTGCTCTGTCGGCGTGGTCGAGAGGCACTCCGCCAGCTGGCCTAAAATGTAGTTCGACGCACGTTTGGCGTTCTGGGCGGAATCTACACTGCGGCCATAGTTTCCCGAGTTCGCACAACGACTTGACGAGGGTGGGCGCACAGGGTCTTCACCGTGCGCCCACGCCTACATCTGGAAACTAAGGAGTGCATTATGGCAGTAGGCAAAGTGAAATGGTTCAACGCGGAAAAAGGCTACGGCTTCATTCAGACCGAAGGCAGCCCTGACGTGTTCGCGCACTTCAGCGCGATCCAGGCCAGCGGCTTCAAGAAGCTGAACGAAGGCGACGAAGTCGAATTCGAAATCGAAGAAGGCCAGCGGGGCAAGGGCCCCCAGGCCAAGAACATCGTCGTGACGAAGGCCGCTCCGGTCAGCGATTACGGCGGTGGCGCCGGCGCCCGTCGCAACGACCGCTGGTAAGCACTCCTCTCCAGTAGGCAGGCACTCCGGAAGCGGGGTGCCTCTTTTTCATGCACACAGCAGGAGGGGGGCGGGCACCCGCAGGGCCCGCCCCCCCTCAGTCCTGCGTCACTCCTGACTGGTGATGAACGGCAGGTTCCGGTCGAACTGCGCGCGGTCCAGGCCGTACCCGTACACGAACGCGTCGGGAATCGTGAAGCCCAGGTACTCCACGGGAATCTCGACCTTGCGGCGGCTGGGCTTGCTGAGCAGCGCCGCGATCTTCAGCGTCTTCGGCCCGCGGCCCTCAAGGTAGTGCAGCAGGTAGTTCATGGTGATGCCGGTGTCCACGATGTCCTCCACGAGGATCACGTGCCGGTCGCTGATGGGGAACTGCAGGTCCTTGACGATCCGCACCTCGCCGCTGCTCTGCTTGGCGTTCCCGTAGGAGCTGGCCTGCAGGAAGTCGATGGTGCAGGGCATGTCCAGCGCGCGCACGAGGTCGGTGTGGAACATGAATGCGCCGTTCAGGACGCAGATCAGGTGAGGCTCGGTGCCCCGGTAGTCCTCGCGGATCTTCGCCGCGATTTCCTGAATGCGGGCCTGAACCTGCTGCTCGGTGATCTGAACGGGGCCGTTGCCGGGGGCGAGACTCATAGACCCGCAGGCTAACACGCCCGCGTCCCACTTCACCAACCCCGCGCTATGCTCACGCGGATGTCAGCCCGTGACGACACCGCCCCCGTGACGCTTCACCTCGACCGTGTGCCCGGCGTGCTGGGCCGCATCGTGCACGAACGCGCCGCCGACTACGCGGCCGCCGACCCGGCCCTGGGCCCTGATCGCGCCCGCACCCACCGCTTCGAGACCGCACTGCGCCAGCCGGGCCTGTCCTTGATCGCGGAGGTCAAGCGCGCCAGCCCCAGCCAGGGCGCCATCGCGCCGCTGGACCCGCTGGAGGCCGCGCGGGCCTACGAGGCAGGAGGCGCGCGCGCGATCAGCGTCCTGACCGAACCCCGCCACTTCGACGGGACCGCGCAGGCCCTGCGGGACGTGGTGAGCGGCGTCGCGGTTCCCGCGCTGCGCAAGGACTTCGTGGTGCATCCCGCCATGCTGCGCGAGGCCGCCGAGTGGGGCGCGTCGGCGGCGCTGCTGATGGTCAGCGTGCTGCACGAGGCCACCGCCGAGTACCTGCACATGGCGCACCACCTGGGCCTGGATGCCCTGGTAGAGGTGCACGACGAGCGCGAACTGGACATCGCGCTGGAGGCCGGTGCGCCGATCATCGGCGTGAACAACCGCGACCTGACCACCCTGCACATCGACCTGGCGGTCAGTCCGCGCCTGATCCGCCGCGCCCGCGACGCGGGGTTCGGGGGCGTGCTCGTGGCCGAGAGCGGCTACCGCACCCCGCAGGACCTCGCTAGCGTGCGGGATATCGCGGATGCCGTGCTGGTCGGCAGCAGTCTGGCGGGCAGCGGCGACCTGACCCGCGCCGCCCGCGACCTGATGCGCGCGTGAACCCCGCTCCTCCCCACGCCTCCCTGACGTTCCTGGGCACCGGCGACAGCAAGGGTGTGCCGCGCTTCTGGTGCGACTGCCCGGTCTGCCACGAGGCCCGCGTGGACGGCGTGAACCGCCGGGGCCGCACCGCCACGCTGCTGCGCGTGCCCCTGCCCGGCGGCGGCGAGGGCACCGCGCTGCTCGACGCCGGACCGGACACCCACGCCGCGCTGGCCCGCCTGCCCGGCCCGCTGGTGCCGGACGTGGTGCTGGTCACGCACGCGCACAACGACCACATCCTGGGCCTGGGCGACCTGCTCGACTACGTGCGCTACGCGGGCGGAAAACTCCGCATCTACGCCCCGCCGGAGGTCGTCCCGGCCCTGGCCGACCGCTTCCCGTACGCCTTCCGGGGTGGGTCCCCGGTGCAGCCCATTCCGGACGCGGGCGTGAGGGTCGGCAACGTGACCCTACGTCTCTTCCAGGTGCCGCACGGCGCGAACGGCGAGAGCCACGCCATCCGCCTCGACTCGCCACACTGGCGGGCCGCCGTGATCACCGACGCCATCGACGTCCCGCAGGACACCGCGCAGGAATGGCTGGCGTGGCTGGACCTCCTGGCGCTGGGCACCTCCTTCGAGGACGAGGGCGACGTCCCGCACAGTGGCCGCAGCGTGTACGACGTCCGCGAGGCGCTGGCCCTCCCGTGGGCGCGCTCGGCGCGGCAGGTGATCCTCACGCACCTGTCGCACGGCGTGGACGTCCGCCGCACCCACCTCCTGCCGCCGGGGTGGGCGTTCGCGCACGACGGCCTTCAGGTGCCCCTCGCGGGCCCCGCGCGAGTGTGAACGCACTCCAACTTTCGCGGGGCGAAACTCACCCCCGCCGCCCCTACACTGTGGCCCGATGACCGCCGCCCGCCAACCCCCCCGTTCCCTGCGCTGGCTGATCCTGGGCGCCGCCCTGGCCCTGCTGATCGGGGTGGGCCTGCTGCCGGACGTGCGGGCGTTCCTGACCACGGCGTTCGCCGCGCTGACCAGCCGCGACCCGGCCGTCACCCGCGCGTTCGTGGACGGGCTGGGCTGGGCGGGCCCGCTGGCGCTGATCGCCGGGTTCGTCCTGCAGGCGGTCCTGCCGGTGCTGCCCGCGCTCGTGCTGACCGCCGTGACCGCCCGCGCCTACGGCCCCTACGAGGGATTCCTGATCGTGTACCTGGGCACCCTGCTGGGCGCCGCCGCCGGGTACTGGCTGGGCCGCGCGCTCGGCAACGCGCTGATCCGCACGCTGGTCGGGGAACGCACTCGCCTGAAGGTCCACGAGTTCACCGAACGGCACGGCACGCAGGGCGTCCTGATGATCCGCCTCATGCCGATCCTGTCCGCCGACGTGATGAATCTCGTGGCGGGCGCGGCCCGCATGGAGTTCCGGCCGTTCATGCTCGCCACCGCCGCCGGGGCGCTGCCCGTCACGGCGCTGGTCGTGTGGCTCTCCGAGAGCGGCGAGCGGCTGCTGTGGGGCATGGTGATCCTCTCGGCGGTCGTGGCGGGCGTCGCGGCTGGACGCGCCCTGATCCGGCGCAGACGCGCGGCGCGCGGACTCGGGTAAACTGAACGCCCGAAGTCCACCGCACGGTGGATGCAGGAGGCTCATGACCAAGCAAGACCAGGGCGCCCAGGCGTCGGCATACGAACGGGCGGGCGTCAGCATCGACGCGGGACACCGCGCGGTGGAACTCATGAAAGGCGCTGTGGCGCGCACCCACACCCCCAACGTCCTGGGCGGCCTGGGCGGTTTCGGCGGCCTGTTCCGCGCCGCGTTCGGGCACATGGACGACCCCGTGCTCGTCGCCAGCACCGACGGCGTGGGCACCAAGACGAAGGTCGCGGTGCGCAGCGGCATCTTCACCGGGCTGGGCGGCGACATCGTCAACCACTGCGTGAACGACATCCTGGTGCAGGGCGCTCGCCCGCTGTTCTTCCTGGATTACGTCGCCATGGGCAAACTGCTGCCCGAACGCGTCGCCGAGGTCGTCACCGGCGCCGCGCAGGCCTGTGAGGCGCTGGGTGTGGCCCTGCTGGGCGGCGAGACCGCCGAGATGCCCGGCGTGTACGTGGACGGCGAACTGGACATCGTGGGGACCATCGTGGGTGTCGTGGACCGCCCGAAACTGATCAACGGGAGCGGCATCCAGGCGGGGGACACCGTCATCGCGCTGCCCAGCAGCGGCCTGCACACCAACGGCTTCTCGCTGGCCCGCATGGCCCTGGACGACCTCGACTGGACCGAGGCGCGTGACGACCTGAACGGGCAGACCCTCGCGCAGGTTCTTCCGGTGCCGCACCGCGCGTACCTGCACGCCTTCGACGCTCTGGAACGTGCCGGGATCGACGTGCGCGGCATGGCGCACATCACCGGCGGCGGCCTGATCGATAACCCGCCCCGCGTGTTCCCGCAGGGCATCGGCATGCAGATCGACACCGCCAGCTGGACCGTCCCGCCCGTCTTCGAACTGATCGTGCAGCGCGCCCAGGTCGCCCGGCACGAGGCGTTCCGCGCGCTGAACATGGGCGTCGGGTTCCTGTTCATCCTGCCCGCCGCGCAGGAGCAGGCCGCGCTGGACGCCCTGAAGACGGCCGGGGAGCAGCCCTGGGTGATCGGGCAGATGGTGGAAGGCCAGGGCGTCACGTTCACGGGAGCCGTTTGACGAAGCGACTCGCCCCCACCGGATTCGCCGCGCCCGACCGCGCCACCGCCACCGAATTCTGGGTGGTCCGGCACGGCGAGAGCACCTGGAACGCCGACGGCCGCTACCAGGGCCAGGCCGACGTGCCCCTCAGCCACATCGGCATCCTCCAGGCGGCCAGCCTCGCCGAACGCCTGACCGGGCAGCACTTCGACGCGGTGTACACCAGCGACCTCGCGCGCGCCGCCCGCACCGCCGAGATCGTCGCCGAACGCCTCACCGGCGCGCCTCCCGCGCAGCGCGACCCCGGCCTGCGCGAGATCGACGTCGGCGAACTGTCCGGGCTGGTCATCAGCGAGATCCGCGAACGCTACCCCGACTACCTGGGCGCCCTGAGCACCGAACCCTGGAGCACCCGCCGCCCCGGCGGGGAGAGCATGGAGGACCTGTACGCCCGCAGCGGCGCGGCCTTCGGCGCCCTGCGCGAACGCCACCCGGGGCAGCGCGTGCTGGTGTTCACGCACGGCGGCGTCGTGCGCGTCGCCGTGGGCCTCGCGCTGGGCGGCGTGCCCGCCAACGCCTGGGCGCGCCTGAGCGTCGCGAACACCAGCATCACCCGCGTCCTGCTGGGCGAGGGCAGCGGCATGCTGCTGGGCTTCAACGACGACGCGCACCTCGAAAACCTGCTGGAGGCCACCGAGGCCGACGACGTGCTGGGACAGGCGCCGTAACGGGCCGGAACGTCCAGGCATCGGAGGGTCCAGGGGTCACGGCCTGGGCCCTCTGCCCTGTGAAGGTCCTGGCCGCCCGTATGCCGGTCAGGTCGGGACGCGGTGCAAACCTGCACGGCGTTCCAGGGTCGCCGGTGAGCAGGCCGGGTGGGCGCACGCTGGGGGCGTGAGTGCCGCAGCGGGGGAGGGGCCGGACGGGCTGGCCCACGGGGCCGCTGCGGCGGGGAGACCGCGCATGACCGACCAGCCGACCACCACCGATCAGACTGAAACCCGCCCCGGCACCTGCGAATTGCCGCGTGTCATTCAGGGGGGGATGGGCATCGCCGTGTCCGACTGGCGGCTGGCCCGCACGGTCTGCCTGAATGGCGGGCTGGGCGTGGTGTCGGGCACCGGGATCGACACGGTGCTGCTGCGCCGCCTTCAGGACGGCGACCCGGGCGGCGCGGTGCGCCGCGCACTGGCAGCCTTCCCGAACCCGGCGCTGGCGCAGGCCTGCCTGGAGCGGTATTTCCGCCCGGAGGGCCGCGCGCCCGGCGAGGCGTACGCCCGCCTGCCCCTGCCCACCGCCGACCGCTCCCGTGACGCCTGGGAGATGACGCTGCTGGGCGCGTTCGTCGAGGTCACGCTGGCCCGCGAGGGCCACGACCGCCCGGTGGGCCTGAACCTCCTGACGAAACTGCAACTGCACACGCTCCCGGCGCTGTACGGCGCGATGCTGGCCGGGGTGGGGACCGTGATCATGGGCGCCGGGATTCCCCGCGACATCCCTGGCATTCTCGACTCGTTCGCGGCGGGGCGGCCCGCCAGTCTGCGGGTGGACGTGAAGGGCGGCGAAGGACTGACGCTGACCTTCGACCCGGCCGACTTCGGCCTGCCGCCTGCACTGCTGGCCCGCCCGGACTTCTACCCGATCGTGTCCTCGCACGTCCTGGCCGGGGTGCTGGCGCGCAAGGCCAGCGGGCCGGTGCAGGGCTTCATCGTGGAGGGACCGACAGCCGGTGGGCACAACGCGCCCCCGCGCGGCCCGCTGACGCTGGATGATCGGGGGCAGCCCGTGTACGGCGAGCGGGACGAGGTGGACCTGCCCGCGATGCGCGCCCTGGGCCTGCCGTTCTGGCTGGCGGGTGGCTGCGGCACCCCTGAGGCCCTGCGCGACGCCCTGGCGGCGGGTGCGACCGGGATTCAGGTGGGCACCCTGTTCGCCTTCGCGCAGGAATCCGGGCTGCGGGCTGACCTGAAAGCCGACGTCCTGACCCGCGCGCAGGCCGGGGCGCTGGACGTGTTCACCGATCCCCTGGCGTCTCCCACCGGCTTCCCGTTCAAGGTGGTCACGCTGCCCGGTACCCTCTCGCAGCCCGACGTGTACGCTGCCCGCGAGCGTGTGTGCGATCTGGGCTACCTGCGCGAGGCCTACCGCACTGACGCGGGCCGGGTGGGCTGGCGCTGCCCGGCCGAACCGGTCGCGGCTTACGAAGCCAAGGGCGGGGCGGCCGCCGACACGCCGGGCCGCAAGTGCCTGTGCAACGCCCTGATGGCCGACGCCGGGTACGCCCAGGTGCAGCGCGGCGGGCGCATAGAACCCGGTCTGCTGACCAGCGGGGACGGACTGGGCGCCCTGCGGGACTGGACGCCCGGCTACGGCGCGGCGGACGTGCTGCGCGTCCTGAACGTGTGAATGCCGCCCGGCGCGCCCGGGGTGGGTGCGCTAGGGTGGAGGCACATGCACCCGCACCTGCCCACACCTGACCGGCGGAGCCCGTGAGCGCGCCCTCTGCGCCCCCACCGGGTCCGCTGCTGGACCGCTACCGCGCCGGGGACCTGCGTGCCCTGGCCCGCGCCGTGACCCTGGCCGAGGCCGGACTGCCCGCGGCGCGCCCCCTGCTGCGCGCCGCCCGGGAACGTGGCGCGCGCGCCGTGGTGCTGGGCGTGACCGGCAGTCCCGGCAGCGGTAAGAGCACCCTGACCGACGCCCTGATCGCGTTCCTGCGCTCACGGGGGCAGCGGGTCGCGGTGCTCGCCGTGGACCCCAGCAGCCCCTACAGCGGCGGCGCGATCCTCGGGGACCGCATCCGGATGCTGCGCCACCACGCAGACGAGGGGGTGTTCGTGCGCTCCCTGGCCAGCCGGGGTGCGCTGGGCGGCCTGTCCGAACGTACCCTGGGCGTCCTGGCGCTGATGGAAGGCGCGGGCTTCGACTGGGTGATCCTCGAGACGGTGGGCGTCGGGCAGTCCGAGGTGGACGTCGCCGCTGCCTGCGACCACACCCTGCTGGTCCTCACGCCTGCCGGGGGGGACGGCGTGCAGGCCTTCAAGGCCGGGATCATGGAGATCGCGGACGTGATCGCCGTGAACAAGGCTGATCTGCCCGGCGCGGACCGCACCATCCGTGAACTGATGGCCGCGCAGGGCCTCGGCGCGCACGACGAGCACACCTGGTTCGCTCCGATCCGCCGGACCGTCGCCGCGAAAGGCGAGGGCATCGAGGCCATCGTGGCGGCCGTCGAGGCGCACCGCGCGCACCTGGGCGAGGAGGGCCTGCAACGCCGCCGCGAGGCGAGGGCGGCGCTGGAGGTCCGCACCCTGGTGCAGGAACGCCTGCTGAGGCGCGCGCGTGAGCTGGGCCGCGACCTGTACGCCCGCGTCGCCCGGGGTGACCTGGACGCCGACGACGCCGCCGACACGCTGCTGCGGGGGGACCTGTGAAGGCCCGCACCACAGCCGGGTGGCTGTTCACGTTCCTGGTCGTGCAGCGCCTGCTGGAACTGCGCGTCGCCCGCTCGAACGAACGCTGGGCGCGCGAGCACGGCGCGCAGGAGTACGGCCAGTCCCACTACCCGCTGTTCTTCGTGCTGCACCCCACCTGGATGCTCCTGACGCTGCTCGAGGGCCGCGCCAGCCGGGGCCGCGTGAACCTCTGGGCGCTGGCGCTGTTCATCCTGGCGCAGCCGCTGCGCTACTGGGTGATCCGCACGCTGGGCCGCTACTGGAACACCCGCATCCTGATCGTGCCCGGCGGGCAGCGCGTCACGGGCGGCCCCTTCCGCTACCTGCGGCACCCGAACTACGCGGTGGTCGCCCTGGAGATCGCCGCAGCCCCGCTGGCGGTTGGCGCGTGGCGCACCGCGCTGGCTTACACGCTGCTGAACGCCGCGCTGCTGCTCGGCATCCGCATTCCCGCCGAGGAACGTGCCCTGGCCGAGTACCGCCGCTCGCAGGAGGGCTGACGCCCCCGGCCGGTCCTCCGGCCCTGGTCCTCTCGCCGCGTAAGGCACCGGGCCCCCGCCTCTGACTGGAGGTGGGGGCCCGGGGTCATGCGGGTTCAGGCGGTGGCGGCCCGCCGGGTGTCCGGCACGTTGCGGATCAGGATCACGCCCAGGATGAAGCACACGGCGGCGATCCCGAACACCAGCGTGTAGCCCAGGTTCCCGCCCTGCGCGTTCCCCCAGTCGAGCAGCGCGCCCTGCGGGGCACTGCTCATCTGCGGCGCGACGAACGCCACGTGCCAGATGCCCATGTCCCGCGCGTAGCTGCTCTGGCTGGGCATCGCGTCACTGCCCAGCGCCCAGTCCACGCTGGTGAAGGCCCCGAAGCCCAGCCCGAACGCCCCGGCCAGGGCCAGCGCCGCCCCGAACGACGGCGCGACGAGCAGCAGCAGCGCCGCCGCCGCCATCAGCGTGCCCGCCACGTAGATCACGGGCTTGCGGCCTACCCGGTCACTGATCCGCCCGCCCAGACTGGCCGAGGCGATGCTGCCCACGATGATGCACAGCAGCATGACGCTGGTGCTCGTGCCCGCGTCGGACTGGCGCAGCACGTCCTTGTTGTAGTACTGCAAGAAGGGCTGCACGCTGTACTGCCCCAGCGAGAACAGCACCCGCGTGACGAACACCCACAGGAACGGCTGGTGCCCGAACAGCTGCCGCCAGGACATCGTGGGCCCGCCCGCCGGGCGCGGGACCACCGTGTCCGGTTCCGGCACGCCGCGCAGCGTCACGAGCGCCGGGCCGATCAGCAGCAGGGCGATCAGCACGAACGACACCAGCACCGGCAGCTTCAGCAGGCCGACCACCACGGCCGAGACCGCGCCCAGCAGCTGCCCCAGCGCCTGCAGCATCGCCATGACGCCGCTGTAGCGGCCCCGCTCGCCCGGCGCGACCAGTTCCGGAATGAGCGCCGAGTAGGGCGCCGTGGCGAAATTGTTCCCGAACTGCACGAGCAGGAAACCCAGCAGGTACACCCAGAAGCCCGCCATGCCGCCCAGCGCGGACGCCGCCAGCGCCATCACCGCCAGTCCCACGAGGTTCACGATCAGGCCTGTCCTCAGGTAAGGGAGCCGCTTGCCGGTGCGGTCGCTGTGCGCGCCCACCAGCGGCGGCAGCACCAGCGCCATCACCGCGCCGATGCCCGCCAGCAGGCCCAGGAAGGTGCCCTTGCGGTCCTCGCCCACGAACGTCACGACGTTCTCGGGCATGAGGATCAGCAGCAGCAGCAGCCAGTGGAACGCCGAACCGAACCAGAAGGCGGACAGCACCCAGGGACTCACCCGGGGGCGCGAAGACGAGGCAGGGGTCATGTGCGGCGAGTATACGTGCGCCCGGCGCGCTCCGCCGCCTAAACCTCGCCTGGCAGCGCGTCCCAGTACGCCTGCAGATCCGGGGCCAGCGGCACCTCGGCCACCACCTGCGCGCCCGCCCACGGGAACGCCACGCGCGCCGCGTGCAGCGCCTGCCGCGCCAGCCCCAGCCGCGCCGTCAGTTCCGGCGTCTGCCCTTCCTCCATGAAGCGCAGGAACACCCCGGGGTCCCGCCCGTAGATCTTGTCCCCGACCATCGGCAGGCCCAGGTGCGAGAGGTGCGCGCGGATCTGATGCAGCCGCCCCGAACGCGGGTACGCCTCGATCAGCGCGTGCCCGGCGTGGCGGGCCACCACCCGGAAGTCCGTCACGGCGGGCCGCCCGTCCGGCACGACCCCCTGCCGGATGGCGATGCGGTTCGCGCCGCCCAGGCCCAGGTCGCCCAGCGGGGCGTCCAGCGTGCGCCGCTCCCAGGCGGGCGAGCCGTGCACGAGGGCCAGATACGTCTTGCCGACCAGATGCGTCTTGAACAGCGTGAAGAACCGCCCCGCCGCCTCCCGGTCCCGCGAGAGGACCTGCGCGCCGCTCGTCTCGCGGTCCAGTCGGTGCGGGGGCGCCAGGTCCGCCTCGCCCGTCTCGCGCCGCATGAACGTCAGCAGGTCCGGGACGTCCACCCGCGCCCGCACCGGATGCGTCAGCCACAGCGCGGGCTTGTGCACCACGTAGAAATCCGGGTGCTCCAGGATGACGCGCGGCTTCTCGGTGGGCGGCAGCAGGGGGGCGCGCCCCGTCACAGTTCCCACACGCTGGCGTAGTCGCGGCCCATCAGGCGCGCCGAGAGGTCCACGCCCCGGTCCACCGTCCGCGAGAGCCGCTCGCGCAGCCACTCGCCCGGCACGCCCGGCGCGGCCCAGTGCGCGGACGTCGCATACACGAAGTGCGGGTTCACCACGCAGCGGAAATCCACCATCAGCCCGAACGCGAACGCCCCGTGACTCAGGTACCCGTGATCCAGCCCGCCCGACACCAGGAACGTCACGGGCCGGTCGAACCACGCGCCGTGCAGGCCGCGCGCGGCGTCACTGCTGCCGGTCAGTTCCACCAGTGCCTTCACACCGGATCCCAGACCCCAGTTGTACACGGGCACGCCCAGGAACACCCCGTCCGCCTCGCGGATCGCGCGGTGGTACACCTCGGCGTGCGGGTGCGCGTAGCAGCCGTGCGGCCCCTGGTCGTTGTCGAAGGGCGGCAGGGGCGCAGCGCGCAGGTCGAGGTGCGTGACCTCGTGCCCCTGCGCCCGCAACTGCGTGGCGGCAAGGTCACACAGCCACGCGCTGCGGCTTTCCGGGTCGAGGCTGGTCGAGAGGACGGCGAACTTCACCCGGACAGGGTAGCGTCCCGCCGGGGTGTCACAGCGGTTTCCAGTTCCGTTAAGGGGCCAACAGCACGCCCCTCAACTCCACCTCCAACCGCTGTCATCCTCAGGTGCTCGCTCTGCGGCGCAGCTCTTCGAGTCCGCTCGATTCAGCGGTATTGGGGAAGCCCTTCAATACCGCTGAATTCTGTTGTCACCCTCCGCGCGTCACTCGGTGGTCGTGTGGACCGCGCCGCCCTCGCCGACCACCACGCGCGCCGACTGGTCGTCCAGCGCCCCCAGGGCCACCTCCGCCCCGCCCACCTGCACGGTCGCCTGCCCCTCGACCGGCACCCGCCACGACTGATGCGGCCACAGGCGCGCCCGTTCCACGCACCCGCTCGGGCCGCACACCCGCAGGCCTGACAGGACCTGACCGGACTGGTTGGCGACCTCCACGCCGCCCGCCACGCCGAACAGCAGCCACGCCCACGCCACCAGCGTCCCCAGGCCCAGCAGGCCGCCCGCCACCGACCACGCGGGAACAGGGGCGGCGGGCCGGGGGCGGGCGGTGGGGGCAGGCGCGTTCATGCCCCCAGTGTGCCGCGCGTCTGTCCGGCGCGCATCAGCCGTTTGGTGCAGGCGTCACGATCCGCCGGACACCGCTTCGGTCACTTTCAATGGCACCACGCCCGTGAACAGGCGCGGCCACGCCAGGTGCGGCTCGCCCAGCTCCAGGCTCAGGCCGCGCCCCGCGAAGTGCTGCTCCCACACCGCCTGCACGCGTGGGGGCAGCAGCTCACGCAGGGCCGCCTCGGCGTCCGCGCGCTGCTCGCCCAGATCGAAGGGACTGGGGCTGCCCAGCCGCTCGCGGACCAGCGACCGGACCTCGCCCTGGTACAGCACGTCGTCCGCGAAGCGGACCAGCAGCGCCTCCGCGTACGCCGCCCGGTCCGACACGAGCGGCGCGAGCTTCCCGAACGCCACCGCCGATCCCAGCGTGTTCCCCGCCGTGTTCCACGCGCTGAACCCCGCCAGATCCGCCAGCGGCAGCGCCCCCATGAGCGTCCACAGCCGCGCCTCGGCTCCGTTCGGGTACGCGATGTCCGCCACGCTCACGGCCCGCCCGGCCCGCAGGTCCGCGCGCAGGGCGTCCACGAACGCCGGGAGGTGCCGGTGCGGCGTGTCCACCGTCGCGAAGTCCGGCTGCCGGTGCGCCTGCCGCGTGCCCGGCGTGTTCACCGCCAGCACGAACGCCGCCTCCTGTACGGAGTCCGCCAGTCGGCAGCCCGCCGCGCGCAGGTGCGCCCGCACGAGTTCCCCCGCCGGCCGGTCCTCGTACAGCAGCTCCGCACCCGCCCCGCCCAGCCCACTGAAGCGTACCCAGACCGGGACCTCCTCCGGGCGCAGCGCGCGGGCCAGCAGCGCGCACGGCACCTCGTCCGCGCCGGGGTACACGTCCAGGCGGTCCCACACGCCCAGAGCGTCCGCGCGGGCCTCCAGCAGACGCCGGTCGAACGCCGCCAGCCCGTACGGCGTGGTGTCGTCCAGCGTGAGGCACAGGTGACTCAGCACCCCGCCCGCCAGCAGGTCCAGCGCGGCCAGATGCAGCGCCCGGTTCCGCTCGCGGGTCCCCACCCAGTCCGCCAGGATGTCCGCCGGGACCGCCGCGCGGGCTGCGTCCAGGGCGTCGCCTTCCGACCCGCCGTGCCGCGCGTGCCGGTCGAACGCCGTCGAGTACGCCCGCAACTCGCGGCCCCACGTCCCGTAGTACGGTTTCTCCTCGTGCGGATCGTTGTCGTGCGCCACCCGCACGATCACCCCGAAGGCATAGATCCGCAGCGCCGGATTCATTGCCTTCAGCTCCGACAGGATCGCCAGCCGTTCCAGCGCCCCTGCCAGCGGGTCCGACACCCGCCGCGCCGGGATCATCCCGCCCAGGCACAGCGTCTCCAGGCACACGACCAGCACGTCCGCGTCCGCCGCCCCGGCCCGCAGCCACGCCGCGAGCGCCCCGGTGTCGCCCGGCGTGAAGAAGTCTGGTAGCGCCGCCGCCGGGGGCACCCGAACCTCCGCACCCGTCATGCGGGCCAGCTGCACGGGCAGGTCCAGGGTGGGCGGGCGGGTATCCGGCGGAACGAGCAGCACACGGGTCATCCGCCCGAGGCTAGCAGGCCCCGTTGCTGGAGAGGTGCAAGGCGTGGGGGCGGCTGACCATCTCGCCGCCCCCCTTTCTACTGGCCTCTCAGGCCGCGCTGGTCGTTCCCGCCGGGCGCAGCCTGCGCCACAGCCAGTGCCCGCCGGCGATCAGCCACGCCAGGATGAACACCAGCACGTACTCGATCACGGGGATGCGGATCACCTCGTTCAGCTTGTCCCAGCCGCGCCCGCTGTACACCAGCGTCACCAGCGCCACGAACACGGCGATGGCCGTCCAGCGGGCCCAGCGGGGCCAGCCCAGGCCGTACATCTGCGTGGCGATGAAGATCGCGCCGAACCCGAACGCGAACATCGGCCACAGGCCCTTGCCCTGTCCGTACGCCACGAGCGCGCCGTGCACGAGCACCGCGACCTCCAGGCTGGTCGTCCACGCGCGGTTCAGGTGCGCCCGCGTGAAGAACAGGCTGCCCTGCACGAGCAGCAGGAACATGTAGATGAAGCCGATCAGGTGCCCCGGCGTGGACACCGTCGGGTGGAACCAGAAGGTGTAGATGGTCGCCCACGCGAACACGTACCCGTGATACCGCTTCACCACGCCGATGGCGCTGTCGGGCACGCCCGCGCTGCGGCCGAACAGCAGGCCCCGGCGGCGGCTCTCCATCAGGATCACCATCACGAGCAGCAGGATGACCGAGCCCTGTGAACTGAACACGCTGACGTCCTGGGCCAGCCCGTCGTAGAAGACGTGCGTCTGGATCAGGTGCAGCCCGATGAACGCGGCGTTCACGCCCAGCGCCCACACGTTGAACCAGTGCAGCCCACCGGTGTAGCCGGGCCGCTGCACCTGCGCGCGGTAGATGAGCCACCAGATGATCACCTGATGGAGCAGGTACGGCAGCCACGCGCTCAGGCGCGTCCAGACGGTCGCCTCGGGCAGTTTCCAGTAGTACCAGGCGGCCCCCTGGTCCGGCAGCAACCGCACGTCATCCAGCAGGGGGCCGAGCAGCCAGATCAGGGCGGTGAACAGGAAACTGAACGCGATGCCGCCCAGCAGCGCGCGGTTGGCCGACGGGCCAGCAGGATCGGAAACGGGTTTCTCCACCCCGTGAGCGTACCGTGAAGGTCATGTAAGCCTCCACACAATCCGGAAGTTCGAATGCTCAGCTATCTGCCAGCAGGAACGCGAGCGTGTCGTCCCGCATCCGCACGCTGGTGTAGTGCCCCACGTCCGGATACACCGCCTCGCGCAGGGCCTCCGGGCGACCCGCCGAGGCGTACGCCGCGCGGTAGGCGGCGACGGTGGGTGCGTGATGCTCCTCCAGCGGGAACACCGGGTCCGCCCCGCCACTGCCCAGGAACAGCGGCGTGGGCACGGCGTCTGCCGCGTGCACCAGCGGGCGATGCCGGTCAAGGAACGCCTGGAGGTCCGGGCGGCGCACCTCCGGCTCGTGCCACACGCCGGACGTGATCAGCGCCGCCGCCCGCGCGACCCGCGCCTCCGTCCGCGCGAGGGTCTGCGCCACGTACCCGCCCATGCTGGACCCCACCACCCACACCGGCACCCGCCCGTAGGCCGCCTGCGTGGCGTCCAGCAGCGCCGGAGCCTCCATCACCGTGCGGCGCACGCTCTCCCACACGAACTCGCGGGCGTTCAGGCGCGGCGGGGTGTCGCCCTGCCGCTCGCCGTGCAGCGCCGCGTCCGGCAGGACCACTGCCGCGCCCCACGCGGCCAGTGCGGCGTACACGCCCAGCTTGCCCTCCTTGGCCGCCCAGGCGCCGTGGTACACGACGCAGACCGCCCGCACCTCCCGGCCCGGCGCGGGGCGTTCCACCAGGCACGGCACGCCCGCCAGCAGGTGACGCTCCACCGCGTACGGCTCGCCCCCGACCAGCGGCGTCGCATGCGGATCATCCGGGTGGAACGCGCGGGTCACGCCGGAAGGTCCAGGCGGGTCGGCGTGCCCCCCGGCGTCCAGAGCCACACGTCCGGGTTGCGCAGTGCCGCCCACCTGTCATAGTCCAGTCCCAGCAGCAGCGCCAGGAGGTTGCCGTGGGTGACGACCACCGTCACCCCGTCCGGGTCGCGGTGCGTATCCAGGGCCGCCTGAGCGCGATCCCGGGCCGCCGCGCCGGACTCGCCGCCCGGCAGGGTCAGCGTGTCGTCCGCGAAACTGTCCTGCAGACGGTCGCGCCAGTCCGCACGGGGCACACCGGTCAGGACCCGCTCGGTCAGGCGGTCGTCGGTGATCACCGGCAGGCCCAGCGCCGCCGCCAGCGGGGCCGCCGTGTCCACGGCGCGGCGCCACGGGCTGCTCACGATCCGGGTGACGCCCAGCTCGCGCAGCGCGGGTACCAGCCCGGCCGCGCCCGCGTGTCCCTCCCCGGTCAGGTCCGCCCCGGGTTCCTGCCCCGCCGCGCGGGCGTGCCGCACCAGCAGCAGCGTCCCCGGCGGCAGGGGAGAGGCCGACAAGGCCGGGGCGGTCACGCGAATTCCAGCAGCATGCGGTGCGCCAGCCCCCGCCCCGACGCCCGCTGCCACGCCGCGCGCGTGTCCCCGGCCATGATCGCCGCCATGAACCGCTCGTCCCGCGCGAGGGTCGTCAGCACCCAGTAGTCCCCCCAGACCTCCACGCCCCAGGCGTCCACCATCGCCCGCGACGCCGTCTCCCAGATCGGTTCGCTCAGGTGCTCCAGCGGCGCGATGAAATGCAGTTCGCCGTCCGTGCCGGGCATCCGCGCGACCTCACGGCGGTACTCGGACCGCTCGCGGGCGGTCATGCGCTCCCAGACGCCCGCCTCGCAGAAATGCGCCGGGAACGCACTGAACGTGTCGCGGCAGCGTGTCGGGCGCGCCTCGTAGCGGCTGCACCCCCCGGTCTCCCGGTCCAGGATCGGGCAGAAGCCCACCTCGGTGCGGTGCCGCTGCACGTACTCGTCGTCACTGCGGGCCGTGCGGGCATTCGCGATCGCCGCGCGGGCGTGCGCCTCCACCGCCGCCGCTAACCCCTCGTCCAGTTCGGCGGCCATCACGAGCGCCTCGGCCAGGCTCACGCGGATCGGCATGTTGCAGCACGCCACGCACCCCGACGCGCAGTACACCCGCCCGCCCTGACGCGCGTAGCGGTCCATCCATTCCCCCGCACGCCGCCCGTAGCGGTCATACGCGCGCCGCACGGCCTCTGTCACGTCACGGTTCACTGCCTGCGCCTCACTCATCCGCGCAGCCTAGAGCATCCGCCCGCGCCCGACCGTGCGGCGCGCGGACCCTGCACGCCGGGAACGCGCCCCGCGTGCGTATACTGACCGCACCGTGTTCAGGCGTCCCCGCACCCCCCAGACCCCGACCGGCACCCCGGATCCCCGGAAGACCGGGACGTCCCAGGAGCCGCTTGACCCCACGCGCGTCCTGACCGATCTGCTCTCGCGCCCCACGCAGGAAGGCGTGCTGGAAGGCGCCCTGGCCTACGCCGCCACCCTGATGGGCGGGCCCGTGCAGGGCTACGCGGTCGTGCGGCGCGGGCAGGATCAGGTGGCCGCCGTGTTCGGCGGATACCCCAAGAGCCTGCTGGGTCTCGCCCTGACCGGCCCCTGGGCGCAGATGCGCTCCCGGGTCGTGCCGGACGGCAGCCGCGAACTGTTCGAGGCGAACAGCCCGGACGTCACCGCGACGCTCGAGGCGGCCGGGCTGCGCGACGCGAAGATCAGTCTCGTGGTGCCCCTGAGCGTCCGCGGCCGCCACCTGGGCGCCCTGATCCTCGACCGCGCCGCCCCGGACGGCATTCCGCCCGCCGTGCAGGAGGCCGTCACGAAATGGGCCGCTGCCGTCGCCCCCATCCTCAGCCTGCTTGAAGGCCGCGAGGAATGGAAGCAGGCCGCCCGGCAGCTGACCGGCGCACTCGTGGAAGCCGTCGAGAGCCAGGACTTCGACTCGCTGGGGCACGCCAAGTCCGTCACGGACGTCAGCCTGAAACTGGGCCGCGCCGTGGGCCTCACCGAGCGCGAACTGGAGGAACTGTGGTTCGCGTCCATGCTGCACGATATCGGCAAGATCCACGGCGAGCACGGCCACGCGCAGGTCGGCGCGAACTTCCTGCACGGCGTCCCGCACCTCAGCGAGGCGCAGAAGGCCATCCGGCACCACCACGAACGCGTGGACGGCCAGGGTGAACCCGACAAGCTGAGCGGCGAGGACATCCCGCTGTACGCGCGCATCCTGGCCGTCGCGAACGCCTACGTCCGGCTGGGCGGCCTGGAGCGTCTGAAACCCCAGGCGGGCAAGGGCCTGGACGCCAAACTGGTCGGCCTGCTGGACAAACTCCCGCAGTGAGCGCCGCATGACCCTGCGTCCCCCGCACCCCGGCGAGGCCCCCACCCCGCGCTTCCCCAACCTGGAAGCGCGGTTCGGCCCCCTGACCCCCGTGGACGCCGGCATGCAGAGCCGCGTGTACGCCACGCAGGACCGCCAGACCGTCATCAAGGTCTACCGCAACCACCAGGGCGAGCACGGCGTGGAGGCTGAGAACATGCGCCGCGCCGGGATGGGCGACCGCGTGATCGACGCGCTGGAGGTGGACGGCATCGAGGCGCTGATCATGCGCCGCTTCGACGGTCACCCCCTGCGCACCCCCGACGTGCCCCGCGCCCTGGCTCAGTTGCGCGCCAGCCTGAGCGCCCTGCACGGCACCACGCGGGGCCACGTGAACCTGCGCCGCGTGCAGGACCGCCTGCGCCGCTTCCGCAGCGCCCTGGCCGCCTACCCGCTGGACGACCTGTTCGACGCGGTCGAGATTCCCCTGGACCGCGGCCTGCTGGACCAGCCCGCCGCGTTCTGCCACCTGGACCTGTGGCACGACAACATCCTGATCAGCGAACCCCACGGCGAGGTCCTGATCATCGACTGGACGAAGGCCGACTGGGACGACCCTCTGCGGGACCTCGCGCTGCTCAAGACCGGCACCCTCGACCTGCTGCCGCCCGACGAGAGCCTCCAGGCGGCGCTGACCTTCCTGCCGGACCGGGCGCCCGCCACGCTGACCCGCTACCGCGCGTACCTCGCCATGACCACCCTGCACGACCTGTACTGGTTCCTGATGAACGAACCGTACGAATTCGAGGGCCAGCGCGACCAGAAGGTGCCGCGCGCCCGCCACGCCCTGGCCCGCCTGCCCGGCTGAGCGGCCCCGCCAGGGCCGGACGCCCTGCGGGCCGCGGGGTATGGTGGGCGCATGGTTACTGTCGTCACCCATCCCCTCGTTCAACACAAACTCTCGGTCATGCGCGACGTGCACACCGGCGTCAAGGAATTCCGCGAGCTGGCCAGCGAGGTCAGCCTGCTCCTCGCCTACGAGGCCATGCGCGACCTCGAAGTCACCCAGGAGGAAGTCACCACGCCCATCACCACCGCCGAGTTCCCCATGCTCAGCGGCAAGAAGCTGGCATTGGTCGCCATCCTGCGCGCCGGGCTGATCATGACTGACTCGATCGTGCAGCTCGTGCCCGCCGCGAAGGTCGGACACATCGGCCTGTACCGCGACCCCGAGACCCTCGGGCCCGTCGCGTACTACAACAAGCTCCCCACCGACATCGCCGAGCGGCGCGTGTTCCTCACCGACCCCATGCTCGCCACCGGGGGCAGCGCCAGCGCCGCCATCGCCAGCCTGAAGGCAGCCGGGGCGACCAGCATCAAACTTATGTGCATCCTCGCCGCGCCCGAGGGTGTGGCCGTGATCGAACGCGACCACCCGGACGTGGAGATCGTCGTCGCTGCCCTGGACTCCCACCTGAACGACCACGGGTACATCGTGCCCGGGCTGGGCGACGCGGGCGACCGCATCTACGGCACCAAGTGAGCGCAGGCGTAGAACGCTCGTTTTTAGACAACCTGTGCGCCCCACACTGACCGCCGCTTACGCTGAACCCATGACCGCGTTCAGCCTTCTTCTTACCCGTCCTCCGGTGGAGTGAACGGCAAGGAGAACCGCGCCTGAACCCCCCGGAGGACGAAAGCCTCCGGGGTTTTTCATTGCACCTCATTCCCAGCGACCAGAGTCCCAGCACCAGGAGCCGCCCATGACGACCGACACGAACCGCATCCGCATCTTCGACACCACCCTGCGCGACGGCGAGCAGAGCCCCGGCGTGGCCCTGAACCACACCCAGAAACTGGAGATCGCCCACCAGCTCGCCCGCATGGGCGTGGACGTCATCGAGGCCGGATTCCCCATCGCCAGCCCCGGCGACCTGGAAGGCGTCAGCCGCATCGCCCGCGAGGTCCGCGGCCCGATCATCACCGGCCTGGCCCGCGCCGCCCGCCCCGACATCGAAGCCGCCGCGAAAGCCGTCGAGGCCGCCGAGAAACCCCGCATCCACACCTTCATCGCCACCAGCCCCATCCACATGGCGAAGAAACTCCAGCTGGAACCCGACGCGGTCGTCGAGCGCGCCATCCAGGCCGTCACGTACGCCCGCTCCTTCGTGGACGACGTGGAATTCAGCGCCGAGGACGCCACCCGCAGCGACACCGCCTTCCTGATCCGCATCTTCCGGGCGGCCGTGGAGGCCGGGGCGACCACCATCAACATCCCCGACACCGTCGGCTACACCACGCCCGAGGAGATCCGCGCGCTGTTCGCCGAGATCCGCGCCGCGCTGCCCGCCCACGTCATCCTCAGCGCCCACTGCCACGACGACCTGGGCATGGCGGTCGCGAACTCCATCGCTGCTGCGCAGGGCGGCGCCCGGCAGATCGAATGCACCATCAACGGTATCGGCGAGCGCGCCGGGAACGCCAGCCTGGAAGAACTCGTCATGGCGTTCCACACCCGCCGCGACCATTACGGCTTCGAGACTGGCATCCGCACCCGCGAACTGTACCGCGCCAGCCGCATGGTCAGCCGCCTGAGCGGCATGCCCGTCCAGCCCAACAAGGCCGTCGTCGGCGACAACGCCTTCGCGCATGAGAGCGGTATCCACCAGGACGGCGTCATCAAGGCCCGCGAGACGTACGAGATCATGAACGCCGAACTGGTCGGCCGCGAGGCCGCCGTGCTCGTCATGGGCAAACACAGTGGCCGCGCCGCGTTCCGCAAGGCCCTGAACGACCTGGGCTACACCGACCTGACCGACGACAAGGTCCAGCACCTGTTCGGCCGCTTCAAGGACCTCGCCGACCGCAAGGGCCAGATCTACGCCGACGACCTGCGCGCCCTCGTCGAGGCCCGCAGCGACGTCCCGCAGACCTTCACGCTCGAAGGCTTTCAGATCACCAGCGGCATGAACATGACCCCCGTGGCCTTCGTGCGCCTCCAGACCCCCGACGGCGCCGTCGAGGCCACCGCCCACGGCGACGGGCCCGTCGAGGCCGCGTTCCAGGCCATCAACCGCATCACCGGCCTGAACCCCGAACTGGAAAGCTACCGCATCCAGGCCGTCACCAAGGGCGGCGACGCGCTGGGCGAGGTGAACATCGGCGCCCGCCACGGCGAGACCACCCTGCACGGCAGCGGCGTCGCCACCGACGTCGTCGAGGCCAGCGCCCGCGCCTGGGTCCGCATCCACAACATGGTCGTCGCCGGCATGGGCACCGAACGCCGCCAGGGCGAATTCGCCCCCGGACGCATTTGAGGTGATCGTTGAATGTTGATGGGTCCGCCGCTTCGCGGCTGAAGGACGGGGAGGCTGGGCGGACCGGCCTCCCCATCTCGTTGAGGGAGGAAGCATGATCCTGGAAATCGCCCTGTTGCAGATCCGCCCCGGACAGACGGCCGAGTTCGAGGCGGCATTCGCGCAGGCGCAGCACATCATCGCGGGGATGCGCGGATACTTCCGGCACGAGCTTCAACGCTGCCTGGAGGACGACCACCGTTACGCCCTGCTCGTCTGGTGGGCCGCGCTGGAGGATCACACTGTGGGTTTCCGGGGCAGCGCCGAGTACCAGAGCTGGCGCGCCCTGCTGCACCACTTCTACGACCCGTTCCCCACCGTGGAGCACTTCACGCGGGTGGCGCTGGGCTGAACCTCATACGGGATTCAAGTGATTCCAAATCATTCGGAGTCGCCTGGTGGCCCCCTCACCCTTCCGTCGCTTCGCTCCTCCCTCCCTCTCCCACCAGGGGAGAGGGGACAACGGAACGCGACGACGCTGGAAGCAAGTCAATTTAATCCCGTATCAGACTGTCACGAGGCCCAGCGCGATGCCGCGCGCGACCGCTCCGGCGCGGCTCTGGACGCCCAGCTTGGAGTACAGCGCCTGCACGTGGAATTTCACGGTGCTCTCGCTGACGCCCAGGTCCCGCGCGGCGCGTTTGTTGCTGAGGCCCTCGGCGAGCAGGGCCAGCACGTCGCGTTCGCGGGGCGTGAGGGTCACCTCGCCCGAGGGGAGCGGCTCCTCGTCGGGCGGGGCCAGCCATGCGGGCGGCAGCGTCACCAGTCCCGCCGCCGCGCCGTGCACCGCCGCGATCAGCTCGGCGGGCGTGGCGTCGGCGGGCAGGGACGCCCAGCCGTGCGGGCAGAGGTCGGGGAGCACCTCCACCCACGCGCGGGACCCCAGCGACACGACCGCCGCGCCGTCCAGGGGTGAGGGGTCGTCCAGCCAGCCGTCGTCCACGATCAGCACGTCCGGTTCGCTGCCTTCCTGGACTGACATGAGGCCCGCGCCGCCCAGGATCGCCGCCACGCCCGCCGCGAGCACCGCCGAACCCAGCGTGACGAGCACGGTGGGCCGGGCAGGCGCGGCGGTCATGCCTGATCGTACCGGGACGGGCGCGCGGGTCGTCACGGTCAGCGTTCACCCACCGTGACGCTCACGTCCTGTTCCTCGCCGCCGCGCAGGACGCGCAGGGTCACCGTCTCGCCCGCGCGGGTGCGGACACGCGACAGCAGCTCCGCCGGGTGCGTGAAGCCCTCGCCGTCCAGCGCCAGCAGCACGTCCCCCACCCGGAAGCCCGCCGCCTGACCGGGACTGCCCGCCTCGACCTGCACGACCGTCAGGCCCACCCGCCCGCCCGCGAACCGCTCGCGGAAGCGGCGCAGTTTCTCCAGTCGGGCCTCGTCCATCCCACCCCGCCCGGGGTGACCGTGCCCGCCGTGATCCGGCCCGCGTCCGGGACCGCGACGCCCGCCCCAGGGGCCACCCTCACCCCGGGGTCGGCCCGGGCCGAAGCGGCCGCCTCCGAACGTCCCACCCGCGAACGGTCCGGCAGGGAACGCCCCCTCGTCCTCCAGGCTGTCCGGCGTCGCAGCGGCCGGGAAGTGCACGGGCTGCGTCGCCAGCCCCAGGTACCCGCGCGGCACGCGGCCCTCGCGGGACAGCAGGTCGGCCACGCGCGCCGCCCGCGCGGCCGGGACGGCCAGCAGCTGCCCGCGCCGCACGCCCGCGTTCAGCACGCCCACGAGTTCACCCTGCGCGTTCACGAGCGCGCCGCCACTCACGCCGGGGAACGGCTGGGCCCCGGCGTGCAGCCAGCCGTCCCGCACCCGGCCCGGATTCAGGCCCAGGCTGGCCTGCACGCCCCCGGGCGGGCGGCCCACCGCGAGCAGGAGTTCACCCGCGCGCCCGGCCTCGCCGGCCATCAGTGCCGGGACGGTCAGGCCGTCCACGCGCAGGAGCGCCAGATCGCTGCCCGGATCGCGGCCCACGACCACGCCCGTCAGGGTCTGCCCGTCCGGGGTGACCACCGGCACCTCGTCGGCGTGCAGCAGGTGTGCGGGCGTCAGGACCAGCCCGTCGCCCACCACCGTGCCGCTCACCGGGCGCGCCGCGCGCACCGTCACCACACTCCGCGCGGCCTGCTCGACCGCGTCCGCCATTGCTGTTGAAAGATCAGAAAGATTCGTCATGCCGTCATGGTGCGCCCCGCCGCCCGGAAACACGCCCCCCACCCGCACAGGCCCGTGCCCCCACCGAACGGCCAGGGTCGCCGTATCCTGCCGGCATGTCCCTGACGCTGACCGTCCTGCCCGGCGAGTACGCCGTCGCCCAGCTCCCCGCCGGCAGCGCCGTGCCGGACTGGGCCACGCGCGGCGACCTGTGGTGCGTCATGCACGCCCCGGATGAACTGAGCGTCGTGTGCCCCGCCGAGGGGGTCCCGGACGGCGTGCGCGTCCAGCGCGGCTGGCAGGCGCTGATGCTCACCGGGCCGTTCGAGTTCACCCTGACCGGCATCCTCGCCAGCGTCCTGAACCCCCTGCGGGACGCGGGCGTGGGCATCTTCGCGCTGTCCACCTTCAACACCGACTACGTCCTCGTCGCGGCCAGCGACCTTGACCGCAGCGTGGCGGCGTTGCGGGAGGCCGGGCACACCGTCCGGGAGTGAGCGGTCAGCGCGCCGTGGGGTCGGGTGCTGACCGTTCCCCGATCTCCCGTTCGTAGCGGACGACCGGCACCACCTCGCCCATGTAGGATTCCGGGTCGGCGTGCCCGGCCTCCACGAAGCCCAGGCGGCGTATCAGCGCGTGCGACCGCGCGTTCGGGGCGTGCACCAGCGCCGTCAGCCGTGCCAGCCCCAGCCCCGCCGCGTGCGCGATCAGCGCCTCGCCCGCCCGGCGCGCTGCGCCCTGCCCCCACAGCGCCCGCTCCCCAATGACAATCCCGAACTCCGCCGACGTGCCGTCCAGGCCCGCCAGATCCACGAACCCCACCAGCCGCCCGTCCAGTTCCACGCCCAGCCGCAGGAACGCCGGGTCGCCGCCCGCGATGATTGCCGCCCAGTGCCGCCGCACCACGCGCGGCGCGAGGCCCGGCGTCCAGTCCGCCGCGCGGCAGAACACCGGGTCCGCCGCCCAGCGCACCGCCGCCGCCTCATCCCCGGCGCGCAGGGGGCGCAGCGTGACGGTCATGCGGCAGCCCTGTGGGCGCGGCGCCATTCGCGCAGCAGTGGGGGCAGCAGCGCGGCGTGCAGGAGCGCCGTGAATAGCCCCGGAAAGTACCAGCACGGCAGCCCCAGTGCGCCGCAGAACGCCGGGTGCGTGGCGGTGAACAACGCGTACAGCGGGTGCCCCACGGCGTTGACCAGCATCCCGGTCACGAACAGCCACAGCGTGTACGTCGCCCACGCCCCGCCGCGTGGCGCGAGCGGCAGGGCCAGCAGCCACAGGGCGTCCATCACGAGGTTGCCCGCCACGAACGGCGCGTCTACCCACGCGGCGAAGCGGGCCGGGTCGCCCGCCCAGGCCGCGCCCCACAGCGCGGGAAACAGGCGCTGGAAGCCCGTCAGGTACTCCTCGGTGAAGTGCAGGCACTGCGCGGCGAGCAGCAGCGTGAACCACAGGCCCAGGCGCGGCGTCCAGGCCGTTCGCGCACGTCCCCGGCGCAGCCAGACCAGGAACGTCGCCGCGAACGGCCCCACGAGAATCAGGATGGGTGGCCCCAGCTGCCGCAGCATCACGGCGCTGATTCCGCCGTAGACGAGCAGAGGGACGGTCCACGACGCCTCAAGCCGCCTCAGACCAGCAGGCCGGGTCAGCAGGGCCGCTCACCGCCCGTCACCCACACCTGCACCGCCCGGGCGTGCGTCTGGGACTGGAGGGTGCCTTCCAGGGCAGACAGCGGGGCGGCCCGCAGACGCAGCAGTCCCTCCATGAGGACCCACGCCACCTCGGCTGGTGGGGCGGGCAGTCCCGGCCAGTGGGCCACCCGGCGGGTCAGGACGCGCAGCGCCGCCTCGGCCGGGCCGCGCAGACCCGGTTCCAGATCCGCGCAACCCCGCACCCGGTTAGGCAGCGCGCCCGTCCGGTGCAGGTACAGCGCGAACGCCGCGCGGGGCAGGGGACGGGTCCACGTCTCCCAGACGGCCGCCACGAACTCCGACAGGTCGTCGGGGATGTGCAGGCGGTCGCACGCGCCGATCACCACGCCAGGGCCGCACTCGGCGAGCACGGCGTCCAGCAGGCCCGCCCGGCTGCCGAACCGGGCGTACAGGGCCGCCGGGCTCAGGCCCGCCACCGCCGCGACGGCCCGCACGCTGCCGCGCGAGGCTCCACCCAGCGCGAACACCAGCCCCCCGGCCCGCAGCAGGGCCGAGTGGGCATCCAGACCCGCCGAGCGGGGCGGGCGACCGGGAGCGCGGAACGAGGTCATGCGGCTCAGCGTACGCGGTGTTCAATTACCAGGAGTCAGGCTCGCGACGATCTGTGCCGCGCCGGTCGCCTGCGCCTGCCGGTAGCCGGTTCCGGCCCACAGGCTCAGCACGTCCGCCTGCCCGGCCTGCGCGCCTGCCGTGCGCAGGGGGCGGGTCAGGGCGTTCTGGTGCGGGAAGGGGAGGGGGTGGTGGACGGCGTCGGTGAAGGTGGTGTGTAAACCCCGCGCGGTGCGTCCCGAGTACGCGCGGGTCAGGACCGTGTCGCGCGTGCACTCCCGGAGCGCCTGCCGGTACGGTGCGGAGGTGCCCGCCTCGGCTGCCAGAAGGAACGCCGTGCCGCACTGCGCCAGCGTCGCCCCGGCCGCCAGCGCCGCGCGGACGTGCCCGGCAGTCATCAGGCCGCCCGCCGCGAGGACCGGGAGGGGCGTGGCCCGCGTGACCTCCCGCACGAGGGTCACGGTGCTTGCCAGCGCGCCCTCCTGCCAGCCGCCCCGGTGTCCCCCCGCCGCGCCGCCCTGCACGGTGATCGCGTCCACGCCGCTCTCGTGCAGGGCCAGGGCCTCCACGACGCTGGTGGCGGTGCCGACCGTCAGGATGCTCCGCGCCCGCAGCGCCGCCAGAGCGTCCGGTGGGACGGGGCCAAACGCGACGCTGAACACCTCGGGGCGTTCCTCCAGCACCACGTTCAGCTGCGCGCTGAAGTCCTCCTGCCCGCGCTCTGGCAGGGTGGGCGGCGGGAGGTTCAGCGCGTCGTGGAAGGGCCTGAGTTCTGCCGTGGCGACGGCCACCGCGTCTGGCGTGACGGCAGGCATGGGCTGCGGCGCGAACAGGTTCACGAGCAGCGGCCCGTCGGTCAGCGCGCGCACCTCGCGGATCGCGTCTCGCAGCGCCTGCGGGGTCAGGTACGCGCCGCCCAGGCTGCCCAGCCCACCCGCGCGGGTCACGGCGGCGGCCAGCGCGGGGGTGCCCACGCCGCCCGCCATGGGGGCCAGCGCCACGGGCGCGCGCAGCTGCGCGAGCAATTCCGGCCAGGATCGCGGTCGGGTCATGCCGCCCAGCGTACGCTGCGGACGTGACGTTCCCGCACCCGTTCCGTGCGTTCACGGCGTTCCGCCGCGCGGCGTACCAGTCGCAGGCGGCGCCCAGACGGCAGTTCCTGCCGCGCGAGTGGATTCAGGCCCTGCTGGACGGCGCGCAGGCGCGGCTGCCGCTGCTGGACGCCCTCAGCCTCGACTGGCCGCACGCTGAGGCGGTGCATGATCCGGCGTTCCTGGCCCGATGGCGCGAGGGACAGGTCACCCGCGCCGAGGAACGCGCGCTGGGGTTCCCGTGGAGCCCGGCGGTGGTCGAGCGGGGCCTGGGGAGCAGCGGCGCGACCCTGGCCGCCACCCGCGACGCCCTGACACTGGGTCTAGGCGTGAACCTGGGCGGCGGCACCCACCACGCGTACGCCGATCACGCCGAGGGCTTCTCGTTCCTGAACGACGTGGCGATCAGCGCCCGCTGGCTGCTGGACACCGGGCAGGCGCGGCGCATCCTGATCCTCGACCTGGACGTGCACCAGGGGAACGGTACCGCCGCGATCTTCGCGCAGGAACCGCGCGTGCTGACCGTCAGCCTGCACGCCGAACGCAACTACCCCTTCCGCAAGGAGGCCAGTGACCTGGACGTGCCGCTGCCCGACGGGACGGGCGACGCCGCGTACCTGCACGCGCTGGACTCGCAGGTCACGCCGCTCGTGACGGCGTTCCAGCCGGACTTCGCTTTCTACCTCGCGGGCGCGGACGTGCTGGCCGGCGATCAGCTGGGGCGGCTCGCGCTGACGCTAGAGGGCGTGCAGGCCCGTGACCGCCGCGTGTTCCGCTGGGCGGCCCGCACCCGCACGCCCCTCGTGACCGTCATGGCCGGCGGGTACCACCGCGACCCCACGCAACTCATCGCCGCGCGGCTGGGGACGCTGGACGCCGCGCTGGAGGCGTTCGCGCCTGCCCGTTCCCTCACCTGAACCAGGGCCACCCGGCTTCCTTGAAGGTCACGTCGTTCCACTTCGGGTGGTACCCCTCGGTCTCCTGCAGGGTCAGAAGTTTCGACAGGGCGCACTTCTGGTACGCCAGCAGCGCCTCGCGCTTCTCGGGCGTCTTGAAGTCCCGCGTGACCAGCACGCGCTGCACCGCGAAGGTCGGTACGTTCGACCCGAGTGCCGGGTAGCGCAGCGTGGCGGCCCGGTAGAACCCGTTCACCTTCGCGGCCGTGAGGTCCACCGGGATCAGCGTGAACTGCGCCGGGTTCAGGGCCTTCACCCAGTCGGCGGGCTGCCCGACCACGGCCAGCACGGCGTCCACCTTCCCGGCGGCCAGGGCGGTCATGGCGTCCTCGCGCCCCCGGAACTCCTGAACCGTGGTGTTCACGCCTCCGCGCGCGGCCAGTACCTTCGCCGTGATCACGCTGCCACCCCACGCGCCCAGCCTCTTCCCGCCCAGTTCCGTGAACCTGCGCACGCCGCTCACGGTTTCCTTGCCCAGCAGGGACTTCTTCACCACGGCGGGCCGCGCGATCAGATGGATCTCGTCGAAGTTCAGCGGCAGCAGCTGCCGCAGGTTCTGCACGCGGGCGTCCTGATCGATCTGCTCGCGGGCCTTCAGGACGTCCAGCTGCACGAACGCCAGCGACACCTGATTGTTCAGCAGCAATTCCAGGTTCTCGACGCTGCCGCTCGTCTGCCGCTGACGCAGGAACGACGCGTCCGTGCACACGCGCCCCAGGTCGCGGAACATGTCGGCGGCGGTGCTGCCCTGCGGGCTGGTCGCCACGATCAGTGTGAGGGGGGCCGCCAGGGCGCAGGTGCCCAGCAGCAGGGCGATCAGCGAGACGGAGGTGCGGGTCAGGGCAGTCATGAAGTCTCCTCGGGTGTGGGGGAAGGGCCGGGGTACCTGCCCCCAGTGCAGCAGGCGCGGGTCAGCCGACCGTCAGCGGGCCGCCACCGGATCCCCGGCGACTGTCAGGGGGGTGTCGCGCCCGCCGCGTCCGGGTACTGCAGCGCACGGGTGACGCCACGCCCCGCGGGCCGCTATCATGGGGCCATGACCGGTCTCCTCACGCCCCCCTAGCGCGAGTCGAGACCCGCGTTGATTCCCACCTTCACGCATGTCCGGGCCGCGACCGTTCCAGGCCCGCAGGAGTTCCCATGACCAGCCCCGAGATCAACCCCGCCGCGCTCGCCAGCGAGATCGCCCGGCGCCGCACCTTCGCCATCATCAGCCACCCGGACGCCGGGAAGACCACCATCACGGAAAAACTCCTGCTGTACGGAGGCGCCATCCAGGAAGCGGGCAGCGTCACCGCCAAGGAGGGCCGCAGCCACACCAAGAGCGACTGGATGAGCATCGAGCAGCAGCGCGGCATCTCGATCAGCTCCAGCGCGCTGACCTTCGAGTACCGCGGGCGGCACATCAACCTGCTGGACACCCCGGGTCACCAGGATTTCAGTGAGGACACCTACCGCACCCTGACCGCCGCCGACAGCGCCCTGATGGTGCTGGACGCCGCGCGTGGCGTGCAGGCGCAGACCGAGAAGCTGTTCGCGGTGTGCCGCAACCGCGGCATTCCGATCCTGACCTTCGTGAACAAGATGGACCGCCCCGCGCAGGACCCCTTCGAACTGCTCGAGCAGCTGGAGGGCATCCTGAAGATCACGGCGGTGCCGCTGACGTGGCCCATCGGGGACGGCCCGGACTTCAAGGGCGTGTACGACCTCCAGACCTCTCAGGTGCTGGCCTTCGAGCGCACCTCGGGCGGGAAGCACCGCGCGCCCATGCAGACCAGCGGCCTGGACGACCCGAAACTGGACGCCCTGGTCGGCGCGGACCTCGCCGCGAAACTGCGCGAGGACGTGGAACTCATCCAGGGCGCCATGCCGGAATTCGACCCGGCGGCCTTCCTGAGCGGCGAGCTGACCCCGGTGTTCTTCGGCTCGGCCATGAACAACTTCGGCGTGGAGCACTTCCTGAGCAACTTCGTGGACCTCGCGCCGCCCCCCGGCCCGGTCGAGACGAACCTGGGCGAACGCAATCCCGAGGCGGGCTTCGCGGGCTTCATCTTCAAGCTGCAGGCGAACATGAGCAAGCAGCACCGCGACCGCACCGCCTTCATGCGGGTCATGAGCGGGCACTTCGAGCGCGGCATGGACGTCACTCACACCCGCACGGGCCGCAAGCTGCGCCTCTCGCAGGCGCACACGCTGTTCGCGCAGGACCGCGAGAAGGTCGAGGAAGCGTACCCCGGCGACATCGTGGGCCTCGTGAACCCCGGCGTGTTCCAGATCGGGGACGTGATCAGCGTGGACGCCAAGGTGATCCTGCCCGGCTTCCCGCGCTTCACGCCCGAGACGTTCGCCACCATTGGCCTGCGCGACGTGGGCAAGCGCAAGGCGTTCATGAAGGGCCTCACGCAGCTGGCGGAAGAGGGGGTCGTGCAGGTGTTCTATCCGACCGACGGCGCGCGCGACCCCTACCTGGGCGCGGTCGGGCCGCTGCAGTTCGAGGTCTTCCAGGCCCGGTTGCAGGAGGAGTACGGCGTGGAGGTCGAGATGCACGTCACCAGCTACCAGCTCGTGCGCTGGCTGGCCGGGGACCCCACGAACGTCGCCCGCTTCGCTCGGCACGTCGAGGACGACCAGGGCCGCCCGGTCATGCTGTTCCGCAGCCGCTACGACCTGGAATACACCGCCGAGCAGCACCCAGAGATCGAGTTCCTGCCGCTGCCTAAGGATCTCACGCGGGTGTAACCGGCCGCGCCGTACTGAATGGGGGAGGCTACACCGTCTGGAGCTGTGGTCTCCCCGTCCCGATGCCACCGGAGCGGACGCGAGGCGCGAGCGGACGGAGAGCGGCTTCCGGGCATCAACCCGGGTTCGGCTCGTTTTAACCGACGTGTAACCCGCCCGCTCCAGACTGCGCGCATGAACAAGACCCTGTCCATCCTGGCACTCACCGGCTCCCTGGTTCTCGGTGGTCTGGTCGGCTACGACATCCGCGAACGCAGCGCCGATGCCGGGGGCAGCGCGCCGTCCACCCAGGCGGCCCAGACCGCCGGGACCACGGCGTCCGGCGCGCAGGGGCAGATGGTGCAGACGCTCGCGCAGCCGTACAGCAGCAGCCGCGCCCGCACGGAATCCGAGGCGAACACCGTGCAGGTCGTCAAGGATCGCCGCGACGGCCTGGTCCTCATCACCGTGAAGGAAGGGGACAACAGCAGTGCCCAGGCGCAGCTGCGTCAGCGGCTCCAGCAGCAGCTGCCCTTCGATTTCGGCCTGCCGGACGGCGGCGGGCAGGATCAGGGCGCGACCGCCACCGGCAGCGGTTTCTTCGTGACGTCCGGCGGGGACATCATCACGAACAATCACGTGGTCGAGGGAGCCAGCGAGATCACCGTGCACCTGCACGGCAACACCAAGGGGTACAAGGCCCGGGTCGTGGCCCGCGCGCCCGACTTCGATCTGGCGCTCATCCGGGTCGAGGGCGTGCCCGCCAGTGAGATCAAGCCACTGCCACTGGGCAACAGTGACCAGCTGGACGTGGGCCTGAAGGCCATCGCCATGGGCGCGCCGTTCGGACTGGATTTCAGTGTCTCCGAGGGCATCATCAGCAGCCTGGAACGCAAGGTCGCGGTCGGGACCAAGGGCGTGGAACAGAGCGTCATACAGACGGACGCGGCCATCAACCCCGGCAACAGTGGCGGCCCGCTGATGAACAGCGCCGGGCAGGTCATCGGCGTGAACACCCAGATCCTCACGGGCGGTATCGGGCAGAGCGCCGGGGTGGGCTTCGCGATTCCCGTGAACACCGTCAAGAAGCTCCTGCCGGAGTTGCAGGCCGGGAAGGGCGGCGTGATCCAGACGCCCAGCCTGGGCGTGGGCATCGGGGACGTGGCCAGCCTCAGCGCCGCCGAGCGCAAGCAGGCGAAACTGCCCGAGCAGGGCGTCCTGATCGGCCGGGTGTACCAGGGCAGTCCCGCCGCCGCCGCCGGATTGAGGGGCAGCCGCACCCTGATCGACGATTCCACCGGGCAGCGCACCACCCAGCCCGGGGACGTGATCACCGCCGTGGACGGCCAGCCCATCACGGACGTGGAGCAGCTGCCGCAGCAGATCATCAGCCGCAAGATCGGCGAGACCGTCACCCTCACGGTCGTCCGGGACGGGCAGTCGCGGGACGTGAAGGTCACCCTGAAGGCCTTCGATCTGGCGGCGGCGGCGCAGCGGGAGGACGCGCAGGGTCAGTAAGGCGTCCGGCAACAGGGCCGGGTGAACGCGGCTGCTCCAGTGATGGGGCCGCCGCGTTCGTCTGTCCTGTTAACTTGCCACCCCAAGACCTGTCGGAGGGAGGATGCACGACGTCGCAGCCGTTGCCCGGCTGAGGTGCAGCGGGGGCAGGACCTGGGTGGAGGGTGATGAGGTGTCCGGCCTGTCTGGGCACATGAGGGCCGTGAGGGGTGCGCGGCTATGCCGGGAACGGTGTGGGACTGTACTATTTGACCTGTTAACTGGAATCACTTCCACTCTCGTTCCACGACCGTTCCACCGGAGGAGTCCCCTTTCATGACCATCCCACGCTCCAGCGGCATCCTGCTGCACCCCACCAGCCTCCCCGGCCCGTTCGGTATCGGCGAACTGGGCGCCTCCGCCCGCGCCTTCGTCGACTGGCTCGCCCTGGCCGGCCAGAAATACTGGCAGGTCATGCCCCTGGGTCCCACCGGCTACGGCGACAGCCCCTACCAGGCGTTCAGCGCCTTCGCCGGGAACCCCTACCTGATCGACCTGAACGCCCTGCGCGAACACGGCCTGCTGAGCGACACCGAATTCAACGTCCTGCCCGAATTCAACCCGGGCAAGGTCGACTTCGGCCAGCAGTACGTGTGGCGCAACCAGATGCTCGAACGCGCCTACGCCCGCTACGCCTTCGGGGACGCCCAGCACCTCAAGCCCGACTTCGACGCCTTCAAGGCCGAGGAAGCCGACTGGCTGGACGACTACGCGCTGTTCATGGCCCTGAAGAACGCCCACGGCGGCCTCCCCTGGAACGCCTGGGAGGCCGGCACCCGCGACCGGGACCCCAAGGCGCTGGCCAGCGCCCGCACCCGCCTGAAAGAAGACATCGAACGGGTCAAGTTCATCCAGTTCCTGTTCTTCCGCCAGTGGACGGTCCTGCGCCGCTATGCCGCCGAGAAGGGCATCGAGATCATCGGAGATATCCCGATCTTCGTCGCCATGGACAGTAGCGACGCCTGGGCCAACCGCGAGCAGTTCTACTTCGACGACCAGGGCCAGCCCACCGTCGTCGCGGGCGTCCCGCCGGACTACTTCAGTGAGACCGGCCAGCTGTGGGGCAACCCCCTGTACAACTGGGACGTCATGGATAAAGACGGCTACCAGTGGTGGATCAAGCGCTTCCAGGGCAGCCTGAAACTGTTCGACGTGATCCGCATCGACCACTTCCGGGGCTTCGCGGCCTCCTGGGAGATCCCGTTCCCCGCCGAGACCGCCATTCACGGCCAGTGGGTCCCTGCCAGGGGGCACGAGATGTTCGAGGCCGTGCGCAAGGCCCTGGGCAACCTGCCGATCATCGCCGAGGACCTGGGTGTCATCACGCCCGACGTGGAGAAACTCCGCGACGACTTCGAGTTCCCTGGCATGGCTGTCCTGCAGTTCGCGTTCGGCGGCGGGGACTTCAGCGTGAACGACTTCCTGCCGCACAACCTGCGTGAGAATCAGGTCGTGTACACCGGCACGCACGACAACGACACCACGCGTGGCTGGTGGTGGAACGCCGACGAACTCGAACGGCACAACTTCCGCGTGTACACCAGCAGCGACCCCACCGAGGAGACCTTCGCGTGGCAGCTGACCCGCATGGCCTTCGAGAGCCGCGCGAACCTCGCCGTCGTGCCCCTCCAGGACGTCATGAACCTCGGGACCGAGGCCCGCATGAACCTGCCCGGCACCACCGGCGACCACAACTGGACGTGGCGGTACCTCGCCGCCGACCTGCGCCCCGACCTCGCGCAGAAGGTCCGCGAGTTGACCGAGGCGACCGGCCGGTAAGCACCGTCAGGCGTTGACGGTCGATGGTTGATAGAGGGTCGCCGGACCGCCTATCAACCATCGACCGTTCACCATCCACTACCCTGTGGGGCATGAAGCTCTACACGAAGACCGGGGACGGCGGCACGACCGGCCTGTACGGCGCGGACCGCGTCAGCAAGGCGAACATCCGCGTGGAAGCGTACGGCACCGTCGACGAACTGAACAGCGCCATCGGACTGGCCCGCGCGCACGGCCCCAGCCAGGAGATGGACGCCGACCTCGAATACCTCCAGAACGCGCTGTTCGACGTCGGCGCCGACCTCGCCACCCGTAACGGCACCACCTACGAGCGCAAGCTCAGCCGCATGGACGAGCAGGACGTGACGTTCCTCGAGGCGATGATCGACCGCTACCAGGAGAGCGCCCCGCCCTTCACGGGCTTCATTCACCCCGGCGGCACCCCGGTCGCCGCAAGCCTGCATGTGGCCCGCACCGTCGCCCGCCGTGCCGAACGCGAGGTGATCCGCCTGCTGCACGAGGAGGACGCCAACGCCCACGTGCAGGTGTACCTGAACCGCCTGTCCGACCTGCTGTTCGTCATGGCCCGCGCCGCGAACCAGGCCGCCGGGATCGGGGAACACGCGTGGCTGGTCAAGGGCCGCCGCTGAGACAGTGAATAGAAGGGGGCGACGCGCGTGTGCCGTCGCCCCCCTTCGTCATGCCCTTACTCCAGTGCCTTGCCGCAGTGTGGGCAGCAGGCCGCGGCCGTTTCCTGCTGGCGCAGGCGGGAGAGTTCCTCGGCGAAGCCGCTGGCGATCATGCCCGCCGGAAGGGCCACCATGCCCACCCCGAACAGCATGATCAGCCCGGCGGCCGCCTTGCCCAGGGGCGTGGCGGGGTACACGTCCCCGTATCCGGTGGTGGTCAGGGTC
Source organism: Deinococcus hopiensis KR-140 (assembly GCA_943327755.2). GTDB lineage: Bacteria > Deinococcota > Deinococci > Deinococcales > Deinococcaceae > Deinococcus > Deinococcus hopiensis_A. Next base: position 195,641 of record CALPYF020000004.1, read on the forward strand.
ACGACCGCCCACCACAGCGCCTGCGGGATGCTCTCGAAGCCCTTGGTGCCCGCGCTGGATTCCACCTGATACAGCAGGCTGGCGGCGATGAACACGAGGACCAGCACGATCAGCACGGTGGAGAGCAGTTCTCCGGCGCGCTGGCGGATGACCCGCCCGATGAGTTGCAGCGAGTCCGAGTAGCGGCCCAGCTTGAGCAGGCTCAGGAGTTTCAGGAGGCGCAGGCCGCGCAGGCTGGCCAGGGCGGTCGTGGCAGGCACCATGAGCGAGATCAGGACCAGCAGGTCGATCAGCGGGAGCGGCGAGGTCGCGTAGCGCAGGTACGACCGGACGCGGCCGTCCGCGCCGGGGCGCAGGGGCGTGACGTACAGCCGCCCCAGGTACTCCAGGCCGAACACGAAGGCGCACACGTAATCGAAGACGCGGATGGCCCGGCCGTACTCGCGCTGCACCTCGGGGACCGTGCCCGCGATGGTCACGGCGATGGTCAGCAGGATGAGCGTGACGAGCAGCGCATTGAAGGCCCGTTCGGCAGGGCCCGCGCCGTCGCTGGGGTCCAGGAACGAGTGCAGTTTCTCCCGGAAGGAGGGTGGCGCGCTCATCCCGGCAGCACCACGTGCGGGGCGAACGTGGCGCGGTTGTCGGTCACGCGCGAGCGGCCCTCGCGGATGCCCAGGCCGCACACCTCACTCCCGGCGATCCACACGCCCAGCACCGGGTAACGCGGGCCGTCCGGGGCGTGCGCGGTGGGCAGTTCGGTGTACGCCTGCTCGACCACGGGCAGGTCCGCGTACGCGCCGGGCGTGCTCTCCTGGCCGGGCAGCTGCACGTTCTGGCCCTCGCGGGAGAACAGCGGCTTGCGCACCACGTCCGCGCCCAGTGCGCCGGGCGTGAGCGTGGCGGGCAGCAGGTTCGGGTGGCCGGGGTTCAGCTCATGCAGCAGCGCCAGCAGGCCCTTGCTGCCGGTAGCGGCCTTCCACAGCGGCTCGATGAAGCGCGTGCCGGTGCTCGCCAGGAACGCCGAGTCGCGGGACTCCCACGCGAACTCGAACGGCCACAGCCACATCAGCTGCCGGATGGGCAGACTCCAGCTGTCCAGCAGGTACGCCTCCGTCGGGCTGGTCCCCAACTCCTCGGTGAAGATGAACGACGTGCGCAGTCCCGCCGCCCCGGCCAGTTCCCGCAGGTACGTGACGGTCGCGGCGTCCTCGTCCACGCGGGCGCTGCTGAAGGCCACCTCGGTCAGGCCCCGCGCAGCCTTCAGGTGCGCCCACTGCTCGGTCAGGCCCTCATGGATGGTGTTCCACTGCGTCGCCCCGGCCGGCAGCTCACCACGCGCCTGCTGATCTTCGAGCCACTGCCACTGACTGACCGCCGCCTCCAGCAGACTGGTGGGCGTCTGCGCGTTCACCTCCAGCAGCTTCACGCCCCCGCGCCCGTCGTAGGCGAGGTCCAGGCGCATGTACACCGTCGGGTCGTCCCCCTCCCAGGAGTCCCGCACGGCGCTGTGCAGGAACGCGGGGATGCCGAGTTCCGCCAGCCGCCCGCGCTCGATGGCGTGCCCGGTCGCCTCCAGCACCAGATTCGTGAGGTCCTGACTGGCTGCGCGCAGGTGCTCGATCTGCGCGGGCGTGAAGGCGTAGTACCCGTCCTCGCTCCAGTAGGGCACCGGATGTTCGGGCGTGGGCGCGAACCACGTGAAGCCCACCTCGCGCAGCCGCGCCTCCCAGTCCGGGCGGGGGGTGACGGTGCGCCGGATCATCCGCCGGACCCGCTGCCGGTGCTGCTCGCGCGGGCCGAGGTGGTGAACCCACCCCGCGCCACGCTGGACGCCGCATTCATGGAAGTCCGGGCCGACGTTGCCCGGGCGACTGGACGGCTGGAGGAGGTGGACGTGGAGCGGGTGGCCGCCCGGGCCGCGACGCCCGCCACGACTGCCCCGGCCACCCTGCTGGTCGCGCTCTTCTTCCCGGACTTCAGTTTGCCGCTGTCGTGGTCGCAGTCGATCTCGCCGTCGAGTTCGAGTTCACAGCCGTCCGGGACGGTCTGAGCCTGAACGGTCTGCGCGGGGGCACCGGTCGAGCCGAGTGCGCCGTACTGCGCGTAGGGCTGGTTCACCGCCTGCGCGGGCTGGTTCGCGCACGACGCGATCAGGGCGGGAAGGACAGCGGTCATCAGGGGCAGGCTGAATTCTTTGGGCATGGGGGCTCCGGCGCGCGCCGGCAGAGGAGCGCGCAAAGAACGAGTGGGACGGGTGGACGGAGATTCAGCCGCCGAAGCTGCCCGAGCGGCTGCCGGACATGAAGCCCCCCCGGCTGACGGGCGCCTTGAAGTTGCCGTACGAGCCGCGCTTGCTGTCGTAGGTCAGGCCCGCGCCGGACACCTTGCCCAGGCGGTCGTAGCCGACGTAGCGGGTGGTGCCGCTCACGACCCGCACGTACGGGCCGTAGTAGCCGCCGCCCGTGCGGTACACGCAGGGGTTGCTCAGGCCCCGGTCGATCAGGACGCGGTTGGCGATCAGGCACTGCTCGTAGCTGCTGTACGTGGTGCGGGAATACCGGTCCAGATCGTTCCCGCAGGAGGCCAGCAGGGCGGGCAGCGCCGCCAGCAGTGGCAGGGTGAAGGACTTGCTCATGCGTCAGAGTACGGCGCGATCCCCGCGCGGGTTGCACACCTTCGCACGGCGCCCGCGATCACCCGCCCACCCGCCGCCGCCTGCGCCGCGCTGAGGCCCCCGTGCCCCAGCAGCAGCGCGTTCGGGGCGTCGCCCAGCGTGTACGTGTCCAGGGTGGTCACGTGAACGCCCTGCGCGGCCAGTTCGGCGGCCACGTCCCGCGCCGGGATCGCCGGGTGGAGGTGCAGGCAGACGTGCAGGCCCGCCTCGATGCCGCCCAGGTGCGCCAGTCCGTCCAGGCCGTTCAGCGTCCCCGTCAGCGCCGCGCGGACCTGCGCGTGCCAGCGGCGCGAGCGGCGGATGTGCCGGTCCACGTGCCCGCCGGTCAGCAGGTGCGTCAGGGCCGCCTGCACCTGCACGGGCGGCCCGAAGTCCAGCAGCGTCCGCGCCCGCACCAGCCGCGACAGCAGTGGCGGGGCGGCCACCACGAACCCCGTCCGCACCGAGGGAGTCAGGACCTTGCTCAGCGTGCCCAGGTACATCACCCGGCCCCCCGCGCCCGTCTGCGCGGCCAGCGCGGCCAGGGGTGGCAGGGGAGGCGCGCCGTAGCGGAACTCGCCGTCGTAGTCGTCCTCGACGATCAGCGCGTCGTGCCGCGCCGCCCACTCCAGCAGCGCCAGCCGCCGGGACAGGCACATGCGGCCCCCCAACGGGAACTGGTGGCTGGGCGTCACGTACACCAGCCGCGCGGCGGGCGTGTCCGCGTTCACAATCAGGCCGTCGCCGTCCACCGGGACGGGGACGACCTCGTGCCCGGCGTCCAGCAGCACCTGCCGCGCCGCGCGGTACCCCGGATTCTCCATCAGCACCCGCGACCCCGGCGGCAGCACCGAGCGCACGATCAGGTTCAGGGCGTGCAGCGTTCCGCCCGTCACCAGCACGTCCTCGGGCTGCGCGCCCAGCCCGCGCTGTCGTCCCACGAACGCCGCCAGGGCCGCCCGCAGCCGGTGCTCGCCCGCCGGGTCGGCATAGTCCCCGCTGACGGGTTCGCGGGCCGCGTCCGACCAGGCCTGCCGCCACGCCCGCAGGTCCAGGGTGGCGGTGCCGGTCACGCCCACCCGGAAGTCCAGCCCTGGCCGCGTGCCCGGACCGTCCACCGGCAGCGGAGGGATGCCCGGGAGCCACGCGGGAACACCTGCTGCACCTGTTGGGGCGTCCGGGGCGGGTGCGGGTGTCTCGTCGCGCACGCGGGTGCCGCGTCCCACCAGAGATTGCGCCGTTCCGTCCGCGAGCAGTTCCGCGTACGCCGTCTCCACGACGCCCCGCGTGACGCCCAGCGTGCGGGCCAGCGTGCGCGTGCCGGGCAGCGGCGTGCCGCCCGGCAGCAGCCCCGACAGGACCGCCTCGCGGATCTGCCGCGCGAGCTGCGCGTGCAGCGCCTCGGTGTAGTCGCGGCGTAGCTCCAGCGGGAAGGGCAGCTCGTCCGTCCGGGCCGTCAGTGGCCCCCGGGTATCAGCAGGAAGTGGAGCTTTCAGGGGGGCCACCATGCCCCGTAGTGTACGCCCATGACCGAGCCCCGTGACCTCCGCCCCATCCCGCCCGCGCAGGCCGAGCTGGCCCTCCCGGCCCTGCGCGCGCTGCGGCTCGACTCGCCCCACACCGCCACGCCCGACGCCCTGCGCGCCTTTCTGAACACGACCGGCCCCGAGGGCTACGCGCTGGTCGGCGCGTTCGAACCGGGCCGCGAGGAGGCCGCCGCCGTCGCCCGATACTGCGTCATGCACCTGCTGCATGCCGGGCGCACCCTGTACGTGGACGACCTGAGCACCCTGCTCGGCGCCCGTGGACGCGGTCACGCCCGCGCGCTCCTGCACTGGCTGAAGGGCCGCGCCCGCGAACTGGATTGCGCGGCGCTGCACCTCGACTCCGGGGTGGGGGAGACGCGCTTTACGGCCCACCGCCTCCACCATCGCGCCGGAATGAACGTCACCGCGCACCACTTCAGCCTCCCGCTGGGTCGGGGGACCGCATGACGCGGAGTCCGTCTGTTGCGTTCACACCCCGGGAGGGCGCCGGGTTGCTCACTCCACGCCCGGACTCCGCTTTACTCCTTCTCGCCTCCGCTCGGATTGAGCTGGTTGTGCCAACCAGTCAATCGGAGTTGCTATGACCCGCACCGTCGGCATCCTGATCTTCGACGGCATCGAGGTCCTCGACCTGGGCGGGCCCTTCGAGGTCCTGAGTGTCGCCACGCGACTGGCCGGGCGGGACGGCGAGGCGGCGCCCTTCCAGCCGGTCCTGATCGGCACGTCGGGCGCCCCGGCGGTCGGGCGCGGGGGGTTCCGGGTGTTGCCGCACGCCACGCTGGACGATCACCCGCCGCTGGACGTGCTGATCGTGCCCGGCGGCGTGATGGACGTGCCCCTGGCCGACCCGCGCGTGCGTGCGTGCGTGCGGGCGCAGGCGGCGCAGGTGGAGGTCGTGGCCTCGATCTGCACCGGTGCGTTCCTGCTCGCCCCCGAGGGGTTGCTGGATGGCCTCCGCGTTACCACCCACTGGGAGGATCAGGCGGACCTTCAGACGCAGTTTCCGGCGCTGACGGTGGTGCCGGACGTCGCCTGGGTGGACTCGGGCGCGGTGGTCACGTCGGGTGGCATCAGCGCGGGGATCGACATGACCCTGCACCTCGTGGAGCGGTTGCACTCGCGCGCGCTGGCCGAACGCACCGCCCGCCAGATGGAGTTCCGCTGGTCTGGTCAGGGGTCACTGGACGGGGTGAACCCGTGACCGGCTTCTACGACCCCGCGCAGCGCGATCCGAGCGTCAGTCGCCGCCCGCAGAACCGCCGGGACGACGCCTGGATCGAGGCGCTGCTGCTGCGCGTGCCGCTGGGCCGCGTGGCGACCGTGTACCGCTCCGGGGACGGCCGGGTGTGGCCCTTCGTGACCCCGCTGGCCTTCGCCTACCGGCCCGAATCGCACGACCTCGTGTACCACACGAACGTCGTGGGCCGCCTGCGCGCGAACACCGAACAGGCAGAGGGCCAACCCGCCACCTTCGAGGTCACCGAGACCGGCGCGCTGCTGCCCAGCAACTCCCCGCTGGAACTGAGCGTGCAGTACCGCTCCGTGATCGTATTCGGCACTGCCCGCGTCCTGCCCGGCGAGGATGCCCGCGCCGCCCTGACCACACTCAGCGAGCGGGTGTTCCCTGGCCTGCGCGTGGGCACGCATACCCGGCCCATCACGGACGCCGATCTGGCCCGCACCGCCGTCTACGCCCTGAGTATCGAGCGCTGGAGCGGCAAGGAAAACTGGGCGGACGGCGCCACACAGGAGGACGGCTGGCCCGAGCTGCCCGCGCACCTCGCCGCGCCGTTCGTGCCGGGGAGCCGCGCGTGACCCGCCGCGACGCGCTGGACATGTTCCTGCTCTCGGCGTTCTGGGGCGTGTCGTTCCTGCTCATCCGCCTGAGCGGCGAGGTGTTCCCGCCGGTGTGGGTGGCGCTGCTGCGGTCCGTGTTCGGCGCGGCGGTGCTGCTGCTCGCGCTGCGGCTGGGCCGCCACACCCTGCCGCCCGCCCGGCTGTGGAAACCGCTGCTGCTGGTCGCGCTGTTCAACAACGTGATCCCGTGGTCGTTCTTCGCGTGGGGCGAGCAGACCGTGAGCAGCAACATCGCGGCGATCATCAACGCGACCACGCCCCTGTTTGCGCTGCTGATCGGCCTGACCCTGCGCGACACCCGCCTGAGTGGCCTGACGCTGGGTGGTGTGCTGCTGGGCCTGGGCGGCGTGGCCCTCACGGTCTCCGGCGGACTGGGTGGCGGGCACGCCACGCTGCACGGCGTGATCATCCTGCTGCTCGCCAGCCTGGGGTACGCGGTCGCCACCACCATCGCCAAACGCACCCTGGGCGGCCTGAACCCGGTGGGTCTGGCGACCACGCAGCTGGGTCTCAGCAGCGTCATGCTGCTCCCGGTCGCGCTCATCGGCCCGGCCCCCGCCCCGCTGACCCTGACTGCCGTGGGCGCTGCCCTCTTCCTGGGCGTGGTCGGCAGCGGACTGGCGTACCTGCTGTACTACGGTCTACTGGCGCACGTCAGCCCGACCCAGGTCACCCCCGTCACGTACGCCCTGCCCGTCTGGGGCCTGGGTTGGGCGGCACTGGCCGGGGAGCCCGTCGGGGCGCTCTCGGTCCTGGGTGTGCTCGTGGTCCTCAGCGGCCTGGGCCTGATCAACCTGCCGCCCCGCACGAAGCCCGGGGCGGCGACGGTCCAGACGGACGCCTGATGACGCGGGTGACCCGCTGCCACCTCGGTGTCCGGCTTATCGGATGCCAGGATTCCCGGCCCGTCTCCCTGGCAGGTGCCATGATCGTGTCCCCTGGACACCCGGGCACCTGACCGGGCCGCAGGGCCTACACTGTCGCATCCCGCCTGCGCTCCCGCGCGGCCAGTTCACATCACCCCGCCCCCCTTTTCACCCCCGCACGGAGGACTCCCCGCATGACCTCAACCCAGAGCAAGTGGCTTGAAGCCGAACTGAAGTTTGATAGCCGCGTGGTCGGCAAGCATGAGGTCGTCATGACCCGCGGGCAGGGCAGCGTCGTCTGGGACGAATCGGGCCGCTCGTACATCGACTGCGTCGCCGGGTACGGCGTCGCGAACATCGGCCACTGCCACCCGGACGTCGTGAAGGCCATCCGCGATCAGGCCGAGCGGCTGCTCGTCATGCCCCAGAGCCTCCCGAACGACAAACGAGCCGAGTTCCTGAGCGAACTCGTCGGCGTGACGCCCGCCGGACTGGACCGCGTGTTCCTGTGCAACAGCGGCACCGAGGCGATGGAGGCCGCGAAGAAGTTCGCGATCACCGCCACGGGGCGCAAGCGCTTCGTGAGCATGAAGCGCGGCTTCTCGGGCCGCAGCCTGGGCGCGCTGGCGTTCACCTGGGAACCCAAGTACCGCGAGCCCTTCGGTGAGGCCGTGGACAACCGCAACGTGGACTTCGTGACGTACGGAAACATCGAGGAACTGCGCGCCGCGATCACCTCTGATACGGCCGCCGTGATCCTCGAACCCGTGCAGGGCGAGGGTGGCGTGCGCCCCGCCAGCCCCGAATTCATCCAGGAGGCCCGCCGCCTGACGCAGGAGAAGGGCGCGCTGCTGATCCTCGACGAGATCCAGACCGGGTTCTGCCGCACCGGGAAGATGTTCGCCGCCGAGCACTACGGCGTGGTCCCCGACGGCATGACCCTGGCCAAGGCCATGGCGGGCGGCGTGCCCATCGGCGCGTTCGTGATGACCGCCGACGTCGCCGACCGCATGCCCGCCGGGGGTCACGGCGGCACGTTCGGCGGGAACCCACTGGCGATGGCCGCCGGGGTGGCCGCGATCCGCGCCATGAAGCGCGAGGGCATGGCCGAGCAGGCCCGCGAGAAGGGCGCGTACTTCATGGAAAAACTCCGCGCGATCCAGAGCCCGAAGATCCGCGAGGTGCGCGGCCTGGGCCTGATGATCGGCGTGGAACTGAAAGAGAAGAGCGCCCCGTACATTCACGCGCTGGAACACGAGGAGGGCGTGCTGACCCTCCAGGCGACGCCGCTGGTCGTGCGCTTCCTGCCGCCCGTGACCATCAGCCGCGAGCAGATCGACACGGTGGTCGCCGCGTTTGAGCGCGTCCTCAGCGGCGTGAATCCCCGCGCCGAGCGGCAGGCGGAACTGGCCGCCGCGCAGCAGGAACAGACGCAGACCGAGTAATGCGGACTCCGGTTGAAAGGTGTGCAACATCTTTCAACCCGAGCGGATGCGACTCGTAGAGCTGCTCTGCAGAGAAGGAGCGAAGCGGGTTCCGGACGTGGAGTGGACAGATCGGTGGTCTTCCGATCTGTTCACGAAACAAACGGAATCTGTATTAAGGTCGCCTCCCCAGGCCTACGCCTTCCCCGAGCGGGTGGGCCTGGGCCTGCATTGATCGGTGGGCTCCTGCATCCTGTGCTGGAGGGGCTCCTGAGCATTTTGTCCGAACTGGCGGGACGTATGGGGCCCCTGTTCCTGACGGAAGCTTCATGAAGAGGCACCTGTCTGGCGAACGTGCACAATCCTCAATCACGGACGCGTGAACTTCCTTACACTGCCTGCGATGAAGGTCTGGGCCGCAGGAATCACCGCCGGAACCGTCGCTCTCCTCGTGGGGGGAGCGCTCGCGGTTGCCGCCACGCAGAACACCACCACCCTCGCCCCCGGCCTGCGCATCGCCGGGACGGACGTGAGCGGCATGACCCGCGAGCAGGCCCTGGCCGCCGTGGGTAGCCGCGCCGCGACGCCCCCGCAGGTCACCGTCACCGCCGGCAAGACCACCTGGACGCTGAGTGCCGAGAAACTCGGCTGGCACGCCGACGCGGCAACCAGTGTGGACGCCGCGCTGAAGATCACGCAGGAGCGCGGCGTCCTCCAGAAACTCCAGGGCATGATCGGTCAGGCCCCCACCCAGGACATCCCCCTGACCGCCGCCGTGGACGCCGCCAGGGCAAAGTCCACCCTGACCACTCTGACAGCCGGCCTGAACACGGCCCCGAAGAACGCCAGCGTGTACTTCGACAAGGTCAGCAAGCGCTACGCCGTGAAAGCCGACGCGCCCGGCCTGAGCCCCGACGTGACCGGCGCCGTGAACACCTACGTCGCCAACCCCGACCTGACCGCGCTGACCGTCACGGTGAAGGCCACACCCGCGAAACTCACGGCCGCCACCCTGAACACGTACGTGGCGCAGGGCAACGCCCTGGCCCGCCCCTTCACCGTCACGCTGAACGGCACGGCCCGCAAGGGTGGCCTGACCGCCCTCCAGGTCGCGGACCTGTACTGGGTGCGCGACACCGGCATCGAACCCGACGACGCGACCCTCAAGGCCGCGTTCGGCCGCCTGACCGACGCCGTCGACCAGCCTGCCCTGAACGCCCGCTACGTCCTCCAGGGCGGCAAGCTGGTCAAGGCGAAGGAGAAGGCCGGGCTGGTCACTGACCGCGCCGCCGCGTACGCGCTGTTCCGCAAAGCCGTGCTGGACCCCACCGTCAAGACCGTGGTGTTCCCCAGCAAGGCCGACCAGCCTACCCTGACCATCGACAAACTTCCCGCCGCCGACAAGCTCGAACTGATCGCCGTGGGGACCAGCACGTACTACCACTCCAGCGCCGCGCGCCGCACGAACGTCGCCAACGCCGCCGCGAAGATCAACGGCTCGGTGGTCCCAGCCGGCGAGGTCTTCAGCTTCCTGAACAGCCTGGGGGGCATCGACGCGTCGAACGGCTTCGTGGGCGGCCTGATCATCAGCGGAGGCCGCACCGTGGACGGCCTGGGCGGCGGCGTGTGCCAGGTGAGCACCACCGCCTTCCGCGCGCTGTACCAGGCGGGCCTGCCGGTCATCGAACGCAACCAGCATTCCTACCGCGTGGGTTACTACGAGCCGCAGGTGGGCTTCGAGGCCGCCGTGTACGACCCCGGTCTCGACCTGCGCATGAAGAACGACACCACCGCGCCCATCCTGATCAAGACCCGCAACGACAATGCCCGCAGCACCCTGACCGTGGAGGTCTGGGGCGTGAAGCCCAAGCGGACCGTCAACATCAGCCCGGCGGTCATCACTGCCCGCGTACCGCACCCCGGGCCGAAATACGTGGTGAACGCCGCCCTGCGCCCCGGCACCATGCGGCAGGTGGACTGGGCCGCCGACGGCTATAGCCTCTACATCACCCGGACCATCAAGGACGCCACCGGCGTGCGCACCGACAAGGTCAGCACCGTGTACAAGGCGTGGCAGGCGGTGTACGAGACCGGCCCCAGGAGTTGATGGTGAACGGTTGATGGTTGATGGAATCGAACTCCATCAACCATCAACTTTTGACTTTCAACACACCGCACCGCACGAACGTCCGTTTGTTCCCCGGTCCGGAACGCCCGGCGGTCTAGACGCGCCTTGCACCCGGTTCAGGCCGGGGCCTATGGTGAGGCCATGAACGCGGCGATCGTGGTGGTACTTCTTAGCATCGGGGGAGTCCGAGGCTAGGCGTACCGCCGACCCGCACACCCCCACCCACACCCGGGTGGGGGTTTTTCATACGAGCGCAGGCACGGAGGAGACCATGGCAGACAACGGCAAGCAGCACGCCCCCCACCGGGGCGACATGACCGGCGCGAAGGCCCTGTGGGCGACCCTCGCGAACCACGGCATCAGCACCGTGTTCGGGTACCCCGGCGGGGCGATCATGCCCGTGTACGACGCCCTGACCTTCTACCCCGAGGTCCGGCACGTCCTGACCCGCCACGAGCAGGGCGCCGCGCACGCCGCCGAGGGCTGGGCCAAGGCGACCGGCGAGATCGGCGTGTGCATGGCCACCAGCGGCCCCGGCGCCACGAACCTCGTGACCGGACTGGCCGACGCGATGCTCGACAGCGTGCCGCTGCTGGCCATCACCGGCAACGTCGCCTCGCACCTGATGGGCACCGACGCCTTCCAGGAGGCCGACATCACCGGCATCACGCTGCCCATCACGAAGCACAACTACGTGGTCCGTGACGTGCAGGACCTGC
>CALPYF020000005.1 GCA_943327755.2 Deinococcus hopiensis KR-140
CCCGCAGTATAGGGCGCGGCGCTTCTGGCGCGACCCCCGTCACGGGCAGAGGAATACTGTCAGATTTCTCTCTTACACTGGAACCAGATGAGGTGCCCCGCCGCTGTCCCCACGCTGATCTTTGCCGCGCTGTGCGGCGTGCCCGCCCTGGCCGCGCCCGCCCTGACCCGCGCCGAGGGCCGCGTGGAGGCGCAGCAGCCCGGCGGCACCTGGGCCAGCCAGGACAGCGGCGAGGTCACCCTGGGCCTGCGCACCGGCGCGGGGCGCGCCGAACTGCGCGGCGGAACCGGGCTGATCACGGTGGGCAGCGCCTCCCGGCTGCGCCGCTACCTTGACGAGGCTGACCTGCTCCAGGGCCGCTTCCACCTGCGCGGCCCGGTCGCCGTGCACGTGCAGGGCCAGCACCTCGTCATGGACGGCCCGGGCGCGCTGCGCGCCGACCTGGACGGCCCGGTGCGGCGCGTGGCCGTGCTCGCCGGGCAGGCCCGCCTGGATCTCAACGGCCGGATCGTGACCGTGCAGGCCGGCCAGCAGCTCGACCTGCGTGGCGGGCAGCTCAGCGCCTTCCGCGAGACCGACCCCTGGTACGCCGCGCAGTTCCGCGGTGAGGGCAACGCCAGCGTGCAGGCCACGCGCGGCCCGGTGACGCTGGTCCGCCCCGGGCAGACCCGCAGCGCGGTCATCGGTGACCCGCTGGAGGTCGGCACGACGCTGAATACCGGCGCGGGCGCCTGGGCCGAGGTGGGCTTCACGGGCGGCGGGTACCTGCGCCTGAACGAGCAGAGCGAACTGAGCGTCCTGAGCGTGGACCGTACCGACCGGGGCCGCGAGGTCCTGCTGAAACTCGCGCGCGGCACCGCCTGGAACGTCGTGCAGAAGGGCCAGGGTGGGTACCGGATCGACACACCGGTCGTGAGTACCGCCGTGCGCGGCACGGTGTTCCGCGTGGACGCCAGCGGGCTCGTGAAGGTCTTCGAGGGTCAGGTGGCGCTGCCCAGTAACGCCGATCAGGCGGTCAGCGCCGGGCAGCAGCGCAGCGAGGCCGGCACCGTCGCCCCCCTGACGCTGGACGCCACGGACCGGTTCAATCAGGCCCTCGACGCCGACCGGGCCCGGCCCCTCACGCTGAGCCTGCCACGCCCGGGCCTGACCCTGACCGAACTGGCGCTGAGTGCGCGCAGCCTCCCGGACACGGTGGTGACTGCCGAGGTGGCCGGTCAGCGCCTGCCGTTCCGCGCCGACAGCGGCACCTACCGCCTGGACCCCCTGACGGCCCAGCTGCCCGAGGGCACGTACCCGGTGCGGGTCGTGGCGAGCCGCGCCGGCCGGAGCATCCAGCAGACCGTCACGGTCACCATCGACCGCACCGCCCCGCAGGGCACGCTGGGCGGTCAGCGGCGCGGACGCGTCCTGCTGTTGACCGGACGGGTGCAGGACAACAGCGCCGCCCGCGTGACCCTGACCGCCCGCGTCGGCACCCGCACGTACACCCGTACCGTCACGCCCGGCGAAGCCGTCGTGTGGGCGCTGCCCCTGCCCGACCCCACCACGCCCGTCACCGTCCGCGCGCGCGACGCCGCAGGAAACGAACGAGATGTCCCGCTCCGCTGAGCGTTCCCTGGCCCTGTTCACCGCGCCGGTCGCGGCGCTGCTCGCGGCGCTGCTGACCCTGCTGATGCCCGCCAACCCGCGCCTGAACGACGCCCTGAACCGCGCCCTGCCGGCCCCCACGGACCGCCGGGTCGTGCTGGTGGGAATCGACGACGCCACGCTGCGCGACTACGGCCGCGTGGGCAGCTGGCCGCGCGACCTGTACGGACAGGCGCTGGCCACGCTGGAACAGGCGGGCGCGACCGCCGTCGGCATTGACGTGCTCCTGACCGACCCCACCCAGAACGACGCGCAGCTGAGAGAGGCCTTCAGCCGTTCGAACGTCGTGCTGGCCACCGCTCCCGGCGAGTCCACGCTGCTGGCCAGCCCCGCGTGGCGCTCCCCGACCGGCATCAGCGCCCTGAATGTCAGTCCGGACGGCGTCGTCCGCTCCTTCCAGACGGCGTACCCCGATTCGGCCGGGCGGCTGCAACCCAGCTTCGCGCGGCAGCTGGCCGTCGCGGCGGGCCGCAGCGTGGAACTCAGCACCCAGCCTCACGTGCTGCGGTACGCCGCGCCGGACCCGGACCGTCTGCCGGTCATTCCGTTCCGGGACGTCGTCAGCGGCAACGTCCGCTACGGCGACATCCAGGGCAAGATCGTCCTGATCGGCCTGACCGCCAGCGGCACCGGCGCGGGCGCCGTGCGCGACGTGACCGGCCAGACCGTACCCGGCACCGAACTGCAGGTGCGGGCGGTGTCCAGCCTGCTCAGCCCGCCCTTCACCACGCTGCCCACCTGGCTGACCGTGCTGCTCAGCGTGGCCATTGCCGTCACGGCGGTGCTCGCCCGCGGCCTGTGGGGCTTCGCGCTGGCCATGCTGGCACTGCTGGCCGCCGCGCCGCTGTGGCTGCTGAGTGTCCTGCTGCCCGGCGTGACCCTGTCGCTCGCGGCGATCATCGGGACGGCGCTGGTCGCGGCCGAACGGTGGTGGAACCTGCGGACCCTGGCGCTGCGCGATCCCCTGACCGGATTCGGGAACCGCGTCGCGTTCACGCGGGCGCTGGAGCAGCGCTGGGCGACCCGGCAGGCCCGGCCCCTGGGGCTGCTGCTCGTGGACCTCAGCGGCTTCCGGAAGGTCAACGAGGTGTACGGCGCGCACGCCGGTGACGAACTGCTGCGCGACCTCTCGGGACGCATCATGCAGCACAAGCGCCGCAGCGACCTGATCTTCCGCTGGGGCCCCGACGAGTTCGCGGTGCTGCTCGATCAGGCCAGTGCTCAGGACGTCGCGCAGGTCGCGCAGCGCGTGCAGGAATCCCTGGACCGCATCAGTTACCGCGACCTGCCGCTGCGGGCCAGCGTGGGGGCCGCCCGCACCGGCGACGACGTGCAGACGCCGGTGGATCTGGTCGAGGCGGCCAGCCGCAGCCGTTACCGCGTGAAGTACCAGCGCGAGCAGCGAGGCTAGGCCCTGTAGAGCAACAGCAAGAGCCCGCCACGCAGTCCTGCGGGCGGGCTCTTCTTGGTCGGGGTACTCAGGTGTCCGCCTACCGTCCGGCGAGCATGCCCCAGATGTCGGGGTGCGCCACGAACGCGTACCAGAGGTTCGGCAACAGGCCCAGCACCGTGACGCCCGCCACGCCCAGCGCGACGGCCAGAGTGGTGGGCGCGCGCTGGCCGAGGCCGTACTCGCGCGCGGGGGTGCGGTCGGGCATGAACATCAGCATGGCGGGGCGCAGGTAGTACACCAGCGCGGCGACGCTGGTGAGCGCGGCGAGGACGCTGATCCAGGCGTAGCCGTTCTGGAAGGCCGCCTGGAACACCAGGTACTTCCCGAAGAAGCCCGCGAAGGGCGGCAGGCCCGCCAGCGAGGCGAGGCACACGGCCAGCGCGACGGCGTAGCCGGGGTGGCGGTAGTACAGGCCGCGCATGTCGGTGATGCTGAAACCCTCCTCGCTGCGCTGCAGGGCGGCGACGATGGCGAGCGCGGCAGCGGTCATGAGGGTGTACACGAGCAGGTAGTACCCGAGGGCCGCGCCGCCCGCGGCGGGGGTGCCGAGCAGCGCCATGCCCAGGAAGCCGGTGTGCGCGACGGCCGAGTACGCCAGCATGCGTTTGAAGTTCGTCTGGCGCAGCGCGGCGAGGTTCCCGACGATCAGCGTCGCGGCGATCAGGACCGCCAGGACCGAGTGCCAGCCGGGGGCGTTCTCCAGCGCGCCGGAGAACACGCGCAGCATCCCGGCGAACGCGGCGACCTTCACGACGGTGCTCAGGAACAGGCTGACGCTGGTGGGCGCGCCGCCGTACACGTCGGGCGTCCACTGGTGGAAGGGTGCCAGGGCGACCTTGAAGCCGAAGCCGCACAGCATCAGCAGCGCGCCGCCGACCAGGATGCCGACGTTGTCGGGGTTCAGGGTACCCGTCTTCTCGGCGATGGCGGCGTAGTTCAGGCTGCCGGTCGCGCCGTACACGAACGCCAGGCCGTAGATCAGCACGGCGCTCCCGGCGGCGCCGAGCAGGAAGTACTTCAGGCCGCTTTCCTCCGCGCGGCGCGAACCCTGCAGGGTGGCGAGGACGTAGGAGCTGAGGCTCATGATTTCCAGGCCGATCAGCATGACGATCAGGTCGCCACTGAAGGCGATCAGCAGGCAACCGGTGACGGCGTACATGAGCATCGCGTCGAATTCGGGAAAAGACACGCGGGCGCGCCACGCGGTGTCCAGCGTGACGAGCAGCGTCATCAGGGTGCCGGCGAGGATCACGAAGCCCAGCAGCAGGGCGGCGTGGTCGGCGCGCAGGCTGCCGCCGAAGGAGGACAGGTCGCGGTTCCACAGCCAGCCGAGACTGACCGCCGAGGCGACCACGGCCCCGATGTTGATGAACGTCAGGGTGCGGCGGCTGAGCCAGAAGCCCAGCAGGGTGCTGCTGATGGCGCCGGCCAGGACGAGCAGGATGGGGAGCAGGGGCGTGAGGGACGCTTCGGGGACTTGCAGCATGTCAGTTGCCTCCCAGGGCGCTCAGGACGGCGCGCACGGCGGGCTGCATGAGGTTCAGGGCGGGGGTGGAGTACACGCCGAACAGCACCAGGATCGCCAGCGGGATGCCCAGGATCAGCCACTCGGTGTGCACGAGGTCACGCACGGTGACGGACCCGGCAGGCCGGGCCTGCCAGAAGGTGTGCTGGAAGGCGGTCAGGGCGTACGCGGCGGCGGCGATGGTCGTGATGCCCGCGATGAAGGTCAGCCACGGGGAAACCTGGTACGCGCCGAGCAGGATGCTGAACTCGCCGATGAAGCCCGCCAGACCCGGCACGGCGATGCTGGCGAACCACAGGGCCATGGTCAGGCCGCCCAGCGCGCCCGCCTGGGTCATGACGCCGCCCACGCGGGTGTCCAGGCTGCCGATGCGTTCCTGCAGCATGCCCACCGAGAGGAAGAGTGCACCGGTGTAGAGGTTCTGGAAGGCCAGCAGGTACATCGCGCCGATCACGGCCGTCTCGTTCAGGGAGAACACGCCGAGCGCCACGAAGCCCATGTGGCTGAGGCCCGCGTAGGCCAGCAGGCGTTTCCAGTCGGTCTGCCGGAAGGCGATCCACGCGGCGTACAGCGCGGTGAAGGCGGCTAGGCCCATCAGGATGGGGCGCAGTTCCAGGCTAGCGTCGGGGAACAGCGGGATGGCGAAGGTGAAGATGCCGTACCCGCCGACCTTGTACAGGGTGCCCATGACGTCGGGCACGCCGCTGTCGTGGTTCTGCTCGTGGAAGTCGGGCAGCCACGCGTGCAGCGGCCACATCGGCAGCTTGACGGCCATGGCGGTCAGGAAGCCCAGGTACAGCCACGTCTGCGCGCTGCCGGTCACGAGGTGCTGTTTGAGGTCGGTCATGGCGAAGCTGGGGCTGCCGCCCAGGTAGCGCACGCCGATGATGCTGACGAGCATCAGCAGGCTGCCGAACAGCGTGTAGGCCGCGAACTTCACCAGCGCGGCCATCCGGCCGTTCTTGCCGTACATGGCGAGCATCAGGAGTGCCGGGATCAGCGCGTCCTCGAAGAACACGTAGAACAGCATCAGGTCCTGCGCGGCGAAGATGCCGATCAGACCGGTCTCCATCGCCAGGATCAGCGAGAGCATGGGGCCGGGGTTGGGGATGCGGCGCGCGGCGTACAGGATCGCGATGAAGGACATCAGCGCCGTGACCAGGGCCAGTGCGAGGCTCACGCCGCCCAGCTGCACGGAGTACGTGATGCCCAGCGGGGGAATCCAGTCCCAGCGGAACAGCTCCGAGCCGCCGCCGCGCCAGATGGCGAGGCCCGCGCCGAGCGTCAGGGCGGCGATGAAGCCCGCGACCTCGTCCCGGAAGGTTTTCGGCGTGACGAGCAGCAGTAGGCTGCCCGCCAGGGGCAGGAAGATCATGAGGGTGGGGAGCCAGTCGGTGAAGGAGTTCATGCGCCGCTCCCGATGGTCTTGAGGGCCCAGTAGCCGATGATGGCGGCGGTGCCGAGCAGCATGCTGACGGCGTAGGCGCGCACGAAGCCGCTCTGCCACAGCGTGAACAGCCCGCCGGGACCGCTGGCGTTGCGGGCGACGCCGTTCAGGGCGTCGTCGGTGCCGCGGTCCACGGTGTCCAGCGCGCCCGCGATGGCGCGGCTGGGGGCGGACACGACGTTGTCGTACAGCGCGTCAAGGTACAGGCTGTTGCGGCTGAGTTCACCCAGCGGCCCGGTCGCCAGGGCGCCGCGGCGGTGCGCCAGGAATGCCCAGCCCAGCCCGATCACGCCCGCGAGGACGGCGAAGACGGTCAGCAGCCACTCGGTCGCGACGGGGATCTCGTGCGCGTGGAGCGGGATCGCGCGGCCGATGTAGTCGTCGAAGGCATGCTTGCCGCCCAGGAACGTGGGAATGTTCAGGAACCCGGCCAGGGTCGCCAGCGCGGCCAGCACGCCCAGCGGGATCTTCGTCAGGGTGTCCGCCTCGTGTGGGTGGCCGTGCCCGCGGTACGCGCCGCGCCACACCAGGAAGTACCAGCGGCCCATGTAGAACGCGGTGAGCAGCGCCACGCCCAGCCCGATCAGGTACAGCGGCAGGCTCTGCTCGTACGCGGCGGCCAGGATGGCGTCCTTGGAGAAGAAGCCGCTCCAGATGGGAATCCCGGCAATCGCCAGCACGCCCGCCACCGACACCAGATGCGTGAACGGCATGAACCGGTGCAGGCCGCCCATCTTCCGCACGTCCTGCTCCTCGTGCAGCGCGTGGATCACGGCGCCCGCCGCCAGGAACAGCAACGCCTTGAAGAACGCGTGCGTGAGCAGGTGGAACACGCCCGCCGAGTACGCGTGCAGGCCCACCGCGAGGAACATGTAGCCCAGCTGCGACACGGTGGAGTACGCCAGGATCTTCTTGATATCCGACTGGTTCAGCGCGGACAGCGCGCCGTACAGCGCGGTCAGGCCGCCCACCCACGCGACCCAGGTGCTGGCGTTCGGCGCGAGGTCGTACAGGAAGTGGCTGCGCGCCACGAGGTACACGCCCGCCGTGACCATGGTGGCCGCGTGGATGAGCGCGGAGACGGGCGTGGGGCCCGCCATGGCGTCCGGCAGCCAGGTCGTCAGGGGCAGCTGGCCGCTCTTGCCGACCGCGCCGACCAGCAGGAACAGGCACGCGAGTTCGATGCCCGCCTGCGCGACCTGCGCGCCCTCGACCCGCTCGGCGAGTTCGGGAATGCTCAGGGTGCCGTACAGCTTGAACAGCAGGAACATGCCCAGCATGAAGCCCAGGTCCCCGATGCGGTTCATGATGAACGCCTTGCGCGCCGCGTTGGAGTTACTGATCGCCTCGGCGTCGCTGGCGGCGCGGACCTGCGCGTCACCCGCCTCACTGTTGCGGCCGTTGAACCAGAAGCCGATCAGCAGGTACGACGCCATGCCCACGCCCTCCCAGCCGACGAACATCAGCGGGTAGGAGTCGGCCAGCACCAAGATCAGCATCATCGCCACGAAGAAGTTCAGGAACGCGAAGAACCGTGTGAACTTCGGGTCGTGCCCCATGTACGAGATCGAGTACAGGTGAATCAGGAAGCCCACGCCCGTGATGATCAGCGCCATCAGCGCCGACAGTTGATCGAGCCAGAAGCCCACCGACAGGTTCGCGTTCAGCGCCATGTTCGGCAGCCACGCCCAGAGTGTCTCGTGCGCGGGCGCGCCCTGGTTCAGGTAGCGGATGACGGCGACGATGAACGCCGCGCCGACCATCCCGGTCGCCAGCCAACCCCCGGTCTTGCCGGGGAACAGGCGGGGCAGCACCATCAGGACTGCGAAGCCCAGCAGCGGCAGCAGGGGCAGCAGGTACAGAGCAGGAAGACTATCCACAGGTTGCCACTCAGCCTTTCAACGCCGCGAGATCGTCCACGTTCGTGGTCTCGCGTTTACGGAAGATCGCGACGATGATCGCCAGCCCGATCGCCACCTCGGCGGCCGCCAGCGTCATCACGATGAACACGGCCGTCTGCCCGGTCGGGTCGCCCCACGACCGCGCGAACGCCACCAGCGCGAGGTTCGCGGCGTTCAGCATCAGTTCCACCGACAGGAACACCATGATCGCCGTGCGGCGGGTCAGCACGCCGATCATGCCCAGCGCGAACAGAATCCCGGACAGGGCCAGATAGGAGGTGGTGGGCACCATCAGGCACGCACCTCCCCGTCCTGGGCGCCGCGGGTCTGCATCAGGGCCGGGGCGGCCCCGCGCGGCACCTGCCGCCGCTCTTCCTGAGGCGCGCCCACCGGTTCCTCCAGTTCGTCCGGCACGCCGTCCGGCTGCGCCGCCGGGCGCTGCACGAGCGCCACCGCACCCACGATCGCCACGAGCAGCAGGATGCTCACCGCCTCGAAGGGCAGCAGGAAGCGGGTCAGGAGGGTCTCCCCCATCACCAGCGCGGACCCGCCGCGCAGCGCCTCGGCCCCCTCGGCCAGCGGACGCGGGTCCTTGAACGTGAAGGCCAGCACCACGAACGCCCCGGCCAGCAGCGTCCCGCCGATCCCGGCGAGTTCCCGCACGTACGGCACCGGGTCCCGTTCCGTGACCGGCTGGTTCGCGTTCAGGAGCATGATCACGAACAGGAACAGCACCATCACCGCGCCCGCGTACACGATTACCTGGGTTGCGGCCAGGAACGACGCGTTCAGCGTGGCGAACAGACCCGCCACGCACAGCAGCGTCCCCACCAGCCCCAGTGACGCGTGCACCGCGTTCTTCGCGGCGATGGTGATCACGCCGCCCACGATCGCCAGCGCGCCCAGCAGGATGAACGCCAGCATCATGGGCGGCCTCCGGCGCTCACCAGTCGAAGGGGCGAAGGGTCAAAGCGTCCAGGAAAAACAGGATTGCTCAGACCCTGAGACTCTTGGACTTTCAGACGGTTCATCCAGACTCTCACGGGTACTTCACTCCTTCCAGTTCCGCGCGGGGCTGCCCGCCGTCGAGCTGGAAGCCCAGGCGGACGGGTTTGCCCAATCGAGTGGCCTCGCGGCGCTGCGGGATGCTGCCGGTCACGCCGACGAGCATGTCCTCCTTGGCGTACACGAAGTCGCGGGAGCGGTAGTCGGCCATCTCGAACTCGTTGCCCAGCACGACCGCGCCGGTCGGGCAGGCTTCCTCGCACATGCCGCAGAAGATGCAGCGCAGCATGTTGATCTCGTACACCTTCGCGTAGCGTTCGCCGGGCGACACGGGCGCGGCCGGGTCGTTCTCGGCGGCTTCCACGTAGATGGCGTAGGCGGGGCAGGCGGCGGCGCACAGCGAGCAGCCGATGCACTTCTCCAGATTCGTGCCGGGGTGGCGGGTCAGGATGTGCCGCCCGCGGAAGCGGGGTTGCAGCGTGGCGCGCTGTTCGGGGTAACTGACGGTCACGGGTTTCTGGAACAGTTTCCCCAGCGTGACGCCCATGCCCTTGGCTATTTCAAGAACGCCCATGGTTGGCTCCTGTGGTGGGGTGAGGGGAGGCGCGCATCAGTCGCCTCCGGCGCGGACGATGTCCCCTTCGGGGCGGATGCTGGGCTGGTTCCACAGGGTGCGGACGCGGTCGCTCAGGACGAGCAGCGCGAGCACACCGGCGAGGCTGAGGACACCCAGGAACCACAGGCCGCCCGAGCCGCGGAAGGCGAGGAACGCGGCGGTCAGCATGGTGTTGGCCAGCGCCAGGGGCAGCACGAGTTTCCAGCCGAAGCGCATCAGCTGGTCGTAGCGCAACCTTGGGAGGGTGGCGCGGACCCAGATGAACAGGAACAGGAAGAACGCGATCTTCACGATCAGCCAGATCAGCGGCCAGTCTGAAATGCCAGGGATCAGGGCGTTCAGGAACTGCGGGCCTTTCCAGCCGCCGAAGAAGAGGGTGCTCATGACGGCGGACGCGGTGATCATGTTCACGTACTCGGCCATCTGGAACAGCGCCCACTTGATCGCGCTGTACTCCGTGAGGTACCCGGCGACGATCTCCTGCTCGGCTTCGGGCAGGTCGAACGGCGTGCGGTTCGTTTCCGCGAAGGACGAGATAAGGAACAGCACGAAGCCCAGCGACTGGAAGAGGATCATCGGGCCGTTCTGCGCCTGCCAGCCGACGATGCCGTGGAAGGAGGTGGTGCCGACGATCATCAGCAGGCCCAGCAGGCTGAGCCCCATGCCGAGCTCGTAGCTGATCATCTGCGCGCTTGACCGCAGGCCGCCCAGGATCGGGTACTTGCTGCCGGACGCCCAGCCGCCCAGGAAGATGCCGTACACGCCCATGCTGGTCAGGGCCAGCAGCGCGAGGATGCCGGTGTCGAGGTTGTACACCCAGGGGTTCTCGCCGAAGAGGCTCCCGGCGGGCCCGGCGGGCAGACCGCCGAAGGCGGTCAGGGCCATGCCAATGGCGACGATGGGCGCCAGGGTGTACACGAGCTTGTCAGCCAGGGTGACGGTGAGGTCCTCCTTGAAGATGCTCTTGATGGCGTCCGCGGCGGGTTGCAGCAGGCCCATGGGGCCCACGCGGTTCGGGCCGGGGCGCAGCTGCATGCGACCCAGCAGGCGCCGCTCGATCAGGGTCATGTACGCGAAGGTGGTCAGCAGCCCCAGGACGACGAGCACGGCCTTGAGCAGCGAGATCAGGAGTGTGGCGAGCCAGTCGGGCATCAGTCGTCCCCTCCGGGTTGAGGTGCCGCGGGCGCGACCGGCAGCGTCCAGCCGCCCTCCACGAGATCGTGGATGCGCTCCACCCAGTCGCGGTCACGGGAGCGCATGCGCTCGGTCCAGAGTTTTGGCGTGTGGGGCGCGGCGGGCGCCACGAACGTGCGGGCGAAGGTGTGCAGCGCGCCGCCCACCTGAACCGTGGCGGTGTTCACGCCGACGCTTCCCATCAGCAGCGTCTGCGCGCCGCGCTGCCCGCGCGCGGGGGCCTTCACGCCCAGCGCCTCGGCCAGGGCGGTCAGGGTGCGGATCAGGTCGGCCGCCTCGCCACTCTGGATCGCGGCGGGGTTCAGGGGCAGCAGGCGGCCCTCCAGGTTCTGGACGGTGCCGCGCTTCTCGTAGTTCGTGACGGCGGGCAGGACCACGTCCGCCAGCTGGGCGGTGGCGGTCAGGTGCGTGTCGTGCACGACCGTGAAGCCACCCGCGCGCATCCCGGGGTCCAGGCGGCTGATGAACGCGGCGGGCACCTCGCCCAGGCGGTCGACACCCAGGCCGCCGGTGCGGGGCACGAGGTTCAGCGCAGCCAAGCCGTTGCTGTTCGGCCCGGCAGGAATCGCGATGACCTTCGCCCCGGTGCGCGAGGCGAGATCGGCCAGCAGCGCCGCCGCCGAGCCGCTCGCGCCGCGCAGGGCGTCCGCACCCAGGATCAGCACGGGCCGCTCGGCGCCGTCCAGCAGGGCCCGCACGGCCTTCAGGTCGTCAGTGTCCGGGTGGGCGAGGCGGGTCAGGGCGTTCTCCCCGTTCGCGCTGACGCGGTGCCCGGCGTGCCCCCACAGGCGCGACTCGCCGCCGATCACGGCCAGCCGCTCGGGCCTGCGGGCGGGGCGCTCCACGAGGCGCAGGTCGGCAATGGCGGTGCCGTGCGCGAACTCGGCCGGGAGCAGGCCGCCGCGCAGCATCTCCAGGATGCGCAGTTCCAGCACTGGCGCCTCCTCGCCCAGGTCCGCGCCCAGCACAACGACGGCGTCGGCGGTCGCCACGTCCGTCAGGGTGGCGGTCGGCGCGATGAACACCGAGTGACGCGGGAAGTGATCCACGTGCCGGGCGTTCAGCGCGTCCGCCAGCGCCGCCAGCGCCGCGCCCTCCTCCAGCGTGGCGTCCGCACCCACGAACAGGCCCAGGTCCGCCAGCGGCAGGCCCAGCAGGCCGCGGTTGATCGCGGTGATCGCCTCGTCCCACGTGGCGGGGATCAGCGCCCCGTCCTCATTGCGGACGAGAGGCGTCGTGAGGCGCTCCTCGCTGGCGAACGGGTGCCCGAAGCGGCCCGCGTCGCAGATCCACGCCTCGTTCACGTCGCGGTTCTCGCCCGCCACGATGCGTTCCAGACGGCCGTTCCGGGCGTCCACCGTGATCGAGCACCCGACTGGGCACAGCGTGCAGGTGGTCGGCGTGTGGTCGTACTCCCAGTTGCGGCCCCGGAAGCGCGCCACGTTGTCCAGCAGCGCTCCCACCGGGCAGATATCCGTGATGTTCCCCGAGAAGCCCGTGGGCAGCCCGCCCTCCTCGGTGTCGATGAAAGTGTGCCCGCCCCGCTCGATGAAGTCCAGCACCTCCTGGCCCGGCACCTCCTCGAAGTACCGCACGCAGCGCTTGCAGTGAATGCAGCGCTCCTGGTCCAGAATCACGAAATCCGACAGCGGGTAGTGCTTCTCCGCGTGCCGGCGGTCGAAGCCGAAACGGCTCGCGCCGTACCCGTACTCGAACGCGCGGTCCTGGAGCTCGCACGCGCCGCCCTTGTCGCAGGTGGGGCAGTCCAGCGGGTGGTTCAGCAGCGTGAACTCCATCATGCCCGCCTGCGCCTTCGCCACGACCTCTGACGTCTTCGCGGTGCGGATGTGCATGCCCTCGGTCGCCTGCATGGTGCAGGACGCCATCGGCTTGGGGAACCAGAAGATCTTCGGCGTCGCCGCGTCCCCCTCCCCTTCCATCACGAACGACCCGTCCGGATTCTTGCGGGGCGACCCGGACTCCACGAGGCACATCCGGCACGCCCCCAACGGGCTCAGGTACTTGTGCGCGCAGAAGTACGGCACGTCCCCCCCCGCCGAGAACACCGCGTCAATCGCGCTGGTGCCCGCCGGGAGTTCGACTTCGATTCCATCCACGTGAACTTTCACAGGGCCTCCCTTCGGTCGGCGCAGAAGGCTGAAGGCTGAAGGCCAGGGATCAAATCCGTCGTCATCTTCGCCATCTGCCTTCTGCCATATGCCATCTGCCCGTTCATGCGTCCTTCCAGCGTTTGCGCGCGGGGTACAGGGGCTGCTGGGTGCCAGCCAGCGCGTCGTATTCCTCGCGGAAGTGCTTGATGCTGCTCAGGACGGGGCCGAGGCAGGCGTCGGCCAGCGCGCAGAAGCTGCGGCCGCCGATGTTGTCGCTCATGTCGAGGATGAGCTGCACGTCGCCGGGCTGCCCGCGTCCGGTGACGAGTTTCTGGTACATGCGGGTCATCCAGGAGCTGATGCCCTCGCGGCAGGGGGTGCATTTGCCGCAGCTCTCGTGGCCGTAGAAGCGCACGAGGTTCCAGGTGGCGTTCACGATGCAGTCCGCCTTCGGGATCAGCGTGACGCCGCCGGTGCCGAGCATGCTGCCCGCAGCCGCGACGGATTCGTAGTCCATGGGCGTGTCGAGGATCGAGTCCGTCCAGGGCAGCATGGGGCAGCTGCTGCCGCCGGGAATGATGGCCTTCATCTCCTCCAGGGGGCCGCCCGCCCAGTCGTAGATGAGTTCGCGGAAGGTGGTGCCCAGCGGCAGTTCGTACACGCCGGGCCGCGCGACCGGGCCACTGATCTGGAAGAGCTTCATGCCCTTGCTCTTCTCGGTGCCCATGCCCGCGTGCCAGTCCGCGCCGTACCGGAGGATCTGCGTGGCGGCGCAGAAGGTCTCGACGTTGTTGATGGTGGTCGGAAGGCCATACAGACCCGCCGCGGCCGGGAACGGAGGCTTCAGGCGCGGGTTGGCGCGCAGACCCTCCAGGGAATTCATGAGTGCGGTTTCCTCGCCGCAGATGTACGCCCCGGCGCCGCGGTGTACGTACAGCTGGAAGTCGAACCCGCTGCCGAGGATGTTCTGCCCGAGCAGTCCGGCCTCGCGCGCCTCGTGAATGGCGGCCCACATGCGTTCGGCGGCGTGCACGTACTCCCCGCGAATGTAGATGTACCCCACGCTGGCGCGCATGGCGTACCCCGCGATGATCATGCCCTCGATCAGCTGGTGCGGGTCCTCGCTCAGCAGGTAGCGGTCCTTGAATGACCCCGGCTCGGACTCGTCCGCGTTGCAGATGATGTAGTGCGGTTTGCCGTCCTTGAGGGGCATGAACGACCACTTCAGGCCGGTCGCGAAGCCCGCCCCGCCGCGCCCGCGCAGCCCGGACTTCTTCACTTCCTCGATCACGGCGTCCGGGCCCATCGCGAAGGCGCGTTTCACCGGTTCGTACCCGCCGTTGCGGCGGTAGTAAGGAAGCGTCCAGCTCTCTGCCTGCCCGACGTGCGCGTACAGCGTCGGCGCGAAACGCGGGTCCTTCGCGCTCGTGATCGGCTTCGGGGGGGTGGGGGCCGTGGCGGTCACGCCTCACCCCCGGCCTGTTCCGGCAGGCGGTGCAGGCCGGTCACGCTCGACCCGATGGCCTGACCGGTCGCCAGCACCTGCCGCCCGTCCGCGCCCACCGTCACCGGCACCGGGTTGTCCGGCAGCGGCTGCAGATCCTGCCTCAGCGACTGCAGAATCCGCGCGCACTTGCTGGGACCCACGTTCTCGTAGTACCCGTCATCGTTGATCTGCATCATGGGCGCGGTGCCGCACGAGCCCAGGCACTCGACCTTCTGCACGCTGAAGCGCCCGTCCGCGCTCACCTCGCCCGGCTGCACGTCCAGCGTCTCCACGAGGTGATCCCACAGCTCGTCCGACCCGGCCAGCGCGCACATCAGCGTGCTGCACACCTGCAGGTGATATTTGCCCGTGGGGAGCGTGTGGTACGTGGAGTAGAAGCTAATCACGGACCGCACCTCGGTCGCCGTCGTGCCGCACAGCGCCGCGATCTCCGCCATGCGCGATTCGGACACGAACCCCTCGGCGTCCTGCACCTCGCGCAGCAGCGGCATCAGCGCGCTGCGCCGCCCCTGCGGTGAATCCGGGTAACGGCTGAAGATATCCGCCACCAGTGGTTGTTTCTCAGCGAAGTAACTCAAATTGGCTGCACTCCTTGATTGAGAGAACGTCCGGGGTCCGCCGGTAATCAGCGGTCCACGTCGCCCAGCACGGGGTCGATGGTGGCGAGGATGGTGATCAGGTCCGCGAACTGCGCGCCGACGCAGGCGTACTCGAGCGCCTGGAGGTTCACGAAGCTGGGCGCGCGGATCTTCACGCGGTACGGCATGGAGCCGCCGTCGCTGACGATGTAGTAGCCGACCTCGCCGCGCGCACTCTCGACGGGGACGTACACCTCGCCGGTGGGCGGGTGGAAGCCTTCCGTGACGAGTTTGAAGTGGTGGATGACCGCTTCCATGCTCGTTTCGAGTTCGTGGCGGGGCGGGAGGCTGATCTTGCGGTTGGGGTCCTTGACCGGGCCGGGCCTCAGGCGTTTCAGGGCCTGCCGGACGATCTTGATGCTCTCGCCGAATTCGAGGAGGCGCATGTTGAAGCGCGCCAGACTGTCGCCGTCGGTACTGGTGATGACGTTGAAGTCGTAGCTCTCGTAGCCGCAGTAGGGGTTGTCCTTGCGGTGGTCGAGGGGCACGCCGCTGGCGCGCAGGTTGGGTCCGGTGAGGCCCAGGTTGATGGCGACCTCGGGCGGGATGACGCCCACCCCCTTGGCGCGGTCGAGGAAGATGGGGTTCTGCGCGAACAGCGTGCTGTACTCGGTGACGCCGCGTTCCATCTGGTCGAGGAACTTCTCGACGCGGGCGGGCCAGCCGTCGGGAATGTCGCGGTACAGGCCGCCCACGCGGAAGTACCCCTGGTTCATGCGGTAGCCGCACACCGCCTCGAACAGGTCCTGGAGGGCTTCCTTCTCGCGGAAGGCGTAGAAGAACGGCGTCAGGGCGCCCAGGTCGAGCAGGCCGGTCCCGACGAACACGAGGTGGCTGTGGATGCGCCCGAGTTCGTGCAGGATGACGCGCACCGTGGTGGCCCGCTCGGGTACGTCCGCTTGGAGGAGTTTCTCGACGCTCAGGACGTACGCGAGTTCATGCCCGAAGGAGTGCAGGTAGTCGGTGCGGGGCGCGTACGTGACGCCCTGCTGGTACGTGCGGTTCTCGAAGGTCTTCTCGAAGCCGGTGTGCAGGTAGCCCATGTGCGGGGTGACCTTCACGACGTACTCGCCGTCCATGTCCACCACGAGCCGCAGCACGCCGTGCGTACTGGGGTGCTGCGGCCCGACGTTCAGGCTCATGATCTGCGTGTGCATCTGCCCCTCGGGCAGCGCGCCGGGGCGTTCAGGTGCCGTGGTCACCGCGCACCTCCGGTGAGGGTGATGGTTGAAGGGTGATGGTTGATGGAGAACGGCAGGACCTCGCAGGCCTGTTCCATCAACTGGTTTCTTTCGACCATCGACATCACTTGGGCCCTCCTTCCGGCATGACGGGCGGTAGGCGGTCCTCGCCCCGGCCGCGTCGGAGTTCGCCGCGGTACCCGGTGAGGCCCGCGTCGCGGCCGGTGAGGCCCGCGCGGAACGCGGCCGGGTCGAGGTGGCGGCCCTCGCGGAACAGGGTGGGGGTCTCGCCCAGCGGGAAGTCCTTGCGCAGCGGGTGCCCTTCCAGGTCGTCGGGCGTGAGGACCTTGCGCAGGTCGGGGTGCCCGGTGAAGGTGACGCCCATCAGGTCGTACACCTCGCGTTCCAGGTAGTTCGCGGCGCGCCAGACCGGGTACAGGCTGGGCAGCACCTCGCCGTCGTCGAGCCAGACGCGCAGGAACACCCTGCGGTGGTCGCGCGGGTGGTAGATGTTGTGCAGCACTGCGAAGCGTTTCGGTCGGGCTTCGGTGTACGTGCTGTAGTCGATGCCGACGGTGTCCATGAGCATGAACCCGTGGTCCTTGAGGGCCTGCGCGGCGCGCAGCAGGTCGCCGGGCGTGACCAGGGCGGTGGGTTCGGCGGCGTGGTCCTCGGTCAGGCCCAGCTCGGCGATCAGGCCAGTGACGTCGCGGCTGGGCGCCGCCGGAGTCACCGGGCCCGGGGACGGGACGACCGGCGCGGCGCTGGTGCTGGACTGCGCGACGCCCTCGCGGCCCATGGGTTTCGCATCGGCGGGTTTCAGCGGGTCCATGCGTCCACCATCGGCAGCTGCTGGCCCAGGCCGTCGAACGCCTCGCCGCGCACCTTCTTCTGAAGCTGCATCACGGCGTAGATGAGCGCTTCGGGACGCGGGGGGCAGCCGGGCACGAAGATGTCCACCGGCACCACGCTGTCCACGTTCTGCACGATCGCGTAGTTGTTGAACATGCCCCCACTGCTCGCGCACGCGCCCATGCTGATCACCCACTTGGGGTCCGGCATCTGGTCGTACACGCGGCGCATGACCGGCGCCATCTTCTTGCTCAGTCGCCCCGCGACGATCATCACGTCCGCCTGCCGGGGAGAGGCGCGGAACACCTCGCTGCCGAAGCGGGCGAGGTCGTTCCGGCCGTCGGTGCTGCTCATCATCTCGATGGCGCAGCACGCCAGCCCGAACGTCGCGGGCCACAGACTGTTACTGCGGCCCCACGCGACCAGCTTCTCCAGGCTGGAAAACAGGACCCCCTCGGACTCCAGTTCCTGCCAGTCCTTCTCGAACAGTTCCTTCAGTGGCATGGGACGACCTCCGGTTGGGGCCAATGGCAGATGGCTGATGGCAGATAGCCCACAGTCTTCAGGCCATCAGCCATCTGCCTTCTGCTTTCTGCGTGCGTCAGGCCCATTCCAGCACCTTCTTCTTCAGGATGTAGACGTACCCGACGAGCAGCAGCAGGACGAAGGTGACGGCTTCGAAGAAGGCGAAGGGGATGAGTTTCTGGTAGGCGACGGCCAGGGGGTAGAAGAAGGCGGTTTCGATGTCGAAGATGATGAACAGCATGGCCACGAGGTAGAAGTGCACCGGGAAGCGCTGGCCGGTGCCGACGCCGCCGCGTTCGGGGTCGTTCCCGCTCTCGTAGGCCATGAGTTTGGTTCGACTGGCCTTCTTGGGGCCGAGGAGGGCGCTGGCAAGGACAGCAATGATGCCGATGCCGAGCGCGACGAGCAGCATGATGACGAAGTTGGCGTATTCGATGGTCGGTCTCCTTTCTGCGTCTGCGCCGCCTCCACACCACCCTGCTCGTGAAAAACGGCACTAGGATCTGGAAAAAAAGAGAAGTCCTGAAACGAACTGCACTTCCATAAAACTGTTGGTACGCCCCTGTTTTATCACGGTTCACACGACATGCAGCCACATTCCCACCGGACTTCGGATCTCACCGCCGACAGGCCCTGCTTCACTGGAAGTGGCAACCGGCACGACGCCACCCAGCCGCCGGGCCCCCACTCTGTCGGGCCAGCCCCCCACACCAAGGTCGCGCGCAGACCCGCCCAACAGACGGAGCGCGGGCTACCCGGCCCAGCAGACGACGACCAGGGAAGCAGCCAGGGCGGCGCGGAAGCCACTCTGCTTCCGCGCCGCCCTATGCCCTGGTCCGGTTGCCTTCAGTGGAAGGACGTAGCCGCCTGCGCCAGCCGGATCACTGCCCCTGCAGGGCAGCGCTCACGACGTCGCGGGCCTCCGCCATGACCTGCCTGAGGTGCCCTTCGCCGCGGAAACTCTCGGCGTAGATCTTGTACACGTCCTCGGTGCCGCTGGGCCGCGCGGCGAACCACGCCTGCTCTGTGGTGACCTTCAGCCCGCCGATGCCCGCGCCGTTGCCAGGCGCGCGGGTCAGCTTTGCGGTGATGGGGTCGCCGCCCAGCGTGGTGGCCGTGACCTGCTCGGGGCTGAGGCTGGACAGGATCTTCTTCTGCGCGGCGTCCGCCGGGGCGTCCTGGCGGTCGTAGGCGGTCTCGCCGTAGCGGGCGGTGAGGTCCGCGAAGCGTTCGCTGGGCGTCTTGCCCGTCACGGCGGTCATCTCGGCGGCCAGCAGCCCGGGGATCAGGCCGTCCTTGTCGGTGCTCCAGGGCGTGCCGTCCAGTCTCAGGAAGCTCGCCCCGGCGCTCTCCTCTC
Organism: Deinococcus hopiensis KR-140; assembly: GCA_943327755.2. Taxonomy (GTDB): domain Bacteria; phylum Deinococcota; class Deinococci; order Deinococcales; family Deinococcaceae; genus Deinococcus; species Deinococcus hopiensis_A. Next base: position 18,963 of record CALPYF020000005.1, read on the forward strand.
CCCCGAACCCGAAGGATCCGTCCAGCAGGCCCTCCACGAAGTACTTGAAGCCCACCGGGACCTCCACGACGCGCCGCCCAATCCCGGCGCCCACCCGGTCGATCAGGGCGCTGCTGACCAGCGTCTTGCCGATCGCGGCGTCCGCGCGCCAGCCCGGGCGGTGGCTGAACAGGTACTCGATCATCACCGCGAGGTAATGGTTGGGGTTCATCAGGCCCGCGCGGGTCACGATGCCGTGCCGGTCGGCGTCCGGGTCGTTGCCGATCGCCACGTCGAAGTCGTCCTTCAGGGCCAGCAGGCCCGCCATGGCGTACGGGCTGGAGCAGTCCATGCGGATCTTCCCGTCGCGGTCCACGCTCATGAACGCGAAGCGCGGGTCGATGTCCTCGTTCACGATCGTCAGGTTCAGGCCGTGCTGCGCCTGAATGGCCTGCCACACCGGGAGGCTGCTGCCGCCCAGCGGGTCCACGCCGATCCGCACGCCGCTCTGGCGGATGGCGTCCAGATTCACGACCGTGCCCAACTGCGAGACGTAGGGCGTGATGAAGTCGAAGTCCGTCAGGCCCGCCAGGGCGTCCTCGAGCGAGACGCGCTGCACGTCGCGCAGTTCGTTCTCCAGGATGGCGTTCGCGCGGGCCTGCACGGCGCCCGTCACGTCGGTGTCGGCCGGGCCGCCCGAGGGGGGGTTGTACTTGAAGCCGCCGTCCTGCGGGGGGTTATGGCTGGGCGTGATGACGATCCCGTCGGCCCAGTCGTGGTCGGGTTTCCCCTCGCGCCCGGGGCGGTTGTGTTCGAGGATCGCGTGACTGATCAGCGGCGTGGGCGTGAACGCGCCCGCCTGCGCGCGCACCTGCACGCCGTTGGCGACGAGGACCTGCAGGGCGGTCATCCAAGCGGGTTCGGACAGCGCGTGGGTGTCCAGGCCCATGAACAGCGGCCCGGTGATGCCAGCGGCGGCGCGGTGCTCGGCGACGGCCTGCGTGACTGCCAGGATGTGCGACTCGTTGAAGCTGCCATTCAGGCTGGTGCCGCGGTGCCCGCTGGTCCCGAAGGCGACGCGCTGGAGGGGATCGCGCGGGTCGGGGCGGGTCTCGTAGTAGTGGGCGACCAGTCGGGGAATGTTCGTCAGCAGGCTCTGCGGCGCGCGTTTACCGGCCAGGGGGCTGAGGGTCATACCCGCCAGTGTACGGACTGCGCCCCTGCTCGGCGGTCCAGGGGCAAGACAGCGTGAAGGCGCACCCGGTCGCCTGGGCGGGCGGCTGCTACCCTGAGGGCGTGAAGGAGTTCCTGAACGACTGGTGGCGGCTGCTGAAGCTGATTGTCGGCTCGCTGGCCATCCCGGTGGTGCTGTGGTTGCTGCTGGTGTGGGCCGGCGTGCTGCGCTGAGCTCACCCACAGGCTGAGCCCATCCACAGCCTGCGCCGCCCTGCCGCCTGGGGCACCCCGAATTCCCCCGGGGAGTGACACACCAATCACCGCGTGGAACCGCTCCCGGAAACGGTTTTTCATGCCCCCGTGTTACGTTAACGGCATGACGGTCAAGCGGAAGCAAGGCGCGGAGAGCCGCGTGGATACCAACCACTTCGAGCACGCCCTGGTCCTGGAGACCGCCCGGGTGACCGAGGGCGCCGCCCTGGCCGCCAGCCGCTGGATGGGCATGGGCGACAAGAACGCCGTGGACGGCGCGGGCACCGAGGCCATGCGCGAACTGCTGAACAGCCTGGATATCCGCGGGACGGTCGTGATCGGCGAGGGCGAGATGGACGAGGCCCCCATGCTGTACATCGGTGAGAAGGTCGGGCAGGGCCAGTACGAGGTGGACATCGCCGTGGACCCGGTCGAGGGCACCAGCGTGACCGCCAAGGGCCTGCCGAACGGACTGGCCGTGATCGCCCTGTCCGAGCGGGGCGGGCTGATGCACGCGCCGGACTGCTACATGGACAAGCTCGTCGTGCCGCCCCCCGCCGCCGGGAAGGTGAACCTGGACTGGCCGGTCGAGGCGAACCTGAACGTCCTGGCGCAGAGCCTGGAACGCGACGTGGACGACCTGATGATCACGATCCTGGACCGCGAGCGGCACGCGGACCTGATCCGCCGCGTGCGGGCCGCCGGGGCGCGCGTGAAGCTGATCGGCGACGGGGACGTGGTCGCCAGCCTGCAGGTGGGCGTGCGCGGCACGGGCGTGCACGCGTTGATGGGGTCGGGTGGCGCGCCCGAGGGGGTGCTGTCGGCGGCGGCCATGAAGTGCCTGGGCGCGGAGATCCAGGGCCGCTTCATCGCGGAGGACGACGCCATGCGCGAGCGGTTCAAGGCGATGGGCGTGGACGAGCACCGTGTGTACAAGACCAACGATCTGGCTCCTGGCAAGCAAATGGTGTTCAGCGCAACCGGGATCACGTATGGCGAGCTGCTCAGCGGCGTGCGGCGCTTCGGCGGCGGGGCGCGCACCCACACGCTGGTGATGGGCTACGCGACGCGCGTGGTGAGGTTCATCGACACGGTGCATCTGGAGGACGACGGCGCGCGCGTGACCATCCGCGTCTGACTGTTGGAGAGAGAGGGGCACCCGGCCCAGAGTCACCGCCGGGTGCCCCTCCCTTTTCCCGGATGAGAATTTGCTCAATGCAATCCAAATACTTCAATATTGAATGAACGGCCGGTCAGGCTTACGCTGCACCCATGACCACATCCAACCCCGTCAAACTGGCCATCGTCTACTACTCCACCTACGGCACCAACCACGCCATGGCCCACGCCGCCGCCGAGGCCGCCCGCGCCGCCGGCGCCGAGGTCCGCGTGCTGAAAGTCCCCGAGACCGCCCCGCAGGCCGTCATCGACACGCAGGACGCCTGGAAGGCCCAGCAGGAACGCACCGCCGACGTGCCCACCGCCACCCCCGCCGACCTCGAATGGGCCGACGCCTACCTGTTCAGCGCCCCCACCCGCTTCGGCGGCGCCGCCAGCCAGATGCGCGCCTTCATCGACACGCTCGGCGGCCTGTGGGGCACCGGGAAACTCGCCGACAAGACCTTCAGCGCCATGACCAGCGCCCAGAACCCCAACGGCGGCCAGGAAACCACCCTCCAGACCCTGTACATCACCGCCATGCACTGGGGCTCGATCATCGTCGCGCCCGGCTACACCGACCAGGCGATCTTCGCGTCCGGCGGCAACCCCTACGGCGCCAGCGTCACCGCGAACGGCCAGCCCCTCTCGGCCGAGGACCTCGCCACCATCGCCCACCAGGCCCGGCGCCTCGTTGAGGTCACCGCGAAACTCAAGAACTGACGATCCAACCGAGGAGGCCCGCACGTCATGTTCGTGCGGGCCTCCCGTTCACCATCCGGGCGGAACCTACTCGTTCTCCCAGCCCGCGATGTTCAGCACCCAGAACGTCCCGGCCGCCCCGTCCACGCGCGCCACCGCACCGTTCCCGATGTTCTCGAACAGCGCCGCGCAGTGACCGGCACTGCCCTTCCACGCCGCAATCACCTCGGCCGGACTGGTCAGATCCGTGCCCGCCGCGAGGCTTTCCCCGAACACCCACTGCACCCGGCTGGGCGGCACCGGCTTGTACCCGGCGTCCACCATCCGCTGCGACGGCACGCGGTTGTCCACCCGGCTGCGGTGCGGCAGTTCCATCTTCCCGGCCGTCACCAGTTCCCGCCCGTACAGCGTCGCCGCGCGGTGCAGGTGCGCCTCGAACTGCAGCGGGCGCGCCGCGGGGAACGACCCGGTCGGGCACACCCCACCCCGCGCCCGCTCCGCGTTGATCGCCGCCAGCATCGCCCCTTCGGCCACCGACTGCGGAAACTCCGTCAGCGCCGTCCGCTGCGGCGTGAACGTAGGCACCGCCAGGTACTCGAAGGTCACCCCGTAATTGCCGTCGACCACCTGCACCCGCACCTGATTCTCCTCCGGCGGCGTGTCCCCTCCACTATTACATCCCACCAGCACCAGCGCCCCCACCACCGCACCCAGCATCACACGCGTCATGTGCCCAGCGTAGGGGCGCTTCCGCCCACCCGCTGCCCAACATGACCACGGCAGGGGCACAGTCCCCCCACCGCGTGAACCCCGCATCCCACCCCGCCGGACACCGCCGCACGCCCAGACCGGCCCAGCCGTTACCCTGCCCGCATGACCACAGCCCAGCTCACCGCGCCCGGCGCGTACCCCGGCCTGCACCTCCAGCTGCACGACGGCGGCATCCTCGAAGTCGTCATCCGCAGCGACAAGACCCTGAACAGTGTGAACGCCGACGCGCACCGCGCCCTGACCCGCGTGTGGCGCGACATCGACGACACCCCCGGCATCCGCTGCGTCCTCGTGCGTGGCGACGGACGCGGCTTCTCCTCCGGCGGGGACTTCACCCTGATCGAGGAGATGAGCAGCGACTTCACCGCCCTCACCCGCGTCTGGAAAGAAGCCCGCGACCTCGTGTACAACGTCATCAACTGCAGCAAACCCATCGTCAGCGCCATCCACGGCCCCTGCGTCGGCGCCGGACTCGCCGTCGCCCTGCTCGCCGACGTGAGCATCACCGCGCACACCGCCCGCCTCCTCGACGGCCACGTGCGGCTAGGTGTGGCCGCCGGAGACCACGCCGCGATCATCTGGCCCCTCCTGTGCGGCCTCAACAAGGCCAAATACCACCTCATGACCGGCGAACCCGTCAGCGGCATCGAAGCCGAACGCATCGGCCTCGTCAGCCTCACCGTCCCCGACGACGAACTCCAGGGGCGCGCCTGGACCGTCGCCCGGCAACTCGCCAGCGGCAGCCCCACCGCCACCCGCTGGACCAAATACGCCCTCAACAACTGGCTCAGGCAGGCCGGACCCACCTTCGACGCCAGCCTCGCCCTCGAATTCCTCGGCTTCACTGGCCCCGACGTCCGCGAAGGCCTCAGCAGCCTCCGCGAAAAACGCGCACCCAACTTTGCGGACGACGCGCCGCTGTAATAAGGGAAGTGGGGTGTGGGAAGTGGGAAGGGAGGCTGCTGCGCAGGACCCCTCAGTCGCCTACGGCGACAGCTCTCCTCAAAGGGGAGCCTTGAACTGAAGCCAGTAATTAGACTGCCGCCATGCAATCGAACCAGTTCAAGGTGACCACTCTGTACGTCGGCGAAATAGAGGATGCAGACACCTATGTCGTCATGGTGGGTGACCAGAAACCCGAACCTCAGGAGTGGCTTCAGCTCCAACGCTCACTCTTCGAGGACGATCAGGACGTTGAGCTGGGAATGGACACCTACTGTCTGGTCATGTCAGCCGGGCCGGTCCATTACGGCGGCGTGACGTCCTGCGTCCTCACAGAGCAAACATTGCGGCTCGAACTTGATCAGGTGGCGGCGCAAGTTACGCAGACGCCAACCATCGAGCTTCACCTTGATCTTGATAAAAGTGACCTCTTGAAGCTTCGGGAAGGTCTGGAGATCATCTTCGCTGATCGCCGCCCCTCTCATTAACAACTGGACTGAGCCTGTTCCCGTCCGGGGAACTTTCCCCTCAATCAGCCCGCCGCGCGTTATCGTGAGCCGTAAAACCATCCTCAGGAGGGATACCCATGACGACCAAACAACCCGTCCGCGTTGCCGTTACCGGCGCCGCTGGCCAGATCGGCTACAGCCTTCTTTTCCGCATCGCGTCGGGCGACATGCTCGGCAAGGACCAGCCGGTCATTCTGCAGCTGCTGGAGATCACGCCCGCGCTGAAGGCGCTGAACGGCGTCGTGATGGAACTGCGTGACTGCGCGTTCCCGCTGCTGGCGGACATCGTGACGAGCGATGACCCGATGGTGGCGTTCAAGGACGCGGATTACGCGCTGCTGGTGGGCGCCATGCCCCGTAAGGCCGGGATGGAGCGCGGGGACCTGCTGGGCGCGAACGGTGGGATCTTCAAGCCGCAGGGTGAGGCGCTGAACGCCGTGGCAAGCCGGGACGTGAAGGTGCTCGTGGTGGGGAACCCCGCGAACACGAACGCGCTGATCGCTCAGCAGAACGCGCCTGATCTGGACGCGGGGCAGTTCACGGCGATGGTGCGTCTGGATCACAACCGCGCGATCAGCCAGCTGGCCGAGAAGACCGGGAAGCCCGTGAGCAGCATCAAGAACCTGACCATCTGGGGCAACCACTCCTCGACCCAGTACCCCGACCTGAGTCAGGCGACGGTGGACGGTCAGCCTGCGCTGGATCAGGTGGACCGTGACTGGTACGAGAACAGCTACATCTCCACGGTCGCCAAGCGTGGCGCGGCGATCATCGAGGCGCGCGGCCTGAGCAGCGCCGCGTCCGCCGCGAGCGCCGCGATCGACCACATGCGCGACTGGGCGCTCGGCACGCCCGAGGGCGAGTGGGTCAGCATGGGCATCCCCAGCGACGGCAGCTACGGCATTCCCGAAGGCCTGATCTACGGCTTCCCCGTGACCTGCAAGAACGGCAAGTACGAGATCGTGCAGGGCCTCCCCGTCAGTGACTTCAGCCGCGGCAAGATGGACGCCACGGCGCAGGAACTGACCGAGGAGCGCGACGAAGTGCGCAAACTGGGTCTGGTCAAGTAAACCCAGGCTGAATCGGGGGAGCGGGTGGCCTGCGGGTCGTCCGCTTCTTGTCATGTGTCTTGTCATGTGCGGCGGCGTGTGCGGTCACCACGTGCTCTGCTGCGGTGCGTGAGTGACGCGGCGTGGCGGGCAGGACTGGAGGAGCGTTTTGTGCGGTGGCTGGAGCAGGACGTGACGCACCTGCTGCCGGGCGGACCGCACGCAGATGTGCAGGCGCGCGTGTCGGGGCGGCTGCGGGCGACGTGGGTGCCGGACTGGGCGGGCGCGACCGAGAACTACGGGGGGACGGCGGGGCATCACGCGGCGTTCCTGCGGTCGAAACTGGCGTTCGCGCAGGCCGTTCATGCGGGGGCGGACCGGGCTGAGGCGGGACGGCGGGAGTGGGCGGGCTATCACCTGAGGGCGCGGGCAGGCGCTTGACGTGCAGTCGACTGCACGTTCGACACTGTGGTTCAGGAGGGACCAACCCATGTTCAATGCGCTGCACACCGACGCCCTGACCCCCTATTCCGACGCTGCCCCATTCTCCGACCGGCTGAACGAGTGCCGTGAGGCGGCCCGTGCGGCCCGCCTGAGTCGCCTGAACCATCTGCTGAGCAGGCGCTGGACACTGCCGCGCTGGCACGTGATGGTCACGGTGCGGAGGGTGGCATGAAGGATGTGAGCGCAGCGGAGTTCCGGCAAGGGGTACAGCAATTTCGGGACATGATCGGCACTCTTCTGGACCAGCGGCGAGCGGACGTGGTGACCATGTGCGGCGGGCCAGAGGTGCTGGAGGCCCTGTTCGAGGAGCGGGGCGTGGGGATCGGGCGGTTCGCGGCGCTGATGGGGCTGCCTGCAACGACGGTGCGGCACCTGCTGCGCGAGGACCTGCTGCACCCCATGCGGGTGAACGGGAAATACCGGTTCTTGCTGCACAACGTGATCGAGTTGCGGGGCGTGCAGCAGTGGCAGGCGGTGGGGCTGACGCTGGAGGACACGCGGGCGTTCCTGGACGCGCAGGGTCTGCTGGGGCTGGTCGCGCAGGGCGGCACGATGTTCTCGGTGCAGCGCGAGGCGCCGGACCCGGCGTCCCTACCGGCCCTGAAGGTGGACGTGCTGGCCCGGCTGGGGGACGCGATCCGGTCGCTGGAGGACCGGCACGCGGCGCTGGGCACGCAGCTGGAGCGGGCCCGGGGGCTGGAACGGCTGGTGCAGGAGAACCGCTTCGGGCAGCCTGCGGGGGACCACCTGCCAGCCTGATGTTCACGTGATCTTCACGGTCGGGCGTGTGGATGATCCGTCCCGCAGCGGGGCGCATAGGACTGTTCAGAGCGACACGGCCTCATGGGCCGGTGCAGGAATCCGCCTGCGCTGGCTGGGGTGTCCTCGTGCCTGAATCGCCTGTCTCTGTCTGGAGGGAAGTACACATGTCGAACGCCATGAATCGCCGGAAGTTCCTGGGGGCCGCTGGGGCCGCCACCGCCACGGGTCTGCTTGCCGGGTGCGCGCCTGCCATGAGCATGGCCCCCAAGGCCAACCTGGACGCCACGATCTTCAACTTCGCGCTGAACCTCGAGTACCTGGAAGCGGCGTTCTACCTGGCGGCCGTGGGTCGCCTGCAGGAACTGGACGCGGCGGGCGGGAACAGCAGCAAGGTCATCCTGCCTGCGGGCTTCACCGGCCGCAACGGCGACGGCGTGAAGTTCGACTCGGCGGACGTGCGTGCCTACGCGAACGAGGTCGCCACCGACGAGCTGAACCACGTGAAGATCATCCGTAAGGTGCTGGGCGCGGCGGCCGTGTCGCAGCCCACGCTGGACCTGGGTCCGGCCTTCGCGGCGGCGGGCAGCGCCGCGTCGGGCGGGGCCATCACGGGCTTCAACCCGTTCGCCAACGACCTGTTCTTCCTGCATGGCGCGTTCATCTTCGAGGACGTGGGCGTGAGTGCGTACAAGGGCGCGGCGCGCTTCCTGAGTGACGCGAGCGCGGGCGGCAACCTGGAGAACGCGGCGGGCATCCTGGCGGTTGAGGCGTACCACGCCGGTATGATCCGCACCCTGCTGTATCAACAGCGCAACACGGACGTCACGCCCGCCCTGAAGGTCGCGGACGTCGTGCAGGCGATCAGCAACCTGCGTGACAGCGTGGACGGCGCCAGCGACGTGGACCAGGGGATCGTGGAAGGCGGCGCGGCGAACATCGTCCTGGCGGACGGCAACGGCATCGCGTACAGCCGCACGCCGCGTCAGGTGGGGAACATCGTGTTCCTCGCGCCCGGCGCGACGAAGGGTGGCTTCTACCCTGACGGTCTCAGCGGCGACTTCAGCGCGATCCTGGCGCTGTAAAGTTCACGCAGTTCAACGGGGAGGGGAGCCGGTCGCGGCCCCCCTCCCTCTGTGCTGTCCGGGTCCTGCGCCTGCCGGGTTACAGCCCCTCGATGACCCACTCGCCCGCGCGCATCAGCGGCTCGCGGGTGCCGTCCTTCGTGATGCCGTCCACGTCGGTGGCGGGCGTGCCGATCATCCAGTCCACGTGGATCAGGCTGTCGTGGTTCCCGCCCGCCGCGTCCAGCGTGGCGGGGTCGGTGCCGCCCTGCACGTTCGTGGGGTAGCAGCGGCCCAGCGCGATGTGCGACGCGGCGTTCTCGTCGAACAGGGTGTTCAGGAACAGCGTGCCGGTCTGCGCGACGGGCGCGCTGGCGGGCACCAGGGCCACCTCGCCCAGGCGGGCGGCGCCGTCGTCGGTGGCGATCAGGGCTTTCAGGGTGTCCTCGCCATGCGTGGCGCTCACCTCGACAGCGCGCCCGGCCTCGAAACGCATGCGGATGCCCTCGATGAGCTGCCCGCGCGCACTCAGGGGTTTGCTGGCGACCGCCACGCCGTCCACGCGGTCGCGGTGCGGGGCGGTGAACACCTCGTCGGTGGGGAGGTTCGGGACGCCGCGCACACCGTTCTGCGCGGTCTCCGCGCCGCCCTGCCACACGTGGTTCCGGGCGAGGCCCACGGTCAGGTCGGTGCCCAGGTCGCTCTTCAGGTGCACGGCGGCGTACTGCTTGCCGTTCAGGTGGGTGGTCAGGCGCTCCAGGCGGGTCAGGTGCACGTCCCACGCGGCGACCGGGTCGGGCTGATCCGCGCGGGTCACCGTGAAGATGTCGTCCCACAGCCGGGCCACGGCCTCGTCCTGCGGCAGCTCCGGGTACACGCGGGCCGCCCAGGCGGGCGTGGCCATCGCGCCGATCGTCCAGTTCACGCGGAAGCTGCCGCTCGCCTCGCTCACCCGGCGCATGGCCTGCGCGACCAGCTTGCTGCGCGCCGCGATCCGCGCGGGGTCCACGCCCGCCAGCAGCGAGGGGTCCTCACCGATGATCCCGATGGACGCGTACCCTTCGCCGACCATCGCCTCGGCCTCCTGCGCGTGCCACGCGGGCAGGTGGTTCACAGCGTCGTCCGAGCCGTCCTCGAACAGCGCCAGCCCCAGGTGAGGATCGTGGTACGTGACGCGCACGTCGCTCGCCCCGGCCCGGTACGCGGCGCGCGCCACCAGCCGCGCCAGTTCGGTCGCCTCAACCGGCGCACTCACGCGGACCTTGCCGCCCTGCGGGAGGTTCACGCCGGTCCGGACGAGCAGTTCGGCGTAGCGCGCCAGTCGCGCCTGGAAATCACTTGAGGTCATGCCTGCCACTCTACCCGGCGTCCCCATGAGGCAGAACGGTGCCCCTGATGCGCCGTCTGGCGGATGCGGCCAGTCCCGCGCGCCTGCTACGGTCGGGTCACCTGTCACCTGCTGCTGAGACGGGACCCTCCTCTTCCCCGCCCCGCCCTCCAATACCGGAGTGCGACTGGGCCGATGATTCCCTCCCGGCGCGCCCTGGCGCGGGCCGGTGTTCCTCAGCAGAGGCCACATGAATGTTCATTTCTCCGCGCAGGGCGAGGCCCTGTCGCCCACCCACCTGTCACCCACCACTCTGGCGCATGCCAGCGGGGTGCCCGCTCACCTGTTTGCCAGTCCGGAAGTGCCCATCGAGCGGTCCGCCCTCCGGGACGCGCTGCGCCTGCTGGACCTGCACGCGGCGGCCCGGACCCTCGACCCGGCGCTGCGGGTGGAGGCGCTGGCCCTCACGCCAGACCTGCACCGCGCGTCGCCCGCCCCGGTGGGGACCGCGCTGCTCACGCGCGGGTTTCTCACGCCGCATCTGATCGGCAACGACCTGGGCTGCGGGATGCGCCTGCACCTGACCGGGCTGCGTGCCGACGACCTGCGGCCGCACTTGGACGCGCTGGAGCGTGAACTGCGCGCCGTGTTTTTCCAGGGGCGGCGGTCGCTGAGCCTCACGGGCCGTCAGCGGGAGGCGCTGCTGCGCGGCGGCGTCCCCGAGTTGCTCGCCGCGCCGCGCCCGGCGGGTCAGCGGGGCCTGTGGGACCTGCTGGGCGCGCAGGAGCCCGGGCCTGATCCGCAGGTGCCGTTCGTGCACGGGCAGTTGGACGGCGTGCAGGACTGGCTGGGGGCCCGCGAGCAGGCATCGTTCGACACGCAGCTGGGCTCGGTGGGCGGCGGGAATCACTTCGTGGAGGTGCAGGAGGTCGCGGCCGCGCTGGACCGGCACGCGGCGTACGCGTGGGGCGTGCGGCCCGGCGAGGTGGTGGTGATGGTGCACAGCGGCTCGCTGGGCTTCGGTCATCTGTTCCGTGCCCAGCTGCGCACCTGGGCGCGGGCGGTCCCGGGGGCGCCGCTGCCGCTGCTGCCCGCCGACCGTCCGGGCGTGCCCGGGGTGCTGGACGCGCTGCACGCCGCCGCGCATCTGGCGAGCGGGAACCGGCTGGTGCTCGCCTGCATGGTGCGCTCGGCACTGGGCCGGGCACTGCCGCCGGGCATGCTGACCGACGATCAGCCGTTCCCTGCACTGTCGGACGCGCCGCACAATTTCATCTGGTCCGCCGGGGACGGGCGGTGGCTGCACCGCAAGGGCGCCACGCCCGCCGCCGCGCCCGGTGCACAGGCTCCGCACGGCGAGCCGGTCCTGATTCCGGGCAGCATGGGGGACTTCAGTTACCTGCTGGCCGGGCAGGGGCACCCGCTGGCGCTGGGCAGCGCCAGTCACGGCGCGGGCCGCCGTCAGCCGCGTGGGGCGGCCATGCGCCTGAGCGACGCGGATCTGCGCCGGGTGCTGGAGACCCTGCGGGTGGTGACGCCCATCGACCTGCGGGCGGCGCGGGCGGACATCCGCGCGCGGGCCCTGTCGGCGCTGAAGCAGGAGGCGCCCGGCGCGTACAAGGCGGTAACGCCCATCATCGACACGCACGCCCGGGCGGGACTGGCGCGGCCCGTGGCGGCGCTGCGGCCCCTGCTGACCATCAAGAGTCTGTAGGGTCCGCTTCGGGCCGCCAGTACACGCCGCGTTCGCGCTTCAGGACGCCCAGGCCGATCATCTCGCGGCGCAGGGTGGACACGTCGGCATACACCTCGCCCAGGATGGCGTTTACCTCGGCTTCCGGGTAGTGGCGGCCATGCTCGAACAGGGTCACGAGTTCGTGCAGGATGACGTCTTTCTTCTTGCGCTGGGCGGGCAGGGTGGTCAGGCGGCCGCCTTTCAGGAAAGCGCGCAGGACGCGGTCGCGGTAGGGGTCGTCGGGCGTGGGAGCGGGGGCGGCGCCGCGCACGACGTCCGCGAGGTTCAGGTCCAGCGCGGCGGCGTGCGCGCGGTGCAGGCGGTGGTGGCCGTCCTGCCGGGTGAGGATCAGTCCGGCCTCGGTGAGCTGCGCGAGGTGATGGCTGACGGTGGCGGGCGCGAGGTTCATCAGGCGGGCGAGTTCGTCGCCGCTGGCCTCGCGCGTCCAGACGAGGCGCAGCAGGCTGAGGCGTGCGGGGTGGGACAGCGCGCGGAACAGGGCAGCGCGGGCGGTGAGGTCGGCGCTCATGGGCGGGGTTCGCGCGGCCAGGGGGGCGTGCCGTGCGCGGCACGGTGGGCGCCCTCGTAGATGCCCAGGGCGGCGTCCAGGGTGTCGAGGCGGGCCTGCGCGCGGGCCTGATCGGCGGCGTTCCCGGCGGCGTGGGCGAGGCGCAGGTCGCGTTCGGCGTTCGTGCGGATGCCCGTCACGAGGCGGTGGTACAGGGCGTTCATGCGGTCCTGCGGGGTGGGGTCGGCGGCTTCGGTCATTTCGATCCTCCTCGAATCATCATGACTGATTCGATGCCTGTCGAAATGAGCCGAATGGCGCAGTGCCCCCGCCCGGTCCGGGCCGGGCGTTACCAGCCCTCGATCTGCCGCCCCGCCTCGAAAGCCGCGACGCCCGCCGCCACGCTGAGGTTCAGGCTGCGGCCCCCGCCCGGCTGCGGCAGCTTCAGCTTCGGCAGGGCGTCGCGCAGCCACACGGGCAGCCCGCGCGACTCCGGACCGAACAGCAGGTAATCCCCCCGCCGGAAGCCCGCGCGGGTGTGCAGGTCGGTCGCGTGCGTGCTGAACGCCCACACCCGCGCGCCCGCCCCCAGCGTGCCCTGGAAAGCCGTCCAACTGGCGTGCTCGTGCAGTGTCACGCCCTCCAGGTAGTCCATCACCGCGCGGCGGAACTCCCGGTCATGCAGGTGGAACCCGAACGGGCGGATCAGGTGCAGGTCCGCGCCCAGCACCGCGCAGGTCCGCGCGACGTTCCCCACGTTCCCGGCCTTCTCCGGCTCGAACAGCACCACGTGCAGCAGCGGCCCCTCCCCACCCGGCGCCGCATCACTCACCGCCGACCCCCGGCGCCGCGTCCACGCGGGCCAGCAGCACCGTCGCGCGCGTCTGTACGTGCAGCGGCGCCAGTCCCTCCGACGTCTTGAAGCTGATCCCTACGTCCCCCTCGGGCAGCGAGAGCAGCGCCGCGACCGACCGGGCGATCTCCGCGCGCAGCGGCCCCAGCTTCGGGCGGTCCAGCGTCACCACGACCGCCACGTTCACCGGCACCCAGCCGCGCTCCTGCACCAGCGCCAGCGCCCGCTCCACGATCACGCGCGAATCCATCCCACGCCACTCCTCGGCCGTATCCGGGAAGTACCCCCCGATATCCCCCAGCGCCAGCCCCGACAGCATGGCGTCGGCCACCACGTGCAGCACCGCGTCCCCGTCACTGTGCGCCACCGCACCCAGCTCCGCGTGCGGCACGTCCACGCCGCCCAGTACCAGCCGCCGCCCCGCCTCCAGACGGTGCGCGTCCTCCCCGAACCCAACCCTGAACGGCCACGACCTCATCCCCGGAGTGTAGCAAGGCGCCTAACGCCCCTTTAACGCCCCGTCCGGCAAGCTGCACACACCGCCGCCCCCCGCCCCCACGCCGCCAGGGAGACGCCCATGACCCACCTGCACCTCGAAGACGACCTGTTCCACCTGCTGCCCCTCCCCGCGCTGCGCTGGCCCGCACACGCCCCCACACAGGCCTGCCCCAACCGCGCCTACGCCCGCGCCTTCCAGACCGCCGGCCTGCCGCCCATCACCACCTGGCCCGACGGCACGCACTGCACCCCCCTGCTCACCGCCAGCGGCCCACGCCACATCTGCCGGCTGCACCTGAGCACCCTGCCCAACGGCGACCGCATCCTGCTCATCGAGGACGTGCACACCTACCACCTCCACCCGGTCACCGGCCTTCCCAACCAGGACGCCCTGACCAGCGACGCCACCCACACCCCCTCGGGCACCCTGGCCACCCTGCGCCTTCCCAGCCTGCGCGACCAGCGCCACCAGCTGGGCGACGACACCGTCGACCGCACCCTGCGCCACATCGCGCGGGACGTGGAACGCGCCGCGCAGGACTGGCACGCCAGCGCCTACCACGTCGGCCACGACTTCGCACTCCTCAGCCCCCACCCGCTGACCCCCGACGCCCTGGCCCCCCTGACCCGCCGCGCCGCGCAGCACCTGGCCGCCCTGGGCTGCACCCCCGACCTCCGCACCGGCCTGGCCGACGCCCCCCACGACGGCCGCACCCTGGCCGCCCTGCTCGCCACCGCGCAGGACCGCGCCGGAACCCCCGCCGCCGCCCGCCGCAGCGCCCTGGGCAGCCTGCGCCGCCTGCTCAGCCCCGGTCACGCCACCCAGGCCGTCATCGCCCTCTAGCCATGACCCACCTGCACCCCCACATGACCAACTCCCGCCGACTGGGCCAGCCCCTCCCCCCCGCCGACCTGCACCACCTGAGCCCCGACGGCCCGCACCTGAGCGTCCACACCCCACGCGGGTCCCTGGCGCTGTACCGCTTCACGCCCCTGCAGATGGCCCTCCTGACCGGCGATCACGTCCCCACCGCCGCCCACTGGCCCGAACACCTCAAGGCGTTCCTGTACCAGTACGTCCCGCTGCCCGTCCTGCCCAGCAGCCCCCACCCGCTGCCCGGCACGGTGCACGCGCAGGGCCGCGACCCGCACGGCCTGCGCACCTGGGACCACACCACCTACCAGGGCTGGCCCCTGTACCTGTACGCCCACGACCACCCCGGCCAGCCGCCCGGCGGCGAGGTCCCCCACCTGTTCACCCTGGTTCGCCTGGACCAACCCCCCCTGCCCGGCCCGCACCACCGCCCCCACGGGCCCTAGAATGAAACACGCACCACACTTCAACGGAGGTTCCATGACGGAAGGACCACAGAAAGACAGCATCTACGAGAAGAACGGCCAGCTGTACGCCAGACGACAGGGCAAGGATCTGGCCCTGTTCGTGTTCCCCCTCGTGAAGGGAGGCCAGAGCGTCGCGGCCGGGTACGACTGGTCGGCGTACCTCCTGTCCTTCGTGAAGCAGTACGTTCCCCTGCAGACCGTCACCGACCCACCCACCATCCAGGGACTCACCTTCAGCCAGCAACTGCGAACGGGTGACCAGTGGTTCAACTACAGCCAGCAGACCTGCAACGGCTACCCTCTGTACTACGTCGATGGCGTTCCACAGGGCGCCAAGACGGAACAGCCCGCCCTGTTCCAACCGGCCACCATTGCCCAGCTGACTCAGGCCGCCTCCACCGAACCCGCTCCTACCGAACTGGGAAGCGGTGACGACGATGGTGGGCCGACCAATTATCTCGGGCCGTAAGTCTTCCGTTCAGGGCGTGCCAAGCTGTTCGCCCAGCCATGCCAGGATCTGAGGCAGCTGAAACTCAGTGACCTCACTGCTCCTCTCTCCTGGGAACCGCGACGCCAGAGACTGGTCCGCCCGCCAGCGCTGCCAATGGTGCAGTGAGGCGGTATCCCGAATGCTCCGCAGCAGCCGCGCCGTCTGCTGCGGAGCGCGCGTTTCGAGGTCGTCGACCAGCACGAGACACAGTTCCACCAGCTCCCACGGTTGCGGGAACTGGTTCAAAAGGTGCAAAACGCGGCGTGCATGGGTGCGTCCCTGTTCAGCCCGTCCACGAGCGTAGGCGACTTCAGCGTTGAGCAGGTGCCATTCCATGCGGTTGCCCGGCCGGTTATCATCCTTCAGGCGATCCTGCCATACCCTCAGATGCTGCTCCGCCTCTCGCACGTTTCGTTGCCTCAGAAGCAATCTGACCTGCATAAGGGTCGCTTCGTGATGAGTCGAGGTATTGCCAGACCGATCGGCATACTCCGCGAGTTGCCGCGCTTCCGTCAGCAGCCGGTCCGTATCGAGTCCCGGCACGTACAGTTCTGCCTGCAACAGCCGTTCGCGCACCATCCAGGCCAGTCCCTCTTGCAGGCTTGGCACTTCGGTGCGCAGCTGGGTCACGATTTCCTGCACCTGCTCGGGCGTACCGATGAAGGACAGATTGGACAGGATGTTCACCCGGTAGAACACGGCGCGCATTTGATCGCCTAGTTCGACTGCCAGCGCCAGCGCCTGCCTGAGCAGGTCCGTGGCGCTCTGCATCTGCCCCTGCACCCCCCGGACGGCGGCCAGGGTGTTCAACACCTTCATGCGGCTGGTGGGGTCGGCGGCCAGTGGTCCGGCCAGGAAGTGCCCGGCGAGCGTCTGGGCGTCCAGCAGGCGTCCGGCGCGGTACGCGAGCCACATGCTGGCGATCTGCGCGGCGGCCTGCACGCTGTCCGGGGCGCTGGCGTCCTCGGCGGCGTCGGCCAGGGCGGCGAAGGTGTCGGTGCCGCTGGCGTGCAGGCCGCGCCGGTCGTGGTGGGCCAGGAAGTGGTCGATCTGGGCGGCGGTGGCGTCGCCGCGTTCCAGTGCGGTGTGCAGGGCGGCGGTGATGTTGTCGCGTTCGGCGTCCACCGGGGGCGCTTCGGGGGGCTGGGCGGTGAACCACGTCAGGTAGTGGCGGGCGTGGTCGGCGCGGGCCTGCGTGATCAGGTCCGGGTGCGCGGCGGCCTGTTCGGTCAGGAGGCCGCGTAGCGCGGGGTACAGGCGCAGGCGTTCGGTGCCGGGCTGGTGCGCTTCGAGGAAGTTGTGCGTGAGCAGCTCGTCGATGAGGTGCGCGGGGACGCCCAGGTGGGGGGCGTCGGCGGGGTCGAGGTCGCTGGTGACGGTCAGGCGCAGCGCCGCGTGCTGCTGTTCGGGGCTCAGGAGGTCCCAGGAGCGGCGGGCGACGGCGTTCAGGCCGCGTCGTCCGTCGCTGCCGCCGCCTTCGGGGGTCAGCTGGGCGGCCTCGGTGAGGACGCGGGCGTACACGGCTTCCAGGTGTTCGACGCGCAGCCAGGACGCGGCCAGGGCTAGGGCGAGAGGGTGGCCCTGGAGGCGGCGGGTGATTCCGGCGATCAGGGCGGCGTTGGCGGCGGTCAGGGTGAGGTCGCGGCGGGTGCGGGCGGCTTCGCGCAGGAAGAGTTGAGTGGCGCTGCTCGCGGCGATCTGCGCGAGGTCCGCTTCCGGCGGCGCCTGGGGGAGGCCCGCGAGTGGCAGCAGCAGATCCCCTTCCCCCAGCAGGCCGGGGGGGCTGCGGCGGCTGCTGATCACCCAGCGCACGCCGGGCAGGTCGCGGCGCAGGGCGCGCAGCAGGTCCGGGAGGTCGTTCAGGGCGTCCGCGCCGTCCAGCAGGACCGTGGCGTGCGGGGGCAGGTGGTCGCTCAGGGCGGCCAGGGTGGGGGGCGCGGCCTGCCCGGGCGTCAGGGTGGCAGACAGGCGGGCGCTCAGCTCGGCGGCGCTGGCGGCGCCCTCGGCGTCCACGAGGGTCGCGGGGCGGTCCAGGCGGGTCAGTTCCCGCAGGAGTTCGCGGGTCAGGGTGCTCTTGCCGATCCCGCCCGGCCCGGTGATCAGGGCCGCGCCCCCCGCCGGGGGGTCCGCCTGCGGGGCGAGCGTCCAGGCGAGGAGCGTGTCGAGTTCCGCCTCGCGGCCCAGCATGCGCGCGGCCACGCGGGCCGGGCGGGTGGGGGTGGGCGGGGTGGCGTCCAGTTCGGTCAGTTCGCCCAGTTCCGCGCGGACCTCCGCCTCCAGCGGCGAGCCGGGCAGCGTCAGCGGCAGCAGGCGGCGCAGGACGTCCGCGTCGGGCGGTGGGGCGCCCGGGGTGCGGTAGGCCCGCGCAGCCCAGTCGGCGGCGCGGGCGGGGTCGGCAGTCTCGGCGGCGCGCAGGGCTTCCTCCTGCACGTGCCGCGCGAGGCGTTCGCGCTGCGTCTCCACCCATTCCTCGAACTCGGCGGACACGCCGGTCAGGGGTACGCCGTGCAGGAACGGTCCGGCGTAGGCGTCCCAGGCGGCCTCGCCGCGCAGAGTCAGCAGGCGCGCCGCGTCGCTGGTCACGGGGGTGCTCAGGCGGTCCTCGCCGCCCAGCGCGCCCGGGTGCACCTCGCGCAGGGCGTGCAGGGCGACGCGCAGGCTGCCTTCCGGGCGGGCCGCGCCCGGCCACAGCAGGGTCGCCAGGGTCCGGCGCGGCGTGGGGCCTTCCAGGGCGACGTACACGAGCAGCAGCAGGGACTTGACCTTGCGGAAGCCGCCCAGGTCCAGGCCGCCCAGCGTGCTCAGCACCGGGGTCGTGGGGGTGAGGGTGGAGGCAGGCTCAGTCAGGGTCGGCTCAGTCAAGGTCGGTCACCGCCGCGCCGCGCGTCGCGTCCCGCAGGGCCGCCGCGAAAGCCCCGGCGTCCTCGGGGTAGAGGTGCACGTCGAGTTCCACCCCGCCCGCCGTGTACGCCTCCTCGCCGCGCGTGACGTCCCAGGTGCCCAGCAGGTGGTACAGGCCGCTGACCGCGTCGAACGGCACCGCGACCCGCACGGTGCGGCGCGGACGGACCTCCAGCCGCTCGGCGGTCCGCAGGCACTCGGCGGCGCCGCCCCCGTACGCGCGGACCAGCCCGCCCGTGCCGAGCTTCACGCCGCCGTAGAAGCGCACCACGACGACCATCACGTGGTCCACGCCCTGACCCTCAATGGCCCGCAGGATCGGCGCGCCTGCCGTGCCGCCCGGCTCGCCGTCGTCATTGAAGCGGTACGCGGCCCCGATGCGGTACGCCCAGCAGTGGTGCGTGGCGTCCGGGTAGCGCGCCCGCAGCGCCGCCAGCTGCGCCAGCGCATCCTCTGGCGTGTCGGCCCGGTCCGCAAAGGTCAGGAACTCGCTGTTCTCGATCACTGCGTCAAACCGGTGCGGTCCGGCCAGGGTCGTGAACGGCGCGGGCAGTTCGGTGTCCGCCACGGTCAGAGCAGGCCCCGCCCGGCCAGCACGGCCCGCGCGTGCCACATCGCCAGGCTGCTCGACCCGTCCAGGATCTCCCCGGCGTCCAGGCGACGGTACGCCTCGGCCAGCGGCACGACCACGCGCTCGATCGTCTCGGTGTCCTCGTGGTGCATGTCCCCCAGCGTGACGCCCAGCGCCAGGAACGGGTAGAAGATCACGCCGCTGATGCTCGGCTGCGGGTAGAAGCCGGGCAGCGGCACCCACTCGGCTGCCACGCCCCCCACCTCCTCGTGCAGTTCCCGCTGCGCCGCCGCGAGCAGGTCCTCGCCGCGTTCCACGCCGCCCGCGACGACCTCGGTGACGGTCGCGCGCAGCGGGTAGCGGTACTGGCGGATCAGGACCGCCTCGCCCGCTGCGGTGACGGGCAGCACGAACACCGCGCGCGGCCCGCGCGGCCGGTACTGGTAGGTGGTCTCTGCGCCGCTGGGGAGGCGCACGCGGTCCTCGAACACCGTGCGGAACCCCGACACGATCTGCCGGGACTCCAGCGTCGCCCACGGCTGCGTGTCATCCTCGACCAGCGCCGCCCAGTTCGGATGAATCATGCCCGCAGGCTACCAGACCACCCGTTCAACGCAGCTGACGCCGCGAGAGCCGCCAGCCCACCGACCGCGACGCGCGGATCAGGGTGGGCGTGGGCAGCACCACGCGCGGCGTCCACCACGTCTGCGCCGCCTTGTGCAGCGCCCAGCCGCCGCCCAGCGTCACGGCGGCATGCTGCGCCAGCCCGTCCCGGGAGCG
This sequence comes from Deinococcus hopiensis KR-140, assembly GCA_943327755.2. Lineage (GTDB taxonomy): Bacteria > Deinococcota > Deinococci > Deinococcales > Deinococcaceae > Deinococcus > Deinococcus hopiensis_A. The sequence goes on from CALPYF020000005.1 coordinate 38,832, forward strand.
CCACAGAAGCACCGTGCCCGCCCGATCGTCCCGCCCGCCGGGCCGGGTGCGCTCCTGCAAGAAGGCCTCGAACGGCTCGCGCTGCATCCACTCGGCCGCCGCACCGGGCACCCCTGCCGCGCCCATCACGGTCCCGAAACAGTTCCCGGCGCTGCCCTGCGGGAACGAACCCGCCAGCGCCTGCGCGCCCGGCAGGACCTCCCGCGCCGCGCGCCACACCTCCGGCGGAACCTCCGCGCGCTGGCAGGGCACGCCACCCGCCGCGACGACCTGCGCCAGCACCCCAGCGGTCAGCTGCTCGGGGCGCCACAGAAACCGGCCTGGCGGCAGGCCCATCTCCGGGAAGGCGCGGCCCAGCGGGACGTTGCCCCGCCCGTGGCGCACCTGCGCGCGCAGCAGCGCCCGGCGCGACGCGGGCGGCAGGGCGTCCACGTCCGCCAGGGTCAGCCACGCCACCCGGTCTGCCAGCGGGGCGATGTTCCACTCGGTGATGGTGTCGCGGGCCTCGGGGGTCAGGATCAGCCCGTCGCGCGGCACGGTCTCTATCTCCAGTGCGTCCGCCTCAGCCCCGGTGAGGTAGAACGGCTGCCGCGCCGGGGCCAGCCAGCCGCGCCACGCCGCCAGCAGCGCGGTGTCCACCGGGATGTTCAGGACGTTCAAGAGCTCAGCAGCTCCGCCGCTTCCTCCGGCAGGCCCAGGTCCGTGTCCGGCCCCGCCGGGTACGGGAAGCCCAGCACGCGCCCCATCGTCAGGAGTTGCCCCTTGTGGTGAAACTCGTGCGTGAGGGGGTGCATCACCAGCCAGCGGCCCGTGACCTCCAGTTCCCGATCCCGGAAGGGCACGCGGCGCGGCTCGTCCGGCTGCGTGAAGGCATCCAGCGCGCGGTCCACCAGGGCGTCCACGTCCGCGTAGACGGCGCGCAGGGCCGCCACGTCCGGCAGCGCGCCCGGGTCGAGCCGCACGACGGTCTCGCCCAGACCGCGCGTCGCGATCCACACGCGGTAGCAGTCCGCGACGTGCACCTGCACGTTCCGCAGACTGCCGAACGCGAAGTCCGGGCGTTCCAGGGTGTACACGCCCCCGGGCAGGGTCTCCAGCCACGCCAGCAGGCGCTCGCGGCCCACACGGGCCCAGGCGTATGCGGCGCGCAGATCGGCATTCGGTGCGGTCATGCGCGCAGTCTCCCCCACCCCGGCGGGCGGGCGCATCCGCCAGATGGACACCCGCCCCCAGGAGCGGGATGGGTCAGCGGTGGCCGCGCCGGGGGGCGTCCGGGCTGGGGGCGCCCTGCAGGACCTCGCGTTCCACCTTCTTCCAGAAGCCGAAGAAGCGCCGCACCGGCCCGTCGTACGACGTCAGGCGTTCGGGCTCGTGCACGACCACCCGCAGGTCCGGGTGCGCCGCGCGCACGCCCGCGAGGATGCGCGTGAATTCCGGCGTGAAGTTCCGCGTGACGTGCAGTTCCCCCGCCCCGTACGCGCGGGCGAACGCCGCGAGTTCCCCGGCGACCGCGCCCACCCGCGCGTGCGTGGGCGCGCGGCGCGCGGCGGCGATGTCCCGCACGCCCTGGTACATGAACGCCAGCCGGGGAAACGCGATGGGCACCCCGGACAGGAACGGCCGGTCGAACACGAACAGCGCCGGGGCGTCCGGGCAGGCGCTCAGGGCCGGGTCCGTCACGGACAGGCCGTCCCCGTGCACCCAGACCACGCGCGGGGAGGTCGGCCCGGTCGGCTGGATCGGCGCGGGCTCCGCCTCCTGTGCTGGCTCGGCGCGGTGAGGGTTTCCTCCGCCCGGTGACGCCGGGGACTGCCGGGGCAGGTGGCCGCTGAACAGGCGCGCCTCCAGCTCCTCGTAGCTGCCCCGGAACGGGCAATTCGCGGTGCAGGTGCGGCACCAGCGGCCCCCGCTGAAGCGCTCTATGTTCTCCTGATTCATGAAGTACGGCTTGTTGCTGAACGTACTCGCCACCCACTGCCACGACAGGGCGTTGCTGGCGATGTCCCCGTCCAGCAGGTGCTCGCGGAAGAACGCGTACCCGGCCCGCCAGTGCACGCCGCGCCAGTGGATCAGGTACGCCGCGAACCACAGCCGCTCGTGGTTGTGCAGCCACCCGTCCCGGATCAGGTGCGTCACCCAGGCGTCCACGCAGGGCAGGTCCGTGCGCGCCGCGCGGACGTCGTCCGGCAGCGCGTCCGTCCAGTGGGCGGGGTACTTGGGTTCCTCCAGGTTGTCCAGCACGCGCGCGCCCTCCTGGCGCAGCACCAGCCGGAAGAACTCCCCCCAGGTGAGCTGCCGCAGGAACTCGTCCCGCTCGCGGCCCCGCAGGACGTGGCGGGCGTGGGCGGCGACCTCGCGGATGCCGATCATGCCGTGCCGGAGGTACATGCTCAGGCGCGACACGTTCCCCGACAGGTGGTTGCGCTCGCGGTACCCGGCGCCGGTCCAGGCGTGCAGCGCCGCCAGTCCCGCCGCGCGCCCGCCGGGCCGGGCAGGCAGGCGAGGCTGGCCGGTGTACAGGCCCGCCAGGGCGGCGCCGAGCACGCCGGGCAGCTGCGCGTCCGGGAGGTCAAGGGGCAGGTCGGCGGGCGGGGCGGTCATGCGGTCAGCATGGCAGGGCGCCGCCCGGTCAGACCGTACGGTCGCGTGCAGAGGAGGGAGAGGAGAGTGGGCGGCGGCTCACCGTCATCACATGCTGATATCGGAGTCTGATAACCGTGGATCCGAATCTCTTCAAGGGCAACCTCGACCTGATCCTCCTGAGCGTCCTCGAACGCGAGGGCGGCTACGGGCAGGACATCGCCGCGCGCGTCCAGAGCGGCACGGACGGGCACATCCGCCTGAACGCGGGAAGTCTGTACCCCGCGCTGCACCGCCTGGAACGCGCCGGGTTCCTGCGCGCCCAGGAGACCAGCCCCGCGCGCGGCGGCCCCCCGGTGCGGACGTACACCCTGACGGACGCGGGCCGCGAGGAACTCGCCCGGCGCCGCGAGCGCTACCACGCGTTCGACCGGGCGCTGCGGGGCCTCTGGTGAGCGGCGAACCCCCACGTGCGGTGCGCGCCTATCTGCGCCGCGTGACCTGCCTGATCCCCCCACGCGCCGCACGGGTCGTGCAGGGCGAACTGCTGGGGCACCTGCACCTGGACATGCTGAACGCCCGCCTGCGGGGCCTGGACGAGGCGCAGGCCTGGGCGCAGGCGCTGCGGGACGCCGGCCCCGCCCCCCTGACCGCGCTGCGCTTCGCGCGGACGTACACGCTGGGGCTGGCACTGCGCTGGCTGCTCGCGGCGGGTCTGCTGGGCGGCGCGGCGTACGCGCTGGGCACGCACACCCCGCCTGCCCCCGCACCCGCCGCGCAGGTGGGCCGGTGACCCCGCCGCAGGGCCGCCCGGGCCGCTGGCGCAGCCTCTGGCAGGAGTGGGGATCGCCCGTCCTGGTCGCGCTGCTGCTCACGCAGTTCGGGGCGACCGCCGTGCGCGTGGACGGCGCGAGCATGCTCCCCGGCCTGAGGCACGGGGAACAGCTGGTCGTCCCGAAGATTGAGGGCTGGGCGCACCGCGCCGGGCTGGGCACGTACGCGCGCGGCGACGTGGTCGTGTTCAAACCGCCCCGCAGCGCCGCCGCCGAGTGGACGCGCGAGTACCGGGGCGTGACCCTCCCCTGGGCGTACCGCCCGTACCTCGTCAAGCGCGTCGTGGGCCTGCCCGGCGACACCGTTCAGGTGCGCGGCGGCACCGTCCTCGTGAACGGCCGGGCGCTCCCCGAGCCCCGCACGCAGGCGTACTGGGACGCCAGCTGCCACGACACCGCCAGTCCGCTGGCGAACACGCCGGCCGTCACCGTGCCCGCCGGGGCATACTTCGTGATGGGCGACAACCGCAGCGAGGGCGGCAGCCTCGACAGCCGTGTGTTCGGGCCGGTGGACACCGCCGACATCGCCGGGCGGGCCGTCGCCAGCGTGTGGCCCCTGACCGTTCCCGAGCACGCGCAGGCCCCCTGCGACGGGCAGGCGCACCCCGAGCGGCGCGTGCAGCTCAGCGGCGCCGCCCACTGGAATCCGCGGCTGCTGCCAAGCGACTGACCGGGGCGTCCGGGCCGCCCGGAAGTCCGGAACGGCGCGGCGGGAATCTGCCATGCCCTACGCAATCCCGGGCGGGGGTCGGCGCTCAGCCCTCGTCGGCGACGGATTCGTGGTCGAGGATGGAGCGGTACTGTTCGAGATTCTCGCCCTCGCCGAGTTCGCGGGCGATCTTCTCGATGGCGAGGCGCACGACCTCGCTCTTGCTGATCAGGCGTTCGGGGCTGGACAGTTCGTAGGCGGTGCGGGTCAGCAGGGCGTCCTGCTCGTCGCTGATCACCACCTGGAGCCGTTTGCGTTCCTTCTTGGGCATGCCTCTCCTGAAACGGGGCCACGCCGCGCCGCCGGGGGGCGGCAGGGTGTGGCCGAGTCCGTGCGGGCAGCGTAGCACGCTCCCCGGAAGCCCCTCAACATGAGCCGCACGTGACTCCAGGGGCACCCCGCCGCTCATCCAGCGTGCCGGGGTGGCCTGTATGGTCAGTATGGACGACCGGTGAGCATGATGTGTAACATGCACCCATGCCGCGCGTCGCTCGGCTCCTGACCCTCACCCACCCCGGCGCGGCCCGCCCCGCGGCCCCGCTGAAAGGAATCCCATGCACCTGACCCCACTGCACGTCCAGGGCGGCCGCCCGCTCAGCGGCCAGATCACCGTTCAGGGCAGCAAGAATGCCGCGCTGCCCGTCATCGTCGCCACCCTGCTGACCCGCGAGAAAGTCACGCTGCACGGCATTCCCCGCCTGAGCGACGTCCGCACGATCCTGGACCTCATGGCGCACCTGGGCACCCAGCACGCCTGGGTGGGCGAAAACAGCCTGGAACTGCACACCCCGGAGATCCTGAACACCGACGCGCCCTACGCGCTGGTCAGCAAGATGCGCGCGAGCTTCATCGTGATGGGCGCCATCCTGGCCCGCGCCGGGCGCGCCACCGTGTCCATGCCCGGCGGCTGCGCCTGGGGCCCCCGCCCGGTCGACCAGCACGTCAAGGCGCTGCGCGCCCTGGGCGTGGACGTCCACGAGGACAACGGCAACTTCGGCGCGCAGCGCACGGGGAGCCTCAGCGGGCAGTTCATCTTCGAACTGCTCACGGTGGGCGGCACGCACAACGCTATCCTGGCGGCCGCGCTCGGCGACGGCGTGGTCACGCTGGAAAACGCCAGCATCGACACGGACGTCGTGGAACTCATCGAGTTCCTGAACCACCTCGGCGCCGACATCCAGGGCGCGGGCACGCACACCCTGACCATCCGGGGCGTCGCGGCGCTGCGCGGCGGGGAGTACCGCGTGATTCCCGACCGCATCGAGGCCGGGACGTTCATGCTGCTCGCCGCCGCCACCCGCAGCCGCTTCACGGTGAACAACGTCCGCACCGACCACCTGCGCGCCGTGATCGGCAAGCTGCAGGAGATCGGCGTGGACGTGATCGAGGACGGCCTGAGCGTCACGGTGGACGCCACGGAGCGCGACCTGAAGGCCGTGAACATCACCACCCAGAGCTACCCGGGCTTCCCCACCGACCTGCAACCCCAGATGAGCGCGCTGCTCGCCACCATTCCCGGCACCAGCGTCGTGCAGGACCCCGTGTACCCCGACCGCCTGACGCACGTGGCCGAACTGCACCGCATGGGCGCGACCATCACGGTCAGCGGGTACACGCAGATCATCCAGGGCGGCACGCTGCGTTCCGCGCCCGTGAAGGCCGCCGACCTGCGCGCGGGCGCGGCGCTGTTCATCGCGGGCCTCACCTGCGAGGGCGACACCGTCATCGACGGCGTGCAGTACCTCAACCGAGGCTACGAACGCCTCGCCGAGCGCCTCCAGGGCCTCGGGGCGAACGTCACGCAACGAGAGGCGGAACTCGTCCCCGCCGCCGACTGAGCAGCGACCCAGAACGCCGCCCCGGGTGACCTGGGGCGGCGTTCTCGGTTGATGGTTGATGGTTGATGGTTGATGGTTGATGGTTGATGGTTGATGGTCAACAGCATCTGCGCGGCGCACCCGCCCGCGTCAAGGCCACCCACTGCCCACTGCCCACAACCCACTCCCCTTTCACATCACGCTGTCGCTCTCGCGCAGCAGCAGGGGCGCGGTGAAGGCGGCGGGGCGCCAGTGGGTCTGGGCGTGGATGGCCTGCGGGGGGCAGGAGTGCAGGCAGGCCATGCAGCCGGTGCAGGCGCTGAGGTTCAGCAGGAGTTTCACGCCGCCGTCGGGTTGCAGGTCGCGGGTGATGGCGTCGGTCGGGCAGACGTTGGTGCAGACGGGGCAGTCGATGCAGGTGTCGTCCACGAGCGGCGCGGGCCAGGGAATCGCGGCGCCTTCGGGGGGGGTGGGTTTGAGGCTGCGGGCGCGCCACGTCCATTCCTGGGGGGTGCGGTCCTCGGGGACGCTCCAGTCCACGAACGGGAGGGGGCTCTCGGGAACGCTCTGCGCGAGGTGCTGCTTGCCCACGCGGAACAGGGCGCCGAACGCGCCGCGCCGCGAGACGGTCAGGGAGCGGCTGGCGTCCTCCGGCGTGGCGGGGCGGACGGTGACCTGCGCGGGTTTCCCGGTGGGGGCGCGCAGGGCCTGGGCGGTGTCCAGCACGCGTTCCAGTCGTTCGGGCACGTCGGGGGCGCCGACCGGGCACGCAGCGCAGTCCCCGTGGATGAGGGTCAGGGGCGCGCCCCACGCGCCGGCGGCGGAGAGCAGGGCGGGCGTGACGCGGCCCAGGCACGGCAGGCTGGGGCCGCCGGCGCCGCTGCGGGCGCAGGTGAGGCTGGCGTCGGGTGCGGCGCGGCTGGCCGCGTCCTGCTGGTCACGCACACTCTGGAGGGCCGGTTCGAGGTTGTATTCCAGGGCGCCGCTGGGGCAGACCTGCACGCACAGGCCGCAGCCGGTGCAGAGGTCCGGGTCGATCTGGATGCTGCTGCCCAGCATGCCGAGCGTGATGGCGTCGTGGGGGCAGGTGGTATGGCAGGCGTCGCAGCCGCCCACCGCCTGCCGTTCGAGGAGGCAGCGGGGCGCGGTGAAGCGCGGCACGTGGTTCCCGGCGTCGTCCAGCCGGGCGAGGACACCCTGAAGCATGCGCCGAGTCTACGCGCCGCGGGGCGGGTCGCGGCGGGTGGGAATCTTCATGGTGATGTACGCCACGCCCGCCAGTCCCACCAGCACCCACGCGACCTGCCCGATCAGAACGGGAATGCGCGGCAGGCTGAACGCCACCGCCACCGCGATGCAGGTGCAGGCGATCCACTTGGCGCGCAGCGGCATGCCCAGCCCCGCGCGGTAGTCGCGCACCAGCGCGCCGACGACGGGCCGGGACAGCAGCCACGCCTCCCAGCGGGGATCGCCCCGGGAGAACGCGGCGGCGGCCAGCACGAACCACACGGTGCCGGGGAAGCCGGGAAGAATCAGGCCCAGCACACCCAGTCCAGTCAGCAGGAACCCGGCGGCCACCCACAGCGGGCGGCGGCGGGGCGGCGCGTCGGGACGCGGGGTGGGGTCGGGGGCGGTCATGCCCGGCAGCGTACCGCGTGGCGCGCCCCCGGGTGTCCCGTCAGGCGGGGAGGATCAGGATGCCGTCCTCGTCGGCGTGGACGGCGTCGCCGGGGTGGATGGTCACGCCCGCGAAGGTGACGGGCACGTCGCGTTCACCCAGGCGTTCCTTGCCGCTGCGGCGCGGGTGGGCGGCCAGGGCCCGCACGCCGAGGTTCAGTTGCGCCAGTTCGCTGGTGTCGCGCACGCAGCCGTTCACGATCACGCCCGCCCAGCCGCTGTCCACCGCCAGTTCGCCCAGTTCCCCGCCCAGCAGCGCGCACTCCAGGTTCCCGCCGCCGTCCACGACGAGCACGCGGCCCTCGCCGGGCTGAGCGAGCACTTCGCGCACCAGCGGGTTGTGGCCGGGCACGCGCAGGGTCACGGCCGGGCCGTTGAAGCGCGGGCGGCCCCCGAACTCCCGGAAGATGGGCGCGAGGATGGGCGCGTCGGGCCGCAGGTCGCTGAGGTCCGTGACGGGCAGGTCCTCGGTGGGCAACGTCTCCGTGGACAGCGTCTCGGTGGGCAGGTCCAGCTCCGGGGTGGTGTCACTGGTTGTGCGGGTCATGCCGCAGTACAGCAGCCCCCGGGCGGGCGGGGTGTTTACCGCGTGGGGGACGTTCCCGCGCCGGTGACGGGTTCCGGTCCGGCAGGCGGTTTGGCAGGCACCTCGGCCGGCAGGGGGGGCGTGACCGGGTGGGTGGGTTCGTGGTGGATGCGGCCCGCGTGCCCGCTGAGGAACGATCCGTCGTACCCGCGCCGCCACGCCATGAGTTCCGCCAGGATGCTCAGCGCGACCTCCTCGGGGGCCTCGGCGCCCAGGCGCAGGCCGATCGGGGAGCGCAGGCGGGCCAGCTGCGCGGGCGTGAAGGTCACCCCCTCCTCCTCCAGGGCGCTCAGGAGGTCCAGCGCGCGGCTGCGCGGCCCCAGGACGCCCACGTACGGCGCGCCGGAATGCAGCGCGTGCGCGAGGCACACCCGGTCGCGGTCGATGTGGTGGTTCATAACGATCAGGTGCGCCCGCTCGCCCGGCGTGAACGCGCCCAATTCCTCGGGGGCCAGGGCGTGCAGGGTCGCGCCGGGAAAGCGGCCGGGCGTGAGGTACGCGCCGCGCGGGTCGATGACGTGCACGTCGTAGCCCAGCGTGTGCGCCTGCGCCGCCAGGGGCATGGCGTCGTGCCCGGCGCCGTACAGCACGAGCTGCGGCGGCGGGGTGCTGACGTCCACGAACACCGCCGAACCGTCCGGGGCGGTCAGGGTCGCGGCGCGCGGTTCCAGGTGCGTCAGGCGCTCGCGGGCGGCGGCCAGCGCGAAGGGCCGCAGGTCGGCCCGCAGGTCCCCCAGCGCCGCCCCGTCCGGGGTGACGAGCAGCCGACCCGCGCCGGGGCTCAGGGGCACGATCAGCGCGGCCTTCTCCCCGGCCTCCAGCGCCCCCAGCCACGCCGCCGTCACCGGGTCCTGCGGCTCCACGCGTTCCACGCGGACGTCCACGCTGCCCCCACAGCCGATTCCCAGGCCCCAGGTGGCGTCCTCGGCGAGGTCGTAGTGGGTCAGGGCGCTGTCGCCGGTGCGGATCACGTCCAGCGCGACCTCGACCACCTCGGCCTCCAGGCAGCCGCCGGAGAGCATGCACACCTGCGCGCCGTCGTCGAGGATCAGCATGCGGGTGCCCTCGCGGCGGTAGGCGCTGCCCCGCACGCCCACGACGGTGGCGATCGCGGCGCGCTGACCCCGGGCGTGGGCGGCGCGCAGGGCGCCCAGCAGCGCTCTGGTCTCGGCAGCGTTCATGGTGAGGTCACTGTAGCAACGCGCAGGTTGGCAGAAGGTGGAGGGACACCCAGGGTTCCCTAAGCCGCGCCTCACACCCCTGCCCGCCCGACCGTGCAGACTGGGGGCATGCTGGACAACATCCTGAACACCGTCAAGCGCGGCGCCGAACGCGTGCAGCGCCGGGGCGAGGAGGTCGCGTCGGCCACGCGGCTGCGCGTGGAGATCTTCAGCCTCAGCCGCGAACTCGACGCGCTGTACGGGCGCCTGGGCCGCTCGTACCACGCGGGCGCCGAACTGGACGTCCTGGGCGGCGTGCAGGAGGAGATCCGCCGCGTCGAGGAGGAGATCCGCGCCCGTGAACGCCTGATCGAGGAACTGGGTGAGCACGAGGACGAACCCGGCGGCCCCGCCGCGCCCGCGCCGGCCGGCAGTGGCCTGTCCGGTGCGGCGCCGGCGACGACGGGTATGGCGGCCACCGCTCCGTCCAACAGCCCGGCGTTCACGTCCAGCCCGACCCTATCACCCCGCACGGAACCCACCGTGCCCGCCAGCGTCCCCCACCCCGGCCAGGAGGCCCGTATGCCCGACAACGATCCCTACCGCACGCCCGCCGACCAGACGCCCGACCAGCGCCCCGCCGGGACGCCCACCTCGCCCGACCCGACCGTGCAGCACAGCGACGAGCGTCTGGAGCCCGGCGACGACCGCGCGGGCGTGGCCCTGGAAGCCGAGCGCGACAAGGTCTTCCGCCACGACAACATGATCGAGGAAGGCAAGGCGGCCAGCCGCAACCCCGATCCCCTCGACAAGTAAGCCGCTGCGACCAGTGAGCCACTGAACCGAACACGCGGGCGCCTGATCAGGGCCGCCCGCGTGTTTCTGTCGGCTGTTACTCCGCGTCGCGGACGAACTGCGCGGGGCGCTTCTCCTTGAAGGCCGTCACGCCCTCCTCGTGTTCCCAGTGGTCTCCGGCGATCTGTTGCAGCGCAGCCTCCTGATCCAGGGCCTCGTCGAGGGTGCTGGTCTGCGCGAACACCAGCGCCTGCTTGGTGAGTTTCAGGGCGTTCGCGGGGCGCGCGGCGAGGCGTTCGGCGTAGGCCTGCACGTCCTGCGCGAAGGTCTCGTCTGGGAACACCTGCTCGCACAGGCCCAGGCGCAGCGCATCCTCGGCGCGGACGCGTTCGGCCAGCGCCATGAGTTCAAAGGCGCGGTGGTACCCCACGAGGCGCGGCAGGAACCACGTGCTGCCCGAGTCCGGCACCAGGGCGATGTTCGAGAACACCTCAATCAGGCTGGCGCCCTGCGCCCACAGCCGGATATCCCCGGCGAGGGCGAGGCTGGCCCCGGCGCCCGCCGCGACGCCGTTCACGGCACTGATCACGGGTTTGTTCAGGCTGCGGATGGTGCGGATCAGGGGGTTGTAGGTGTGGTTCAGATGCTCGGTGAAGGTCATGTCGCGGCCCGACACATCCCCGAGGTCCTGCCCGGCGCAGAAGCCCCGCCCGGCCCCGGTGATCACGACTACGCGCACGCTGTCGTCCGTATCGGCGCGGCGCAGGGCGCCTGTCAGGTCCAGCAGCAGGGCGTCGTTCGCGGCGTTCAGGCGGTCCGGGCGGTTCAGGGTCAGGGTGCGCACCCCGGCCTGGGTGGTTTCGGTGATCACGGTTTCGGTCATGGGTCCCAGCCTAACGCGCGTTCGGTGCGGGGAGCGGCTGCTAGACTCCGGCGCATGAGCGCCCCCACCCCCGACGACGCGCCGACCGCAGCGCCGACCACCGTGCCGGTCACGCTGGCGCTGGACGTCAGCAAGCACCGCATCGGCTTCGCGGTCAGCGCCGGGCGGCTCGCGTTCGGGCGGGGCAGCGTGGACCGCAAGCGCCTCCCGCTGGACCTGAAGGCCGTGCGCCTGAAAGTCGAGGAGACCGGCGCGCAGCAGCTCGTGCTGGGGCTGCCGCTGCGGACCGACGGCGCGCAGAGTCCCAGCGCGGACCGCGTGCAGGCCTTCGGCCGCGTCCTGACCGAGAAGGGCTACCGCGTCACCTACCAGGACGAGCGCTTCACCACCCGCCGCGCCCGCGACCTCGGCGCGCAGGACGAGGACGAGGCGGCCGCCGTGCAGATCCTCGAACTGTACCTGCTGGGCCAGTAGGCCCATCCTGACGGCCAGCACTTGACGGGCCACGCCTCTTGACGGGCCGGTCAAGCCGGGCGCACCGTGGAGCATGTTGCCCATTCTGGAGGCCCTGAACGCGTGGTGGGTGCGCCGCGCGGACGCCCGGTTGCTGCGCCGGTATCCACGCGGGGACGATCCGGGCGCGGCGCCTCTGCCCGTCCCGACCGGGCCGCGTCCCCGCACAGGCGGCGCGCAGGCGACGCGGGGGCGTGGCCCTGCTGACTGATCCGGGTTCAATTTTCCCTATACTTCCGGCATTCACAGTGAACCGGTGGGCCCGGCGGTGAACCTGTCACCGCTGTCTCGGGCGCACCACGGAGGTGTTCATGCAGGGCAACATGATGGACGTTCAACTGACCGTGCCGACCATTCTGGAACGCATCCGCACGCAGTACGCCGGACGCGAGGTCGTCAGTCTCCTCGTGGCGGGGCGCGACGAGCAGGGCAACCCCGTGCCGCACAAGCACCGCACCACGTACGGGCAGGTCGCCGACCGCGCCCGGCGCCTCGCGGGGGGCCTGCTGGGCCTGGGCCTCACGAAGGGGGACCGGGTGGCGACGCTGGCCGTGAACTCCTTCCGGCACCTGGAGGCGTACCTGGGCGTGCCCAGCGCGGGGCTGGTGCTGCACACCGTGAACATCCGCCTGCACCCCGAGCAGATCGCCTGGATCCTGAACCACGCCGAGGACCGCGTGCTGCTCATCGAGAACGTGTTCGCCGCGATGATCCCCGCCCTGAAGGCCGCGTGCCCGCAGCTGGAGCACATCCTGGTGCTGGGGCCCACGCCGCAGCCCATCCCGCTGCCGGGCGTGCAGGACTACGACACCTTCGTGCAGGAGAGCGAGGCCCTGACCCGCTACCCCGACCTGGACGAGCGGGACGCGGCCGCCATGTGCTACACGAGCGGCACGACCGGCAACCCCAAGGGCGTCGTGTACACGCACCGCTCGACGGTGCTGCACTCGCTGGCCAGCGCCCCGAAGGACGCCCTGAACGTCGGTGAGGCCGACAGTGTCCTGCCGATCGTGCCGATGTTCCACGTGAACGCGTGGGGCCTGCCGTACACCTGCGCGATGTACGGCGCCAAGCAGGTGTACGCCGGGGTGTTCGCGGACGGCCGCAGCGTCGCCACGCTCCTTCAGGACGAGGCGGTGACGATCACGGCGGGCGTGCCCACCATCTGGATGGGCCTGCTGGCTGAACTGGACCGCGCCGCGCAGGCCGGGCAGCCGTACGAACTGGGCGGCCTGGAGCGCCTGATCGTGGGGGGCAGCGCCGCGCCCGAGGCGATGATCCGCGCTTTCCAGACCCGCCACAATCTGGCGCTGCTGCAGGCCTGGGGCATGACCGAGACGCACCCGCTGGGTACCGCCAGCGGCGTCCCGCACGGCGTGGACCCCGCCAGCGACGAGGGCTTCGCCCTGCGCGCCAAGCAGGGCCGCACCGTGCCACTGATCGAGTTGGACGTCCTGGACGACCAGGGCGCGCGCCTCCCGCACGACGGGAAGACCATGGGCCGCCTGATCATCCGCGGGCCGTGGGTGGCCAGCAGCTACTTCAAGGGCGAGGGGCAGAGCAACTTCTTCGACCTGGATGGCCAGCAGTGGTTCGACACGGGCGACATCGCTACGCTGGACGACCGCGGGTACATGCACATCCAGGACCGCGCCAAGGACCTCATCAAGAGCGGCGGCGAGTGGATCAGCTCGGTGGACCTGGAAAACGCGATCATGGCCCACCCGGCCGTGAACCTGTGCGCGGTGATCGCCATGGACGACCCCAAGTGGGACGAGCGCCCGCTGGCCGTCGTGACGCCCAAGCCCGGCCAGAGCGTCACGCACGACGAACTGATCAGCTTCATCGCGCCGCGCTTCGCGAAGTGGTGGCTGCCCGACGCGACCGTCCTGACCGACAGCATCCCCATCGGCGCGACCGGCAAGATCCTCAAGCGTGAGCTGCGCGACCAGTACCGGGGCTACAGCAGCACCCAGGGCCTCGTGACGCCCGCCGCGCCCGACCGCAGCGAGTAAGGACCGGCGTGGCAGGAGCGGGCTGGCGTGCAGGTCACGTCGGCCCGCTTTCAGGTGACGCGCACGCCGCACCCGCGCGCCGGTGCCCCGCCTGTGCCCGCCGCTCATCCCACACGCCCCTCGCCGTACACTTGCGGGCATGGCTGTTTCGGTGGATGGGCAGTGGGTGACGTTCTCGCCTCCGGCGGGCGCCGTGGGGTTGATCGGGGACGTGACGGACTGGCGCAAGCGTGAGCCGATCCCGGTGGTGGACGGCGCGCCGCTGCGCCTGAGGTTGCCGCGGGGGGCGTGGGTGGAGTACGCGTGGGTGGACGCGGCGGGTGAGGCGTTCGCGGACCCGGACAACGCGCAGCGGTCCCTGAATCCGTGGTGGCCGTACCCGCGCGCGGCGGTGGTGGGCGAGTACGCCCGGCACCCGCTGTGGCAGGCGCCGGACGCGACCCGGAAGGGCACGGCGCACCGCCTGACCTGGGAGGGGCAGGTGTTCCCGGGGACGCGGCGGGTGATCGTGTACACCCCGCACGGGTACGCGGGCGGCGCGCTGCCGGTGTACTACGTGCAGGACGGCGTGGCGTTCTACCGCACCGGGAAGCTGGGGGACGTGATGGACCGCGCCGCGGAGGCCGGGCTGGCGCCGGGCGCCGCGCTGGTGTTCGTGGAGCCGGGGGACCGGAACGAGGAGTACTACCTGAACCCCCGCTACCTGGCGTTCCTGACCACCGAGGTCATGCCGCGCGTGGAGGGCGAACTGGTCACGGCGTCCGTGCGGGGCCTGTGGGGCGCGAGCCTGGGCGGATTGATCAGTCTGTTCCTGGGCGCGCGACACCCGGAGCTGTTCAGCCGCGTGGCGGCGCACAGCGGGGCGTTCATCGCGCGGCCCGGCGCGACCCGGGACGGCGTGATCGACACGACCACGGCCGGGGAGTGGCTGCTGGACGAACTGCGCGCGAATCCGCCCACGCACCTCACGACCAGCCTGGATACCGGGACGCTGGAGTGGCTGACCGGCCCGAACCGCCGCATGGCGGGCCTGTTCGCGGACCTGGGCCTGGAGCACCAGTACCGCGAGTACCCCAGCGGGCACAACTGGGTGACGTGGCGCGAGGCGCTGCCCGAGGCGTTCCTGTACCTCCAGGGCGGGTGAGGGAAAACAGGAGCTGGAGGATGGATGCAGAGTCCATCCTCCAGCCCTGCCGTGCGGTCTGCGTCAGTCGGCGGCCTGGGCCGCGGTGCGGGTGCGCCACAGGCTGACGAGCACGCCGCCCGCGAGGATCGCCAGGGTCACGCCCAGGCTGACGGCCGGGTCGAGCTTGCCGTAGAACTGGCTGTAGAAGATCTTGCCGCCGATGAACACCAGCACCAGCGCCAGCGCGGGCTTCAGGGCGCTGAAGCGGTGAATCAGGGCGTCCAGCGCGAAGTACAGGGCGCGCAGGCCCAGGATGGCGAAGATATTGCTGGTGTACACGATGAACGGGTCCTGCGTGATCGCGAAGATCGCGGGGATGCTGTCCACCGCGAACACCAGATCCGCGAACTCGACCATCAGCAGGGCCAGCAGCAGCGGCGTGGCGTGTACCCGGACGCGGCCCTGCGCGTCGGGCTGGCGGGTCAGGAACTTCTGCTCGTCCAGGCGCGGGCTGATGGGCATGACGCGCCGCAGGGCCCGCACGACCGGGTGACGCTCCAGGTCGGGCGCCTGGTCGTGCCCGCCCTTCGTGAACAGCAGTTTCACCCCGGTCAGGAGCAGGAACGCGCCGAAGATCCACATGATCCAGTCGAACTGCGTGACGAGCGCCGCGCCCAGGCCGATCATGATGCCGCGCAGGACGATGACGCCCAGGATGCCCCAGAACAGCACGCGGTGCTGGAGGTGGCGGGGGATGGCCAGCGCGCCGAAGATGACGCTGATCACGAACACGTTGTCGAGCGCCAGGGCCTTCTCGACGGCGAAGCCGGTCAGGTACGCCATGCCGCTCTCGGCGCCGAGGGTGAACCAGATCCACCCTCCGAAGATCAGGGCCAGGGCGATGTAGAAGCCGCTCAGTTTCAGACTGCTGGCCACGCTGATGGTCTGCTCCTCGCCCTGCGCGGCGGCGCGGCGGCGGGTCAGGACGCCCAGGTCGAAGGCCAGCAGCGCGGCCACGACGGTCAGGAACATCAGCCACATCCAGGCGGGCGTACCGAGCCAGGGGGTCATCAGGATCTCCACGGGGAACCTCCGGGGGCCACCCGTGCGGCGCGGCTCAATGCATGAAGACCGGCAGCGCGCACGTGGTGGCGACTGCCGGGTCTGGCCCTTTGCTGCTCCTGACCGGGTTCCCTTTGGGTTCCGGACTGACGATCAGGTGCTCCCTGTGCGGGCGGCGTACTCCCCCGGTATGACGATCAGGATACCGCAGCCCGCCCAGGCCCTGATGAGCGGTCGCTGAAGCCGGATTTATGAGGGAGGCACGCCCGGCACGGCCGGAAGGCCGCACCCCTCGCTGTCCAGAGCACCACGGCATAGTTCAGAGCCGCCGGGGTAACCCCAGCGACTCTGGCAAAGTGGTGAGGTCAGGGGGTTTTCAGGGCGTAGCCGATGCCGCGCACGGTGCGGATGATGCCGTACCCGTCGAGGTCGCGCAGCTTGGCGCGCATGTTCGCCATGTGCACGTCCACGACGTTGCTGTTGCTGGGCAGTTCGCCGTTCCAGACTTCCCGTTCGATCTCCTGGCGGGAGTACACGCGGCCCGGCTGGCGGGCCAGGAAGGTCAGCAGGTCGAATTCCTTTGGGGACAGGCGCACCTCGTGGCCGTTGTAGTGGCACAGGCGTTTCTGCGGGTGGATCTCCAGCGGGCCGATGCTGATGACCTCGCCGTGCTGCTGGTGGCGCAGCTGCACCTTCACGCGCGCCACGAGTTCTTCCGGGTGGAAGGGCTTGGTCATGTAGTCGTCCGCGCCGGCCTCCAGCAGGTTCACCTTGCGGTCCACGGCGTCCATGGCGGTCAGGATGATGATCGGCACGCTGCTGGTCTTGCGCAGGCGGCGGGCGATCTCCGCGCCGTCGAAGTCCGGCAGGCCCAGGTCCAGGATCACCAGATCGGGGGTGTGCTCGCGGGCAGCGGTCAGGCCGGTCACGCCGTCGGGGGCGGCCAGCACGCGGTACCCGGCCTGTTCCAGTTCGTACTGCACCACGCGGGTGATGTCCGGGTTGTCCTCGATCAGCAGAATGCGTTGCTCCATGTGACTGTCTCGTCTCCTCAGCCCCGGCTGTCGGGGCGCTCGGGGCTCCCGGGGCGGGGGCCTTGCGCGGCGCGGGGGCCAAAGTGCGCCTCTGTACTTGCGGCCCATCGTAGGGTGCGCGGTGTCCAGTTGGGCAAATGCCGCTGTTTATGGTTCATTAACAGCCCGTCAGACTCCCGGAACGTGCACGGTGTCCACCTGAATACCGAAGCGCAGAAGCACGGTCTTCAGGCGCTGCGTGGCCTGCGCGGCCCGCTCGCGGTCGGCGGGACGGAACACCAGCGTCAGGCGGGCGCTGTGACCGGGCCGCGGCTCCTGCGCCTGCACCTGCAGGGGACGCGCGAAGGCCGGGTCGGTCCGCAGGTCGCGCAGGATCTGCGTAAAGGTGGGGCCGTCTACGCCCTCCAGGGTGAAGGCGATGCCCTGCACGCCAGGATCGCCCGGCGGCGAAGAGGAATCCGATTGGGTCATGCGCGTAGGGTCGTGCATGCTGCACGTGGCGCGCAACCGTGCCCTGCATCCGCCGCTCCCGCACGCGCGCCCCCTAGAATGGCGCGCATGACGGGCCTGAACGCAGACGATCACGACTTCACGGACTTCGAGGACGAGGGCGGCGTTCACTTCGAGCACTTGAACGGCGCCGACCTGCATTTCGAGGTGCAGGGCGACCCCACCTCCGAGCCGCCGGTCATGTTCCTGCACGGCGGTCCCGGCTACAACAGCTACTCCTTCCAGGCGCTGTTCGGCGAGCGGATCGAGCGCCCGGTCGTGTACCTCGACCAGCGCGGCTCCGGGCGCAGCGGCGCGCTGGAGGACACCGAGCAGGGCGCTGACACCCTGGACCTCGACACCCTGGTGGGCGACGTGGAGGCCCTGCGGGACTTTCTGGGCGCCGAACAGATCGTCCCCATGGGCCACGGCTTCGGCGCGCTGGTCGCGCTGGAATACGCCCGCCGCTACCCGACCCGCACGGCGCGCGTGATCGCCGTGAACCCCTGGGTGCACTTCCCCGACCTGGCCCGCACGCTGCTGGAGGAAGCCAGTGCGCGGCGCGGCGTGGCCTTCACCGACCCCGCCGACGACCTGCGCGCCGCCACGCCCGAAGGGGAGCACCCGCCCGTGGGCGGCGCGCGTATCGAGGCGGCGTTCGCGCTGCTGAACGCCCGTGACCTGCTGAACGCCCTGCAGTTCCGGGACCAGGCCAGCCGCATGCGCCTGGAATTCGCGGACGCCGAGGGGCAACTGATCGGCGGCGGCGAGGTGCAGGAGGCGCTCGTGAACCAGGGCCTGTGGGAATTCGAGTACCCGCAGTTCCTGACCGAACTGCGCCGCCCGGTGTTCGTGATCACCGGCGCGCACGACCGCACCAGCTACCCCGAACAGGTGCAGTGGGTCGCGGACCTCGCCGACGCGGACGTGACGGTCCTCGACGCCGGGCACTACCCCTGGCTGGACGACGAGGACGCCTTCGCCGAGGCGCTGGACGACGCCCTGACCCGCTGATGCCCGGCGTGCACCGCCCCTCACCGGGGCGCGGCGGCACCTGCGGTCACGCGGCGCGGCCCCGGACCCCTATACTCCCCCCACACCCCATGACCGCCGCCCCCGCCCTGCCCCGACGCCGGAGTCACCCGTGAAAGGGTTGATCCTGGCCGCCGGCCGCGGCAGTCGCCTGCTGCCGATCAGCGCCACGCGCCCCAAGCACGCCGTGCCGGTCGCGGGCGTGCCGATCATCGCGCGAGCCGTGCAGGCGCTGCGGGACGCGGGCGTGCAGGACATCGGGATCGTGACCAGCCCGTCCAGCGAGCAGGACCTGCGCGACGCCACGCAGCACAGCGGGCACCTGACGTTCATCCGGCAGTACGACCCGCTCGGGACCGGGCACGCCGTCCTGACCGCCCGGCACTTCCTGGAAGGCAGCCCGACACTGCTGTACCTGGGCGACAACCTCTTCGAGGACAGCCTGACGCCCATGCTGAGCGCCCTGCGCTACGGGGACGCCGCGATCGGCGTGAAGGAAGTCCCGAACCCGCAGGCGTACGGCGTGGCGGTCGTGAAGACCGGGCGCCTGCTGCGCCTCGTGGAAAAACCCCGCACGCCCGAGAGCAACCTCGCCGCGTGCGGCGTGTTCAGCTTCAAACCCGCCCTGATCGACATCCTGGAGGACCTGCCGCACAGCACCCGCGGCGAGATCGAGTTCCCGCAGGCCCTCACGGCGCTCCTCGCGCGCGGCGGGCAGGTGCGCGCCGTGGAATTCAGGGGCTTCTGGAGTGACGCGGGCGCGCCCGACGACCTGCTGAGCGCCAACACCCACTACCTCGCGCAGCTGCGGCCCCGCGTGGACGGCCGGGTGGACCGCAGCACCGTCAGCGGCCCGGTCGTGATCGAGGCGGGCGCCCTGATCGAGGACAGCGTCATCCAGGGGCCCGTGTGGATCGGCCCGCACGCCGTGGTGCGCGGCGCGACCCTCGGCCCGTTCGTGAGTGTCGGCGCGCACGCCCGCGTGGACAGCGCCCAGGTGACCGGCACACTGATCGACGAGTTCGCGCGCGTCCTGCACCCCACCCGGCCCATCCACCGCAGCCTGATCGGCCGCCACGCGCTCGTCACGGCGCCCAGCGACACCGGACTGCAGATGGTCATCGGGGACCGCAGCGTCATGCGCATGTGACCCGGCCGCAGCGCCATGCCCACGTGACCCGGCCGCGCCGTCCCGGCTGACCCTTGAGCGTCCCCACACCCGCACCCCTCCGGCACGGGCGTACGCTACGGGGCATGACTCAACCTGACGGGACGGCCCCCACGCCCCCAGCGTCCGCACCGGCGGGCGAGGTGCTGATCAGCGGCCTGGACACCGGCCCGCACGCCGGGGACCGGGAGAACCTCTCCCCCACCGACAGCCACGCCCGGTTCCTGCCCAGAGACCACCCGGCCCAGGAACCCACCGACGAGGACGGCTGAAGGCGGCCCCGCGCACCCCTGCGCTAGAATGCTCCCTGCACGCGCCCCCGACCTACCGAGTGGGCGCAGTTTCACGCAAGGAGACGTTGAACATGGCCGGTCACAGCAAGTGGTCTCAGATCAAGCGCAAGAAGGGTGCCAACGACAGTAAACGCAGCGCGATGTACAGCAAACACATCCGCGCCATTCAGGCCGCCGTCCGATCCGGCGGCACCGGCGACCCCGCCGGGAACCTCAGCCTGAAAAACGCCATCGCCGCCGCGAAGGCCGCCACCGTCCCCGTGGACAACATCGACAACGCCATCAAACGCGCCGTCGGTGCGGGCGAGGGCGCCGCCGACTACAAGGAACAGACCTACGAGGGCTACGGCCCGGGCGGCACCGCCATCTTCATCGAGACGCTGACCGACAACGTCAACCGCACCGTTGCCGACATCCGCGCCGTGTTCAACAAACGCGGCGGCAGCCTCGGCACCAGCGGCAGCGTGGCGTGGCAGTTCGAGAAGAAAGGCGTCCTGCTGCTCACCGACACCAGCGAACAGGCGCAGGAAACCGCCATCGAACACGGCGCCGAGGACATCCAGGAATCCGACGAGGGCCTGGAAATCAGCACCGGGCCCGCCGACCTGTACGCCGTGCAGGACGCCCTGACCGCCGCCGGGTTCGCCATCGAGAGCGCCCAGATCACCATGATCCCCAGCAACACCGTCGCCGTGAACAGCGACGACGCGAAGAAACTCATGACCCTGATCGACGCCCTCGAGGACCTCGACGACGTTCAGAACGTCTACAGCAACGCCGACCTCCCCGACGAGGAATAAAGGTCGATCGTTGAAAGTTGATGGGTGATAGAGGTGCGTCCTCCATTACCCATCAACTTTCGACCATCAACCCTCCAGCACTAGGGCCTGGGCGTTCCCGCCGAGGCGGTCCCAGAGGGTGAAGGCGGCGCGGGCGCTGGGGCGGATGATGCCCTCGTCGTCCCAGCCGGCGGCCAGGGCGGGGCCGCGCGTGTGGGCCCACAGGACGTCGTGTTCGGTCAGGGCCTGTTCGGGGGCGAGGCGCGCTCCGCTGTCGTCCACGCGGGTGATCGCCGCGGCGAAGTTCGCGCGGTACTCGGGCGGGGCGACCGGGGCGTCACTGCCGAACGCGAGGATCGCCCCGGCGTCCCGCAGGGACCGGAAGGCGTAACTGAGGCCCTCCAGGTGCGGCATGAGGTCGCGGATCATGGGGCCGTCCGCCTGGAGGTGGATGGGCTGCACGCTGGCGGTCAGGCCCCGGAAGCGCGGGAGGTCCTCGGCGCGCAGGTGCTGGGCGTGCTCGACGCGCAGGCGGATGCCGCGCGCCTCGGCGTGGGGGCGCAGGCGGTCGTAGGCGTTCAGGACCTCGGTGTTCGCGCGGTCCCCGATGGCGTGCGTGACGGGTGTCAGGCCCAGTTCGATCGCCTCGCGGCCCAGCTCCGCGATGAGGTCCGGCGGGTCCAGCGGCATGCCCGTGCCGGAGCCGTCCGCGAAGCCGGGCGCGTGCAGCCACGCGGTGCGGCTGCCGAGCGCGCCGTCCGCGAAGAACTTCACCCCACCCCACTGGAACAGGCCGCCGGGCGCGCGGGCCAGTCCCAGGGCGCGGGCGTGCCCCAGCCGGTCGTGCGGCAGGCACGCCCACACCCGCAGCGGCAACTCGCCCTGCTGCGCCAGCGTCTGGATGGCCCGGGGCGCCTCGGGGGACTCGAAGGCCATGGTGTGGGCACTCACGTACCCGCGCGCCGCCAGATCCGCCGCGCCTGCCCTCGCCGCCGCGAGGTACTCCGCCCCCGTCGGTTCCGGAATCACGCGCGCCGCGAGATCCGACGCGTGCTCCAGCAGGCAGCCCAGGGGCCGCACGATCCGCCCACCCTCCGGGTCCGGCGTACCCTCGTGAATCCCGGCCAGTCGCAGCGCGGCGCTGTTCGCCCAGCTCAGGTGTAGGTCCCGCGAGTACAGGAGCACCGGGTGGTGCGGACTCACCTCGTCCAGCAGCGCCGCCGTCGGGTACTCCCCCAGCCCCAGTTCCGACAGCAGGAAGCCCCCACCGCGAATCCAGGTGCCGGGCGGCGTGTTCATCACCTGCTGCGCCACGCGCGCCTGCACCTCCACCACACTCCGCGCGCCGTGCAACCCCACCTGCGACAGCGAGAACCCGTACGTCACGAGGTGAATGTGCGCCTCTGCCAGCCCCGGCGTGAGGAGCAGATCCCGGTGATCCAGCACCCGCGCGCCCGGCGCCAGCGCCGCCACGTCCTCGCGCGAGCCCACCGCCAGCACGCGCCCGCCCCCCACCAGCACCGCGCCCGCCTCGGGCCGCGCGTCATCCAGCGTCAATACGCGCGCCAGCACCACCGTCAGATCCTGAGTTCCCATGCCCGCCCAGCCTACGCCACCCAACCCGGACGGGGGACACGCACCGAAACCACCCCCGGGGCGCGCACGCGCCTGTTAGACTCAGCGCATGCCCCGCATCCTCGTGGTGGATGACGACGCCGCCATCCTCAAGCTTGTCAGCGTGATCCTGTCCCGCGCCGGGCACGAGGTGCGCACCAGCACCCACCCCGTCGAAGCCCTCGACCTCCTGAAAGTCTTCACGCCCGACCTCGTCATCAGCGACGTCGTCATGCCATACATGACCGGCCTGGAATTCCTGGAGAAAATCCGCGCTAACGAACAGCTCGCCAGCCTCCCGTTCATGCTGCTCTCCAGCCACGCCGAACGCGGCGACGTGCGGCGCGGCATGAACCTCGGCGCGGACGACTACCTGCCCAAACCCTTCACGCCCCAGGACCTCACCGGCGCCATCGACGCCCGACTGCGCCGCGCCGGACTGAACCAGCAGAACGAAAACCAGATGCAGGCCAAAGGCCTCGGCACCGCCCAGGTCATCTGGAAAGGCAGCACCGTCACCTGGGTCAGCCGCAAGGCCCTCGAACTGTTCTTCTACCTGCTGGAACACAAGGAAGTCACCAGCTGGGAAGCCGCCGAGGCCCTCTGGCCCGAAAAGGACGAAGCGCGCGCCAGCAGCCTCTTCCACACCACCCTCCACCGCCTTCGCCGCAGCCTGAGCAACGAATCCGTCGTCAGCACCAACCGCCGCTACGCCCTGGCCAGCGACCTGAACCCCGAATACGACGTGCAACGCTTCGAACTGCTCGCCGCGCAGGCCGAACAGGGCAGCCTGGGCCTCGAAGAACTCCGCGAACTCGTCGCGCAGTACGGCAACTACCTCCCCGGCACCGACAGCCCCTGGGCCGACGACGTCCGCGCCCGCCTCGAACAGAAACAACTCACCCTCCTCGGCATCGCCGCCCGCGCCGCCACCACCGCCGGACGCGACCGCGACGCCGCCCAGTTCCACCAACGCGCCCTGGCGATCGACCCCATGAGCGAACACGACTGGCAAGGCCTCGCCAAAGCCCTCGACACCATCGGCGACCCCCGCGCCCGCCTCGCCGCCCAGCGCGAAGCCTGGTGGGCCGTCGACCTCGACTGACACGCACACACCAGCAGGCCCGGCACACCCGTGACCGGGCCTGTTTTTTGTCGTGAGGCACAACGGGTAGGCCAGTCGGCGTGTGCTGGTGCCGTCTGTGTGGCGGGGTGCCCGGTCTGGGTAGGCGCGCTAGACTTTGCGTTATGACGGTTTCGCTGACGACGGCGCAGATTCGGGAGAAGTACCTGCAGTTCTTCGAGGGGAAGGGGCACCTGCGGTTGCCGAGTTACAGCACGGTCGCGCCTGATCCGACGACGCTGTTCACGGTGGCGGGGATGCAGCCGTTCAAGGATCAGTTCATGGGCGCCCCGGCGGTGTTCGATGGCGTGGCGAACAGGCGCGTGACGACGGCGCAGAAGTGCGTGCGCGTGGGTGATATCGAGAACGTGGGGCGCACGCGGCGGCACCTGTCGCTTTTCGAGATGATGGGGAACTTCAGCTTCGGGGATTACTTCAAGCGGGACGCAATTCACTGGGCGTGGGAGTTCCTGACCGGGGCCGAGTGGATGGGCATGGACGCCAGCAAGATGTACGTGACCATCTACAAGGATGACGAGGAGGCGTTCACGTACTGGACGCAGGAGATCGGCCTGGACGCCAGTCACATCCACCGCTTCGACGCGGACGAGAACTTCTGGCCGGCGAATGCGCCGCTGGAGGGTCCGAACGGACCGTGCGGGCCGTGCAGCGAGATCTACTACGACCGGGGCCCGAAGTACGGGGAGGACACCTGGGGGGACTACTTCCAGACGCGCGAGAGTGCGCGGTTCCTGGAGGTGTGGAACCTCGTGTTCCCGCAGTTCGACCGGCAGGAGCCGCTGGCGGACGGCACGCCGGTGCTGCGGGATCTGCCGTTCAAGAACATCGATACGGGCATGGGCCTGGAGCGCGTGGCGAGCGTGGTGCAGGACGTCCCAGACTTCTACAGCAACGACGTGTTCGCGCCGATCGTGGCGCGGGTCGCCGAGCTGAGCGGGAAGCCCTACGAGGGTGAGGTGAGCGTGTCGCACCGTGTGGTCGCGGAGCACCTGCGGTCGGTGAGCATGATCCTGGCGGACGGCACGCCGTTCAGCAACACGGGTCGCGGGTACACGCTGCGCAAGATCATGCGCCGGGCCATCCGGCACGGGTACCTGCTGGGCTTCCGCGAGCCGACGCTGTTCCAGCTCGTGCCGCTGGTGGTCGAGGGCATGAGCAGTGCGTACCCCGAGCTGCGTGACAATCAGGCGAAGGTGGAGGCGTCCGTGAAGGCCGAGGAGGAGCGGTTCCTGAAGACGCTGGAGGGCGGCATTCAGCGTCTGGGTGGGTTGCTGTCGGGCATGGAGCGCGGCGCGGTGCTGTCCGGTCAGGACGCGTTCGTGCTGTACGACACGTACGGTTTCCCGGTGGACCTGACGCTGGAGATCGCCGAGGAGTACGGCATCACGGTGGATGAGGCCGGGTACGCGGAGAGCCTGGAGAACGCGCAGGTGATCGCGCGGGCCGGGAGCAAGTACGGCAAGAGTGAACTGTTCGGCGGGAATCAGGAGGCGCTGGAGGGTCTGCCCCGCACGGAGTTCGTCGGGTACGACGAGCTGAGCGTGGACACGGACGTGGTGGCGCTGGTGGGTGCGGGCGAGCGCCTGAGTCACCTGCCCGCCGGGTCGGAGGCGACGGTGGTGCTGTCCCACACGCCCTTCTACGCCGAGGGTGGCGGTGAGGTGGGCGACACGGGTCGCCTGGAGTGGGAGGGCGGCGCGGGCGTGGTGCGTGACACCCGCAAGACCCCGCAGGGCGTGTTCCTGCATGACGTGCTCGTGGAAGAGGGCGAGCTGCGCGAGGGCGTCCGCGTGCATGGCGTGGTGTCCAGCGAGCGGCGCGCGACCGAGCGGCATCACACGGCGACGCACCTGCTGCACGCGGCGCTGCGGGCGGTGCTGGGGGACGGCGTGGCGCAGAAGGGGTCGCTGGTCGCCCCGGATCGCCTGCGCTTCGACTTCTCGCATGGCTCGGCCCTGGCGGCGCCGGAGATCGCGGCGGTGGAACTGCTCGTGAGCCGCTGGGTGAGTGCGAACTTCCCCGTGACGTGGCAGGAGATGCCCATCGCGGACGCGAAGGCGGCGGGCGCGACCGCGCTGTTCGGCGAGAAGTACGGCGAGACCGTCCGCGTCGTGCGCGTGGGTGGCAGCGTGGAGTACGCCGGGCAGCCCGTGAGCAGCATGGAACTGTGCGGCGGGGCGCACGTGCGCCGCACCGGGGACATCGGCGCGTTCGTGATCCTGGGGGATGAGAACGTGGCGGCCGGGGTGCGCCGCATCGAGGCACTCGCCGGGGACGCCGCGACCGCGTGGGTGCGCGAGCGTCTGAACGCCGCCGGGAAGGTCGCCAGCCTCCTGAATACGGGCGTGGACGGCCTGGAAGCCCGCGTCAGCGGCCTCCAGTCGCAGCTGAAGGCAGCCGAGAAGGACGTCGCGGCCGTCAAGCGTCAACTCGCCGAGGCGCAGATGGGCGGCGGCAGTGGTGGCGCCGCGCAGACCCGCGAGCTGGGCGGCTTCAAGGTCGCCGCGCTGAAACTCGCGGGCCTGGAAGGCAACGAGCTGCGCGGCGCGGCCGACAAGCTCCTCGATCAGAGCGGCGCGGACATGGTCGTCGTCGCGGGCGAGAAGGGCCTCGTCGTGAAGGCCACCAAGGACGCCGTGACGCGCGGCGCGCACGCCGGTCAGCTGATCGGGAAACTCGCCGCGGCGGGTGGCGGCAAGGGCGGCGGCCGTCCCGACATGGCGCAGGCGGGCGTGACCGACGCCGACGCCGCGCTGGGCGCGCTGGACACTGCGTTCTGAACTGAACAGCAGAACAGCAGAGGCGGGGGCATTACGCCCCCGCCTCTGCCCTGTCGGGTTACCGGAGTTGTTCGAGGATGGTGGGGTCCTGGATCTGGCGGTCCTGGGCGAGCAGGAGGGCCTTGCTGATCACTTCGGCGGTGCGGGGGTCGGGGTCGGCGAAGGGCAGGAAGATGCGGCCCTGCCCCTGGTTGTGGACGGGGATGATGCACAGGTACCCGCCGGGTTGGCGGTGGACGGTGCCGCTGCCGAGGTGCAGGGTGTAGCGGGCGTGCTGGCCTTCGATGAGGGCGTGGTCGTTCTGGATGCGGACGTTGCTCAGCTTGAGGAGGCGCAGGGTTTCGCGCAGCAGGGCGGCGCGCATTTCGGTGGTGCTCTGGGTGGCTTCGGGGTCGACGCCGCCGACGTGGGCGACGGAGACGATCAGGTCGAGGTCGCGCAGCGTCTCGCTCAGGAGGCGGGGGGGCACCTCGCTCAGGAGCATGGGTTCGGTGGCGTCGCGGCGGATGAAGTACGCGGCGTTCATCGGGGTCCCCTCGACCTCGTTGGGCGTGCCGGAGCCGACGCTGGTGTCGAGCCAGACGTTGATGCCCTCGGCGTGCCAGGTCTTGCGGACACCCTCCTCGGGGACGGTGATCCAGCCGCGCGTTTTCAGGAGGGCGGCGGCCTTGCCGGGCTGGACGTGCTGGTCGGCGTAGCGGGTGACGCGCCGCGCGCCTTGTTCGGCCGCAGTGAGGGGGTAGTACTCGCGGAACACCTGCTTGAACGGCTGCGTGACGTGGCGGTCCATGACCTGCGCCTGGAAGGTGGGCCAGTGGCTGCTGGTGAAGAGGTCGTGCGGGTGGGCGAGCCGCAGCGCGTGGTCGCCGATGGGGTGCGGCCCGCCGGGCGTGTCGAGGGTATCGGTATCGCCGGTCCACCAGCCGAGGTGCGTCTCGTTCAGCACCCACACGAGGCTGCGCAGCATGGGGGCGATGACGGGGTGCGCGGCGAGGTCGGTGAGTTCCTGAGGCTGGAGGTGGTCGCCGCGGATCATGGTCTCCTCCAGCGCGGCGCGCATGCGCTTCCTCGTGGCGCCCAATTCCTTCGCGGCGACCTGGAGGGCCTGCACGTCCGGGCGTTTCTTCAGGGCGGGCGGCAGGGCCTTGAGGACCCGGTCGCCGCGGGTGACGGTCAGGCTGGCCTCGCCGTCCGGGCTGAGGTGAATGCCCACTCGGAGGTCGCCCTCGGTGACGGTCTGCGTCCAGTCGGGGGCGGTGCGGGCCTCCATGGCCCACATCAGGCGCTGCGGGTCGGCGTACCCGGCGCTGCGCGCGAGGTTGAGCAGGCCGATGTCCGCGGCGCGGCGTTCGCTGGCCTGCCGCTGCGCGCCGAACTGCCGCGCCCCCGCGCGGAAGTCGCTGATCAGGCGGTAGCGGCCCTCCAGTTCCCGCGCGGCCTTCCCCTTCGCGCGGGCGAGGGGCAGCAGGCCCAGGGCGCGCACGGCGTCCTGGTTGCGTTTCTCGGTGATGCGGGTGGTCAGGTCACTTTCGTTCAGTTCGCCGAGGATGGCGCGGGCGTACGTCTCGGCGCGTTTGTGCCCGCCGCTGGAGGACGCGTACTTGGCGGCGTCCAGCAGCGCGCTGAACCTCGCCCCGCCGAGTGCCTTGAAGGTCTGGCGGAACCACGCGACGTCCACGGCGCCCTCGGTCAGGTCGGCGGGACTCAGGGGGGTACGCTCACCGATCTCGGCCTCCCAGGCGTCACGGACCTCCTGCGGGACGCTCCAGTTGCTGTCGCGGGTGTGGGCGTGCAGCCAGTACACGCCGTCCTTCAGGCCGCGCCAGCCCAGCGCGCCGGCGACCAGCGGCGCCCACTGCGGGGCGAACATGGCGAGGTCCAGCAGGCGGGTCTCCGGGAGGCCCAGCGCGGCGGCCTGCGCGCGGAAGGTCTCGGGCGTGTCCGTGGGGAGGGGGAACGCCACGCGGATCAGGTGGCTGAAGGTCACGTCGCGGCTCTCGTTGCGGCCCTGGTAGCCGCGCTTGAGGGGATTCCTGCCCAGGCCCGCCAGAAGACGCAGGGTCAGGTCCGCGCCGTGGACGCTGCGTAGTGACAGGGCGGCCGGGGTGGCGGGCGTCTCCAGGTCGCCGCGGGCCAGTTCGACCTCCAGCACCCGGTCGCGGACGCGGTTCACGGCGGCCTCCCAGTCGGGGTGGGTGGGCCACTCGGGTTTCAGGGTGCGGCGGGTGTAGGTGCCCAGGTCGTCGAAATCGTGCCCGTAGGAGTGGCGGCCGCGTTCCGGGCGTGGGCCGATCAGCGTGTCCAGCAGGTCGTCGGTGGTCGCCCAGCCCTGCGCGTGGGCGTGCAGCAGCAGCGCGGTGTTCACGCGCTGGCGGGGCAGGTTCGGGTAGCCCGCGCCGCGGTGCAGGTGCAGGTTCCAGAAGCGCCGCTGCTGCGCGGGCGTCCAGGCGCGCCAGTCGCCCTGCGGCATGACCGGGTTCAGCAGGTCGCGGGGGTCCTCCTGCCACCAGGAACGCAGCGGGTCGGTCTGCATCTGCACGTCCCGCGGCAGGTAGACAAGCGCGGTCTCCCAGGCGTCCAGGGCGAGGTCGGTGTCCAGGGGCGTGGCGTGCGCCCCGTGCAGGGCGTCCACGATCACGCGCGCCAGATCCGGGTGCTCCAGGCGCAGGGTGACCAGCGGTCCCAGCGTGCGGTGCAGGGTGCGGCGCAGCAGGTCCTGCCGCGTCTCGGCGGCGCTGCGGGCCGCCTGATGCTCGGCGAGGTCATCCGCGTCGGCGTCCGCGAGCAGGTCATCCAGCCCTTCCTGATCGAGGCCCAGCAGGTCCAGCACGGCCGTGTCGAGTGCAGCAGCGTCGGGCGCGGTGGGCTGCGTGCCGCTGCTGTCCAGTTCGTCCTGAAGTTCCGCATCGGTGGTCTGCGTGCGGTTCACGAAGTGGTTCAGCGCCCAGTGCAGCCGGGTCAGGTCGCCGTCCTGCGCGTCCGGGCGGCCCTGCCACCAGCCGGTCCAGACGTCCCACAGCGGCATGGGCTGTCCGTCCCTGCCCGGGCGGAGCTGCCAGGGGCGCACGTTGCCGAGCAGCTGCGTCTCCTGGCCGTCCCAGCCGGCGCCGGTCAACGGGGTCTCGCGGTGGGCGACGAGCAGGGCGTCCAGGGAGCGCAGCAGGGCCGCGCCGCGCGTCACGTCGGCGGGGTAGTCGCGCCCCCTGGGCTGCGGGGCCTCGGGCCGGGTCAGGCGCGCGGGGTCGAACAGGCCCAGGCCGTCCTGCAGGGTCAGTTGCGTGCCGGGGTCGGTCAGGCGGGCGAGCAGGGTCGCCTCGGTGACGTTCTTCGCGCTGAACTCGGCGGGCGGCGTGCCCCCGGTCTCGATCAGGAGTTGCAGACCCGCCTGCCGCTGATCGGTGTTGGATCCACTGAGCAGGGCGGCGGCGCTGCGCTGCGCCTGGGTGGGGTCACTGGCGAGCAGGCGGATCAGGCCGCGGCGCAGGTCGGCACTCCTGCGTTTCAGTAGCCCGTGCACCACGTCGACCTCGGTGGGGTCGGGCGTGAAGTGCGCCATGACGGTCACGGCCTCCTGCGACACGCTGCTGTTGCGGTCCTGCAGCAGCGTGAGCAGCAGCGCGCGGGTGGGCGCGTCCAGCGGGTGCGCCGCCGCGTGATCCTTCAGGCTGCGCAGCAGGGCGGTCTTGCCGTACGCGCTCAGGCTGCCCAGGTGCGGGGCCAGCGCGGTGAAGGGCCGCTCGCCGCGCAGGGCAGGCAGGGCGTCGAGTGCGTCGGCGCGGGCGGGCACGTGGCCCAGCCAGGGGAACAGCAGCGGGTCGTGCCGGGCGCTGTCCGGGAGGCGCAGGGCGTACGCCTCGAACTCCTCGAAGGTGAACAGATGCGGCTGGCTGCCCCAGCGGTTCACGGCGCTCCCCGCCAGCGCGGCCACGCGCAGGTCGGCGTCGGTCAGCAGGGCGCGGCGGTCGTCGTCGGTCAGCAGCTCGGCGGCCGTCAGGAACTGCGCGGCGGCCATGCGGCGGGCCGGGTCAGTGTCCGTCAGGACCGTGCGGGCCAGTTCGGCGGCCTGCACGGCGTCTCGCATGCCCAGCGTGAACAGCGCGAGGTACGCGTCCACCCCCTCGCCGCCCTGCACGGCCTCCCGCGCGGCCTGCGGGGCGTCCAGGAAGGTCAGCGCGCGGGTGAGGTGCGCCCGGACGACCTTCAGGTCGGTCACGTCGTAGTTCAGGCCGAACCACACGCACGCGGCGCGCAGGGTGGCGGCGAAGCGCAGCAGGTCCTCCTGCAGGATCAGGCGCAGCGTGCGGGTGAAGGCGTCCACGCTGGCCTCGTCCACGGTTTCGAGGATCACCTGCCGCAGGCCCTCCTGGCGCTGCGCGGCGAGCAGCAGGCCCTCGGCGAGCGTCCAGGCGTCCTCTCTGGTGCTGCTCAGCAGGGCCAGGGGCACGTGGCGGCCCATGCGGGCGACCGGGTGCTGCGTGCCCGCCGTGTCGCGCAGGATCTGGTAGACCTCCTCGTCCCCGTCGCTGATCGCCTGCCCGAGCAGCAGGCCCAGGCCCTGCGATTCCCAGGGGTTCAGGAGGCCCGCGTGCACTGCGAACCAAGAAACGGGCTGCGGGTAGTCGCGGGTGGTGTGCCACGCCTGCCACAGCCAGTGCGCGGCGTGCGCGGCGGCCAGCCGGTGGCCGGGGGCGCGGAAGGCGCGGCGGGCGTACCCCAGCGGGTACGGGTGGCGGGTCAGCAGGGCGTCCAGCGTGTGGGCAGCCAGTGTGGGGAACTGCGGGAAGAACGCGGCGGCCAGGGCTTCGCGGTCGGCCGGGGTGCTGGCGTGCAGGGCGTCCGTCAGTTCGTCCTGAAGGCGATGGCGTTCCTGGTGGTCGCGGCCGCCCTTCACGTGCGCCCCGATCAGGGTGGGCCACGGGGCGGGCAGGGCCGCCACGCGCGTGTCGAAACCGGGTTTCCAGGGCTGCTGGAAGGTCCGCAGGTGGTCCTGAATGTCCATGATCAGCCGCCTGCCAGGGCGGTCAGGCGCAGCAGCAGCAGGGTGCTGTCCGGGCACAGGGTGACGGGGGCCGAGAGGTCGGTCAGCTGCTCGTCGTCGAGGAACACGTAGTACAGCCCGTCGCGGAAGGCGGTCAGGGCGGTGCGGGCAGCGTCCTCGGGCGTGACGGTCGCGGCGCGGTCCTGCGGGGCAATAGCCACGCGGCCGGTCAGGGCGGCGTCCGCCAGTTCCCGTTCGGTCAGGACGCGCAGGACGCCCACGCCTGATTGCCGCTCGTGGTACGCGGCGAGTTCGTGTTCGACCAGCGCGGTCAGCAGCTGTTCGAGGGTGTGGGTGTCGCCGGTCAGGGGGATGGGGCGGCGTTCGAAGGGCGTGCGGCGGCCCAGGAATTTCGTTTCGACGATCATGCGGGGTTGACCTCCCGTGGAATGGGTGCGGAGGGGAATGGTGCTTTGTTCACCTTCGACTTTACCCCGCCCCGGGCGTTATGTAAAGGGCGTAATTAGCTGGTGGATTTTCACGTGCTGTTTCCCCGGCGTGACACCCCTCCCCTACCCTGAAGGCGTCCCACAACCCAGCCCCACCGGAGGTCACCCCCATGCGCCCAGCCCGCACCCCCGCCCGCCGCCTGACCGGCCTGTTGCTCCCGACCCTGCTCGCCGCGTGCACGCCGCCCGCCACACCCACCCAGACCTCCCAGACCCCCGCTGGCCCAGCCCTGCACGCGCAGGCGACCGGCAGCTGGGTCAGCGGCACGTACAGCAGCGCGTACGGCGCGCGCTTCTACCGCCTGTGGGTCCCCGCCGGGTACGCCGGCACGCCGCGCCCCCTGATGGTCATGCTGCACGGCTGCCTGCAGGACGGCTACGACTTCGCCGCCGGGACCCGCATGAACACCCTGGCCGACACGCGGGGTTTCCTGGTGCTATACCCCGAACAGGGCACCCTGTACAACAGCGCCGACTGCTGGAACTGGTACCTGCCCGGCAACCAGTACCGGGGCGCGGGCGAACCCGCCGTCATCGCCGGGATGATCGGCTGGGTGAAGAGCACCTACGCCGTGGACAGCGCCCGCGTGGCCGTCGCGGGCCTGTCCGCCGGGGCCGCCATGGCGAACATCATGGGCTGCACGTACCCCGACCTGATCCGCGGCGTGGCCAGCGTGGCGGGCGTCATGTACCAGGGCGCCACCACCGCAGCGGGCGGCGTGAACGCCATGTCGTACGGCAGCATCTACGACCCCAACGGGCGCGGCGCCGCCTGCGCCACCGAGATGGGCAGCCGCCGCCGCGCCATGCCCACCCTGGTCTTCCAGGGCAGCGCCGACCCCACCGTGAACCCCGTGAACGCCACGCAGACCCTCACCCAGTGGGCGCAGGCGAACGACCTCGCCGACGGCACCGACAACAACGATCCGGACGACACGCCCGACGCCACCGTGAGCGGCACCGCCTGCCGCGCCTACACCCGCTTCGACTACCGCACGGCGGGCGGCACCACGCGGCTCCAGCGCTACTCGGTCACGGGGATGGGGCACGCGTGGCCCGGCGGGAGCAGCGCCGGAACGTACACCGACCCCTGCGCGCCCGACGCCAGCACCCTCATCCTGAACTTCTTCGGCTTCTGACAGCAGCATTCAGAGGTGTTGACTTTATCCCTCAATACCTCTGAATCGAGCAAAGCGAGAACCCGTCAACGCCAGCGGGGGAAGTGACACCCAGAGGCGGGTCGTTGGCCCCAGGGTAGAACTGGCAACCGCTGTGAGAGCGACTCAGGTGTGGGGGCCGTCCAGCAGGTCCCCGACGCGCACGCCGCCCAGGCGTTTTTCGACGTAGGCGAGGTCGCGCTGGAGGTCGCGGCGCAGCGCGCGGGCGTCTTTCAGTTCGCGTTCGGCGGCAGCGATGCGGGTGCTGAGAACGTCGAGTTGCCCACTGAGGTCGCGGCGCAGGTCGGTCAGGGCGCCTTCCGTGAGGACCTGTCGGCCGTCCGGGTCGAGTTCGAGCGGCTGGCTGAACGTGGCCTGAATCGTGCCGAGGCTGAGGCCCAGGGCGCGCATGCGGCGGATGCGGTCCAGCCGCGCGATGTCCGCCTCGCTGTACAGGCGGTAGCGGCTGCCGGTGCGCTGCGGGGTCACGAGGCCCAGTTCCTCGTAGTACTTCAGGGTGCGCAGGGTCAGGCCCAGGCGCGTGGCGACCTCGCCCACGCGGTGGCGGGGCGTGTCGTCCGGGGGGATGGGGTCTGTGTGGGTCACGGGTGCCTCCAGGGTAACGGCTGGGGCCGGGCGCGGCAGGAGGTCACCCCCCTGCCGTCGCCCGGCCCTGGCCGGTGCTCAGTGAACGTGGGGGTCGCTGGCGCGGGCGGCGTCGATGCCGCGGGCGGCCAGGGCGGTGATGACGACGGCCAGGGCGACGGCAGCGGCGCCGAAGGCGTAGGGGACGGGCGCGCCGAGGTGTTCGGCGATCAGGCCGCTGCTGACCGGAGCGAGGGCCGCGCCGAGCCAGCGCAGGAAGTTGTAGGCGCTCGTGGCGGTGGCGCGGGGCATGTGGCTGACCTCCACGCTGAGGGTGGTGAGGGTGGCGTTCATCAGGCCGAACAGGGTGCCGCTGAGGATCACGAACGTGACCTTGACGAGCACGGTGACGGGCGCGAAGCCGATCAGGACGAACAGCGCGGTCAGGCCGGCCAGGGCGCCCAGCACGACGCGGCTGGCGGGCAGGGCGTGCAGGAGGCGTTCGGCGAGGACGGTGCTGCCCAGGCCCAGCAGCAGGCCCCAGCCGAAGAACGTGAGGCCCAGGCCCAGGGTGCTCAGGTGCAGGAAGAGCGGGGTGTAGCCCAGCAGCAGGAAGAACCCGAAGTAGTACAGCAGGCCCGTGAGGCCCACGGCGAGGAAGGCGGGCTGGCGGTAGGCGCGGAACACGTCGCTGACGGGCCGGGCCGGTTCACGCGCCTCGGGCACGCGGACCAGGGTGACGACGCTGGCCAGCGCGAGCAGCATCAGCGCGGCGGCGCCGAAGAACGGGAAGCGCCAGGAGTGGCTGCCCAGCAGGCCGCCCAGCAGCGGGCCCATGCTCATGCCCAGGCCGATGGCGGCTTCATACCGCATGATGGCCTTCTCGGCGTGGCCGATCAGGGCCAGCAGCAGCACCAGGGCGGTGGGGGTGAACAGGGCGCTGCCCAGGCCCCAGCCGCCCCGGAAGAGGGCCAGCGCGGGGATGCTGCCGCTCAGGCCGCAGGCGAGGGCAAAGGCGGCGATCAGGCCCAGGCCGATCAGGGCGACGCGGCGGCGGCCCACCCGGGCGCCGATATTCCCGGCGAAGAGGGTCATGATGGCCATGACGCCCAGGTAGGTGGTGAACAGCAGTTCGACCTGGGTGGGGGTCGCGCCGAGCTGGTGGCCGATCTCGGGGAGGATCGGGTCGACGACGCCGACGCCCATGAAGGCGATCAGGCAGGCGGCGGTGACGGCCCAGCCGGCCAGCGTGCGGCGGGTGTCGGGTGGGGCGTCCGTGGTGGAGGTGAGAGCAGGGCTCGACATAAACCTGAACGTACGCGTATAGGTTGCCAGTATTTGTGACCTGTCCTGCCAGTTGTTCCCCGGCCGGGAACGGACTGCGCAGCCACAGGCGACAGCCGGACAGGTGGGGGCCGCTCAGCGCTGCGGGCGACTCAGGCGGATCAGGGCCAGCTGTCCGGCGGCGAACCACGCGCACAGCAGGGTCAGCAGGGCCGCGCCGCCCACCGTCAGCAGGGTCAGGCGCGTGGACAGGGCGCGCAGATGCGCCTGCCACCCCTGCACCTGCGCGCGGGCGTCGGCCAGGGAGGGCCACGCCGCGCGGTCCTCCAACGCCGCGCGCCAGTCGCGGGCGGTGTCGGCGCTGCGGGTCAGGGCGCCGTCCGGGAACAGGGCGGTCAGCAGCGGCACGCGCCCGGCCGCCTTGCTGAGCGCCTCCAGGGTGCGGGCGGCTTCCAGCGCCTCGGGCCGGGCCAGGACGTCCAGCGGCGCGAGGCTCGCCTGCACGTCCGCCAGCTGCCCGTCCAGCCGCGTCAGGGTCGCCTGCGCGTCCCGCAGCGTCGCCCGCGCCGGGGCGAGCGTCGCCCAGACGCCCAGCCACGCGCCCAGCGTGAGCAGGGCCGCCAGCCACAGCCCCGTCAGGCCCAGCCGCCGCGCCGCCCGGTCACGCCACCGGACGGAAGGCGGAGTGGTGCCGTGACGCTCCTGCCCCATCACAGGCCCAGGTCTTCGCGCTGCGCGCGGGTCAGGCCACCCACGACGAGCGCGTGACTGCCCACGATCAGCTCGCGGATCAGGTCATCCGGCACGCGCCCATCCAGGGTCACGGTCACCCAGTGGCGTTTGTTCAGGTGGTAGCCGGGCGTGATCGCGGCGTGCGCGGCGCGCAGCTCCTCGCCCCGTTCGGGCCGCACCTTCAGCGACACGCTGACGGGATCGGCCTGCACGTCGGTCAGGGCGTACATCTTCCCGGCGTCGGCGGGACCGACCTTGAACACCAGGGTCGTCGCGCCGAACGGGAACGTCTCGCGCGAGTGCGGCAGCTCGGCGCACAGGGCGCGCAGGTCGGCGATGGACTGCATGGGCCCAGCCTACGGCCCGTCCGGACTCCGGTGGACTGGTCTGGAAAAACCGTTCCATCCGGGCGGACGCGAGTGGGAGGGCATCGGATTCCGGGCGTGGAGCTGGCCGTCCGGTGGTGTGCCGGGCGGTCACCGAAACGGACGGCAGCCGTGTCAGCTCTCGCTGGGGTCGTCCAGATGCTCGGCGCTGGCCAGGGCCTCGTTCGCCTCGGCACGGCTGGCGTCCCCAGCGTGGCGACCTCCTGCGCGTTCAGGCCGTCCGTGCTGGGCGTGGGAACGGGCGGGGCGTCCGGGAGGGTCTCCGGCATGGGGCCCGGCCCGGCGTGGGTGTCCGGCAGGGTGGGCGGCGTGTGGGGGGCCAGGGTGGGCTTCAGGGGCAGCCTGTCGTCCGGGGTCATGCTTCAGCGTGGCGCGGCGGCGCGTGGGGCGGCTGATGATTCGCTCAAGAAGCCGTGATGAACTGCCCCGTATGCGCCGTCTCGTGCTTCTGCTACCGCTGCTGCTCTCGGCGGCCCCTCTGCCGCCTGCCCAGCCGGTGCGGCTGGCGATCCTGGGGGACTTCAACGGCCCGTACGGCAGCACGACCTACCCCGCGCCGCTGGCCCGCAGCGTGGCGCGCATCGTGAACGAGTGGCGGCCCGACGCGGTGCTCTCGCCCGGCGACCTGATCGGCGCGCAGAAGGCCAGCCTGGGGGACGCGCAGGTGCGGGCCATGTGGGCGGCCTTCGACCGGGACGTGCGTGCGCCCCTGAGCCGCGCGGGCATTCCGTTCGCGTTCACGCTGGGCAACCACGACGCCAGCCCCCGCAGTCCCCGTGACCGGCGCGAGGCCGCCACGTACTGGGCAGCGCACATGCCCCCGCTGGCGTTCATGGACCGCGCGGCGTTCCCGTTCCGGTTCAGTGTCACGCTAGGGGGCGGCGCGGTGTTCATCGCGTCGCTGGACGCGAGCGGGCCGGACGTGCGTGCTGGGCAGCGGGCGTGGCTGGCCGCGCAGCTGGCCTCCCCGGCCGCGCGGGCGGCGGGCGCACGGCTGGTCGTGGGGCACCTGCCGCTGGCCGGGGTGAGCGCCGAGAAAAACCGCCCCGGCGAGGTCGTGCGCGAGGCGGGCGCGCTGCGGCAGGTCATGGAGGCCGGGGGCGTGCTGGCCTACGTGCACGGGCACCACGCGGCGTTCTACCCGGCGCGACTGGGCCGCCTGAATGTCCTGTCCGCCGGGGGCATCGGCGGGCGGGACTACGTGGGGCATCCGGGCACGGCGCGCAGCACGGTGACGCTGCTGACCGTGTGGCCCGCGCAGGGTCGCGCGACCTTCGAGACGGTGGACGCCGCGACCGGCCAGCCCGTGGACCCGGCGAGCCTCCCGGCGCGGCTGGACGGCCTGAACGGCCCGCTCGTGCGCGTGGCCGACTTCCGGTAGGACGAGCAGAGGCCGCGCACCCGCAGGTGGCGGCCTCCGGACGGGTACGCCTTACAGCTCGTCGGTGTCGTCCAGGTCCTCGTCGAGGTCGG
Organism: Deinococcus hopiensis KR-140; assembly: GCA_943327755.2. Taxonomy (GTDB): domain Bacteria; phylum Deinococcota; class Deinococci; order Deinococcales; family Deinococcaceae; genus Deinococcus; species Deinococcus hopiensis_A. The sequence goes on from CALPYF020000005.1 coordinate 76,025, forward strand.
GCGCGCCGGCCTGCGCGGAGGTGCTCTGGGGCCGCACGAACCGCATGTAGTCCAGCCAGGGGGGCGTGTGGCCCAGCTGGCGGATCATCAGCGCGATCTGCGCGGTGTGGCGCACCTCGTGGGTCATGACGTTCCACATGAGCTGATCCAGGGTGACGGTGTCGCTGGCCGGGTCGTCCTGCACGAGCTTCACGCTGCGGTTCAGGTCCGGTTCGCTGTCCAGGAAGGCGCAGGTGCGACGGGTGACCTCGCGGCTGTAGTCGAGGATCCACGCGAGGTCGTACTGCTGCGCCTGGGGCCGCACCCAGTCGTGCGGGTACAGGCCCTGCACGCCGTCCCCGAGGACGATGCCGTGCACCCAGTGGTCCTCGACGTCCGTGACGTGCAGCAGCAGGTCCTTGATCGAGTGGAATCGGTCGGCGTCCTCGATCAGGTTGCGGTCCAGATCGGCCTGCGGCAGGGCACGCAGGTAGTTCCAGAGCTGCTCCCGCGCGGCGGTCAGGTAGGCGTAGTACTCGCGGACGTTCATGAATGACTCACAGCATACTCTGCCGGGCGGGCCGGGGTGACGTCGGCGGTGGCTGCACCCAGCAGGGGGGTCAGCACCTGACGCACGTCCTGCGCCGTGAGCACCTGCGTCAGGGGGCCGCGCAGTTCCGGGAAGTCCGGCAGGTACTGCGGCAGCACCTTGCGTAGCGGGCGCAGCGTCAGGCGGCCCGTGTCGTCGTCGTAGAACCGCTCCTGCAGTTCGGCGTGACGCAGCGCGGTGCGGGCGCGTTCCCGGGCGTCCGGCCAGGCGTCCTCCCCGCGGGCGAGCGCGCGGAAGATCCAGGGGTTCCCGACCGCGCCGCGCCCGATCATCACGGCGGCCACGCCCATGCGCTGGCGCTCGCGGGCCGCAGCGGGCGTGGTGATGTCCCCGCTGCCCACCACGGGCACCTTCACCGCGGCGGCCACGCGCGCGATCGCGTCCCAGTCGGCCTGCCCGGTGTAGCGCTGGGCGCTGGTGCGGCCGTGCACGGTGATCAGCGCGGCCCCGGCAGCCTCCAGGCCCTGGGCGACTTCCACGCTGCGGTCGTGATCCCAGCCCAGGCGGATCTTCGCGCTGACGTCCAGCGTGGTCGCCGAGCGCATGGCCCGCACGAGGTCGTACGCCGTCTCGGGCGTCTGGAGCAGGCACGCGCCGCCCTTCCCGCGGATCTTGGGGACGGGGCAGCCCATGTTCAGGTCGATCGCCGCCGGGCTGAACCACGCCTCTACGCGGGCCACCGCCCCGGCCAGCACCTCCGGCTCCGCGCCGAACAGCTGCACCACGCGGCCCTGCTCGCCCGGGTAGGGGCGGCCCAGGTTCAGTTTCTCGGTGTCGCCGCCGCCCATCAGGCCGCGCGCGCTGATCATCTCACTGACGGTCCACAGCGCGCCCTGCTCGGCTGCCAGCTGACGCATGGGCGCGTCGCTGTAGCCCGCCATCGGGGCGAGGACCGCGCCGGGACGCTGCAGGCGGGACTGGTAGAAGCCGGGGCCGTTCATCCCGGCAGGGTAGCGCACCCCCCCTCCCGGCGGGTGAAGTGGGCCTGAAGCCCACCCGGCGGCGGGATTCATGGCGGGCGGGCGGGGCAGCGGGTATGCTCAGGGTCAGTCCGGCAACCTGCGCCTGCATCCTTCTTGCCCACCTTCGCCGGACGGGGGAGGCCCCTACTTTGAACGCCACGCCGCTGGCGCTGCACCACGCGCCGCTGCTTCATCAACTCTACGCCGACGCACCCGGGTACTTCGCCCTGCTGGGCACCCGCGTTCCCCATGTCAAGGACGTCGAACGCGACGTGGAAATTGCGCTGCTCGACCCGCGCCGCAGCCTCGAACTCCTGTATGACGAGCGTGGGGAGCTGTTCGGCAGCCTCGACTGCAAGCACGACTACCCCGAACCCGGCGACCTGACCATCAACCTGCTGCTGATCCGCGAGGACCGCCAGTCCCAAGGCCTGGGCGAGCAGGCCGTGCGCCACCTGGAAGCCCGCGTGCCGCCCGGCACCACCCGCATCCTGGCGAGCGTGCTGGGCGAGAACCCACGTGGGGCACGCTTCTGGGAGCGGCTGGGCTACACCTTCACCATGGACGCCCGGCCGGTCATGAGCTGGTACGCCCGGCCCCTCACGCCGCCCCGCACACAGAGCGCGCCCGGGGTGCCCATCGCCAGCGACTGACCGGGGCCCGCGCGCCCTGCCGGACCGGGGCGCGGCGGGACTTGCGCGGGATGGGGGGGCGTGCTACTATCCCTCTCGCGCCGGAAACGGCCGCCACAGCAGTGTTCGGCAGTAGCTCAGTGGCAGAGCATCCGACTGTTAATCGGACGGTCGTTGGTTCGACCCCAACCTGCCGAGCCAGACAGACCCCCTCCCCGGAGGGGGTTTCTTCTTGTGTCGCCGCGGCGCGGCCCCCCGGACGAGGGGCGACCGCGTACCACTGACCGCGGTGTCCAGTTGCATTGAAGGGCCAACACCACGCCCTTCACTTCCACTTCCGACCGCTGGTGGTGTCAGGGTCTCGCTCTTCGAGTCCGCTCGTTCAGGAGTATCGAAGGGACCTTCAATCCTCCTGAATGCTGCTGTGACCTGCCAGCCGGGCCGGGCGTTCACCGCACCACGTGAGAGGTGGACCGGGCCGCTGCCCTTCCGCCTGACGGGGGATGTGTGCCAAAGCCGATTGACACCCCCCGGGGGGCATGCCAGCATGAACGGCACGCACAACTTGAACTGTGTTCAGCGAGGCCACCGGCACCGGGCCTGGGCGCGCTGGATTTGCGGGAGGTCGTATGAAGAAACGGTTCCTCTTCCCCACCCTGCTGGCCCTGGCGGGCAGCTCCGCGCTGGCCGACAAGGTCGTGAGCATCGGCTTCTCCGGCCCCCTGTCCGGCGGTGCGGCGTTCTACGGCAAGGACGTCCAGAGCGGCATCGACATGGCCATCTCAGAGCTGAACCGCACAGGCGTGACCGTCAAGGGCGAGAAGGTCACGTTCAAACTGGTCGCGCTGGACGACCGCTACCTGCCCAACGAGACCGCCACGAACGTCAAACGCCTGACCAGCCAGGGCATCGACGTGATCTTCGTGCCGCACGCCGGGGGCATCCTGACCGTGCAGCCCCTGACCACCCGCGACCCGGAATTCCTGCTCGTGGCGTACTCCAGCGAGCCTAAGATCCTCGACGCCCGCAACCCGCTGACGTTCATGCTGCCGCCCCGCTATGACAACTACCTGCAGCCCTTCGCCGCCACGCAGATGAAGGCGTTCGGCAAGCGCCTGGGCCTGCTGGGCACCAACAGCGCGTACGGCAAGCAGTGGACGGACGCGATCAGCGACGAGTGGAAGAAGCAGGGCGGCACCGTCCTGGCGAACAACAGCGTGGACTACAACACCACCGTGGACTACTCCAGCGCCGTCACGAAGGCCCTGGCGGACAAACCCGACGTGCTGTTCATCGGCGGGCCCAGCCAGCCCACCGCGCTGGTCGTGAAGGCCGCGCGCGAGCAGGGCTTCAAGGGCGGCTTCATCGTGATGGACCAGGCGAAGTTCGAGCAGATGGATCAGGTCGTGCCGCGCAACTACCTGGACGGCAGCGTGGGCGTGCTGCCCACCAAGGAGTTCCCGGGCACGCAGGTATTCGTGACGCTGTACCAGCGCCTGTACAAGAAGGTGCCCACCAGCGAGGCCGCGCTGAACTACATGGGCATGAACATCATCGCCAAGGCGATGGAACTGGCGGGCACCACCGACAACCCCGAGGCGATCCGCGCGCAGCTGGACGCCGCCGCCAAGGCCCTGCCGCAGAACAAGACGGTCTTCAAGCTGTACGGCGTGACCGACAAGGGCCACGTGGACGCGCAGTTCCTGGTGGCCAGCGTCAAGGGCGGGCAGTACACCCGCCTACGGCTGATCAAGACCTTCAAGTAAGCGCCGGACGTCACTCGAAGAACTGATCACTGTGCGCGCCGGGCGAACGTGTGCCCGGCGCGCCGTTTCACACGGCCATTTCACACGGCCAACTGGGGGGGAACGGGTTTTGTCGACGGTGCTGCAACAACTGTTCAATGCGCTGGCGCTGGGGGGCGTGTACGCCCTGGTGGCGCTGGGGCTGACGCTGGTGTACGGCGTGATGCGCGTCCCGAACTTCGCGCACGGCGGGCTGTACATGCTGGGCGCGTACCTGACGTACGCGGCGCTGACGGGCCTGAAGGTGGGGTACGTGCCCGCGCTGATCCTCTCGGCGCTGGGCGTGGCGCTGCTGGCCGCACTCATGGAACGCGTGATCTTCCACCCGCTGCGCAACGCCCCGCACGTGCACCCCATGATCGCGGCGATCGGGGTGCTGTTCTTCCTGGAGGCGCTGATCTCGCATCCGAAGGTGTTCGGGCCGGACTTCAAGCAGATCACCGAGCCGCTGCCCGGCATCGTGAACCTGGGCGGCGTGACGCTGACGTGGCAGCGGCTGCTGATCATCGCGGCGAGCGTGCTGGTGATGCTGGGCCTGAACTACTTCCTGAAACGCACCCTGACCGGCGCGACCATCGAGGCGATGAGCCAGAACCGCGAGGGCGCGCGGCTGGTGGGGATCAACACCAACCGGGTGGGGATGCTGACCTTCGCGATCAGCGGGGCGCTCGCGGCGGTCGCGGCGAGCCTGATCGCGCCGATCAACGCGGTGACGCCCAGCATGGGTGAGGTCATGAACCTCAAGGTGTTCGCGATTATCATCCTGGGCGGCATGGGCAGCGTGCCCGGCGCGATCGTGGGCGCGTTCCTGCTGGCGTTCACGGAGGTGTTCGGGGGGTTCTACATCAGCCTGGACTTCGCGGACGTGATCGGCTTCGCGATGCTGGTGGTCGTGCTCGCGCTGCGCCCGCAGGGGCTGTTCAGGAAGGGCACGTGAGCCGCCTGATCTGGCCCGCGCTGTTCGTGCTGGCGGCCGTGGTGCCGTTCCTGCATCCCAGCGGGTACCTGCTGGACGTCGGCGTGAACATCATGATGTGGGCGGTTCTCGCGTACGGCCTGAACGTCATGCTGGGCTACACGGGACTGCTGCCGCTAGCGCACGCGGGGTTCTTCGGGATCGGGGCGTACACGACCGGCATCCTGACCCTGAAGGCCGGGTGGAGTTTCTGGCTGGCGTGGCCCGCCGGGATCGCGCTGGCCGCGCTGGCGGGGCTGCTGCTAGGGCTGGTGGCGTTCCGTACGCGCGGGGACGCCTTCTCGATCTTCACGCTGGGCGTGGGCGTGATCATCACGCTGGTGATCAACAAGTGGGACGCCCTGACTGGCGGGAACGACGGCCTGAACGGCATCGCGCCCCCCGCCGGGCTGGAGGAGGCCTCGCGCGCCATCGGCCTGAAGCTGTCCGGGGGCTTCTACCTGCTGGCGCTGCTGACGCTGGCGCTGACGGTGCTGATCGTGGCGCGCGCCCGCGCGAGCAGCTTCGGGCTGTCCCTGCTCGCCATCCGCGGCGGCGAGGACCTCGCGCGCAGCGCGGGCGTGAACGTGTACACCCACAAGCTGCGCGCCATGATGCTCTCCACAGCGCTGGCCGGACTGGCGGGTGGCCTGTACGCCACGTACGTGGGCTTCCTGGGTTCGGCGGTGACCGGGCCGACCACGACCTTCACGGTGCTGCTATACCTGCTCGTCGGGGGCCTGGGCACCCTGGCGGGGCCGCTGCTGGGCACCGCGCTGATCTACAGCCTCACGCAGACGCTCAAGGGCCTGCAGGACTACCAGTACATCGTGTTCGGGCCGCTGCTGGTGCTGCTCGTGATGTACGCCCCGCACGGCTTGGCGGGCCTGTGGACGCGGCTGCGCGCCAACCGTCCCGCCCGCGCGGCGAAGACCAAGGAGGTCAGCGGTGCTTGACGTCGAGAACCTGGGCATCCGCTTCGGCGGGCTGCACGCCGTGCGGGACGTGACCGCCACTGTCCCTGCCGGGCAGATCACCGCGATCATCGGGCCGAACGGGGCGGGCAAGAGCACGTTCTTCAACCTGATCAGCGGCTTCTACCGCCCCACCACCGGCACCGTCCGTTTCCAGGGGGAGGACCTGACCCGCCGCCCCACCCACGAGGTCGTCGCGCGCGGCGTGGCCCGCACGTTCCAGACGACCACCATCTACCGGGAACTGAGCGTGCTGGAGAACGCCATGATCGGGCACCGCGTCCGCACGCGCGCCGGGCTGCTCGACGCGCTGCTGCGCACGCCGCGCGAACGCCAGGACGCCAGGGGCAGCCGCGACGGCGCGCTGCGCGCCCTGGAACGCGTGGGGCTCGTCCGGCAGGCGCACCTGCCCGCCGGGGCGCTGACGCAGGAGGGCCAGAAACGCGTGGGGATCGCCATGGCGCTCGCCAGCGAACCGAAACTGCTGCTGCTGGACGAACCGGCCGCCGGGATGAACCCCGAGGAGACCGTGAACCTCATGGCCCTGATCCGCGAGCTGGTCGCGGGCGGCCTGACGGTCGCGCTGGTCGAGCACAAGATGAGCCTCGTGATGGGTCTCGCGGATCACATCCTGGTGCTGCACCACGGGCAGCTGATCGCACAGGGCACCCCGGCGCAGGTCAGCCGCGACCCGGCCGTGATCGAGGCGTACCTGGGCTCGCACGCGCACGGCGGGCAGATGGGCCAGGGCGCGCAGGGCGGGGAGGCCGCGCATGCTTGAGATCCGCGACCTGACCGTCCGCTACGGTGCGTTCACGGCGCTGCACGCCCTGAACCTCAGCGTGCAGCGCGGCGAGATCGTCGTGCTGCTCGGCGCGAACGGCGCGGGCAAGAGCACCCTGTTCCGCACCCTGAGCGGCCTACAACGCCCCGCAGGCGGCAGCGCCACCTGGAACGGCACCAGCCTCACCACCGGCCGCCCCGAACTGAACGTCGCCAGCGGGGTCGCGCAGTGCCCCGAGGGTCGCCTGCTGTTCCCGGAACTGAGCGTCGAGAAGAACCTGCGCCTCGGCGCGTTCGTGCACCGCCGCGACCCCGCCGGAACCGCCCGCGAACTGGAGCGGGCGTACGACCTCTTCCCCGCCCTGATCGAGAAACGGCACGCGCCCGCCGGGAGCCTGTCGGGCGGGCAGCAGCAGATGGTCGCCATCGCCCGCGCGCTGATGGCCCGCCCGCAACTGCTGCTGCTGGACGAACCCAGCCTGGGTCTGGCCCCGCTGGTCGTCGAGCAGGTGTTCAGCGCCGTGCAGCGCGTCAACGAGACCGGCGTGACCGTCCTGCTGGCCGAACAGAACGCCTTCGCGGCGCTGAGCATCGCCCACCGCGGCTACGTGCTCGAAGGCGGCCGCCTGACCCTGGAGGGCACCCAGCAGGACCTGATGACCGACGACCGCGTCCGCAGCGCCTACCTGGGCGTGTAACCAGCGGCGCAGGCGTGGAGGCCGGGTGCTCGCCCGGCCTCCATCCTCTGCTCAGCGGGTGCTTACACCACCCCGCTACACTGGGTCTCAGTCGCCCCTCAGGGGCTGAACTCCGGACGAGAGCACCGCCGTACCCGGTCACGACAAGACGGCGAGACACTGGAGGTGTCCCGTATGGCATGGACTCTGCTCATCATCGCCGGACTGCTCGAAGTTGGCTGGGCCATCGGCCTGAAGTACACGGAAGGGTTCACCCGCCCCGTCCCCACCGCCCTGACCCTGCTGAGCATGATCGCCAGCATGGGCCTGCTGGGCCTCGCCGCCAAGACCCTCCCGATCGGCACCGCGTACGGCGTGTGGGTCGGCATCGGCGCGGTCGGCGCGGCCATTCTGGGCATCGTGCTGTTCCACGAGAGCGTCACGCCCGCCCGCATCGCGTTCATGATCCTGATGATCGTATCCATCATCGGCCTGAAGGTCACCAGCGGCCACTGACCCCCGTGAAGGGCGTGAAGGGGCAGAGGATTCCCCCTCTGCCCTGCTGTGTTCAGCCCGCGGTGCCGACGGCCTCGCGGACGTGCGTGAAACCGTCGCGGGCCAGCAGGCGCGCGAGGCCGGTGTTCAGGTCGCGCACCAGCCCGGGTCCCTCGAAGATCAGGGCGGAGTACACCTCGGTCAGGGTGGCCCCGGCGCGGATGCGGTTGTACGCGTCCTGCGCGCTGAAGATGCCGCCCACGCCGACGATGGGCACGCGACCGCCGGTCTGCCGGTACGCGGCCCGCACGAGTTCGGTGGCGCGCTGCGTGAGGGGCCGTCCGCTCAGGCCACCAGTTTCCTTCTGGTTGGGGTGGGTCAGGCCGTCGCGGGAGAGGGTGGTGTTGCTGACGATCAGGCCCGCCGCACCCGCGGTCACGGCGGCGTCCACGCTGGCCTCGAAGTCGGCGGGGTGCAGGTCCGGGGCGAGCTTCACGAGGACCGGGGGGGCCTTCAGGGTCCGCACCCGCTGCGCCTCGACCTCCTGCAGGACCTCGCGCACCAGCGCGCCCAGGTCGTCCGCACCCTGCAACGCGCGCAGGCCGGGCGTGTTGGGACTGCTGACGTTCACGACGAAGGCGTCGGCGACGTCCTGCAGCGCGGCGACGCAGCGGCGGTAGTCCTGCGCGGCGTCCTCGTTCGCGGTGACCTTGTTCTTCCCGATGTTCACCCACACCGGCGCGGGCCGCGCGCCCAGCGCGCCCAGGCGGGTGTGCAGGTCGGTCATCCCGGCGTTGTTGAAGCCCATGCGGTTGATCAGCGCGCCGTCCTGCGGCAGGCGGAACAGCCGGGGGCGGTCGTTGCCGGGCTGCGCCAGGGGCGTGACGGTCCCGACCTCCAGGAAACCGAAGCCCAGCGCCGTGAAGGCCGGGACGGCCACGCCGTTCTTATCCAGGCCCGCCGCGAGACCCACCGGGGACGCGAACCGTTGCCCCCAGAGCGTCTGCTCCAGCATGGGGGACGCGGGCGCCGTCACGCGCCGCGCCAGGGCGGGCCAGGCGGGCACGCGGGACGCGGCGTCCATCAGGCCGATCGTGAGGTGGTGGGCGTCCTCCGCGTCCAGGCGGAACAGCAGCGGCTTGATCAGCGAACGGTACACGGCCTTCAGGATAGAGGATGGGCAAAAGTCGATGGTTGACGGACGCGCGGTTCCATCAACCATCGACCGTCTACCATCACCCCAGATGCGGGTAGCTGGGGTCGATCTGCACGAGGCGGGCGTGCTGCTGCCGGTCGCTGTCCTCGATCAGGTCCGCGAGGGTGGTGCCGCCCAGCACGTCGCGCAGCGCGGCGTCCACGCGGTACCAGAGGCTCTGGGTACCGCACACGTTCTGGCTGTCGCACACGTGGTCGTCCTCGACGCAGGACACGGGGGCGATGCTGCCCTCCATGGCGGTCACCACGTCGTACGCGCTGATGTCGCGCGCGGCCCGCGCGAGGCGGTAGCCGCCGTGCGCGCCGCGGATGCTCTTGATGAACCCGGCGCGGCGCAGGTTGCTGGCGATCTGCTCCAGGTAGTGCTGACTGATGCCCTGGCGTTCGGCGACGTCCTTGAGGGGCACGGCGTCACCCTCGCCACGCGCGATCTCGATCAGGGCGCGCAGGCCGTACTGAGCTTTGGTCGACACCCACATGGATCGCATTCTACCCCGCAATTCCGGGTGCAGTGTAAGGAATTCAGGAGTTATTGAGAACTGTTCCCAGGAGTGAGACAGTGTCAGCCGCCGGTAGAGCCATCCAGCTCTGCCCGTTTCGACGGCACCACGCCGCCACGCAGGCGCCCCCAGAACTGGTGCGCGTCCTGTTCCCGCGATCCCGCCGGATGATTCTGATCGTGAACCCGCGCCACCTTGGCGCGGCCGAAGTGGGTGATGCCTCTTCCTCTCCCTCAGGACCAGCAGGCTGCCCATCCGCCGGAACCTTCCCCACGGCGCCGGACCGGCGTGGGCCGTAGGATGAGCGGCATGCCGGTTCTGTTCGTGCATGGGGTGGCCGTCCGGGAGGAGGGCGATCAGGGCTGGGAGGATCTTCACCGCGCGACGCAGGGGGTGGACTGGCCGGGCGTGCAGCGGCTGCTGCGCGAGCACGTGGCGCCTGGCCTGAACCCGGCCGCGCCGGACGCGGTGCATGTCGAGCGGGTGTACTGGGGGGACCTGGGCGCGCACTTCACGCAGGGCGGGCAGTTCCGCGCGGCGCGCGAGCGCGAGGTCGTCCCGGAACCCGACCCGCTGACGCTGGACGGGGACGCGCTGGGCGAGGCGCTGGAACGCCGCCTGCGCGCCGCGCATCCGGTGTCCGAGTGGCCGGGCGTGATCCGCGTGGCGTGGGGCGTGGCGCGCGACGCGCGGGTGCGGGCGCTGCTGGCGGACCTGCCGCCCGCCGAGCGCTGGGGCCTGCTGGACGCGGCGGCGCAGGCGCGCCTTCCTGCCCCGGCGCGGCGGCTGGAACCGCACCTGCCGCCCGGCCTGATGCGGGCGCGGCGGCGGAACGTGAAGCGCGCCATGCGCGAGGTGCGCCGCCCGCTGGAGGCGTTCGTGCCGCTGTTTATGGGCGACGTGCTGGCGTACCTGAACGGGCGCGGCACGCCGGAGCGCCCCGGCGCGATCCCGCAGCGGGTCCTGGCCGGACTGCGCGCGGCGCACGCGGCCCGCACCCACCCGGGTGAGCCGCTGGTGGTCCTGACTCACTCGATGGGCGGGCAGCTGATCTTCGACGCGCTGCACGCCTTCCTGCCCGCCGATCCGGACGGCGCGGGGGTGCGGGTGGACTTCTGGTGCGCGTGCGCCAGTCAGGTGGGCGCGTTCCACGAACTGGGCTTCACGCTGGGCGGCCCGACCCCCGATCCTCACGCGGGGGGGCGGCTGGGGTACTTCTGGAACGTGTGGGCGTACACGGACCTGCTGAGTTTCCGCGCGCAGGGCATCGCGCCGGGCGCGCACGACACGGCGTTCCCGCTGTCCGGGCTGGTCCGGTCGGATCACCTGGCGTACCTGCAACAGCCGGACTTCTACCGCACGCTGGCGGCGAAGGTCGCGGTGCACGCGGGGCCGCGTGAGCCCGCAGCGCCCCCGCTAGAATCCGGCGCGTGAACGCGAGCCCGACCCCCTCTCCTGCCCTGCCCATGCTCAGTCCGGCGGAGGTGCTGCGGCGGGTGCGCGCGGCGGGCCTGCCGGGCGTGGTGCTGCTGGAATCGCTGGGGCCGGTCGTGGCGTACGGCGCGCGGTCGTTCCTGAGTGCCGCGCCGGTGCGGGTCACGCACGACCTGCCGGACCGGCCTGCGGGCGGCGCGGTGTTCCCGGCGTGGCTGGGCGGCCTGAAGTACGAGGCGGCCCGGACCTTCGGGCTGGCCGCGCACGCGCCCCGGGGCGAGGCGATGTGGTGGGGCGAGTACCCCTCGGGCCTGGTGTGGGACCGCGTGGCGGGCACCCTGAGCGTGGTGGGCGAGCCGCACCTGGACTGGGCGGCGCTGCTGGATGCGCCCCTGCCACCCGAGCCGACCCTGAGCGTGGGGGCGTTCGGCGCAGACGACGTGGATTACCCGGCAGGCGTGCGGGCCGTGCAGGAGCTGATCCGCGCGGGCGAGGTGTATCAGGTGAACCTCTCGCGCGGCGTGCGGGCGGCCGCGCAGGGGGACCCGCTGGCTGCGTACCTGCGCCTACGCGACGTGAACCCCAGTCCGTTCATGGCCTTCGCGGACCTGGGGTCGGAGGTCGTGGTGTCGTGCAGCCCGGAACGGCTGGTCCGCTGGGCCGGGGACGACCTGAGCGCGCGGCCCATCGCCGGGACCCGCCGCCGCGGCGACACGCCCGCCGAGGACGCCGCGTTCGAGGCGGAACTGCGCGACAGCCCGAAGGAGGTCGCCGAGCACACCATGCTGGTGGACCTCGTGCGGCACGACCTGGGCCGCGTGGCCGCGCCGGGCAGCGTGACCGTGCCGGACCTGATGCTCGTCGAACGCTACAGCCACGTGATGCACCTCGTGTCCGAGGTCCAGGCCCGCGCGCGCACTGGGGTGACGCTGCGGGACGTGCTGGCCGCCACCTTCCCCGGCGGGACGATCACCGGCGCGCCGAAGGAACGCGTGATGGAGGTCACCCGCGACCTCGAACCCGGCCCGCGCGGCTGGTACACCGGCGGGCTGGGCCTCGTGAGCGGGCCGCTGGTGGACGTGAACATCCTGATCCGCACCGCCGCGTTCACCCGCACGGAGGACGGCTGGACGGTGGAGGTCCGCGCGGGCGGCGGCACCGTCATCGACGCCGACCCTGCCCGCGAGGCGCAGGAAACGGTCCACAAGGCGCAGGCACTCCTGAGCGTCCTGGCGGGCGTCCCGGGCCGCCCCGCGCAGCCGCCGCAGCCGCCGGTGCCCGGCACGCCCTGGGCGCCACCACCCGCCACGTCCCACACGGGCGTGCGGGTGCTGCTGCTGGACAACCGCGACTCGTTCACGTGGAACCTCGCGCACGACCTGCTCGCGCTGGGCGCGCGGGTGGACGTGCGCGGCCAGCACGAGGCGCTGGAGGACCTGCTGCGAGACCGTCCGGATGCTGTGCTCGTCGGCCCCGGCCCCGGCACGCCCGACACCAGCGGCGTCACCCTGGCCCTGACCCGCGCGTGCCTGGACCAGCGCATCCCGCTGCTGGGCGTGTGCCTGGGGCATCAGGCGCTCGGACAGGTGCTCGGCGGGCGGGTGGAACGCGCCCAGCCCGTCCACGGCCGCCCCGAGTACGCCCGGCACGACGGCACCGGCCTCTTCCGGGACGTGCCGCCGGACGCGCCGTTCGGGCGGTACCACTCGCTGGTCGTGCGCGGCCTGCCCGCCGGGCTGATCACCGCGACCAGCCAGGGCGGCGAGGTCATGGCCCTGGCCGTCCCCGGCGTTCCCGCGTGGGGCGTGCAGTTCCACCCGGAGAGTGTCCTGAGCCCTGCCGGACGCACTCTGCTGGGCAACTGGCTGCGCCTGAGCCAGGAGTGGCGCGAGTCGTGACAGAACTGCCCGCTGCCCTGAACGACCCCGCGTGGCTGCACGGCGCGACCGCCTTCACCACCGTCCGCACCCGCCACGGGCAGCCGCTGCTGTGGGCCGCGCACACCGAGCGGCTGCGCGGCACCTGCGACTTCCTGGGCCTCCCCCACCCCGACCCCACCCCACCCACGCTGGACCCGCACCCCTGGGGGCTGCTGCGCGTCACCGTCACCGCCCACGGCACCCTGCACACCCACCGGCCCCTCACGCCCGGCCCCCGCCCCCAGTCGGGCGTCAGCGTGCGCGTCACCGACCTGCAGATCCACCCGCAACTCGGGACGCACAAGACCGGGAACTACCTCCCGTACCGCCTCGCCGCCACGCAGGCCCACCCGCACTTCGAAGGCTGGCTGCAGGACGCGCGCGGGCACGTCGTGGACGGCAGCCGCACCTCCCCGCTGCTGGAGATCGGCGGGGCCCTCGTCGTGCCTGAAGGCGGCCTCCCGTCCGTCACCCGCGCCACGTACCTGTTCGGCCGCCCGCACGACACGCGGCCCGTCCACACCCAAGATCTCAAACACGTCACCCGCGCGTGGCTGTGCGGCAGCGGCATCGGCCTCGTCCCCATCCGCCGCATCGACGGCCACACCGACGACCTCCCCATCCACTGGCCCGCACCGGAAGACCCGGTGTTCGGCTGGCCGGACGGGGACTGAGGGTCGAACGGTCTGAAGGTCTAAGCGTCTAAGGGCTGTCCAGCACGCACTCCTCAGACACCTGGACCCTCGACCTCGGTTCAGGTCGGGCCGCCCACCTGTGGGCCCACGTACCCGGCGTCCTCACCCTCGCCGATGTCCTGCATGGCGCGGTTCACGCGTTCCTGGCGGCGAGCGGCGACGAACATCACGGCGAGCAGCGGCACGAACACACCCAGCATCATCAGTCCCATGGGGGGCCTCCTGCCCGCAGCGTACGCCCGCCGCGTCAGGCGCGCCCCCGGCAGGTGCCACGTCATGCACCTGCCGGGGGCGCGGTCACCTGAGGCAGCGTGGCGTGCAGGCGGCCCGTAGCGTGCGGGCATGACCTGGCCTGAAGATACCATCCGCCCGACCGCCGCGCCCACGCCCCGCAAGGCTCCGAATCTGGCCGTGGGGTACCTGCTGAACGTGCTGCTGCCCGGCGCGGGCTTCACGTATATCGGGCTGGTGGGCTGGCACGTCGGGTGGGTCGGCATCCTGCTGGCGCTGAACCTGACGGGGGCGTTTCTGGTGGGTCTGACGACCGTTCCGGTGTTCGGGGTGCTGCCGCTGGTGGGTTTCGTGATCATGCTGGTGCACTTCGGGCAGGCGTACGCCCGGCGGGCCGCGCAGCAGTTCCGCCCGGATCTGGAGGCCGGGGTGAAGATCGGCCTGATCGCCGGTCATGCCGTCCTGAACGTCGCTGCGGTGGGTCTGCTGGCGGCGGTGCTGATGCCGGGCCTGCTGGAGGCGCGTGAGCGGGCCAGCGCGGCGGGTGCGCGGGCGGCGGCCATGTCGGCGTACACCATGGTGATCGCGGCGCAGTCGGGCGGCACGCTGCGCGACGGGCCGTGCCCGCTGGAGAACGTGAACTACCGCGACCGGATCGCGACCTGCACCGTCTCGGGCGCGGCGACGACCGATCCGCAGGTGACGGTGACGTTCACGGACGGGAGGACCGTGCAGCTGCCCTGAGCGTCTCTGCGGCGCGGTCCGTTCCCGGTGGGGGCGGGCCGCTTCTGCGTGCGGGGTGACGCTCCGGGGCGCGGGTGGCGTGCGAGACTGCGCGGGATGCCGGATTTCGACGTGATCGTGATGGGCGCGGGCCACAACGCGCTGGTGACCGCCGCGTACGCCGCGAAGGCGGGCCTACGGGTGGGCGTGTTCGAGCGGCGGCACATCGTCGGCGGGGCCGTGAGTACCGAGGAACTCGTGCCGGGGTACCGTTTCGATTACGGCGGGAGCGCGCACATCCTGATCCGCATGACGCCCGTGGTGCGCGAACTGGAACTCACCCGGCACGGCCTGCATTACCTGGAGGTCGACCCGATGTTCCACGCGTCGGACGGGGAGACGCCGTGGTTCATCCACCGCGACGCGAACCGCACCGCGCGGGAACTGGAGGCCCTGTTCCCCGGTCAGGGCGAGGCGTACACGAAATTCCTGGACGACTGGACGCCGTTCGCGCGCTCCGTGGCGGACCTGTTCAACTCGGCGCCGGGACCGCTGGACATGGGCAAGATGGTCGTGTCCAGCGGGAAGGGCAAGGACTGGATGGAGCAACTGCCCCGCATTCTGCGCCCGTACGGGGACGTGGCGAAGGAATACTTCACCGAGGAGCGGGTGCGCGCCCCGCTGGTGTGGATGGCCGCGCAGAGCGGCCCCCCGCCTAGTGACCCGCTGAGTGCACCGTTCCTGCTGTGGCACCCGCTGTACCACGAGGGCGGCGTGGCGCGGCCCAAGGGCGGCAGCGGCGGCCTGACGAAAGCCCTGAAACGCGCCATCGAATCCGACGGCGGGCAGGTGTTCGTGAACGCGCCAGTGAAGGACATTCTGGTGAAGGACGGCAAGGCGCAGGGCGTGCGACTGGAGAACGGCGAGACGTACACCGCGCGGGCCGTCGTGTCCGGCGCGCACGTCCTCACCACGGCAGGCGCGCTGCCGGACGAGTACGTTCCGCCCGCCGCGCGGCAGGTGCGGGTCGGGAACGGTTTCGGGATGATCCTCCGCCTCGCCCTGAGCGAGAAGGTCAAGTACCGGAACCACACCGAACCGGACAGCCGCGTCGGCCTGGGCCTGCTGATCAGGAACGAGCAGCAACTCATGAAAGGCTACGGCGAGTACCTCGCGGGCGAACCCACCAGCGACCCGCCCCTAATCGCCATGAGCTTCAGCGCCGTGGACGACTCGCTGGCCCCCCCCGGCGGGGACGTGCTGTGGCTGTGGGCGCAGTACTACCCCTACGAACTCAGCAGCGGCAGCTGGGAAACGAGAACCGCCGAGGCGCGCGAGAACATCCTCAACGCCTTCGAGCACTACGCGCCCGGCACCCGCGACACCATCGTCGGGGAACTCGTCCAGACGCCCCAGTGGCTGGAAACGAACCTCGGCCTGCACCGCGGGAACGTCATGCACCTCGAGATGAGCTTCGACCAGATGTTCTCCTTCCGCCCCTGGATGAAAGCCAGCCAGTACCGCTGGCCCGGCGTGCAGGGCCTCTACATCACGGGTGCGAGCACCCACCCGGGCGGCGGCATCATGGGCGCCTCGGGCCGCAACGCCGCGCAGGTCCTCGTGAAAGACCTGACGCGCCGCCGCTGGCGGTGAGGAAGTTGATGGTGGATAGACGATGGAGGATGGACACTCTTTCTCCGCACTTCCGCCCATCCCGCCGGGGGCGCGTTTGATCCGGCGCTGGTGGCTGGGGCTGCGTCCAAAGCGGCGCGTGGGTGCCGGGGTAGCCGTTATCCGGGGTGAGGAAGTCCTGCTGGTGCGCCGGGGTGATAACGCCCTGTGGGACGTGCCGGGCGGAGGGGCGGACGCCGAGGAGTCGCCGGAGGACACGGCGCGGCGGGAACTGCGCGAGGAGACGGGCCTGAGCGGGGGCGCGCTGCGCTCACTGGGCGTGTTTCCACACCGGCACACCTACCCGGACGGCAACGTGGTCACCTGGGAGACGCACGTGTTCACGGCGGATTTCGCAGGTAGGGTGCCGCGCGCCTCGGATGACGCGGCGGAGCTCCGCTGGTGGTCTCTCTCGGCCCTGCCGGGTGACGTGTCGGACGCGACCCGCGCGTACTTCGCGGCGTTGACGGCGGTGCGGGCGTGAGCTTCTCCCCCACCGTGTGGCGGGCCGGGCTGGGGTTCGCGGCGCTGGGCGTGGCGTTCCTGGGGGCGCTGCTGGTCATGTCTGGTCTGGCGGTGGGCTGGGCGCTGATCGCGCTGGGGCTGCCGCTGTCGGGCGTGCTGGCGCTGGCCGGGGACGCGCTGGGCCGGGACTTTGCGGGGGTGCTGGCGGCGCGGTTCGCGGGGCTGCTGGCAGTGACGCGCCCGTGGATGTGGTTCGTGGCGTTGTACGCGGCGCTGAAGATCCCGGTGCCGCTGTGGCCGGAGGGCTTCCCGGTGCTGGGGCTGGCGAGCACGGGCGCGCTGTTCGTGGCGGCGCTGCTGTTCGTGTGGGAGCGCGAGAACGCCTGGAAGGCGGGTCTGATGGCACTAGTGGCGTTCGTGCTGGGCCTGTGTGTGGAGGTGCTGGGGAGCCGCACCGGGATTCCGTTCGGGCTGTACTCGTACGCGACCGCGCCGGGGCCGCTGCTGCTGGGTGTGCCGCTGATCGTGCCGCTGGGCTGGTTCGCGCTGACGCTGACCGCCACGAGCCTGTCGGGCGGGCGGCCCTGGCTGGCAGGGCTGCTGATGCTGCTGTGGGACGTGGGGCTGGAACCGTTGATGACCGCGCAGCGGTACTGGCTCTGGAGTGATCCGCTGCCGCTGTGGGCGGGCGCGCCGGTGCAGAACTTCCTGGGCTGGTGGGGGGTGGGGTGGCTGATCTCGTGGGTGTTCACGGGCCTCGCCCCGCGGCTGTTCGGGCTGCGGCGGGAGGAGTGGGCGTGGGCGCTGCCGTGGCAGGCGCGGGATTTCCCGCTGCACCGGGGGCCGAGCCTGAGTCTGCTGCCGGGCGGCGCGGCGCGTGGCGCTGATTTCCGCGTGGTGTATCCCATCGAGGCGTTCTTCCTGCCGGGTGGGCTGGTGCTGGTGGGCCGGTTCGCAGAGGCCGGGGTGACGCTGGCGGCGATGCTGGGGGGCCTGTGGCTGGCGCGGCGGGTGACGCGCTTTGACCGGGCCTGACATCCCGGAACGGCACGCCTGGGCGACCGGGCTGCTGTCCCTGAGCGTCCGCCGCAGCGTGCGGGGCGGACTGGGCGGCGTGTGGGTGCGCGGCCCCCTGCCGGCGGGCGGGGCGGTGCTCGCCCCGAACCACCACAGCTGGTGGGACGGGTACGTGCTGCGAGAGGTGGCCCTGGCGTGCGGGCAGCCGTTCAGCGTCCTGATGACGGGGCGGCAGCTGGCCCGTTTCCCGTTCCTGCGGCGGGTAGGGGCCCTGCGCGCGGACGAGGTGCGGGCCGGGGTGCGCCGCGCCCGCGTGGGCTGGCTGGTCGTCTTCCCGGAGGGTGAACTGCACCCGGCGGGGCCGCTGCGGGGCGTGCAGCCGGGCGCGGCGTGGATCGCGCGGCACGCCGGGGCGCCGCTGGTGCCGGTGGCGCTGCGGGTGGTGCTGCGCGGCGCGCAGTTCCCGGAGGCGTTCGTGCGCGTCGGGCCGCCGGTCGCCGCCGCTGAGCTGCCGGGTGCCCTGGCGGCGCTGCTGGCCGAACTGGACGCCGACCTGCTGGGCAGCGACCCGGAGGCGCCGCTGGCCGGGTACCTGCGGCTGGTGCCGGGCCGCGCGAGCCGCTCGGACCGGGTGGACTGGCCGTCGCGGCTGCTGGCGTGGCTGACCGGGGACCGCGCATGAGCTCACGTCCTGAACCGGACTTGGCGCGGGCGTACCGCACCGTCACCGCCGTGTGGCTGCTCGGCAAGGCGCTGACGCTGGCGGTGAACGCCGTGACCTTCCCCCGCCTGCGCCCGGCCCCCATGCCGCCGGGGGGGCCGCGCGTGTCCATCCTGATCCCCGCGCGGAACGAGGCGGCGAACCTCCCCGTCACGCTGCCCGGCGTGCTCGCGCAGGGCGCGCACGAGGTGCTCGTGCTGGACGACCGCAGCGACGACGGCACGGGCGACGTGGCCCGCCACCTGGGCGCCCGCGTCATTCCCGGCGCGGCGCGGCCGGACGGCTGGCACGGCAAGCCGTGGGCGTGCCAGCAGCTCCTGCGGGCGGCGAGCGGCGACATTCTGATCTTCACGGACGCGGACGTCGCGTGGCATCCGGGCGCGCTGGGCGCCCTGCTGAGCGAACTGCACGTGTCGGGCGCGGACCTGCTGAGCGTGCAGCCGCGCCAGTCGAACGTCACGCCCGGCGAGCGGCTGCTCACGCCGCTGGTGGACGCCGCCGTGCTGTCGTACTTCCCGTTCCCGCTGCTGCGCATGACCCCGCCGCACCCGCTGGCGACCATCGCGAACGGGCAGGTCATGGCGTACCGCCGCGCCGCGCTGACCCGCGTGGGCGGGTACGCCGCCGTGCGCGATCAGGTGCTGGAGGACACCGTCATGGCGCGCAAGTTGGGTCAGCTGGGCCTGCGGGTCTCCACCGTCATGGGTCAGGCGTGCATCGGCGTGCGGATGTACCGCTCGTACCCGGACTCCGTGGCGGGCTTCGGGAAGAACGCGCTGCCCATCCACCTGAACTCGCGGGCGTTCATGCTGGCCAGCGTGGCGCTGCACGTCGCGGGGCACACGCTGCCGTGGCTGCTGCCCCTGCCGAACCGCACCGCGCTGCGCGCCGCGAGCCTGCTGGAACGGCTGGCGGTGAACCTCATCGCGGGCCGCCGCACGCCCGCCGATCTGGCCGAGGGGCTGCTGGGGCCGGTCACGCCGCTGCTGGCGCTGCCGGTCATGGTGCGCGCCCTGCGCCGCCGCGTGAGCTGGAAGGGCCGCGAGTACCGGCAGTGACCGCCCCGGGCCACGACGGCCCCTCCCGTCCCTGAACGCCCGGCAGGCGGGGGTTCATGTGCCGCTCAGGGGCCGGGCGGAGGCTCGGGGCATGTCCATGAACCGTGTCCGTCTGGCCACCACCCTCCTCCTTGCGTCGCTGCCGCTGGCGTCCGCTGCGGGCTTCACCGAGGCGTCGTTCGCACAGGTGGGCGCGGGCGTCTGGCAGCCGGTGCGCTTCTGGTGCGATACGCCGGGGCGGGTGCTGGCGCTGTCCAGCACGGGGGCCGGGGCGGGCACGCTGACGCAGTGGGTGGGTGGGGCGCGCTCGCAGGTGCCCGTGACGGTCGGTGCGGACGATCCGGGCGCGGGGCAGGTGTACACGCCGCTGACCTTCGCGGGCCGCACGGCCCCGGCGCCGGGGTTCTTCGTGCACAGCAGCAACGTGGAGAACGTGCAGGACCCCGCGTACCGCCTGACGCACGTGAACGAGTTCCAGGTGCCCGCCGGGTCGTTCGCGTGCCGGTTCGTGCCGCAGGCGGCGGTGCTGGCCGCCACCGCGAAACACAGCGTGATCGTGTGGGATGCGGGTGGGAAGGTCACGTACGCCAGCCGCAACCGCGACGGCACGCCGGGCGTCACGATCACGGGCGGGACGCGCACCACCCGGGACGGCCGGACCGAGTACCGCTGGAACCGGGGCGGGTACGGCTACGTGCTGGTCGTCGGCCCGGCCGGGCGCGCGGGCGGCGAGTTGCGCGTGGAGCGCGCCGGGCGGACGCTGAGCCGCGAATCGCTGCTGGCGTACTCGGTCAGTACCCCTCGCTGAGCGGGTCTCGCATCTGACACTGTGCGCCGCCGGGGGTGCTCTATGCTCTGCCTCGTGACCCGTTCAACCATCAGCCCGTCCGGGGCGCGGCCGTGAGGCGCACGCCGCAGCATGTCGCGGTGATCGGCGCGGGCTTCGCGGGGCTGGCGGCGGCGCTGCGGCTGGCGCGGGCGGGCGCGCGGGTGACGGTGCTGGACGCCCTGGACGGCCCCGGCGGGAAGGCGGCGCTGGGCCTGACCGAGTTCTCCAGCGGGCCGACCGTGGTGACGATGCCGCAGGTGTTCCGCGCACTGCACGCCCGCCTGGACCTGCCCGCGCCGGAGCTGAGCGCGGCGCGGCCCACGACGACGTACCACGCGCCGGGTGGGCGGCTGTTCGCACCCGAGGCACTGCACGTGGCGGGCAGCCTGGAACCGACGCTGGCGCAGCTGTCCCGCGCCGAGGGACGGCGCTACGCGGCGCTGCTCGCGTCGTCCCGGCGGATGTACCTGGATGCGCAGGACACGTTCCTGTTCGCGCCGCCGCCCGGCCCGGCCCGACTGGCCCGCTACGCGCTGACACGCGGGCGGCGGGCCGCGCCGCTGTCCCCGCTGCACCGCCACGTGCGCTCCGGGCCGTTCATGACGCCGTTCTGGCTGCGGTTCGCCACGTACCTGGGTGCCGACCCGTACCGCGCGCCCGCCGTGCTGCACAACATCGCGTGGGTGGAACTCGGGTACGGCGTGTGGCACCTGCGCGGCGGCCTGCTGGATCTGGCCCGCACCCTGCACGCGCAGGCCGAGGCGCTGGGCGTGCGCTTCGAGTTCGGCACGCGCGTCACCAGCCTCAGCGCGCACGGGGGCCTGATCCTCGGCGCGCACACCAGCCAGGGGGCGTTCGCCGCGGACGCCTGGGTCAGCGCCGCCGACCGGGCCCTGACCCTCTCCTGGCTGGGGGGCGCAGAGAAACCCACCCCGCGCGGCGTGAGCGGCTTCGCGCTGCAACTCCAGCTCTCGGAGGACCGGGGGCAGGCGCACCACATCTTCTGGCCGGCCGAGTACGCCCGCGAGTGGCGGGACATCCGCGCCGGGCGCCTCCCGCGCGACCCGACGCTGTACCTGCACCTGGACGGCACGCGGGCGTTCCTGCTCGTGAATGCCCCGCCCGACCCGGGCGTCACCGACCGCCCCGAGGAGTACGGCGCGTGGCTGCTGGCCCGCCTTCAGGAGCGGCTGCGGGACACGCCGGGCGGCCCGCTGCCCGTCGCGGAGTGGCGGGCCCTGTCCCCGGCGGAGTACGCCCGCACCGCGAAGGGCGGCGCGCTGTACGGCCGCGCCCCGCACGGCCTGACCGGCAGCCTGCGCCCAGGCTGGCAGCTGCCGCACGCGCGGAATCTGGCGCAGGTGGGCGGCACCGTCCACCCCGGCGGCGGCGTGCCCCTGAGCGTCCTGAGCGGCTGGAACGGCGCCGGGCAGCTGCTGGGCCTGCCCTTCGATGACCTCGAAGGGCGGCAGGTGCCGCAGGGAACGGAGGTGTGGCCATTCGGGCTCTGAGCACGCTGCCTGAACCGCCGATCCGTCCGGGGAACGGGCATCTGCAGGACTGGGCGCTCGCGCCGCTGCCGCTGATCGAGGAGGGTGCGGCACGGGCGCGCGCGGCGGGTGGGGACGTGTTCCGGTTGCGGCTGGGCCTCCCGGCGGTGGTGGGGGTGGGGGCGGCGTGGAACCGGGCGGTGCTGACGGACCTGGGGACGTTCCGGAGTGCGGGGAGCCTGTCGCGGATCGTGCCGTACCTGTCGGGCGGGGTGATCCTGTCGGACGCGCCGGGGCACGCGGGGCGGCGCTCGCTGATGAATCCGGGGTTCGGGCGGGCGCACCTGCTGGCCCTGCAGGCGCGGACGCGGGCGGCCCTGCCGGGCGTGCCGGTGGGGGAGTTCGATGCGCTGGCCTGGGCGGACGGCGCGGTGCTGCGCCTGCTGAACGCGGCGTACTTCAGTGGGGCGTTCGATGAGGGGCTGCTCCACGCGTTCCTGGCGCCGCTGCGCCGTCCGTTCCCGGTGCCCGCCATTCCGCGTCCGCTGCTGTTCGCTCGGGTGGACGCGGAGGTGCGCCGCCTCGCGCACGCGCGACTGCGGGAGCGCGGGCACGACGACCTGCTGGCGGTGCTGGCCCCCCTGCCGGGCGGGCTGGAGGAGGTGCGGGTGTCGCTGGCCGCCGCGCACGACACGACCACGCACGCGCTGGCGTACGCGATCTGGTTCCTGGCGCGGCACCCGCAGTGGCACGCGCCCGAGCACCACGCGGCGGTGCTCAGGGAGGTGCTGCGCCTGTACCCGCCGGGCTGGATGGGCAGCCGCCGCCTGAGCCGCGACCTCGACTGGGGGGGCGTGCGGCTGCCGCGCGGGGCGCTGGCGTTGTATTCCCCGTACCTGTCCGGGCGTGACCTGGCGGTGTGGGACCGTCCCACCGAGTTCGATCCGGGCCGCTGGGCGGGCAAACCCCCGGCTTGGGCGTACCTGCCGTTCGGGGGCGGCGAGCGGCTTTGCCTGGGCATGCACCTCGCGCAGATGCTCATTCACGACGCGCTGGCGGCACTGCCGCCTCTGCACGCGGTGCGGGGCGACGCGACGCCGCTGCCGGGCCTGACGCTGGGCCCGCGCGGGCCGTTGATCGTGAGCGCTGCGGGTGATGCCCGGTCAGTAGCCCCCGGTCCGCGTTAAAGCAGTTCTCCGAATTACGGCATCAGAACAACAGACTTCTGACGCCTCCATTCTTCGTCCTGCTCGGTGAAATTCACTCGCTCCGCTCGGCCATAAAGAACACATCTTTCTGGCAGATGCTCTAACCTGCCGGGAATGACCGCGCCCGAGCCTGCCCCTGTCCTGCCGCCCGATCTGGCTCCGCCCACGCCGGAGCGGGCCCCGGACACCGGGCCGGTGCGGGACCGGGCACTCCTGCCGGACGTGCTGCGCGGCGTGGCGCTGCTGGGCATCCTGATCGTGAACATGCAGGATTTCGCGGGCTTCCTGGAGTGGCAGCAGGTAGGCGTGGACCGCGCCGCGCAGGTCGTCACGGACATCTTTGCGAACGGGCGGTTCATCTCGATCTTCGCGATGCTGTTCGGGTGGGGTGCAGCGGGCATCCTGGCGCGGCGGGGGGTGGGGGTGTTCCTGCGGCGGCACGCGGCGCTGCTGCTGGTGGGGGCGCTGCATTACGTGCTGGTGTGGCACGGGGACATCATCAGCAACTACGCGACGCTGGCGCTGGCGTTGCTGCTCGTGGCGCGGCTGTCCGCGCGGGCGCTGCTGGGCACGGCGGGTGCGCTGGGCGCGTGGTGGCTGGGGCTGGCGCTGCTGGAGGCCGCCGCGACCGCCAGCCGCACCGGGCCGCGCTTCGCGTTCCTGCCGGACCTGCTGCCCACGTACGGGGCGAACGTGCAGGAGCGGGCCGCCGAGTTCTGGCCGCTGCTCTGGCAGGGCAACCTGTACAACGGCCCGTGGCTGGTGGCGCTGTTCTGCCTGGGCGCCGCCGCCGGGAAGGCCGGGCTGCTGACCCGCCCGGAAGAGCACCGGCCCCTGCTGCGGCGGCTGGCGGTGGGGGGGCTGGGCGTGGGGTTGCCGCTGGGCGCGCTGCTGGCGTACCTGAACACCCGCCCGGACTATGCGGCGGGCATGCTGGCCTTCCCGGTGCGGATGGGTGGCGGGCTGGCGGGCGCGCTGGGGTACGTGGGCGTGCTGGGGCTGCTGGCCGCGTCGGGTCGGCTGGGCGCGTGGCGCTTCTTCGCGGCGAGCGGGCGGATGGCCATGACGAACTACCTCACCCAGAGCGTGGTCATGACGCTGATCTTCTACCCGTACGGGCTGCATCAGGGGTTCGGCTGGGTGTCGGGCGCCCCGGCGGCCGGGGCGGGCGAGGCGTTCCCGTACAGCGGTGAGTTCGCGGCGTGGGGCGCGGCGCAGACGCTGGCGCTGGCGCTGCTCGTGGGGCTGGCGCAGCTGCCACTGAGCGCGTGGTGGCTCTCGCGCTTCGGGCGGGGGCCGGTGGAGTCGCTGGTACGCCAGGTAGCGTACGGGCCTGCGGCCCGGCAGAATCGTGGGCATGACTGACTCGAAGCCGCTGCGGGTGCTGGCGCTGTGCCTGGGGAACATCTGCCGCAGTCCGCTGGCCGAGGCGCTGCTGCGCCGTGAACTGGAGGCGGCGGGCGTACCGGCGGTCGTGGACAGCGCCGGGACAGGCGCGTGGCACGTCGGGGAACTGGCGGACCCGCGCAGCCGGGAGGTCGCGGCCCGCCACGGCCTGACCCTGGACGGCCGGGCGCGGCAGCTGGACGCCGCGGATTATTACGAGCAGGACGTGATCCTGGCGATGGACGCCTCGAACCTGTATGACGCGCGCCGCCTGGGTCCCCCGAACGCGCAGGCGCGCCTGACGCTGATGCGGGCGTTCGATCCGCTCGCAACGGGCGCGGACGTGCCGGACCCGTACTACGGCGGCGCGGACGGCTTCACGCAGATGTACGAGATGCTGGAACGCAGCGCGCGGGAGTTCGCTCGGCGCGCGGCGGCGGGGGCACTGGGGGGGTAAGGCGGTGGGAGGTGTGTGAGAATCGCGCGCTAGACTGCGGGGCATGGATAACCGCACGAACCTGGACGACTACCTCGCGGGGCTGGGCATCAGCGACGCGGACGAGAGCGAGCTGCCGCCGCCCGCTCCCGACGCGGCCCCCAGCGCCCCCACGCTGGAAGCCGCGCCGGAAGACCCTCGCGCGGCGCTGGAACGCTTCCTGCAGGGCCTCGTGACCCGCATCGACCCGGACCTGTCCGTCACGGTCCGCGAGGCCGAGGACGCCCTGGAAGCCGAGATCACCGGTGAGCACGCCGCGCGCCTCGCCGGGCGGGACGGGCGCACGCTGGGCGCGATTGAGGTGCTGGCGTACACGGTGCTCGCCAAGCAGGAGGGCCGCGGGCACCTGCGCGTCCGCGTGGACGTGGGCGGGTTCCGCAAGCGGCAGGCCGATACGCTGACGAAACTCGCCGAGCGGCTCGCGGTGCAGGTCGCCAAGAGCGGCGAACCGCACGAGCTGCAGCCCATGCCGCCCGCCGAGCGCCGCGTGATCCACATCGCGCTGAAGGAGCACCCGGACGTCATGAGCGAGTCCGTGGGCGAGGGCGCCGCCCGCCGCCTGATCATCAGACCCCGGCACGGGTAAGGGTGTGCGGCTGCGTGACCTGTTACAGCAGGGCGCGGCGCGGCTGGACGCGGCGGGCGTTCCCTCTCCGGAGGTGGACGCCCGCGCGCTACTGCTCTGCGCGCTGAACCTCTCGCCCGTGTCGCTGCTCACCCGCGCGGGGGCCGAGGTCGCCCCGGCGGACGAGGCGCGTTTCGAGGCGCTGATCGCGCGGCGCGCGGCGCGGGTGCCCCTCCAGTACCTGCTGGGCGAGGTGGAGTGGGGCGGCGTGCGGCTGCGCTGCGACGCCCGCGCGCTGGTGCCCCGCCCGGAGACCGAGTGGCTGCTGCACCTGACCCTGGAGGCCCTCTCGCCCCTGGATGCCCCGCGCGTGCTGGACGTGGGCACCGGGACAGGCGCGCTGGCGCTGGGCGTGAAGGCCGCCCACAGCGGCGCGCAGGTCAGCGCGACCGACCTCAGCCCGCAGGCCCTGACGCTGGCCCGCGAGAACGCCGCGCTGAACGACCTGGAGGTCACGTGGGTGCAGGCCGACCTGCTGACGGGCGTGCCAGGGCCGTTCGACCTGATCGTCAGCAACCCCCCCTACCTGCCCGACGCGGACCGCGAGGACACGCAGCCAGAAGTCACCCACGACCCGGAACTGGCGCTGTACGGTGGCCCGGACGGCCTGACCCTGGCGCGGCGGCTGGCGGCGCAGGCGACCAGCGTGCTCGTGCCGGGCGGGCGGCTGCTGCTGGAACTCGACCCGCGCAACGCGACAACTTTCGCCGCCGAGCTGCGCGCCCAGGGCTGGGCGGCAGGCACGGCAGCGGATCTGACGGGCCGGGAACGCTTCGTGACGGCGCAGTGGGGCCAGCGCTGACGTAGGCCCAGGCGCTGTGCTTACACTGAAATAGCTCATGGCATCCTGATCCCGTGATACGCCTGAACGCAAAAGACTTCCCTTCACTCACCTTTTCGCCAGATGATCCTGTGCTGGCGATGGTGCTGGATCGAGAGTCACAACGGTTTGTCGTGGGCATGCAAGCTGCTTACATTGAACCAAGCGTAGAGCTCATCGGCGTTCGCGTGGAACTCTGCGCATGGTCGAACCTCACGCTGATGGCCGAGGTCGAGAACCAGGGCCATGTCACGGTGGATCAACTGCCAAGCGAGCTCAGTGATATTTGCGAGTTTGAGATGCAACCGAACGGGTCAATCCGCGTGGCGGGCTTTCTACGTCAGGCTTACGGGTGGTGCGAGATGACGTTCCAGAACCCAAAGATGGCGGTGGAGTATTGCTATGAAAATTCGTGAGCACACGCCTTAGCTCTGGGCGTCGAGCTGCCCGCCCCGTTTCCGCGCCAAGGCGTCACGCATGGCACTCAGGCGCGCGCCGTGCAGGGGGTAGAAGCTCAGGATCGCCAGGGCCAGCAGCGCGCCCGTGATGGGCGGGACGGTCATGAAGAACCGGAAGCCGTCGGCGACCGCGCCGGGCTGCACGGTCAGGGTGGGGTCGTAGCCGCTGGCGCGGGTGACGGCCCCGAACACCTGGGAGGTCAGGGCGGTGCTAAGGGTGGTGATGAAGCCCGCCATGCCGTAGTACATGCCCTCGCGGCGCTGGCCGCTGCGGAATTCGTCGTCGTCGATGACGTCCGCGAGGATCACGTCGCCCATCAGGATCAGGCCCGCGAGGGCCGCGCCGAACAGCACGGTGGTGATCGCGGCGCCCACCAGCGAGTTCACGAGGGCCAGCGGGATCAGCGAGACGGCGGTCAGGCCGAAGGCGAGCATCAGCGTGCCGCGCGGGCCCAGGCGCGGCGCGATGAAGGTCCGCCAGGGGTACAGGGCCAGCCCGGCGGTCACGAACGCTCCGGCGAGCAGGATGGTGGTGGCGGCGCCGCCCTCGATCCCGAGGCTGTAGCGGACGTAGAAGCCCATCCCGGCGGCCAGGGTGCCGGTCGCGAAGAAGCGCATGGTGAGGGCCGCGACGACGATCAGGAACGCGCGGTGCGTGAACGTGGCGCGCAGCGCGGTGAGGAAGCCCAGTTCGCGCCCGGCGCTGCCGGGCCGTTCGAACAGGCCGCCCAGCCCGGTGAAGATCGCGGCGGCGGCCAGCGCGGCGAACACCCAGGCCATGGCCGTCCAGCCGATCATGCCGGCCAGCAGGGGCGGCAGCGCCAGCCCCACGAGCAGACCGAAGATCTGCACGGCGTTCATGCGCCACGCGACGTCGGTGCGTTCGCGGTAGGTGCGGAACATCTCGGGCAGCAGCGCCAGGTAGCCGGTGCCGACGGCGGTGGCGAACCCCTCCCACAGGATGAACATCACCACGAAGTACACGAGCAGCGCGACCGGCTGGTCGGTGCCGCTGAACGGCGCGCTGAACAGCAGGCCGAACAGCAGCAGGCTGGGCAGCGCCCCGAAGCGCACGTAAGGGATGCGGCGGCCCCAGCGGCTGCGGGTGCGGTCGCTCAGGAAGCCGATCAGGGGGTTGTTCGCGGCGTTGTACAGCGCGAAGCAGGTCATGGCGGTCGCGGCCCAGGTCGGGTTCAGTTTCAGGTGGTCCACGTAGTACAGCAGCAGGAAGCTGGTGGTCTGCGCGGGGATGGTCAGCCCGAAGTTCATGATCGCGTACCGCCAGCGCTGCGCGGTGGTGGTGTCGGGCGTCAGGTCGGCGGACCCGGCGGCGGGCACGGTCACGCCGGCTCCCGCAGGGTGCGTTGCAGCGCGCGGTACGTGGTGGTCTTCACGCCGCTGCGCGCGAGCACCGCCGGGAAGTCCGGTGAGAGGAACGCGGCGTGGTTCGCCACGCGGCCCGCCCAGTCGCCGCAGATGGCGCGCAGTTCCGGCGTGTCCCGCGCGGGGTGCAGGATGAAGTGCGTCAGACCCGCCGGGAGGCCCGTGAGGATCTCCTCGATCAGCGGGAGGTGGTCGCCGCCCACGTGCAGCGGCAGCATCACGAGGTGATCCACGAGCGGCACGCCCCGAGCCGCCAGCGTGCGGGTCAGCGCGGCCATCTGCGCCGCCTCGGCTTCACCCAGTCCGTGCGAGCGCCACCCGGCCTCGTCCAGGCGGGGGAGCATCGGCACGATCCCGCGGGGCAGGGCGGCGTCCAGGCACGCCTGGAGGAACTTGGGGTGCGCGGCGGCGCCCATGTGCGCGTCCACGTGCGAGACCTCGATGCCCCAGTCCAGGGCGCGGCTCACCTGCGCGTCCAGTTCGGTGCGCGCGGCGGCCGGGTCCGCCTGGGCCTGCACGGCCTCCACGCTGACGTGCATGAAACCCTGCGGGTCGATCAGGCCGCTGCCCGGGTCGCGGGTGCTGACGGGCGCCCAGCGGTAGGCGCGCCACTCGCTGTTCAGGG
The DNA here is from genome assembly GCA_943327755.2 of Deinococcus hopiensis KR-140. Classification (GTDB taxonomy): domain Bacteria; phylum Deinococcota; class Deinococci; order Deinococcales; family Deinococcaceae; genus Deinococcus; species Deinococcus hopiensis_A. Next base: position 104,866 of record CALPYF020000005.1, read on the forward strand.
TCAGGTGCACGCCCAGGTCCGCGCCGGGCAGGTCGCGGGCCAGGTCGGCCGCGGCGGGCGCCCACGCGCAGGGCGTCATCACGGACGCGCTGCCCAGCGTCCCGGCGCGGAACAGGTCGGCGCAGCCGCTGACGGTCGCCTCGCACATGCCCAGGTCATCGGCGTGGAAGATCACGACCCGGTCGCCGGGACTGAACCCCAGGGCAGCCAGGGCCGGATTGAAGGAAGCGGTGGTCATGGCGGTCTCCTTGAAAGGGGCGGCTGGACTGGACGGTCCCCCCAGCATGCCACGCCCCCGCGCGCCGCGCGACGAAAAACCCGCCCCGGGGCAGGGGGCGGGCGTCCGCTTCAGCTCGTTCGGGTCAGTCGTCGGCGGCGCTGGACCCCGTGCGGGGCACCTCGGGGTTCTCGATGAACTCGGTCGGGTCGATCGCGTCGAAACCGATCTCCTTCTCGTAGTCCTGGATCTTCACGTGCAGGCGGCGCACGTCGCCCTCGACGGCGCCGTAGTCGAAGGTGTCCCAGATGGCGGTCGTCTTGAAGTTCCCGCCGTCGAAGTCCGGCACCTCGCGCGTCCGGCGGATGCCCTCCTCCAGCGCCTTGCGGCTCTCGATGCCGAGGTTGCGGAAGGCGACCTGCATCACGTCGCGCTGGAAGTCGCGCGGGCCGTAGATCCCGGCGCGGTACACCGTCTCGAAGAAGTGCTCCCAGTTCGGCACGAGCTGCGCGGCGGGCATGCTGAACTGACTGATCACGTTCTTGATCGCGCTCAGGGTCTGCTCGGGGTAGTAGTACAGGTACATGCGCACGCCTTCCAGGAAGAAGTTGTAGTGCGCGGCCTCGTCCACCGCGATGGTCTGCGCGACCTTCGCCAGCACCGGGTCCGAGACGCCCTTCAGGTGGGGCTTCTCGCTCCTGCCCTGGGCGATCTTCATCATGTTCAGGTAGTTCAGCTGCGTGGCGCGCTCCTGGAACACGGTGTACACGAGGTTGTGGATCGCGTCCGGGAACGGCAGTTCCCAGGTCTGGGATTTCAGGCGGTCCTTGTACTCCTCGACCCACTGCGGGCTGCGCTGGCCGCTGAACAGCACAGCGTTCTCCCAGGCGTCGGCGTGTTTTTCCTCCTCGCTGCCCCAGCGGAGCTGGAAGTGCGAGCGGCCGTGGCTGCGCCGCACGAGGTGCACGAGGTTGCTCGTGAAGTCCGGCGCGTACTGCTCGACGGCGAAGAAGCCTTCGAGGACCGTGATGACCTCGGGCGGCAGGTTCTTGTTCAGGCTGCGCCAGTCGAAGCTGCGGTCCGGGTTCCAGTTGCGGGTCTCCTGGCTGCGGGCGGTGTACCAGCGGTACAGGCCCAGGAAGCCGCGCTCGATCAGGCGGTCCTTCTCGCGGTTGCTGAGCAGCCCGGCGGGGGTGCGGGGGCGCTCGTTGAGCATATTGGGGGGCATCACATCGGCCATGGGTTTTCCTCCTCGGATGGCGCGCCGCCTTGCCGCGTGGGAAGCTGCGCGGGGCAGACGGCGGGGACGGTACACAGGCAGGCTACGCCCACCCCCGGCCCGGCAGGCTCATCACGGGACTCGGTTCAACATGAGAAACCGTGTCGGGCTGCGCCGCGCGGCCCCGGGCGCGCCCGGTACACTGCCGGGCATGAGCCTCGTCGGACAGCCCGCGCCCGATTTCACCCTGCCTGCCTCTACCGGTGAGCAGATCACCCTGAGCAGCTACCGCGACCAGAAGCACGTGGTGCTGGTGTTCTACCCGCTGGACTTCAGCCCGGTGTGCTCCATGCAGCTGCCCGAGTACTCCGGCCGTCAGGACGACTTCGCGGACGCGGGCGCCGTCGTGCTGGGCGTGAACCGTGACAGCGTCCACGCGCACAAGGCCTGGGCCGCCGAGTACGGCATCGAGGTGCCCCTCCTGGCCGACATGAAACTCGACGTGGCCCGTCAGTACGGCGTCGCCATCGACGACCGGGGCATCAGTGGCCGCGCCGTGTTCCTGATCGACCGCAAGGGCGTCGTGCGCTACCAGCACGTCGAGGAGAAGACCGGGGACTACACCGTGCGCCCCGAGGCGGTCCTGGCGAAGATCCGCGAACTCTGATGGCGCCGCAGGTCATCAGTTTCATCAACCTCAAGGGCGGCGTCGCGAAGACCACCGCGACCGTCCAGCTGGCCGACACGCTGGCGTTCATGAAGCAGAAGCGCGTGCTCGTCATCGACCTGGACCCGCAGACGAACGCCACCCTCGCCTTGATCGGCGAGGACCGCTGGGAGCAGGCCGACGACGACGGGCAGACCCTCGCGCACCTGTTCCTGGACCTGCTGCGCGGCGACGGCACCTTCACCTTCGACGCCACGCAGGCCATCATCCGGGGCGTCAGCAACCTCAACCGCGTCCCGCCCGAGATGATCGACCAGCTGCCGGAAGGCACACGGTACGGCCGCGTGGACCTCCTGCCCAGCTCCATCCGATTGATCGACGTGCAGGACCGCATGCAGGACATCGCGGGCCGCTCGCACTACTCGGTCGGCCCGATGGAAGCCGTCAAGAAGTTCGTCGCCCCGGCCTTCAACGCGTACGACTACGTCCTGATCGACTGCCCACCCAACCTGGGCTTCGTCACGCAGAACGGCCTGGAAGTCAGCGACCACTACCTGATCCCCACCATCCCCGACCGCCTGAGCACCTACGGCATCCCGCAGATCGCGGCCCGCATCGCGCAGATCCGCCGCGCCCGCGACCTGAGACTGCGCTGCCTGGGTGTCCTGATCACCAAGTACCAGAGTCAGAGCGCCCAGCACCGCCAGGGCCTCCAGCGCCTCCCCGAAGACCTGAACCTCGCCTTCCAGACGACCGGCGAGGACACCCCGCCCATCCTCACCACCGTCCTGCCGCAGACGAACGCCAGCGCCGAGGCCATGACCAGCGACCGCACCCCCGCCAACTACCGCGAGAAGTACGGCAGCAGCGTCGTCGCCGGACAGGCCGCGTACAAGTACGGCCTGGACCTCGCCGACGAGATCGAGGACCTCCTGAACGGCCAGACCCGCGCGCCCAGCCCCTTCAGCCAGTGGGCGCAGACCATGGGCGGACGCTGAGCCCCGCCCAGCCGGACACCACGGCCTACAGCGTCAGCGGGTCGACCAGCAGGGCGTCCTCCGCCTCGAACGCCTCGGCGTAGCGGACGCGGGCCATGGTGCCCCAGTACGTCATGCGGGCGCGGCGGCGCTCCACGATCTCCGGCGTGACCGTCTCCGAGATGGCCGCGCCGGAAAACTGACTCTCGTGCGCCAGCACCGACTGCGCCCACACGTCCTGCACGTCCGCCACGTCGATCAGCACGTTCGGGGTGATGTCCGCGTTCCCCTGGTACAGCAGCACCCTTGAGACCCGGTGCGGGTCGCCCGGCAGGTCCGCCTTCGCCAGCTGCGCCAGGTGCACCGCGCGCTTGCTCAGGTGGTACGACCCGAAATGATCCGGGTGCCGGTCCCGGTGGTGCGGGACGACCAGCACCCGGGGCCGCACCGCGCGCAGGACCGCTGCCAAGGCGTGCGCGCCCTCCAGCGTGTCCCGCAACTCCCCGTCCGGCAGGCCCAGCTGGCCGCGCCACGCCAGTCCCATGATCCCGGCCGCCCGCGCGCACTCCGCCACGCGCACCTGCGGCGAACCCTGCGTGCCCCGCTCCCCGCGCGACAGTTCCAGGATGCCCACCGCGCGGCCCGCCCGCGCCAGCCGGATCAGGGTGCCGCCCGCGCCGATCTCCGCGTCATCCGGGTGCGGGGCCAGCACCAGCCACTCCAGCGGCTGCACCCGACCGTGAATCGTCTCGAATACCATGCCCGCGTCACTCATCGCCCGCCAGCATAGGCCCACGGCGCCCGCCCGCGACGCGCCTTGACACCCCCCGCCCCCCTCCATATACTCTTTGAGCTTCCCACCGGAAGCCCCAATCCGTAGCCCGCCAGTGTAGCTCAGGGGTAGAGCAACTGATTCGTAATCAGTAGGTCGTCGGTTCAAATCCGACCTCTGGCTCCAAAGAAAAAGCCCGCCTAGCGCGGGCTTTTCTGCTGCCTGACGGGGTCATTCCAGCACGAAGCGGATGCTGTCCTCGAAGGTCACGCGGGCGACGTCGGCGCGCGGCAGGACGACGTTGCGGCGCCAGGGCATCCATTCGGTCTGGCCCTGGGCGCTGCGCAGGAAGCCGCGCAGGCCGACCTCGACGTAGCGGGCGTCCCCGCCGAGCAGGGCGGCCAGTCCGGCGCGGACAGCGTCCGGGTCGGTCAGGGGGCCGGTCAGGCGCGCGGACGGCACGCCCGGGGCCTCCTCCAGCGCGGGGGGGGCCTGTCCGGTGGGACTCTGGCCGGTGGGGTTGGGGTGCGGGCGGTACAGGTCCACCGTGAAGCCCGGCAGGGCCAGCAGCGCGGCGCGGGCCTGCGCTTCGGGCAGCGGTCGGGTGAAGGTGACGTGCAGGTCCAGTTCGAACCCGCGCGTGCCCTTGTCCGTGCGGGAGGTCGGGGCCGTCACGGGGTGCTCGGCTCCTGAAGGCTCTGCGGCTGGGCACTGCGTTCCAGGGCCTTGCGGTGCTGGTACAGGTGCGCGGCGACCATGCGGGTCCAGTCCAGCGCGTCGAGTTCACCGAAGAACGGGTGCCACAGGGTCCGGCCGGGCGTGGCGCGCAGCGCGCCCGTGACGGTGCTCAGGCCCGCGCGGCTGTGCGTCCAGGTGGCATCCAGGTCGTCCCAGGCGAGGCCCGCAGCGCCGGGCTGGGTGTGGGGTGGGGCGACGCGGCGGCCGTCGGGCGTGAGTTCACCGGGGGTGTGCGGCATGGGGCGCAGTTCCCGTTCCGAGAGCAGCAGGCCGACGCCGCGCGCGATGGAGTCGTTGATCTTCAGGACGTGCTCGGCCTCCTGCGCGGGGCTCCAGTCGCGGCCCGGCTGGGTGCGGGTCCAGTCGCCCTGGCGGGTGCGCAGGTGCGCGTGGAACAGGTCGAGTTCGCGGTCCAGACGGGCGCGGACGTCCTCGGGCGTGGCGCCCATGGGGGCCAGGGCAGCCGGGTCCAGCATCGGTTTGGTCATGCGGGCAGTGTACGCCGCGCGGCCCGGCGCGGTCAGCCCTGCATCCACCCGGCCCACACGCCCAGCGGGCCCGCGCCCGCCACGCCGCAGCGCGCCCGGAACGGCCACCCGGCGGGCGTGCGCCAGCGGCTCAGGGGGTCGGTGGGGCCGTAGGCGTCGAAGTCCCGGTCCTGCGCGGCCAGCCCGGCGGTGACGCAGTCCTGCACGGCCTGTGGCCGGAAGGCCCGACCGGTCAGGGCGCTCAGGAACGCGGCTGCCTCGCGGGTCTGCGCGTCGGTCAGGCGCGTGCCGCGTGGGGCGCCGGGGCGCAGCAGGCGCGCGCCGCTGACCTGCCCGCCAGGGCGGACGTCCACCTCCAGCCGCCAGCCGCTCGCGGTGCGGTAGGTGCGCTGCTGGCCGTCATGGCCGCCCAGGGTGTCCGGGGTGTTCTCGCGGACGGTCTGGAGGGTACAGCGCAGCGCCCGGCACAGCGGCGTGGCCGGCACGTCCACCGCGCGGCCGATCCAGGCGGGCTGCGCCGCGCCCCCGGCCTGCGCGGGCGTGAGCAGGAGCAGCGGCAGCAGGGCGGCGCGCAGGAGGGTCAGACCGGCAGCGTTCATCCCGGCAGGGTAGCGGGCCGACATGAAGCGGGGGGCCACAGGTCAGCGCGGCCCCCCTCTCCCCCGTTCCTGAAGTCAGCGGATGGGCTGACCCAGGACGGCCTTCCCGCCCAGGTACGGGCGCAGCGCCTCAGGCACGTGGATGGTCCCGTCGGCCCGCTGGTGGTTTTCCAGCAGGGGCACGAGGATGCGCGGCGTGGCGATCCCGGTGTTGTTCAGGGTATGCGCGTACACCAGCTTGCCGGTCTCGTCGCGGTAGCGCAGGCCGGTGCGGCGCGCCTGCCAGTCGCCCAGGTACGAGCAGGAGTGCGTCTCGCGGTACTTCTGCTCACTCGGCACCCAGGTCTCGATGTCGTACATCAGGACCTTCCCGGCGCCCATGTCGCCCGTGCAGTTCTGCACGACGCGGTACGGCAGTTCCAGCGCCTGCAGGATTGCCTCGGCGTTGCCGAGCAGGGTCTCGAACCACTTCAGGCCTTCCTGCTCGTCGGCGCGGCAGATGACGTACTGCTCGACCTTGCGGAACTCGTGCACGCGGATCAGGCCGCGCACGTCCCGCCCGGCGCTCCCGGCCTCGCGGCGGAACGCGCCGCTGATCGCGGAGAAGGCCATCGGCAACTGGTCGGCGTTCAGCTGCTCCCCGGCGTACAGGCTGTTCACGGGCACCTCGGCGGTCCCGGCCAGCATCAGCTCGTCCCCCTCAAGCTTGTACACGCTCTCCTCGTCGCCGGGGAAGTGCCCGGAGTTCACGAGCGTCTCGGGGCGCACGAGCGCGGTCGTGCTGAGCGGCGTGAAGCCCCGCCCGGCCAGGAAGCTCATGGCGAACATCTGCACGGCCATCTCCAGCAGCGCGCCCTCGCCCTTCAGGAGGTAGCTGCGGCTGCCGGACACGCGCGCCACCCGCTCGAAGTCACTCCAGCCCTGACCTTCGAGCAGGTCCACCTGATCGCGCGGCGTGAACTCGAACGCGGGGAGCTGTCCCTCGCGGCGCAGCTCGACGTTGTCATTGTCGTCCTTGCCGACGGGGACCGAGGCGTGCGGGATGTTCGGCACGCGCAGCAGCAGCTGCCTGAGGTTGTCCTCGTGGGCGCGCAGGGCCGGGTCGAGCGCCTTGATCTCCTCGGCGAGGTCCTTGCCGCGCTGGATCAGCGCAGGGCGCTCCTCGGGCGTCGCCCTGGGCACCAGTTTCGCGTTGGCGTTGCGTTCGGCCTGCATGGCCTCCACGCGCTGCTTGAGGTCCACCAGTTCCCGGTCGATGCGCAGCAGCTCGTCGATGTCGATGGGCACGCCCTTGACCTCCACGGCGTGCTTCACGGCCCCGGCGTTCTCGCGGATGAATTTCAGATCCAGCATCACAGCCTCCAGAGACGGTCGGTGACCATCAAGTCAAGCGAGGGGCCGTCCCTGAGCGTCTTGCCCGTCATCAGTCGGTCTCCACGGTGCGGGGGACGCGGATGTGGCCGTCGGGCATGCTCTCGGGCGCCAGCGCGGTCACGGTGCTGACGGGGAACACGTCGCCTGCCACGTCGTCGCGCAGGACGTTCACGAGGGTCACGGGGCGCTGCATCTCCTGCACGCCGTCGGTGTCCACCTCGCTGAGCTGCTCGAAGTAGCCGAGCACGCGGGTCAGGTCGGCCTGCATGGCCGCGCGTTCCTCCGGGGTCAGGTGCAGCCGCGCGAGCTGCGCGAGATGGTCGATCTGGGCCGCGTCAATCATGCCCCGAAGTATAGGCGGCGGCCCCCGGAACCCGCACCCGCCCGCTGGCGTAGTCAGGGGCATGCGACCCCTCACCGCTGCCCTGATCGTCCTGAGCGCCACCCTGCCCGCGCAGGCCCAGACGCCATCCAGCCCGGCGGCCGCCGTGACGCGCCTGTTCAGCGGGCCGGTGCAGCCGGCGTGGCTGGCGCCGTCCTTCCTGGCGGCCCTGCCGACCGAGGCGCTCCAGGCGGCGCTGGACGGCCTGACCGCCCAGCTGGGCGCGTTCGTGCGGACCGAGGCGCGCGGCGAGCTGCTCGTGGCGGTGTTCGAGCGCGGTGAACTGAACGTGCTGGCCGCGCTGGACGACCAGGGCCGCTTCACGGGCCTGCGGTTCACGCCGCTCGTGGCGACGGCGACCGGGGCAGGCTCGCCGCGCGAGGTGCTGACCCGCATCTTCAGCGGGCCGTTCGACGCCTCGCTGTTCGCTCCATCCTTCCTGGCGGCCGTGCCGGAAGCGCAGCTGCGCGCCCTGCTGGCGGACGTCACGGCCCAGTTCGGGGCCCTGAAGGACGTGCAGATCGGCGCGCAGATCGCGGCCCTGATCTTCGAGCGGGGGCAGCTGAACGTCACGCAGTTCTCGCTGGACGACCAGGGCCGCGTGACGGGACTGCTCCTCACGCCGCCCCCGCCGGTCTTCGCGTCGCTGGACGAGGCCCGCGCGGCCTTCGCGGCCCTGCCCGGTCAGGTCAGCCTGCTCGTGCAGGAGGTCGGGGCGCCCACGCCCGCGGTGGCCCTGAACGTCACGCGGCCCCTGGCGGTCGGGTCCACGTTCAAGCTGGCGATCCTGGCCGAACTGCAATCACAGGTCAACGCCGGGCGGCGACAGTGGACGGACGAGGTGACCCTCACCGACGCAGACCGCAGTCTGCCCAGCGGCACCTTGCAGGACGCCCTCACGGGCAGCCGCTACACGCTGCGGGACCTGGCGGCGCGGATGATCGCGCAGAGTGACAACACCGCCACCGACCTGCTGCTGGGCGTGGTGGGCCGCGCGGGCGTGGAGGCCCGGTTCGGCCAGCGGCCCTTCCCGAGCACCCGCGAGGCCTTCGCCCTGAAGAACCCCGCGAACGCCGCGCTGCTCGCCGGGTACCGCGCCGCCGTCCTGAACGTGCCCGCGCGGCGCGCGGTGCTGGACCGCGCCCGCGTGGCGCCGCTGCCCGCCGCCGCCGACTTCGCAGGTGGCGGAACCCTGGCGCGGGACGTGGAGTGGTTCGCCACGCCCGCCACGCTGTGCCGCCTGATGGCCGGGGTGGCGGCCCTGAAGGAGACGCAGCTGAACCCCGGCGTGGCCGACCCGGCCCGCTTCCGCAGCGTGAGCTACAAGGGTGGCAGCGAGCCCGGCGTGCTGAACCTGACCACGCAGGTCACCACCCTGACCGGGCGCACGTACTGCGTGAGCGCCACCTGGAATGCCCCGGACACACTGAACGAGGACACCTTCATCGGGCTGTACGGCGCGACCCTGAACCTCCTGAAGTGACGGCCGACCCGAGAGTCCCCGGTACCCGCAGGCCCGGGGAACTTCACGGGGCCGCCGGTCAGGGGCGGCGGCGCAGTTCGTCGCGGATCTCGGCCAGCAGCTTCTCCTCGTTGCTGGGTTCGGCCACGGCGGGTTTCTCCTCGCGCTTGAAACGTTCCATCAGGCGGTTGAAGGGCGTGATGACGAAGAAGTAGATGACGGTCGCGGTGATCAGGAAACTGACGAGCGCCGTGAGGAACGTGCCGTACTTGAAGATGCTGCCATTCACCGTGAACTGCAGCGCGTCGAAGTTCGGGACGCCGCCGAAGATGCCGATGATCGGCATGATGACGCCTTCGGTGAAGGTCTTCACGACGCCGCTGAAGGCCGCGCCGATGATGACGCCCACCGCGAGATCGATGAGGTTGCCGCGCAGCAGGAACTTCTGAAATCCACTCAGCATGTCCGGAGTGTGTCAGGCGGTGCGGGCCCGGGACAATCCTCCCGGGCCCGCACCTGCCTAGACAGAAAGGTGCCGGGGGCTTACGCCTGCCCGCGCATGTTCTGCTCGGCGACCTGCACCGAGATGGGTTCGGCAGTGTCCTTGACGGCGTGGGCGCTCATGCCGAACTGCGGACCGCTGCTCTGCGCTCCCTGGAGGATCACGCGGGTCAGTTCACCCAGCGTGGAGCCACCCGAACGGATGTCCATGCGCAGTTCGGCGCGCAGGTCGTCCAGGCTCACGTCGTCCAGCATGAGTTCCGTGCCGTAGCGCAGGGTGGTGGGCGGCACGATCAGCAGGTCGGCCTCGCCGGGCTTCACGGCGTGCCGGAAGCAGCGGCCCGTGAGGAGCCCCGCGACAGTCGTGACCTTGCCGAAGGTCTTGTTCTCGACGGCGCGCACCTCGATGCTCAGCCCTCCAATGGCCCGCAGGGGTTCCACGGCGCGGTCCAGGGACTCGGCGAACAGCGTGCCGGTGCCCAGGATCACACGCCGGGGTTCGGGCAGCGCGGCGGGCAGTTCCGGGACGCCCTCGGTGAGGAAGTCGCGGATCATGCCCACGCCGTTTTCCAGCATGGGGAACCCCTCGTACTCCTCCTCGCTGGGGAGGGGCTCCCCGGCCAGCAGGTACAGTTCGTCCGACGGGAACACGAAGCGGGTGCCGCGCTCGGCGAGGAACTGCCTGCGCCACACGTTCAGGCGGCGCAGGGTGTCCTGCGCTTCCTCGCGGGAGAACACGCGCACGTCCGGGAGGTTCGTGCGGTGGCTGGTCAGGCCGATCGGCACGACCGCCGCGCTGATCACGTTCGGGCGGCTCGACAGGTACTCCACGGTCTCGTCGAGGTTCTCGCGGTCGTTGCGTTCGGGGACCAGCACGATCTGCGTGTACAGGTCGATCTGCTCCAGCCGCTCGATCATGGAGCGGATCTGCACGGCCTGGGGGTCCTTCACCTTCAGGCGCCACCACTTCATCATGTCCTGGCGCAGGTCCTGGTTGGCGGTGTGGACCGACACGTACAGCGGCGAGAGGTTCTCGTCCTCAATCCGCCGGATGTCGTTCTCGGAGAGGTTCGTCAGCGTCACGAACGAGCCGTACAGGAACGACAGGCGGTAGTCGTCGTCCATGATGTACAGGCTCTTGCGGAAGCCGCGCGGCATCTGGTGCACGTAGCAGAAGTCGCACTTGTTCGCGCACTTCTTGATGCCGTCGAACAGCACCTCCTCGAACTCCAGGCCCGGGTCCTCCCACTCGACGCTGAACGTGAACGTGTCGTCCAGGCTGGGCGCCGTGGGCAGAAAGAGGCGGTGGTGGTCCTGCGCGGTGCCGGGCACGCCGGTCATCACGCGCGGCGCCTCCTGCGGGCGGGCGATCTCCAGCGTCGCCCGGCCCTGCGAGAGCAGGTGGCGGTACGCGAGGACGTCCGTGACCGCCTGCCCGTTCACGCGCAGCAGCACGTCGCCCGGGCGCACGCCCGCACGTTCGGCGGCGCTGCCCGCCTCCACGGTCTTGATGGGCGCGGGAAACACCTGATCCTGAATCTGTTCGGCTGCCGTCACGTCACTTCACCCCTTTTCGGGACGCTGTGGCGGCCCCTCACCTGTCACCTGCGCGCGGGCCGCCCTAGGGGCACCGCATCAAGCACAGCAGCATAACAGCCGCGTTCAGGGTCAGGTGTGAGCGGGCGCAGGTTCGCGCCGGCACCCGGACGGGACAACCGGCCCACCCGCCCGGGCAAATACTGAGCTTAACAACGTCCAGCACGGCGAAAAGCCGCGCCCGCCTTCGTCATTCCCACCCCCGGAGGGTGCCCATGAACATTCACGTCGTCGGGGCCGGCATCAGCGGCCTGGCCTTCGCCCGCGCCATGACCCTGCGCGGCCAGTCCATCCACGTGCACGAGGCCGCGCCGCAGCTCCAGTCCATCGGGGGCGGGCTGATCATCCCGCCGAACAGCGCCCGCATCCTGGAACGGCTGGGCGTGGCGGATGTGCTGGACACCCACGGGCTCGCCCTGCGCGACATGCAGATCATCAACGCGGGCGGGCGCGTGCTGTACCACCGCGACCAGCGCGAGGTGGCCCGCACGCATGGCCGCGGCCTGTACGCGATCTCCAGAACGGCGCTGCACCGCGCGCTGGCCGCCAGTCTCCCGGACGGCACGGTGCATACCGGGCGCCGCCTGCTGGGCCTCACGCAGGACGCGCATCAGGTCGCCGTGACCTTCACGGACGGCACCCGCGTGAACGCCGGGCTGCTCGTGGACGCCGAGGGCCGCGTCTCCCGCGCCCGCGACCTGCTGATGCCCGAGGCGCGGCTGGTCAGCACCGGGCAGATCGCGTACCGGGGCCTGACGAACATCGACCCGCTGCCCGAATTCCGAGATTCCTTCGTGGAGTTCTGGGGACGCGGGCACCGCTTCACGTTCTTCCGGATCGCGCCCGGCGTCACGTACTGGCACGCGCCCATCCACACCGCCCCCGGGCAGACCCGCAGGAAGACCGACCTGCTGCGCGAGTACAGCGACTTCCCCGACCAGGTGATCGAACTCATTGCCCATACGCAGGAGGACCACATCCACCCGGTGGAACTCAGCGACATCGACCCGCTGCCGCACTGGCACCGGGGCCGGGCCGTCCTGATCGGGGACGCCGCGCACGCCACCACCCCCAACCTCGGGCAGGGCGCCGCGCAGGCCCTGCAGGACGCCGACGCCCTGGCGCAGGCGCTGTGCAGCGGGCTGCCGCTCTCACTGGCGCTGCCCGCCTACCAGCGCGCCCGCGAGGGCACCGCGAACAGCATGGTGCAGCAGTCCCGGCACCTGGGCCAGATCGGCCAGCTGCGCGGCCCGGCCCGGCTGCTGCGCAACGCCGCCCTGAAACTCAGCCCCGAACTGGCCCGCCAGCGCATCGAGACCTTCTACGACGGCTGAGATTCAGTGACTGTCCCGCGCGGTCAGCGCCCGGCCCGTTCCGCCTGTGCCAGTTGGGTCAGCAGCGTGGCGAGGTGGCGGGCGTTGCCGTCCAGCGTGTGCCCGTTCAGCACGCTCTGGCGCGCCGCGATCCCCATACGGCGCAGGGCGTCCGGGTGGGCGGCCAGGGCGCGCAGGGCCGCCGCGTAGCCGGGCGCGCCGCCGCGCACGAGCAGACCCTCCTGGCCCATGCGGATCAGTTCGCGCTGCGCGGGGATATCGTTCGTGACGACCGGCGTGCCGCTCGCCAGGGCCTCCAGGGTCGCCAGGGACTGGTTCTCCGCGATGGTGGGTTGCAGCACCACGTCCGCCGCGCGGTACAGCTCGGGCATGTCGTGCCGTTTGCCCAGGAACGTCACGTTGCGCGGCGCGGCGCGTTTCAGGGCGGGTTCCAGGTACCCGGTGCCGACGAGCATGAAGTGCAGTTCCGGCGCCTGCCACGCCGCCGCGATGACCGCCGGGTGGTTCTTCTCGATGCTCATGCGGGCCGGGTTCAGCACCGTGAAACCTTTGAATCCCAGGCGCTCCCGCAGCGCGGCGCGTTCCTGCGGGTCGCCGGGGCGGAACTTCACGGTGTCCACGCCGTTCGGGACCGCGTGCACCTGGGTCATGCGGTGATGGCACCGCAGGTACTCGGCGCCCCACTCGGACACGGTGATCACGTGCTGCGCGCCGCGGATGTCCCCCGCCTGCAGCCACTCGTAGCACGCGCGGTACACGCCCTGCGGCAGGCCCGGAATGTGCAGCATGAGCTGATCGTGCACCAGCGACACGAACGGCCCGCGCAGCGCGCGGTAGTACTTGCGGTACCCGCGCGGATTCCAGCTGCTCAGGATCGTCAGGTCGGCGCCCTGCGCCTCCACGCGGGCGACCTCGTCCAGGGTGCGGTAGGCGTGCACGGGAATGCCGCGTTCCTGAAGCTGCGCGCGGAAGTCGGCGGTGCCCGGCACATCCGGCAGGGCGACCTCGGCGTGCACCCCGTGGGCGCGCATGGGGGGAATGATCTCGCGCATGTAGACCTCGCTGCCGCCCACGGCGGGCGCGTCGGTCACGAACAGCACGCGCAGCGGCGCAGCATCGGTCCTCATCACCCGGCAGGGTACCGTAAGCCCTGATGACCCTGATGGAACTGCGTGAGGTCTGGGGCAACGCGCCCCTGATGGCGGCTTCGGCAGGCGCGCTGATTCAGGACGAGCATGGGCGGGTGCTGCTGCAACGCCGCGGCGACGACGGCCTGTGGAGCGAACCGGGCGGCGCGCTGGAACCCGGCGAAGACTTCCTGACCGGCGCCCGCCGCGAACTGTTCGAGGAGACCGGGCTACACTGCCCGGACCTGACGCTGCTGCCACTGCCCGAGGGCCTGCAGGACGGCCCGGAGCTGTTCCACCGCTACCCGAACGGGCACGAAATCTACATCATCGGGATGCGCGCCCACGGCACGCTCCCCGCCGCCGCGCTGGAACGGGCCGCGCCGGACGACAGCGGCGAGACGCTGGAACTCCTCTGGTTCCCGCTGGACGCCCTGCCGGACCTCAGCAACAACGCCAACCGTGCCAGCCTGAACGTCCTGCGCGCCCGAGCGGGCCTCCCACCCCTGCCCCTGGCGCCCACGCCACCCGCGCCACCGGTCGGAAACTTCCTGATGGAGTTGCGGCGCGTGATCGGCCCGCGCCCCTGGTTCGCGCCCGGCTCGAACGTCCTCGTCACCGACGACCGGCGTCGCCTCCTGCTGCTGCGGCACGGGCACACCCGCCTATGGACCCTGCCCGGCGGCAGCCTGGAACCCGGCGAGACCTTCGCGCAAACTGCGGCGCGGGAACTGTTCGAGGAGACCGGCCTGCGCGCCGCCCACCTGGAGCCACTGCACATGTTCGCCGGACCCGAGTACCGCTTCACGTACCCCAACGGACACGTCATCGACAACGTCTCCGTCCTGTACCGCACCCACGGCGTCACCGGCACCCTCACTCCCCAGGACGGCGAGGTGCTGGAGGTCGGGTGGTTCAGTCCCGACGACCTCCCCCCCGAAGAGGACCTGAGCGGCGAACTGATCCGAGCCAATCTCCGCTGGTGGCGCACGCACGGGGACACTCCAGACCAGTAATCAGAGAAGGCCAGAGCACGCAGCCCTGGCCTCCTCTGCCCGCTCAGAGCGCGTGGCTCAGAGCGCACAGCCCGCTTACTTCTCGCGGATGTTCCAGCCCTGCGCGCGCACGGCGCCCATGAGGGCGTCCATGACGGGATCGACTTCAGCGTCGGTGAGGGTCCGGTCGCCGCGGAAGACGAGGCGCACGGCGACGGAGCGGTTGCCCGTGCCGATCTGCTCGCCGGTGAACACGTCGAAGGGTTCCACGCTTTCGAGCAGGGTGCCGCCGTGTTCGCGCAGCAGCGCGGCGATCTCGCCGTAGCTGACGCCTGCGGGGGTGATGACGGCGAGGTCGCGCCACGCGGCGGGGGCGCGGCTGGGGTCACGGAACGCCCACTCGCGGCCCGGCAGGGGCAGCGCGGCCTCCATCAGGAAGGTGTCGCCCTTCAGGCCGAACGCCTGGGCGATCTCGGGGTGCAGTGCGCCGAGCCAGCCGACGCTCTGCCCGTTCCAGACGACCTCGCCCGCGATGCCGGGGTGCAGGGCCGCTGGGACGGCGTCGCCGCGCAGCTGGCGCAGTTCGAAGCTGGCGCCCAGGGTGCCCGCCAGGGATTCCACGAGGCCCTTGAACGCCCGGAAGTCCCCGGTGACGCCCGCCTGATCGGTGCGGGGCGCCAGCGGGCCGCGCATCAGCAGGCCGACGCGTTCCGTTTCGCCACTGGCGGGGAAGATGCGGCCCATCTCGAAGATCAGCGCGCGGTCGCCCTTCGCGTGGGCCTGCGCGGCCTTCACGAGGCTGGGGTACAGCGCGGTGCGCAGTCCGGTGCGGTCGGCGGTCAGGGGGTTGCGCAGGCGCACGCCGGGCCGCTCGGTGCGGGCCTTCCCGGCTTCCTCGTCGCTGGTGAAGGTATACGTGACGACCTCCTGCGCGCCCAGTCCGGCCAGGGTGCGGCGCAGCGTCGCGCGGGCCACGCCGGGCTTCTCCGCGCCGACGTTGCTCTCGTGGACGCGCAGGGTGGGGAGGCTCTCGGGCAGGTGCACGAAGCCGTGCAGGCGCGCGACCTCCTCCGCGAGGTCCTGCCAGATCGCCATGTCCACCCGCCACGAGGGCGGCAGGACGCTCAGCGCGTCCCCTTCGCCCTCCACGACGCAGCCGAGGCGGGTGAGGATGCCGCGCATCTCCTCGGTGTCCACGGGCATGCCCAGCAGCGCGCGGATCTGCTCGCCCGTCGCCTCGATCCGGCCCGGGATCTCCGGGTCGCCCACGACGGTCGCGCCGGGGTGCACCTGCCCGCCCGCGTCGCCCAGCAGGCCCACCAGTCGGGCCGCCGCGCGTTCGGGCAGCAGGGGGTCCACGCCACGCTCGTAGCGGTACACGGCGTCCGTCTTCAGGCCCAGGCGGGTGCTCGTGCGGCGCAGCAGCACCGGGTCGAAATGCGCCACCTCGACCACCACGTCCGTCGTGTCCGCCCGGACGTGCCCGTGGTCACCGCCCACGATGCCCGCGATGCCCAGCACCGTGTCACCCAGTTTGGGCTGCCCGGCGGTCTCGAAGGCGTCCGCCACCGTGGACACCTCGGGCTGCGCGCCGTCGAGGATCAGCAGGTCCTCCGGGCCGACCTCATGCTCATTGCCCAGCAGATCCCGCACCCGCTCGCCCTGACGCAGCCCGAACGCCACGAGAATCTGATCGCCACGCACGTCCCGGCGGTCGTACAGCGCCGTCGGCTGACCCAGTTCCAGCATCACGTAATTGCTGGTATCCACGATCAGGTCGATGGACCGCATGCCCGCCAGCGTCACGCGACGCTGCATCCACAGCGGCGCCGGGCCGTTGCGCAGCCCACTGACCGTGCGGGCCACGAAGCGGTCGCAGCCGAAGCGCAGCTTCTGCGTCGGGTCCCGCTCGATGCGGATGCCCTTCTCCGGCAGGGACACGCGGATTTCGCCCTCCCCCACCGCCTGCGGCCCCATCGGGGGCTGCACGAGGTCCAGTTTCAGGAACGCCGCCAGATCCCGCGCCAGCCCCAGCGCACTCAGCACGTCCGCGCGGTTCGGGGTGACCTCCACGTCCAGCACGTGATCCGCCGCCCACATCTCGCGCAGGGGCGTCCCCGGTTTCGCCGTCCCGGCCGGGAACAGCATCAGGCCCGCGCTGCTCTCGCCCAGGCTCAGCTCCTTCGCGCTGGCCGCCATGCCCCACGACTCCACGCCCTGCAACGCCCGCACGCCATACGTCATGCCACCCAGCTCCGTGCCCGGCGACACCAGCGCCAGCATCGTCCCCGCCTGCAGGCCCACCGCGTTCCCCGCACCCGACGCGATGACCTTCTCGCCGTGCTCACCGACATCCAGCGTCAGTTTCGTCAGCTGCGTGCCCGGCATCGCCTCCGCCGCCTTCACCGCCACCAGCAACACCCCCGCAGGCGGCGCCGCGACCTCCTCCACGCCCTCCAGCGGCAGACCCAGCTGCGCGAAGATCGGCTCCAGCTCCGACACCACCGGCAGACCCGGCACCAGTTCCTTCAACCACGAATACGGAATTTTCATTGAGTACCTCTTGAGTTGGTCGGGGGCAGCACCGCGGTTCACCCCCTCCCCGACCCTCCCCCCTGAAGGGGGAGGGAGAACAACGCAATTACACTGCGGCGTGACCCCACATGACGCGCGCACCAGCCCATCCACCGACGTCGCCCGCATGCTGCGCAGACGCATGACCCCTGAAGAAATCCTGTTGTGGCAGCACTTGCGCCGCAGACAACTCGGCGTGACGTTTCGCAGACAGGAACCCATGGGCCGGTACGTCGCGGACTTCGTCTGCTATGAACGCACCCTTGTCATCGAACTCGACGGCAGCCAACACCTGAACAGCGACCCCGACCGGGAACGAGACGCCGACATGCTCGACCACGGCTTCCAGACTTTGCGCTTCTGGAACAACGAAGTGCGCAGCAACCTCCCCGGCGTCCTCGAACGAATCCAGCAGGTTCTGGACATCAGAAAGGGCTTTTAGCTCCTCCCCCTTGAGGGGGGAGGCTGGGAGGGGGTGAACCGAACCGGCATCACGACGAGACCGTGGACGATTTACCGCGCCTGGGTTCCGGCTCGACTCACCCCATCTGTCCCTGCGGGACATCTCCCCCCTGAAGGGGGAGAGTGAAGGTGGGCGGTTCATCGCGCGGCCACCTCGCGCACCAGTTCCCGCGCCCGCTCGGGGACAAGGTTCACGGCATTGAGGTCCGTGAGGGGCACCCACTGCGGCGAGTACCAGTTCTCGTCGCTGCTGCGGATCGCTTCGGGGCCATCGCCGAGGCGCATCTCGCCGGACTGCACGTGCGCCTGGAAGTAGTGTTCCAGGTTGCCGATGTTCTCCAGCACGAGGAGTTCCGGGCCGACGGTGACGGTCAGGTTCACTTCCTCCAGCACCTCGCGGATGCAGGCCTGGGCGGGCGTCTCGCCGGGCTCGATGCCGCCGCCGGGCAGCGTGGCGTACGCGCGGCCCGCCTTGCGCCGGAGCATGAGTAGCACCTCGGCGCTGTCGGTGGTGGCCTTGTTGAGGATGATGGCGACGGCGCGGGCCCTCACTCCAGTTCTCCCCGGAACTGCCCGATGACGCGGGGGTCGTTAGCGTAGAAGTAGCGGATGTCGGGGATCTTGTACTTGAGCATGGCGATGCGTTCCGGGCCGAGGCCGAACGCGAAGCCGGTCTTGCCTTCGTACACGCGCTCCTTGCCCTGCGCTTCGCGGAGGTCGTCGACCGCCTTGAAGACGTTGGGGTGGACCATGCCGCACCCGCCGAGTTCGAGCCATTTGCTTTCGCCGCGGGGGTTGTCCCAGTACACGGCGAAGTCCGCGCCGGGTTCCACGAAGGGGTAGTAGCTGGGCTGGAAGCGGACCTTGGCGCCGGGGCCGTAGAGACCGCGGGCCATCTCGGCGATGGTGCCTTTCAGGTCGGCCATGTTGATGTGGTCGCCGACGACGAGGCCTTCGAGCTGGTGGAACATGCTTTCGTGGGTGGCGTCGGTGGCTTCGTAGCGGTAGACCTTGCCGCGCACGACGATTTTCAGGTCGGGTTCGTGGTCGACCATGTAGCGGATCTGCATGGGGCTGGTGTGGGTGCGCAGCAGGCGGCCGTCCTCGAGCCAGAAGGTGTCCTGGAGGTCGCGGGCGGGGTGGTACCAGGGGACGTTCAGGGCTTCGAAGTTGTGGTGTTCGTCCTCGACTTCGGGCCCTTCGACGACGGTGTAGCCGAGGCGTTCGTAGATGCCGGTCAGGTCGTCGTACACGCGGTTGATGGGGTGCAGACCGCCCGCCGGGAGGGGGAGGCCGGGGAGGGTGACGTCGATGGCCTCGCTGGCCAGCTGGGCGTCGAGGGCTTCCCGTTTCAGGGTGGTTTCGCGGGTGTCGAGGGCCTCCTGGATGGCCTGCCGGACGGCGTTGATCTCGGCGCCGCGGGTCTTGCGTTCCTCGGGGGGGAGTTTTCCGAGGGTGCCGAGTTCGCGGGTGACGAGGCCGCTCTTGCCGACGTATTTGGTCTTGACGGTCTGGAGCGCTTCGAGGGTGGTGGCCGCCTGGATTTCGGGGATGGCTTCGTGCTGCATGGCTGTGGTTCCTCCTGTGGGGGGAATGAAAAAGCCCCGCCTCGCGGGTGCGGGCGGGGTGACGCGCTGCGACCTGTTCAGGCGAGCGTGACCCCGGTGCGGGTAAACGGCGAAGGTGTACCGGTCCGGGGCGTCATGGGGTTCAGGGTAGCAGGTCCGGGCGCAGGCGGGGCACAAGTGACCGGGCGGTGTTGACATCTGCTTGACAACTGGGGGCAGAATGGTATTCCGATGTTCAATTCAACTGTCCGGCGCGGCTTCGTGCTGCTGGCCTCCGTTTCCCTTGCGTTGTCTTCCTGTGGTCGCACCCCCGCCTCGGCGGCGCCGAACCTGTCTGCCCTGGCGGCGGCGGGTGAGCCGGTCATCAACGAGCTGTACTACGACTCGCCCAGCACGGACGTGGGGACGTTCATCGAGCTGAAGGGCCCGGCAGGCGCGAGTCTGAGCGGGTACACGCTGGCGGCGTTCGATACGGCGGGCACGCAGTACCGCACGATCACGCTGTCCGGGACGATCCCGGCGAGCGGGTACTTCGTGGTGGCGCAGGACACGACCGTGACCAGCCGCACGCTGGTGAACGCGGGCGCGGATCTGAACAACGGGGCGGGCAGCCTGCGTCTGCTGAAGAGCACCACGATCATCGACGCGGTGGCGTACGGCTCGCCGACCAGCAACAGGGGCGAGGGCAGCTCGGCGCCCACGACCGGCGCGGGCAGTGCCCTGGCACGCGTGCCGGACGGGGCGGACACGAACGCGAACAGCGTGGACTTCAAGGTCCAGGCAGCCACGCCCGGCGCGGCGAACGGGGGCGGGACCGGCGGTGGGGGCGGCACGACCGGGAAGAAGGTCCTGTTCGACCTAACGAAGGCCGAGGACGCCGGGAACGCCGACTGGCGCATCGACGGGGCGTACAGCGATTACGCGACTGCCCTGCGCGGCCTGGGGTACACGGTGAGCAGCGTGACCGGCACGAGCATCACCTCGACCAGCCTGTCGGGCGCGTCGGTGCTGGTCATTCCCGAGCCGCAGAATCCGTTCAGCGACGCCGAGCGCGCCGCGATCCAGACCTTCGTGCAGAATGGCGGTGGGGTGTTCATGATCACCGATCACCGCGCCAGTGACCGCAACAACAGCGGCTGGGACAGCCCGGAGGTGTTCGACGGCTGGGACGGCAGCACGCCCGCCAGCGTCAGCACGAGCCTGCAGGCCAGCCTGAACAGTGACGTGATCTTCGGCCTGAACGCGTCGTTCAACTCCAGCTTCAGCGACCCGGTCCTCACGGCCACGCCCCTGACCACCCACCCGATCCTCAGCGGCGTGAGCAGCGCCGGGGTGTACGTGGGCACCAGCGTGGACGTTCTGGCGGGCACGGCGCTGATGGGCACGGGCGGCAAGACTTACCTCGCGGTGAACAGCGTCGGGTCGGGCCGCGTGGCGATGTGGGGCGACAGCAGCACCTTCGGGGACAACACGTACTCGGACGGCAGCACCGGCACGTACAACAACTGGCCGAACCTCAGCAACGCCACGATGGGCAAGAACATCGTGCGCTGGCTGGCCGGCGACCTCTGATCTTCATCTGATCTTCACGTTCCTGACCGGCGGCCCGCTTCTGGGCGGCCGGTCCTGTTTTGCGTGTCCAGGCGCATGAAAAGATGACCCACATGATCTGGAGACCGCATGGGTGAAGTGCACGCCGAAGTGTTCCTGCTGGTGGTGGGGGTCCTGCTGCTGATGAGTCTGCTCATGAGCCGCATCGGAGGCCGGCTGGGCATTCCGGGCCTGCTGCTGTTCCTGGGCGTGGGCATGGTCGCGGGGTCCGACGGGCTGGGCATCCAGTTCCACGATTACCGGCTGGCGCAGGCGATCGGGACGGTGGCGCTGTGCTTCATCCTGTTCCAGGGCGGCCTGGACACGAACTGGGCGCACACGCGGCCCGTGGTGCGCCGCGGCCTGAGCCTGGCGACGGTCGGGGTGCTGGGCACCGCCGGGATCATGGCGGCGTTCGTGCACTACGCCTTCGGGCTGCCGTGGCTAACGGCGTGGCTGCTGGGCGCCATCGTCAGCAGCACGGACGCCAGCGCGGTGTTCAGCGTCCTCAAGGAGCGGCAGCTGGGCCTCAAGGGCGAGGTGGCCCCGCTGCTGGAGTTCGAGTCCGGCGGGAACGACCCGATGGCGGTCTTCCTGACGGTCGGCATCCTGGACCTGATGGCGCACCCGGAACTGGGCGTGCTGGGCATCGTGCCGCTGTTCATCAAGCAGATGCTGCTGGGCGCCGTGTTCGGGGTGGTGCTGGGCCGCGCGGCGCTGTGGGTCCTGAACCGCCTGCAACTGCAGTTCGAGGGCCTGTACTCGGTGCTGTCCCTGGCGCTGGCCCTGACGATCTTCGCGGGCACGGCGGTCGCGGGCGGCAGCGGCTTCCTGGCGATCTACATCGCGGGCGTGATCCTGGGCAACGCGGACTTCATCCACAAGCGGTCCCTGATCGGCTTCCACGACGGGCTGTCGTGGCTGATGCAGGTCGCGATGTTCCTCACGCTGGGGCTGCTCGTGAACCCGCACGACCTGCTGCCCACGGCGGGGCTGGCGATCGCGTGCGCGCTCGTGCTGGTGTTCTTGGCGCGGCCGGTCAGCGTGTACCTGGCGCTGGCCCGCGCGAAGATGCCGCTGAACGAGAAGAGCATGGTGGCGTGGGTGGGTCTGCGCGGCGCGGTGCCGATCGTCCTGGCGACCTTCCCGCTGCTGGCGGGCGTGCCGCAGGCGCAGACGCTCTTCAACATCGTGTTCTTCATCGTGCTCGTCAGCGTGCTCCTGCAGGGCACCACCCTGACGCTCGTGGCGCGCTTCCTGCACGTGCGCGAGGCGCTGCCGGTGAACGCGGCGTCCCCGATCACGTACACGCCCACCGGGCACGACCGCAACAACATGGTCGAGGTGGAGGTCACGCCCGGCAGCGAGGCGGACGGGCAGCGCATCGTGGACCTGAAACTGCCGCCCGAGGCGCTGGTGATCCTGGTCAACCGCGCCGGGGAGTACCTGATTCCGCGCGGCGCGACCGACCTGCGCGGTGGGGATCACGTGCTCGTGCTGGCCGGGCCGGAGGAACTGCGCGAGGTGCGGCGCATGATGGGCCGCGCCGCCCCCACCTGAGGGGCGGACTCGTCTGACCTGCAAAGACACCCCCCCGACCCGCGTGGTGGGGGGGTGTTACCGTGACGTCATGACCAGCACCGCCGAACCCACCACCGCCCGTGATACGGCCCTGTTTGACCTGATCGCCCAGGAGGCCGAGCGGCAGCGCCACGGCCTGGAACTGATCGCCTCCGAGAACTTCACGTCGGCGGCGGTGCGCGAGGCGCAGGGCAGCATCGTGACGAACAAGTACGCCGAGGGCTACCCCGGCAAGCGCTGGTACGGCGGCTGCGAGGTCGTCGACCGCATCGAGCAGCTCGCCATCGACCGTCTGAAGGAACTGTTCGGCGCGGCCTGGGCGAACGTGCAGCCACACAGTGGGTCGAGCGCGAACCTCGCGGTGTACAACGCGCTGATCGAGCCGGGCTCCGTGGTGCTGGGCATGGACCTCAGCCACGGCGGGCACCTGACGCATGGGAACCCCGTGAACTTCTCCGGGCTGCGCTACCAGATCGTGGGCTACAAGGTGAACCCCGAGACGGAACTCATCGACATGGAGGAGGTCCGCCGTCTGGCACACGAGCACCAGCCGAAGATGATCATCGCGGGGGCCAGCGCGTACAGCCGCACCATCGACTTCGCGGCGTTCCGCGAGATCGCCGACGAGGTCGGCGCGATCCTGTTCGCGGACATCGCGCACATCGCGGGGCTGATCGCGGCGGGCGTGCACCCGAACGCGCTGCCGCACGCGCACGTGGTGGCCAGCACCACCCACAAGACCCTGCGCGGGCCGCGCGGCGGGATCATCCTGTCCAACGACCCGGAACTCGGCGCGAAGATCGACCGCGCGGTGTTCCCCGGTTACCAGGGCGGGCCGCTGGAACACGTGATCGCCGCGAAGGCCGTCGCGTTCGGCGAGTGCCTGACCGACGACTTCAAGGCGTACGCCGCGCAGATCATCCGTAACGCGCAGGCGCTCGCGAAGGCCTTCCAGGACAAGGGGTACCGCGTGGTGTCGGGCGGAACCGACAACCACCTGTTCGTGCTCGACCTGCGCCCCCAGGGCCTGAACGGCACGAAGGCCACGCGCCTGCTCGACGCCAACCACATCACGATCAGCAAGAGCACCCTGCCGTACGATACCGAGAAGATCCTGCACGGCGGCGGCATCCGCATCGGCACGCCCGCCGTCACCACGCGCGGCATGGTCGAGAGCGACATGCTGACCGTCGCGGACCTGATCGACCGCGCCCTGAAAGGCGAGGACGTCAAGGCCGAGGTGCACGCCTTCGCGGGCGGCTTCCCGATTCCCTGACGCGACTTCACAGTCGGGCGGGAGGGGTGGTCAACAGGCCACCCCTTCACACATTTATGTGAACTTTTCCACGCTGGCGTGCGATAGTGAACTACCCATGGACAGCGGCCCGCCCCCCAGCGAACTCACCCTGCACCTCACGCAGGTGGGCCTGACGGCCAGCAGCCTGTCCAGCGCACTGACCCCCGTCCTCCAGACCATCACGGGCCACACCGGCGCCAGCGCCGCCGCGTACTACCAGCGCTGCGACCACGAGCCAGCCCCCCTGGACGGTCAGGACGCCGCCCTGAGCCGCGCCCCCAGCTATCCCGTCCGGGTCGGTCAGGGCCCCGCCCCACTGCCCACGCTGCCGCCGGACGTCCTGCGCCGCCTGGAGCACGCCACGGACCTGCTGAACCTGCCGCCCACCCCGCAGCAGCCCACCCTGCTGGCCGCCCCGATCCGCGAACGCAGCGGCGCGCTGCTGGGTGCGCTCCTGATCACCCGCAGCGCCGGGCACTGGAGTGCCAGCGACTGCAACCTCCTGCGCACCCTGGCCGGACTGGTCACGCTGGTCGCCGCGCGCCTGAACGCCGAGGAACGCGAACGCGACGCACAGGAGCACGCCCTGCGCGCCCTGGGGCTCGCGCTGGAAGCCCGCGACAGCGCCACGCGCGGCCACACCGACCGCGTCACGCAGCTCGCCATGCTCGTCGGGCAGGCCATGCACCTCGCCCCGGACGCCCTGGACGCCCTGCGCTGGGGCGCGTACCTGCACGACATCGGCAAACTGACCCTGCCCGACACCGTCCTGCATCACCCCGGGCCCCTCACACCCGTCATGCGTGAACGCATGCGCCAGCACGTCGACGAGGGCCTGAACCTCGCCCGGCAGCTGCCCTTCCTGCCGCCCGAGGCACTGGACGTGATCGCCGCGCACCACGAACGCTGGGACGGCACCGGCTACCCGCGCGGCCGCAGCGGCACCGCCATTCCCCTGCCCGCCCGGATCTTCGCCGCGTGCGACGTGTTCGACGCCCTGACCAGCCCCCGCGCGTACAAGCCCGCCTGGACACCCGGCGACGCCCTGCACTTCGTGCAGCAGGGTAGCGGCACGCACTTCGACCCGCAGGTCGTGCAGGCCCTCACGCAGGTACTCGGGCATCACGCCGCATAGCCAGAAAACATAAATCGAATAGCCTATTCCGCCCACACGCAATCAGTGGTACGGTAGCCCATGTCCCCCGAACAGCTCCTCCAGGCCTACGCCGACGCCGTGTACGCCCGCGACGCCGAAGCCCTGCTCGCCCTGTACCACCCCGATGTCACCGTGTACGACATGTGGGAACACTGGCTCTACGACGGCCAGCAGCAGTGGCGCGGCATGGTCGAGAGCTGGTTCGCCAGCCTCGGGGACGAGCGGGTGCAGGTCACCTTCGACGACGTCCGCAGCACCGTCACGCCCGATCTAGCCCTCGTGCACGCCTTCGTCACCTACGCTGGCCTCAGCGCCAGCGGCGAACGCCTGCGCGCCATGAACAACCGCATCACACTCACCCTGACCCCCGGCAGCAACGGGTGGGTGATCCTCCACGAACACAGCAGCGCCCCCGCCGAATTCGCCACCGGCAAGGTCAACCTCCACCGACCAGCCTGATCAGTCATGCAGGAGGCCGCGCCTCTCCCCTGCCTGGGGCGGCGCGGCCTTTCCGTTTCGTCACGGTTGGGGGTCGTCCTGGAAGATGTCCTCGATGCGCTGCCCGAACAGGCGGGCGAGTTTGAAGGCCAGCGGCAGGCTGGGGTCATACCGGCCGGTTTCCAGGGCGTTGACGGTCTGGCGGGACACGTCGAGCTGATCGGCGAGGTCGGCCTGCGTCCAGCCGCGCGCGGTGCGGAGTTCGCGCAGGCGGTTGTTCATTCGCCGTCCTTCCAGCGCAGGTAGCGGTTGGTGGCCCACATGATCATCATGGACCCGACCAGGGCGAGGTACACCGGCCAGAACGGCAGGGGCGGCGGGGTGGTCAGCGGGGCGCCCGCGGTGTTCATCGTGGACAGGAAGCTCCAGAGGAGCAGCAGGGCGACGGCGTTCGACAGGAACATGCCGGTGACCATCCAGGCTTTCAGGAAACGCAGTCGGGCGCGTTCGTCGAGGACGCGGTACTGCCGGAACCAGATGAACTGGCCGCCGATCAGGGAGGCGGTCATCAGGGTCCAGTGGGCGCCGAAGTTGGTGGGGTAGCGGGCAGCCAGCAGGAACAGGGCGATGCAGACGATGATGAACAGCAGTTCCAGGCGGCGCATCTGGCTGAACTGGCGGTCGCGGCGGGTGGGCATTCGTTCCGATTTCATGGGAGCCTCCAGCATGTCAAGCTTGCTTGACCCACCCTAACCGGCCGTCCCCCGCACTGTCAAGTGATCTTTACATCGCCGAAACCGAAAAGGCGGGCGTGAAGGCCCGCCTCCTCTTCCCTGCCTACGCTCAGCGGGGCAGGACGCTGGTGCCCATGAGGTGCTGGTCGATGGCGCGGGCGGCCTGGCGGCCCTCGCGGATGGCCCACACGACGAGGCTCTGGCCGCGGCGCATGTCCCCGGCGGCGAACACGCCGTCGACGTTGGTGTGGTAGCCGCCCTCGTCGGTGTGGGCGTGGGCGTTGCCGCGGGCGTCCTTGGTGATGCCGAAGGCGTCGATGACGCTGCCGACAGGGCTGACGAAGCCCATGGCGAGCAGGACGAGGTCGGCCTTGTGGATTTCCTCGCTGCCGGGGATTTCGGTCAGCTGGCCGTCCCTCAGTTCCATGCGGACGGTCTTGACGCCGGTGACCTTGCCGCCCTTGCCGATGAATTCCTTGGTGGCGATGGCGAATTCACGCACTGCGCCTTCCTCGTGGCTGGTGCTGGTGCGGAGTTTCATGGGCCAGTAGGGCCACACGAGGGGTTTGTTCTCCTGTTCGGGCGGCTGCGGCATGACCTCGAATTGGGTCACGGACGCGGCGCCGTGGCGGTTGCTGGTGCCGACGCAGTCGCTGCCGGTGTCGCCGCCGCCGATCACGATGACGTGCTTGCCGTCGGCGCGCAGCTGCTTCTTGAGTTTGTCCCCGGCGTTCACGCGGTTCTGCTGCGGCAGGAACTCCATGGCGAAGTGAATACCGTCCAGGTCGCGGCCGGGCACGGGCAGGTCGCGGGGCTGCTCTGCGCCGCCCGCGAGGAGCACGGCGTCGAATTCGGCTTTCAGTTCGTCGGGCGTGACGGTCTGCTTGCTGAGGTTCGTGATCCGGCTGCCTTCGGGCCACGCGCCGACCAGGGTGCCGGTGCGGAAGGTGACGCCCTCGGCCTGCATCTGTTCGACGCGGCGGTCGATGTGGTGCTTGTCCATCTTGAAGTCGGGGATGCCGTAGCGCATCAGGCCGCCCACGCGGTCGTTCTTCTCGAAGACGGTCACGTCGTGCCCGGCGCGGGCGAGCTGCTGCGCGGCGGCCAGCCCGGCGGGACCCGAGCCGATCACGGCGACCCTCTTCCCGGTCTTCACGGCGGGGGGTTGCGGCGTGACCCAGCCCTCCTGCCAGCCGCGTTCGATGATGCTCAGCTCGATGCTCTTGATGCCCACAGCGTCGCCGTTGATGTTCAGGGTGCAGGCGGCCTCGCAGGGCGCGGGGCAGATGCGGCCCGTGAACTCGGGGAAGTTGTTCGTGGAGTGCAGGGTGTCCAGCGCGCTGCGCCAGTCGTCCTGGTACACGAGGTTGTTGAAGTCCGGGATGATGTTCCCGACGGGGCAGCCGTTGTTGCAGAACGGGATGCCGCAGTCCATGCAGCGGGTCGCCTGCAGGCGGGCGGCGTCGGGCGCCAGGGGGAGCAGGAACTCGTGGTAGTGCTTGAGGCGCGCGTCGACCGGGGCGTACTGGTCCTTGATGCGCGGCTGGTCGAGGAAGCCGGTGATCTTGCTCATGCGTGCTCCGGTAGGGGGCAGCGCCCGCCGCCTGAACTGGGCGGGCGCTGGGAGGGGGCTTCGACGGGACTCATCCGATTCCACACCATGTCAGAAGGGCGCTGCCATGCTGTTCCATCTCCTGAGTCCCGTCCAGACTCTTACTCGCATCCGCTCGGCTCCGTTCAGCACGTCACTGAACGGAGCGGAGTGTTACTTGGTCAGCGTGCCCTGCGCCGCGACGGGGTTGCCGGGCTGCGCGGTCTGCATGCTGGTCGTGTCGGCGGCCTGGACGGTTCCGGCCTGGGCGCGTTCGCGCAGGGCGCGCTGGTACTCCTTGGGGAAGACCTTGACGAAGCGCTTCAGGGTATTGTCCCAGTCGTCCAGCAGTTCGGAGGCGCGCTGCGAGCCGGTCCACTTGTGGTGGCTTTCGAGCAGGCGGCGCAGGTGCGCCTCGTCGCTCTGGCCCAGGTGCAGGGCGCCGCCCGTCTGGGCGAGCTGCTGGTCCTCGGGCAGCAGGGGGTGCAGGTCCACCATGCTGGTGTTGCAGCGCTTCTCGAACTGGCCGTCCACGTCGTAGACGTACGCGACGCCGCCACTCATGCCCGCCGCGAAGTTCCGGCCGGTCTGACCGAGCACGACGACAGTCCCGCCGGTCATGTACTCGCAGCCGTGGTCGCCGGTGCCTTCCACGACGGCCTCGGCGCCGCTGAGGCGCACGGCGAAGCGTTCGCCCGCCACGCCCCGGAAGAAGGCCTCGCCGCTGGTCGCGCCGTACAGGACGGTGTTCCCGACGATGATGTTCTCCTCGGCCCGGCCGCGGAATTCGATGCTGGGGCGCACGGCCACGCGGCCGCCGGAGAGGCCCTTGCCAGTGTAGTCGTTCGCGTCGCCGATCAGGTACAGGGTCAGGCCGGGGGCGAGGAACGCGCCGAAACTCTGCCCGCCGGTGCCTTCCATCTGGATGAACACGGTGTTGTCCGGCAGCCCCTCGGGGCGCACGCGGGTCAGTTCGCCGGACAGCATCGCGCCGACGGTGCGGTTGACGTTGCGGACGTCCTGCAGGAAGTGCACCTTCTCGCCCTTCTCGAAGGCGGGGCGGCACTTCTCGATCAGCTGCAGGTCGAGCGCGCCGCTCAGGCCGTGGTCCTGGGTGTGGAGGTGGCGCACGCCGACTTCCCCGGGCACCTCGGGGCGGTAGAAGACGCGGCTGAAGTCCAGGCCCTGCGCCTTCCAGTGCTCGATGCCCTTTTTCGTGTCGAGCAGGTCGGCGCGGCCGATCAGGTCGTCGAAGGAGCGGATACCCAGGCTGGCCATGATGGCGCGGACTTCCTCGGCGATGAAGAAGAAGAAGTTGATGACGTGCTCGGGTTTGCCCTGGAAGCGGGCGCGCAGCACCGGGTCCTGCGTGGCGACCCCCACGGGGCAGGTGTTCAGGTGGCACTTGCGCATCATGATGCAGCCCTGCGCGACCAGCGGCGCGGTGGCGAAACCGAACTCGTCGGCGCCGAGCAGCGCGGCGATCACGACGTCACGGCCGGTCTTGAGCTGCCCGTCGGTCTGCACGCGCACGCGGTCACGCAGGCGGTTCAGGACGAGGGTCTGCTGCGTCTCCGCCAGGCCCAGTTCCCACGGGGACCCGGCGTGCTTGATGGAGCTCCAGGGGCTGGCCCCGGTGCCGCCGTCGTGCCCGGCGATCACGATGTGGTCGGCCTTGGCCTTGGCGACCCCGGCGGCGATGGTGCCCACGCCGACCTCGGAGACGAGTTTCACGCTGATGTCCGCGCGGGGATTGACGTTCTTCAGGTCGTGGATGAGCTGCGCGAGGTCCTCGATGGAGTAGATGTCGTGGTGCGGGGGCGGGCTGATCAGGCCCACGCCGGGCACGGAGTGGCGCAGGAAGCCGATGTACTCGCTGACCTTCCCGCCGGGCAGCTGGCCGCCCTCTCCGGGCTTGGCGCCCTGGGCCATCTTGATCTGGATCTGGTCGGCGCTCGTCAGGTAGTTCGTGGTGACGCCGAACCGGCCCGAGGCGACCTGCTTGATCTTGCTGCGCAGGCTGTCGCCGGGTTCCAGCGGGTAATCCACTTCAACCCTGCTCTCGCCGAGGATGCTGGCGAGGGTGTGGCCCTCCCCGATGGTCTCGCCGCGCATCTCGCGCTCATAGCGGGCGGGGTCCTCGCCGCCCTCGCCGGTGTTGCTCTTGCCGCCGATGCGGTTCATGGCGACGGCCAGGGTGGTGTGCGCCTCGGTGCTGATCGAGCCGAGGCTCATGGCGCCCGTGGCGAAGCGTTTGACGATCTCGCTGGCGGCTTCGACTTCTTCCAGCGGCACGGGCGTGACGCCGTCGGTACGGAATTCGAACAGGCCGCGCAGGGTCATGTGCCGCTTGCTCTGGTCGTTGATGATCCGGGCGTACTCCTCGAACGTGGCGTAGTTGCCGCTGCGCACCGAGTGCTGCAGCTTGGCGATCGAGTCCGGCGTCCACATGTGCTCCTCGCCGCGCACGCGCCACGCGTACTCGCCGCCCGCGTCGAGGTTCTGCGCCAGCACGGGGTCGTCGCTGAACGCCGCGCGGTGGTTGCGCAGGGCTTCTTCCGCCACCTCGAAAATGCCGATCCCGCCGACCTGGCTGGGCGTGCCGTAGAAGTACTTCTGCACGAAGTCGGTCTTCAGGCCGACCGCCTCGAACAGCTGCGCGCCGCAGTAGCTCATGTACGTGCTGACGCCCATCTTCGACATGATCTTGCTCAGGCCCTTGCCGATCGCCTTGATGTAGTTGGAGATGGCCTTGTGCGCGTCGATGCCGGCCAGGGCGGGCATGCCGGGCACGTCGGTGTGCAGGTTGATCAGCGTTTCCAGCGCGAGGTACGGGTGGATGGCCTCGGCGCCGTACCCGGCGAGCGCGGCGAAGTGGTGGACCTCGCGGGCGTCGCCGGTCTCGACGACCAGACCGACCTTCATGCGCAGCCCCGCCTTCACGAGGTGGTGGTGGATGCTGCTCAGGGCCAGCAGGCTGGGAATCGCGACGCGTTCGCGGTCCACGCGGCGGTCACTGATGACGATGATGTTGTGGCCGCTCTCGATGGCGTCCACCGCCCAGGCGTTGATGGTCGCCAGTTTGGCTTCCACGCCGCGCGCACCCCACTCGGCGGGGTAGGTGATGTCGAGGTCGTACGCCTTGAACTTCCCGCGGGTGTGTTCCTCGATGTTGCGCACGCGGGCCATGTCGTCGAAGTCCAGGATGGGCTGCTCGACTTCCAGGCGCAGCTGCGGGTTCACGGCGTTGATGTCCAGCAGGTTCGGGCGCGGCCCCACGAACGACACGAGGCTCATGACGACCGACTCGCGGATCGGGTCGATGGGCGGGTTCGTGACCTGCGCGAACAGCTGCCGGAAGTAGTTGAACAGCGGCTTGTTCTTGCCGGACAGCACGGCCAGCGGGCTGTCGTTGCCCATGCTGCCGATGCCTTCCTCGCCGGTCAGGGCCATGGGGCCCATCAGGAACTTCAGGTCCTCCTGGGTGTATCCGAAGGCCTGCTGGCGGTCCAGCAGCGACTCGCGGAACTGCCCGACCGTGCCGGTCTCCTCGCTGTCGTCCAGGCGGAAGCGGGTGTTCTCCACCCACTGCGCGTAGGGCTTGGCGGACGCGAACTGGTTTTTCAGTTCGTCGTCCTCGATGATGCGGCCCTGCTCGAAGTCGATCAGGAACATGCGGCCCGGTTGCAGGCGCCACTTCTTCACGATCTTGCTCTCGGGGACGGGCAGCACGCCGGACTCGCTGGCCAGGATGACCAGGTCGTCGCGGGTCTGCACGTAGCGGGCGGGGCGCAGGCCGTTGCGGTCCAGCGTGGCGCCGACCTGACGGCCGTCGGTGAAGACCATCGCGGCCGGGCCGTCCCAGGGCTCCATCATGCTGGCGTGGTACTCGTAGAACGCGCGGCGGCGCGGGTCGAGGTTGGCGTTCTGCTCCCAGGCCTCGGGGATCATCATCATGGCGGCGTGCGCCATGGGGTACCCGGCCAGCGTCAGGAGTTCCAGGGCGTTGTCGAAGGTGGCGGTGTCGCTTTCGCCCTCGAAGGAGATCGGGTAGAGCTTCTTCAGGTCGTCGCCCAGCACGGGGCTCTGCATGATGCCCTCGCGGGCGCGCATCCAGTTGAAGTTCCCCTTGACGGTGTTGATCTCGCCGTTGTGCGCGACCATGCGGTAGGGGTGCGCCAGCGGCCACTCGGGGAAGGTGTTCGTGGAGAAACGCTGGTGGACCAGGGCCAGGGCACTGACGACGCGTTCGTCCTGCAGGTCGAGGTAGTACTCGCCGACCTGCGTGGCGAGCAGCAGACCCTTGTAGATGACCGTGCGACACGACATGGAGGGCACGTAGTATTCGGCGCCGTGCGTGAAGTTCAGCGCGCGGATGGCGTTGCTGGCCCGGCGGCGGATGACGTACAGCTTGCGTTCCAGCGCGTCCGGGACCAGCGTGTCGGGTCCGGCGCCGACGAACACCTGCCGGATGACGGGTTCCTTCTCGCGCACGGCGGGGCTCATGGGCATCTCGCGGTTGACGGGCACGTCCCGCCAGCCCAGCACGACCTGCCCTTCCGCCACGATGGCGCGTTCGAGTTCCTGCTCGCAGGCGCGGCGCGAGGCGATCTCCTTGGGCAGGAAGATCATGCCGACGCCGTAGTCGCCCAGCGGGGGCAGGGACACGCCCTGCGCGGCGAACTCGGCGCGGTAGAACTCGTCGGGAATCTGGATCAGGATGCCCGCCCCGTCGCCCATCAGGGGGTCGGCGCCGACCGCGCCGCGGTGGTCGAGGTTCTCGAGGATCTTCAGGCCCTGCTGCACGATGGCGTGGTTCTTGCGGCCCTTGATGTGGGCGACGAAGCCCACGCCGCAGGCGTCGTGCTCGGCGGCGCTGTACAGGCCCTGCTCACGGGCGAGTTTGAGTTCCGCGCCGCTCGCGGGGGTTCCAGGGGTGTGCGGCGCCTCAGCCGGCGTCACCCGGTTGTCTGTTCTGTTCATGTTGACGCTCCCATCTCGCTCGTGACTCGCATCCGCCTGCGGGGTGCAGGCTGCTGGAATTACGATACAGACGGGCGCATGTCTATGCAGGGTCGTTGTTTATAACGGGTCTAAAGGTGGCCCGCATCATTTTCCGACCAAAGTGCATGGTTTGAGCGAAAACCGGCAACAAATGACAGCCGTACGTGTCATCTGCGCAATGGCCTCGCGTCACCGGGCGGCCGCAGCCACCGACCCGCGCAGTGGGCCACGCGCCGGGGAGACAGCTTGGAAGCGCTGCCATACACAAAATGGCGCGTGCTGCAAGCCCCCGCCGGACCCCGCGTACTCAGGCGGGCGACAGCTGGAACAGCGCGATCTCCGGTTCACACAGGTTCCGGACGGGCAGGCCACTCAGGCCCAGGCCCCGACTCACGTACGCGGGGGTGTCATGGGCGCCCGTGACCCAGCCCATCGCGTACCGCTGCCCGAAGGCACTGGGAACCTGTAACGCACCGACCACCGGCAACCTCACCTGCCCGCCGTGCGTGTGCCCGCACAGCACCAGTCCCGCCGGGCGCGGCAGCGCGGGCAGCAGATCCGGGTTGTGCGTGACGAGCAGCGTCGCCCGCGCGCCCGCGCCCGCCAGCGCCGCCGTCACGTCCGGCTGCCCGAACCACAGATCGTCCGTGCCGCCCACCCACAGGTCGTCGCGCAGGGGGCGCCCCTCGTCGCGCAGGACCGTCACGCCCGCGCCCGAGAGCTGCCCCGCGAAGCGCTCGCGGCGCGCCGCCCAGTCCGCGCGCACCGGGCCGTAATGACGACTGGCGTACCGGCCGAAACTGCCGTAGTCGTGGTTCCCCCACACCGAGAACGTCCCCAGCGGCGCCCGCAGCCGCGCCAGCTGCCGCAGCAGCCCGGGCGGCATGTCGTCCAGGCGCGCGTCGAGCAGATCGCCGCCCAGCAGGATCACGTCCGCGCGCAGGTCGTTCGTGGCGTCCACCCACGCGCCCACGCTGCCGTCCCCGATGAACAGCCCGTGGTGCAGATCCGTCAGGAACGCGGCGCGCAGCGGCGAGCGCAACCCCGGCAGGGCCCGCGCGTGGCGGGTCACGCCGAACCGGTAGCCCTGCGCCACGCCCGCCCCACCACCCAGCGCGGCGACCGCGCCACCGCCCAGCAGGGACCGCACCACTGTCCGTCTCGTGACCTTCACCCCCGCACCTTACCGGCCTGCCCCGGCCCGAAGCGTCCGCCGGAAGGTGCAGGCGCTAGACTGCCCCCTATGAACGTGCCGCCTGAACTGCTGGTCATCGACGTGCTGGACGAGGACGCGGGCCTCGCTGACGTGGAGGACAGCCGGGGCCGCACCTACCAGCTGCCCGCCGAGTGGCTCCCGGATGCCAGCGACGGCGCCGGGTACCGCGTGACCCTCGCGGGCGGCCACGTGACCTTCACGCCCGACGCGGACGCCGCGCGGCAGCTGCGTGAACGCAGCAAGCAGACCCTGCTGGACTTCAGTGACGAGCACGAGGGCCGCGACGAGCCGGGGGGCCGCGCGTGACCCGTCAGGTCCTGATCATCCCCGACGTGCACGGCCGCCTGGACCTGCTGCGCGCCGCGCTTCACCAGTTCCCGGACGCGCACTACCTGTCCCTGGGCGACGCGATCGACCGCGGGCCGCGCTCCATGCCGGTCGTGGAGACGCTGATGGACCTGCGCCGGGCCGGGCGCGCCACGCTCCTGATGGGCAACCACGAGCGCATGATGCAGGAGGGCGTGAAGTACTACCGCCAGTACCTCGGCACGCACGACCTCGGGGACTACCGCCGCGCCATGGAGGGCTTCCAGTGGTGGATGCGCGCCGGGGGCGAGACGGTCCGCGCCGAGCTGGGCAGCCTGACCCTGGAGAAATTTCCCCCGATCCTCGAGGAGTACCTGGGAGCGCTCAAGCGGGTGGTGTACGTCACGGCGGACGGAGAGATCCACGACCAGCCGCCCGCGCACCCCAGCGTGCTCGTGTCGCACGCCGCGCCGCCCGTCAAGCACCCGCAGCATCCCAATCCGCTGTCGGCAGCGCTGTGGTTGCGGCCCTTCGAGGGGCCCTTCCCGCTGCCCGAGGGCGTCACGTACTCGGTGCACGGGCACACGCCGGTGCCCACGCCCTGCCGCCTGGGCCGCCACCTGTACCTGGATCTGGGCGCCTACGAGACGGGCCGGCTGGCCGTCGCGGAGGTCAACGTGCACGGCCTGCCGGGCGTGACGGTGCTGTGCGGCCGCGGCGAGCCCGCCCGGGGCCGCAAGTACGCCCGGTTCGGGGAGCCCGTGCCGGTCACGCCCGTCGACCTGCCCGGCGCGCCCAGCCGGTAAGCGCCCGCCCCGCGTGGCTCAGGCCGTCAGGTCGCGCAGGTCGTCCTGCCGGTCCGAGAGCCATTCGGGCGGCCCCGCGCGGACGATCACGTCTTCCTCCAGCCCGATGAAGCCGTGCCCGGGGACCATGACGCCCAGTTCCAGGGTGTACACCTCGTCCTCGCGGACCGTGCCCTCGACGGTCTGCCCGTAGCGGGGCCAGCGGGGACCGAGCAGGGTGCCGCCGTCGTGCGTGGCGCGGCCCAGGCCGTGACCCAGCGCGTGCTGGTACTCGGGGTACCCGGCGGCGATCAGCGCGGTGCGGGCGGCGGCGTCCACCGCGTGGCCGGGCGTGCCGGGGCGCAGGGCGTCCGCGCCCGCCTGGATGGCCTGCCAGCACGCGCGGAAGGCCGCCTGCACCTCGCCGGGCACCGGGTGTCCGTCGGGCAGGCGGTACACCCGCTGGATGTCCGAGCAGTACCCGTGGCTCAGCCGCACGCCGTAGTCGATGTGCAGCAGCGCGCCGGGGCGCAGGGCGTGCTCGCCGGGCGGCGCGTGCGAGGGGCGGCTGTCCGGGCCGACATGCACGTTCGGGCAGGCGTCCCAGCCCCAGGAGGGCTCGGCGCCGTCGCGGCGGCACAGGCCGTGCAGGAACGCGGCGACGTCCCGCTCGGTCCAGCCGGGGCGGGCGGCGGCCGCCATCTCGCGCAGGTGCGCCTCGGCCAGCTTCACCGCCTCCCGGATCGCGGCGTGTTCCGCCGGGGTCTTGACGGACCGGAGCTGGCCCAGCAGCGGCGCGGCGCTGTCCCATTCCAGCTCGGGTAGCCCGTCACCGGACAGGTCTGGGGCGGGGGCCAGCCAGCCGCGCACCCGGCGTTCCAGGCCAGAGGTCAGGCCGTCGCACAGCGGGTCGTCCTCGCTGATGTTCAGCAGGACGCGCCGCGCGCCCAGCCGCGTCACCTCGGCCCGCAGCAGAGTCCGCAGGTCCGCGTCGTAGCCGTGCACGGTCCAGCCGGGCGGGACGGCGTCCGCGTCGAAACGGCCCACGATCGCCACCGCCCCCGTGCGGGTCAGCAGGAAGAGGCTGTCCCAGGTGACGTCCACGCCCGCCACGAGGCTCAGGGCGGGTTCGGGGCGCACGCCGGACTCGCGCGCGGCGATCAGCCACACCTCGCCGTCCCGGAGCAGTCCCTGCGCCTGCCGCCGCTTGCCGTCCTGAAGCGCGTTCACTGCCGTGTTGGGGGCCATGCGCCAGGATAGAGGCTCAGCCGGGCCGGGGCGCAGGCGCCGCAGGGGGCAGGAGTGCCTGCGCCTGCGCGAGCCCCTCCGGGGTGTCCACGTCGAGCAGCAGCCGCGCGGGGAAGGTCAGCGTGACGGCCTGCGCGGCATGCGCGCGGATCAGGGCACGGGGGCCGTGGTCGGCGTCCGGGGTGTCGGCCACGGCGCGCAGCAGGTCCGCGCGCAGCAGGTGCGGGGGCGCCCGGACGGGCTCGTCGCCGGGATCGGCGTACCCGGCCAGCACGACGGGCGCGCCGGTCTCGCGGAAGGCGCCCAGCAGCGCGGCGTGCTGCGCCCCGGTCAGCAGCGGCATGTCCCCCAGCGCGAAATTCGCGCCGGCGAGCCCGGCGGGCAAGGCCGCCACCGCCGCGCGGAACGAACTCGCCAGGCCGCGCGCGGGATCCGGGTTCACCACGACCGCGTAGGGCAGATCCGCCAGCGCCGCCCGGACGCCCTCCCCGACCTCACCGGGGGGCACGACGCACAGCAGGAGGTCGTAGCCGCCGCCGGCCAGGGCCTGCGCGGCGTACCGGACCAGCGGCTGACCGGCCAGAGGTTCGAGCTGCTTGGGGCGGCCCATGCGGGTGCTGCGCCCGGCGGCCAGCAGGACACCCGCGACCGGAAGCTGGGAAAGGGGGGGCATACCCTGAATCGTAGGCCAATCTTTCTGCAACCCCCGCTCTTCTACAATGCGGGGCGTCAGGTCAACTCCTCTGCCCGCGCCGCTGCGGGTCCACACTCCCAGTTTCCCGTGGAGGTCACGCCATGAAACTCAGTTACTCAGGTCAGGAGAAGGTGCAGGCTCCCCCCGCCGCCGTGTGGGCGTTCGTGCAGGATCCCGAGCGGGTGGCGCGCTGCCTGCCGGACGTGCAGGAGGTCGTCGTGCACGACCAGACGCACATGGACGCCACCGTGCAGGTGGGGGTGGGCATGGTGCGCGGCAAGTTCAAGTTCAAGATCGAGGTGTTGCCCGACGCGGCGGCCAACCGCGTGAACGTGAAGGTGCAGGGCGGCGGGCTGGGCAGCGTCGTGGACCTGACCGCCGGTGCGGACGTCGTGGACAACGGGGACGGCACCACCACCCTGGACTGGACCGGCGACGCCACGATGCGCGGCCCGGTCGCCACGGTGGGCGGGCGGCTGCTGGACGCGCAGGCGCAGAAGCTGATCTCGAAGACCTTCGAGAACATGAGCGCCAACGTGAGTGCCTCCGCGGGCACGCTGGCGTAGGCGTGCCCGGCGTCCGGCGTACCCGGGTCGCTCCGGCCCCAGGCGAGCGGCCGGGCGCGCTACGGCGCGGCGCTGCTCGGCAGGGTCAGGGGCGCGCGGGGCGGGACGGCGCTCACCTCGCCGTGCGGCGAGACGACCAGGACGCCCGCCTCCGCGAGCGTCCAGATGGCGCGGTGCACGCTCATCTCGGTGGCGGCGTCCCCAGCGGGCGCCAGCCGGTCGAGCAGCTGCGTGTACCGCACGGCCCCTGCCGCGCCGCCCGCCCAGGGCGTGACGTCCAGCACAGCCCGCAGCACCTGCCGCTGCGTGGGCGTCTGGGCCTGGGCCAGCAGGGCGCGCCGGGCGTCCTCCTGCCGCAGCCGGGTCTCGCGGACCTCGCGGCGCCGGGCCAGCAGCGCCCGCACCTCCGGGTCGCTCTCGCCCCCCCGGCGCTCGGCGATCAGGCGTTCCAGGCGGTCGTCGGCGCGCTGAGCGGCGCGGTCGCGCAGGTCGCGGGCGCGGGCGCGCAGGCCACCGGCGGCCTCCTGCACCGGCTCGCGCAGGGCCTGGGCCGTGCGGCGGGCCACCTGCGTGGCGTCGCCCACCGGGTCGGGGTCCGGGTCGGCCAGGGCGCGGCCCAGGCGGATCAGGGTGTTCAGGGTACGTCTGCGCTCACTCATGGGGGCTCCGGGGCCCCGCTGGGGGGCGCGTGGGGTCAGCTTAGCGGCCCGTGCGCGGCGGGCACGTCCGCCGAAAGGTGCGGTGAAGGCGGCCGGCCGGGCCGCCTCACACCCAGTACGGGGCGGCGGCCCGGCCGGTTGCGCCGGGCTTTAGGCGGCCTGACCGGCCGCCCCGAGGGCCTCCGGGGTGTCCGTCAGGGCCAGCCCGGTGGGGCGGGGGACGCGCCACAGCGCGCCGATCGCCAGCGCCGTCAGGCTGACGGTGGCGACCGCCATCCACAGCAGCCGGGCGTCCGTGGGGTCGACGAGCGCCGCCACGACGACCAGCGCGGTGGACACGCCGCCGTGGGCGAGGGTGGCGGGCAGCAGGCTGCGTCCGGCGCGGTGCGCCTGCGCGAAACGGCCCCCGAAATGCAGGCCCGAGGTCAGGGCGATCAGGGTGCACAGCAGCAGGGGGAGCGTCATGCCGCC
This sequence comes from Deinococcus hopiensis KR-140, assembly GCA_943327755.2. Classification (GTDB taxonomy): domain Bacteria; phylum Deinococcota; class Deinococci; order Deinococcales; family Deinococcaceae; genus Deinococcus; species Deinococcus hopiensis_A. The sequence continues at coordinate 143,254 of CALPYF020000005.1, forward strand.
CACGGTAGGCCAGCGGGTCTCACCGGAGCGTCACGCGGCGGGCGCGACCCGCAGATTAAGATGGGCGGAGGCGGCCTGTTTTTCCGCCCCAGGAGCGCAGATCATGACGTGTAAGAACAGCTGTCAGAGTTCCGGGAGGGTCTCATGATCCCGGCCGTGCAGGAACTTCAGGCGGCGTTCCAGGCGCGCGGGTACGTGGCGGGGGACGCCCTGGCGACGGCGCTGCGGCTGGTGGTGGGGCTGGGCAAGCCGCTGCTGCTGGAGGGTCCGGCGGGCGTCGGGAAGACCGAGGCGGCCAAGACCCTGGCGGACGTGCTGGGCACCCGCCTGATCCGGCTGCAGTGCTACGAGGGCCTGGACGCGCAGTCGGCGCTGTACGAATGGAACTACGCGCGGCAGCTGCTTCACCTGCGCGCGGCGGAACTGCGCGGCGAGGCGGTGGGCGACGACGACCTGTACGGCGAGACGTTCCTGATGCCCCGGCCGCTGCTGCAGGCGATCCGCGAGCCGAGATCGGCCGTGTTGCTCATCGACGAGATAGACCGGGCCGACGACGCCTTCGAGGCCTTCCTGCTGGAACTGCTCGCCGAGTGGCAGATCACCGTGCCGGAACTGGGGACCCTGCCGGCGGTCAGTCGCCCGCACGTGATCCTCACGAGCAACCGCTCGCGGGAACTGAGTGACGCGCTGCGCCGCCGCTGCCTGTACCACTGGACGGAGTACCCCAGCCGCGCGCAGGAACTGCAGATTGTGCTGTCGCGCCTGCCGGGCATCAACGAGACGCTGGCGCGGCAGGTCACGGACGCCGTGCACGCGCTACGGGCGCTGCCGCTGGGCAAGACGCCGGGCGTCGCCGAGACGCTCGACTGGGCCGCGGCGCTGGTCAGCCTGCACGCCGATCACCTGGACGCCGAGGCCCTGCACGCGACGCTGGGCGCGGTGCTGAAGCTGCGGGAGGATCAGCTGCTGGCCGCGCCGACGTTGCAGGGGGTGGCGGCGCAGGCGCAGGCGCGTGGCTGAGAGCGGCAGGTCCGGGGTCGCGGGCGCGCCTGCCGCGCTGGCCGCGCAGGTGGCGACCTTCGCGGGGCGGCTGCGGCGCCGGCACGGGTTCCTGATCGGTCCCGGGGAGGTCCGGGACGCGCTGCGCGCCCTGGAACTCGTGGACCTGCTGTCGCGGCGCGAGCTGCGCGGGGCGCTGCGGGCGGTGCTGACCGCCGGGCCCGAGCAGGGCCGCCTGTTCGACCTGGAATTCAACGCGTTCTTCCGCGCCGGGGGGCAGCCGCAGCCCGAGTTGCCGCCCCTGCTGCCCGAGACGCCCGCCCCCGCTGAGCCCGACCCGGACGGCGACCAGGCGGACCAGCCGGACCGGGAGCAGGGCAAACCGGACACTCGGCCGGAACAGGCCCCGAGCCCGCAGGCGGGAAGCGATCCGGGCGGCGACCTCCCGGACGGGGAGGCCCTACAGGACGGGCAGGAGAGCGATGAAGGCGACGAGCAGGACGCCCCGGTCATGCAGGCGCGGGTCAGTCCGAACGTCGCGCCGGGCGAGGCGCTGCGCGTGGACGCCGGGGACCTGGGGGGGCTGCTGCGCGCCGCGACGGGCCTGATCCGCGCGCTGGAACTGGGCCGCGCCCGGCGCCTGCGGCCACTGCCACGCGGCTCGAAGCTGGACGCCCGGCGCACCCTGCACGCCGCCGCCCGCACCGCCGGGGACGCCGTGCACCTGCGCTGGCTGGGCCGCCCCCGGCGCGCGCCGCGCTTCCTGCTCGTGCTGGACGGCAGCCGCTCGATGGGCCGGGACGGGGCGCTGCTGCTGCGCTTCGCGCAGGCGCTGCACCTGCGCTCGCGGCGGGTGGAGGTCTACGCGTTCAGCACCGGCCTGACCCGCCTGACCCCGCTGATCCGGGGCGCGGCGCCGGGGCAGCCGCTGACCCTGCCGGACCTGGGGGACGCCTGGGGCGGCGGCACCCGCATCGGGGAGAACCTGCTGCGCCTGGCGCGCGACGAGCGGGGCCGCGTGAACCGCGACACGGTTGTCCTGATCCTCAGTGACGGGCTGGACACCGGCGACCCGGCGCTGGTAGGCCGCGCGCTGCGGGACCTGCGGCGCCGCTCAGCGGGCGTGGTGTGGCTCTCGCCGCTGGCCGCCACACCCGGGTACCGCCCGGTGCAGCGGGCGATCGCGGCGGCGCTGCCGCACCTGGACGCGCTGCTCCCGGCGGGCGGCCCGGACGACCTGCACGCGCTGGGCCGTCGCCTGCGCGCGGCGCGGCTCACGCGGGGCGCCTCGCCGCGCGACGCCCACTGATCCGCCCGGTCAGGCCCTGAACAGCGTTCCAGTGCGCAGTTCCCGGCTTCAGTCGGCCTTCACCCCCCAGGGCGGTAAGGTCCGGGTGAGGCGCCGTGCGGTGCAATGCGGGCATGACGCGTTCCCTCACCGCGCTCCTGCCTCCTCCGCTGCTCCTGGCCTCGCTGGTCACGGCGGCCCTCCTGGCCGCCTGCGGCGCGGGGCCCGGCGCCTCCGGCCCGGACAGTCCGCCCCGGACGGCCCCGGGCACGCCCGCCGGACTGAGTGTTCACGTGGACACCCTGGCCGTGCAGGGCGCGCTGACGGTTCCAGGCACCCTGCGCGTGTCCGGGCGCGTTCCGGCCGACCTGACCGTCAGCGCCAGCGGCCCGCAGGGCGTGACCGTCACCACGGCGCTCACGGCGAGTGGCAGTGACACGCTCGTGACGGTCACGCCGACCGGCGCGGGGCGGGGCGTGATCAGCGTGACCGTTCAGGCCGGCAGCGCGCAGCAGGGGGTCACCCTGCCGCTGCTGCGCGCCGCCACGCAGCCGGTCCGCCCGGGCGGCACCTATCAGGCCGGTGGCGCCACGCCCTGGAACGGCGGGGTGCTGCTGCGCGCCGTGGCGAACGCGGGCGCCGACGACCGCCACGCCCTGATGCAGACCACCGGAACGGCCGTCACGGCCCTGCCGTTCCCACTGTCGGGTCTGGACACCATCACCGGTCACGCCGCCGCGCCCGACGGCAGCGTGTGGGTGGCCGTGCGCGGCGCGACCGCCGCCGGCAGTGAACTGATCCGCCGCGCGCCGGACGGCACCCTGACGCGCGTCCCGTCGGGCACCACCGAGACGCTCAGCAGCCTGGGCGTCACGCCGGACGGGCGGGTGTGGGCGGTCGTCTACGGGCAGGCCCGGCTCCTGGGGGCCACGCCGGACGGCACGCTGATCCAGCAGGCCCTGGACAGCGTGCCGGACGCCCTGACCGTCACGGCGGACGGCACGCTGCTGCTCACGCGGCGTGGGGACGCCCCGGCCCTCATCCGGCTTGACCCTGCCAGCGGCGCGGCGCAGGTCTTCCCCGTGGGGACGCCCGGCGTGAGTGTCCCCGCCGCGCCCACCGCCGCCCCGGACGGCACGGTGCTGTTCACCGAGACCCGCACCGGCGCGGCGTGGCGGCTCAATCCGCGCACCGGCACCCAGGTGGCCCTGCCGCTCCCGGCCGGGACCCGGGCGGGTAGCCTGGCGGCGGCGCCGGACGGCAGCGTGTGGGTCAGCGATCCCACAGCCGGGACCCTGCTGCGCGTCGCCGGGGGCGCGGCGGCCCGGGTGCCGCTGGGCGGCGCGGCCCGCGCACTGACCGTCACGCCGGACGGCCGGGTGTGGTGTGAACTGAACGGTCAGCTAATCACGCTGGACTGACGCAGGAACAGCGTGCGGCCGCCCCCAGGCCAAGTTCGGGGGCGGCCTCAGGTGCAGAGGGTTACAGGTCGCGTCGGCTGAAGCGCCACATCGCGGCCAGCAGCGCCAGCGCCGCCAGCACGGCGGCCCACACGACCAGCAGCGGCTCGACCGGCACGGAGCTGGTGAAGGGGTTGGCGCCGCGGCTGACCTCACCGACCTGCCGCATGATCTCCGGCTGGAGGTGGTAGCTGGCGCCCAGCCACAGCGCGTTCGTGGGCATCAGGGCGTTCGCCACGCGGCCCAGGCTGGTCAGGGTGGGGGTGTCCGCGAACGTTCCGATGGCGCTGAGGATCCCGCCGGTGAACCCCACGCCGTACAGCACGAACACGCCGATGCCGTTGGCGAGCGTGGTGAACAGCGTGCTGCCCAGCACGGTCAGTGAGGTGAGCACCGTGACGGCCAGCAGCAGCAGCGCCGCGGCGGGCAGCGCCTCGGGCGGGGTGTACCCGGTGATCAGGCGCACGCCACCCAGCAGCCCGGCACTGAGCAGCGCGACGTACGCGACGTTCACGGCCGTGAAGCCCAGCCAGCGGCCCGCGACCAGCTGCGCGCGGCTGACCGGGCGGGCGATAACGCTCTGCATGACGCCGCTCTCGATGTCGCCGCTGACCGCCCCGACGGTGGAGAGCACGCCCATCAGCGAGCCCAGGAAGTACACGAGGTACATGCCGAACAGCGCGCTGAACATAACGGGCAGGTTCGCCGCGCCGGTCGGGCTGCGGCCATCCAGGCCCGCCTGCACGGCCCGGTCGTCCAGGCGCATCTCCAGGCGGTACACGCCGAACAGGAAAAAGCCCAGGAACAGCGCCGAGAGGACCAGCAGGACGCTCACGAGCCGTTTGCGCGTCGCCTCGCGCAGCGACAGTTCCGCGATCAGGAGGACGTTACGCACGGGTGACCTCCCCGCGCCCCGCCCGGGCCGCCTCCGGGGTGTCCTCGATCAGGTCCAGGAACATGGTCTCCAGATCCGGGCGGCGCGGCGTCAGGGCGTACAGTCTGGCCCCGGCAGCGTGCACGGCGTCCGCCACGGCGGGGATCTGGTCGTCGCGGGTCAGCCACAGTTCCACGTCCGCGCGGCCCTGGGTGTTCGTGTCGGTGCGGCGGACCTCGCCCAGGCGCGCGAGGGTGTCCAGCAGCCCGCCGGTCAGGGTATCCACGCGCAGGTCCACGGGCAGCACGCCGCCCATCAGTTCGCGCATACTCCCCTGCGTCAGGACCCGCCCGGCCTTCACGAACGCCACGCGGTCACAGACCTGCTCGACCTCGCTGAGCAGGTGGGAATTCAGGAACACCGCGGCGCCCCGCGCACGCAGACGCTCGATGATCTCGCGCACCTCGACCCGCCCGATGGGGTCCAGGGCGCTGGTGGGTTCATCCAGGAAGACCAGCTCCGGGCGCGCCAGGATCGCCCCGGCCAGCCCGGCGCGCTGCAGCATGCCCTTGCTGTAGCCGCCGAGCGTCTCGTGGCCGCGCCCGCCCAGCCCGACCTCGCCGAGCACCTCGGGGATGCGCGTGCGGCGCTCGGCGGCGCTCAGGCCCGCGAGTCGCCCGTGGAAATCCAGGAATTCCGAAGCGGTCATCCAGGTCTGGAAGCGGAACTGCTCGGGCAGGAAGCCCAGGCGGGCCCGCACCGCCGGGTCGTTCGGGCGGCCGCCCAGCACCCGGATCTCACCGCCGCTGGGCTGCACCAGACCCAGCAGCATCTTCACGGTGGTGCTCTTGCCCGCGCCGTTGGGGCCCAGGAACCCGAAGACCTCGCCGCGCGGGACGGTCAGGCTCAGGCCGTCCACCACGGCCCGGCCCCGGTAGGTCTTGCGCAGGTCGCGCGTATCGATGGCCGCTTCGCTCATGCCGCCCAGCATAGGCGCGCCTGTCCCGTCCGGGCGTCCTCCTTTTGGCGCCACCACCCCCCCAATTCCCCCAATGCGCGTTGAAAGATATTTCGGTTTTCCCTCACCCACTTTCAGGGAGAATGAATCTCAGATGCCTGCCTGCCCCACCCGGGATCACCTGGACGAGCTGCTGCCTGCGGATACCCCACCGGACCTGATCGCGCGCCTGCGGGCCGCCCCGGACGGTGAAACCCGCGCGCTGGCGCTGGTCGCCGTGGCCCGCCACACCCGCGAGACCACCCTGAGTGGCGCGCAGGCGCTGGGCGAGGCCGCCCTGAGTGAGGCGCTGCGCGCCGCGTCCCCCCGCGCCGCCGTGGAAGCCCTGATCGGCCTGAGTTTCGTGTCGGCCAGCCTGGGCCAGCAGGAACGCGCCCTGGACACCGTGGGCCGCGCGCAGGCCATGCTGGAGGAACACGGCCTGACCGACCTGCTCTCCGGCGTGCTGAACACCCGCGCCCTGACCCGCCTGACCGGCGGGGACGTGACCGGCGCCCGCCAGGACCTGCAGGACGCGCTGGATCTGGCCCGGCAGTCCCGGCATACCGGGGATCAGGGCAACGCCCTGGTGAACCTGGGCTGGCTGGCGTGCAGCAGCGGCGACCCCAAGGACGCCCTGCACCACCTGAACCTGCTGGAGGAACTCACGCACACGCTGCCGGGCGGCCCGCAGGCCGATGAGCTGCGGCTGTGCCTGCACGAGGGCCGCGCCCATGCCTACGCGCTGCTGGCCCGTCAGGCGCAGGAACTGGGCCGGGACGGGGCGCAGCAGCAGGCGGCGCAGCAGGGCCTGATGGTGCTGCGCGCCGCGCACGCCGCCCTGCGGGACACACCCAGCCTGACCAGCGAACTGCTGTGCGCCGCGCACGAATCCACGCTGCTGCGCCTGCAGGGCGACCTGTTCGGCGCCGAACGGGCCGCCCGGCGCGCCGCGCAGCTCAACGCGCTGCTGCGCCAGCAGCTGTACATCGAGCCGCAGGTCTGCCTGGCCGAACTGCTCCAGTCCCGCGGGGAATACGACGCTGCACTCGCCGAGTACGGCGCGGCGCTGACCATCGCCCGGCGCCAGCACCGGCACCTGGACATCCAGCGGCTGCTGAGTGCCATTGGCGCGCTGCATGAACGCCAGGGTCGCCTGCGCGAGGCGCTGAACGTGACCCGCGAGGCCCTGCACGCCGCGACGGTCGCGCTCGACCGGGTGAACACGGCCGCCGCGCGGCACCTGCAGCTTGACCGGGAGCTGCGCGAGGCCCGCGCGGACGCCAGCACCTGGCAGGACCGGCTGCGGCAGGCCGAGGTGCAGGCCCGGCAGGATCCGCTGACCGGGCTGCTCAACCGGCGCGGCCTGGAAGAGGGCCTCCAGGGGCTGCAGTTCCCGCCGGAAGGTCGGCGCGCAGCGGACTGGGCGCTGCTGGCGGTGGTGTTCGTGGACGTGGATCACTTCAAGCACGTGAACGACCAGCATTCGCACGCCGTGGGGGATCAGGTGCTGCGGCAGGTGGGCCGCCTGCTCTCGGCGCAGGTGCGCGGCGGCGACCTGCTGTGCCGTTACGGCGGCGAGGAATTCGTCCTCGTCACCCCGGTGCGCACGCGGGGCCGCGCGCACGGGCTGGCCGAGAGCTGCCGCCGCGCCGTGGAGGCCCACGACTGGTCGGCGCTGCGGCCGGGCCTGCGCCTGACGGCCAGCGTGGGCTACGCGGTCACCGCCCCCGAGCAGCTGCCGCAGGCGCTGCGGGTCGCGGACGATCACCTGTACCGCGCGAAGAACGCCGGGCGCAACCGCGTCTCCCCTGCGGTCCCCTGACCCCCAGCCTGGGGAGCCCGCCGGGACCGCGCGGCCGGTAGGGGCGCTACACTCCCGGGTGGATGCCGCTGGAACCGGGAACGCAACTCGCCGCGCGTTACGACCTGCTGGCCCTGCTGGGCGAGGGGGGCAGCGCCCGCGTGTTCCGCGCCCGCGATCAGCTGCTGGGCCGCGAGGTCGCCGTGAAGGTCCAGCACGCCCACGTGCCCGACAGTGACCGTGAACGCTTCCTGCGCGAGGTCCGCACCCTGGCGCGCCTGACGCACCCGGGCGTGATTCCCGTGCTGGACCTGGGCACCGACCCGGAGGCCGGGCGGCCCTTCTTCACCATGCCGCTCATGACCGGCGGCCCGGTCACGGCGCTGGGCCCGCTGGAGGACGCCCCGCTGCCCCTGGCGCGCTTCCTGACGGCCGCGGCGGCGGCGTCCCGGGCGCTGCACTTCATTCACGCGCGCGGCATCACGCACCGCGACCTGACGCCCGGCAACGTCCTGCTGGACGACGCGTGGATGCCCCGCATCATGGACTTCGGGCTGGTGGCGCTGACCGAGCAGACCCGCCACCTCACCCGCAGCGGCGTGACGCTGGGCACCCCCGCCTACATGGCGCCCGAGCAGGCGCGCGGCGTGGGCGTGGGCCCCCTGAGCGACCTGTACGCGCTGGGCGCCGTGCTGTACCGCGTCGCGTGCGGCAGCCCGCCGTTCGTGGGCGACAGCGACCAGAGCGTCCTGTACCAGCACGTGTACGAGGCGGCCCCCGACCCGCGCGACCTGAACCCGGCCGTGCCGGACGCCGTGGCGCGCGTCCTCCTGAGCCTCCTGGCGAAGAAACCCGAGGACCGCCCCCCCAGCGGCGAGGCGCTCGCACACCTGTGGGCGCTGGCGCGGCGCGACATCTGGACGTCGCACGCCCGCGGGCAGTACCGGGGCGGCCGTACCCGCAGCGGCGAACACCCCGACGGCCCGGCGCAGGTGGACGCCCTTCGCGAGGCCTGGAGCGTGCCGTTGCCCGGCGAGGTCACCTGGCCCGCCGCCGTGATGGGCGACGGCGACCTCGTCGCGGTGGGCACGCGCGGCGGGCAGCTCGTCCTCACGCACGCCTCGGGCCGACCGTTCGCCACGTACGCCGCGCGGGACGAGGTCACGGCGCCCGCCACCTTCCACGGCGGGCACGTCCTGTTCGGCGCGTGGGACGGCACGCTGCGCCGCGTGGACCTCATGAGTGGCGCGCAGCTGTGGCAGCACAAGGCCCGCGCGGAACTCACGGGCGCCCCGACCCTCTGGCACGATCAGGTGCTCGCCAGCAGCCGCGACGGGCACCTGTACGCCCTGGACGCCCGCAGCGGCGACCTGAAGTGGGCCTACCGCACCGGCGGCCCCGTCGCCGCCAGCCCCCTGGTGTGGGCGGGCGCGGCGCTGGTCAGCGACGAGAACGGCTGGCTGCACGCCCTGGACGCCCGCAGCGGCCACGGCCTGTGGAAGGTCGAGGTGGGCACCATGCACGGCACGCCCGCCCTGATCCCCACCGCGCCGGGCGCCGCCACGCTGGTCGTCGCCACCTGGGAGGGCGAGGTGCACGCCCTGACCCTGCGCGCGACCACCGGCCGGGTCAGTGTGGACCCCGACCCGATCCTCTGGACGTACGACCTGGAGGACGAGGTGTGGGCCTCCCCCGCCCTGACGCTGTCGGGCGCGCCGGGCGGCACCGCCATCCTGGCCGGGTGGGGCGGCGAGGTCCGCGCCCTGAGCCTCACGGACGGCGAGGACCTCTGGACGCACCGCATGCAGGGCCGCGTCACCGCCAGTCCCGTCATCAGCGCCGGCCTGGTCTTCCTGGCCTCCGAGGACGGGGAACTGTGCGCGCTGGACGTCCGCAGCGGCGCCGTCCGCTGGACGCACCGCGAGAGCACCGGCGTGCAGGCCACCCCGCTGGCCGCCGACGGCACCCTGTACGTGGCGTTCATGAACGGCACGCTGCGCGCCTACCGCGCGCGGGCCACCTGACTGCCCCCCCGACGTTCTCATGCAGGCGATGACATTTGCTTTAACGGACGCGCCTACACTGAACGCCGTAACGGGAACAGCACCCACGCTGACCCGAGGAGGAACCCCCCATGCCCAACATCGGCCCCGCTGAACTCCTGGTGATCCTGATCGTCGCGCTGGTCGTCTTCGGCCCCCGCAAACTCCCCGAACTCGGCAAGAGCCTCGGCGCGGGCCTGCGTGAATTCCGCAAGAGCACCCAGAGCCTGAAAGACGACTTCGAAGGCAGCGTGCGCGACACGCCCCCCGGCCCCGCCCCCGTGCAGACCATCCACGCCCCTGCCCAGGCCGTCGCCGCCGCGCCGCAGCCTGCACCGGCCGCTACCGTCACCGCCCAGCCGGCCCCCCAACCCGTCACGGCCGAGGCGGTCGCCGCGCAGCCCGTCACCGCTGAAGCGGTCGCCGTTCCCGCCAAAGAACAGGCGTAACCCCCCACCGACGCCCCCCGGACCGGCGCTCATGTGCGCGCCGCCGGGGGGGTCACTCTTGTTAGCCTGCGGGTCACATGTGGCGTTCTGGGGGTCGGTGAGTGCTGGCGCGGGTGCGGAGCGCAGCGTTGTTCGGGGTGGACGCGGTACCGGTGGAGGTCGAGGTGGACGTCTCGCCGGGGCTGCCTGCGTTCACGGTGGTGGGCCTGCCGGATCAGTCGGTCAGTGAGGCGCGGGAGAGGGTGCGGGCGGCGGTGCGGAACGCGGGTCTGCCGTTTCCGGCGGCGCGGATCACGGTGAATCTGGCTCCGGCGGATCTGCGCAAGGAGGGCCCGTTGTACGACCTGCCGATCGCGCTGGGGGTGCTGGCGGCACAGGAGGTGGTGCCGCTCTCGGCGCTGGCGGGGACGCTGGTGGCGGGCGAATTGGCGCTGGACGGGTCGCTGCGGCCCGTGGCGGGCGCAGTGAATCTGGCGTTGCTGGCGGGGTCGCTGGGCGCGGAGGTGCTGCTGCCGGAGGGGAACGCGGCGGAGGCGGCGATGATCGAGGACGCGCGGGTGTTCGGGGCGGGGTCGCTGCTGGACGCGGTGCGGCACCTGACGGGGCAGGTGCCCCTGGGGGTGACGCCGCCGCCCGTGCCGGACGCCCCGGACGGCGAGGCGCTGCTGGATCTGGCGGACCTGAAGGGGCAGTCGGGGGCGCGGCGGGCGCTGGAGGTCGCGCTGGCGGGGGGGCATAACCTGCTGCTGGTGGGTTCGCCGGGCAGCGGGAAGACGATGCTGGCGCGCCGCGCGCCGGGGCTGCTGCCACCGCTGACGCGCTCGGAGGCGCTGGAGGTGACGCGCATCCACTCGGCGGCGGGCCTGCTGACGGCGCGGGGTCGCCTGAGCGTGCAGCCGCCGTACCGCGCGCCGCACCACACGGTGTCGGACGCGGGCCTGATCGGCGGTGGGGGCGTGCCCCGTCCGGGCGAGGTGAGTCTGGCGCACCGGGGGCTGCTGTTCCTGGATGAATTCCCGGAGTTCAGCCGCAAGGCGCTGGAAACGCTGCGGCAGCCGCTGGAGGACGGGCACGTGACGATCAGTCGCGCGCGGGCCAGCGTGCAGTACCCGGCGCGCTTCCAGCTCGTCGCGGCGATGAATCCGTGCCCGTGCGGGCATCACGGGGACCCGGAGAAGGCGTGTGCGTGCACACCGGCCGAGCGGACGCGCTACGCGGCGCGCCTGAGCGGGCCGCTGCTGGACCGCATTGACCTGCTGGTCCGGGTACCCCGTCTGACCGTGGATGAGCTGACCCGCGCACCGGAGCCGGAGGGATCGGGGCCGGTGCGGGCGCGCATCCTGGCGGCGCGGGCGCGGATGCTGGAGCGGCAGGGCGCGCGGAACGCGGACCTGAGCGGGCAGGCGCTGCGCCGGGCCGCGCCGCTGGCGACCGGCCCGGAGAATTTCGCGCGGGCGGCGGCGCGACAGCTGGGCCTGACGGGTCGGGGCTTCGACCGGGTGCTGCGCGTGGCGCGCACGGTGGCGGACCTGGCGGGCAGTGACGACATCCGCGAGGCGCACCTGGCCGAGGCCGTGACGTACCGCCCGCGTGACCTGGGGAGCGGCTGACCGGTACCCTGACCGTCGTGAGTGCCTCGTCTGTCCCGGATTACGAGTGGTTGTTCGCCCGCACCCGTGCGGGGCGTGAGCGGGGGCCGGGTGCGGCCCGGGCGTTGCTGGACGCGCTGGGCCGCCCGGATACCCGGTTCCGGAGTGTGCGGGTGGTGGGCACGAATGGGAAGGGCAGCACCTGCGCGATGCTGGACGCGGGCCTGCGCGCGGCGGGGGTGCGGGCGGGTCGGTTCACGAGTCCGCACCTGACGCACTTCGAGGAGCGGGTGCGGGTGGACGGCGACCCGATCCCGCCCGCGGAGACGGCGGCGTTCATCGCGTGGGCGCGCGCGCACGGGGGGGACGCGGCGTTCTTCGATCTGACGCTGGCGCTAGCGGCGCGGGTGTTCGCGGCGCGGGGGGTGGAGGTCGCGGTGATGGAGGCCGGGGTGGGCGGCACGACGGACGCGACGCAGGCGCTGGAGAACGTGGCGGCGGTCGCGTTGACGAACGTGGCGCTCGATCACGTGGGCGTGCTGGGGGGGACGGTGGCGCAGATCGCGCGGGACAAGGCGGGCGCGGCCCGGCCCGGCGTGCCGCTGCTGACCACGGCCGCAGGGGAGGCGCTGGACGTGATCGCGGAGGTCGCCGCGGGGGTGGGGGCGCCGCTGCTGACGCCGGGCACGCACCCGGACCTGTTCGCGCTGTCGCGCCCGCCCCGGCTGGCGGGACCGCATCAGGCGCGCAACGCCGCGCTGGCCGCCGCGACGCTGCGCACGCTGGGGTACGGGGCGGGCGTGGAGGGCGCGCTGGACGCCACGCACCCGGGTCGCCTGGAACGCTTCGACGTGGACGGGCGGACGGTGCTGGTGGACGGCGCGCACAATCCACACGCGGCGCAGGCGCTGGCCGTGGCGGTGCCGCGCGCGGACGTGCTGCTGTTCGGGAACCTCGCGCGGAAGGACACGGGGGCGACCCTCGCGCCGCTGCTGGCAGTGGCGGCGCGGCGGGTGTTCACCGCGCCCGGCGACCTCGCCACGCCCCCGCAGGACCTCGCCGCGCAGCACGGCGGGGACGCCGTTCCCGACCCCGCGCTGGCGCTGGCGCACGCACTGGACCTCACGCCGCCCGGCGGGACGCTGCTGGTCGCCGGGAGCCTGTATCTGGCCGGGCAGACCCGCGCGCTGCTGGGAGGCGCTTGACAGGTTTCGGGTGCGCCCGTATACTTCTCCTCGCTCTGGATCGTTAGCTCAATTGGCAGAGCAGCTGACTCTTAATCAGCGGGTTGTAGGTTCGATTCCTACACGATCCACCACCCAGAAGCCCCCGCCCCGCGCGGGGGTTTTTCCTGTCGCCCCTCTCCCGCCTGTCGGCGCGTGGGCCGTGCGCTGCTCCGGGCGCGTACACTGGCCTCTATGTTGCTGTACGGGCGGAATCCGGTGCTGGAAGCGTTGCAGGACGGACGGGTGTCCGAGGTGCTGGTCGCGCGTGGGGTGGAAGAGGCGTTCGTGGCGCAGCTGAAGGCGACGGGCGTGCGCCTGAAGTTCGCGCCGCGCATCGAGCTGGATCAGCTGGCGGGCACGACGCAGCATCAGGGCGTGCTGGCCGAGGTGGAGGACCTGGAGTGGGCGTCGGTGGACGACATCCTGGATCTCGCGGAGAAGCGCGGCGAGGACCTGCTGATCGTGCTGCTGGACGGCATCACGGACCCGCGGAATTTCGGGGCGATCATCCGCAGCGCGGAGGTGCTGGGCGCGCACGGCGTGGTCGTCGAGGAGCGCCGCAGCGCGCCGCTGTCCCCGGTCGTGGCGAAGACGGCGGCGGGCGCCACGAGTTACCTGCCGGTCGCGCAGACGAAGAACCTGCCGCGCCTGATGGACGCCCTGAAGAAGGACGGGGTGTGGGTGTACGGCGCGGCGGGCGAGGCGGCGCAGGACGTGCGGAAGGTGGATTTCAGCGGGAAGGTGGCGCTGGTGATCGGCGCGGAGGGCGAGGGCATGCGCCGCCTGGTGCGCGAGAAGTGCGACGCGCTGGTCAGCATTCCGGTGCGGGGGCGGGTGCAGAGCCTGAACGCGTCGGTCGCGGCGGGCATCCTGCTGTTCGAGGCGTCGCGGGGCCGCGCGTGAGTGACCGCCGGGTGGAGGTCCTGCGCGGTGAGCAGTTGACGCTGGAGGTCCTGCCGGAGGTGGGAGCCAGCGTGCTGAACCTGCGCGCCGCCTCAGGCCGCCCGGTGCTCCGCCCCGTCGAACTGGGGAGCGTGGAGACGAGCAGCCAGTGCGCGAGCTTCACGCTGATCCCGTTCAGCAACCGCGTGCGCGACGCAAAATTCGTGTTCGGGGGCCGTGAAATCCAGCTCCGCCCGAACACGAAGGATGGTCTGGCCCAGCACGGGGACGTCCGCAACCGCCCCTGGCACGCCGAGCGGGTGGACGACACGCACCTGCGCTGCACCTTCGACTCGCGGGACTTCGCGGACGTGAACTGGCCGTGGGCGTTCACGGCGGGCGTCGAGTACCGCCTGCACGGCCCGCACCTGGACATGACGCTGACCCTCACGAACGAGGATACGACCGACATGCCCGCCGGGATGGGGCTGCACCCGTACTTCGCGCGCATGCAGCCGGACCTGCCGGGCGTGGACCCGGCACTGACGGTCGGCGCGGAACTGATCTACGACACGGACGAGCGCGTCCTGACGGTCGGCGCCGCCCGCGAGTTGCACGCCGACGAGGACTACCGCGCGCCCACCCCGGTGGGGTCGCGGGAGATCAACACGACGTACACGGCGTGGGACGGCGTGGCGCGGCTGGACTGGGGCGCGCGGGCGCTGACCGTCACGGCGGACAACGTGTACTCGCATCTGGTGGTGTTCACCGCGCCGGACGGCAGCCTCGCGCTGGAGCCCGTATCGCACGCGACGGACGCGTTCAACCTCGCCGCGCAGGGCGTGCCCGGCGTGGACCTGCGCGTGCTGTCACCGGGGCAGACGCTGGCGGGGACCGTGCGCCTGACCCTCGACGGGAACTGGTAAGCCTCTCCCCTACCCGGTGGCCAGCAGCGCCCCGCGACCGTCGCGCAGTTCGAACTCGTGGCGGTCGCGGGCCTGCATCCAGCGCAGGGCTTCGAGCAGGTCGTCGGTTTCCTTCAGCACCTCGGGGGTGTCCGGGTCGCCGGTCCACACCACGCGGTACGCGCGCGGCGCTGGGGGTGGCGTCCAGCGCTGCCCCTCGTCCTCTTTCACGAATGCTCTCGACATCCCTCCAGTCTGGCGGGCGCGGCTGATGCGCGGGTGGGCGGAGGGTAACCTCTGCTTTACTCCTGCAGGTCAGGCACGCTGGCCTTGGGCACGAGCGTGATGCGCGCCTGCCGTTCCTGATCATCCCGCAGGTAGGTCAGGGTGACGGTATCCCCCACCTTCGCGCGGCGGATCGCGGTGATGACCTCGTTCGCGTCGCGGGTGCGCTCGCCGTTCACGCGCAGGATCACGTCCCCCAGACCCGTCAGGCTGCCCTGCTCGTCGAAGGTGCTGCCCCGCAGCCCGGCACGCTCGGCGGGGCTGCGGCGGGCGACCTCGCGGACGATCCCGCCGGGCGGGTCGGTCTGGCCACTGTGAACCTCGTCGAAGATCAGGCCCACGACCGGCACGTCGTTCGTGATCCCGGCCCGCAGGGCGCTGATCAGGTCGTTCCCCTCCACGACCGGCACGGCGTAACTGCGCCGCGTCTGCCCACTGCCGTCCAGGCTGATGTAACTGACCACCCCGATCGCCTGCCCGTTCCCGTCGAGGATCGGCCCGCCACTGTCGCCGGGCGCGAGGGGCGCCGTCATCTCCAGCGTGCCCTGCGGGAAGTCCGCGCGCCCCGCCTCGGCGTTCAGGCGCAGCAGCCGCCCCCGGCGGGGCTGCAGGAAGTCCCCGCCGCTGTTGCCGATGGCCAGCACCGTCTCGCCCGGGCGGGGCGCGCGGGTCGTGAGGTTCAGGAACGGGAAGTTCGTGCCGCGCCCGTTGACCTGCAAGAGCGCCACGTCCGCGGAGGCGTCGAAGGCCACGACCCGCGCGCCATAGCTGCGGCCCGAGAGGGTACTCACCTGGAACAACTGCCCGCCACTGACGACGTGGTACGCGGTCAGGAGTTGCCCGCCCGCGCTGATGAAGAAGCCGGTGCCGATCCCGCCGGTATTGCGCTCGGTGTTCACGCTCTCCACGCGGACGGTGGCGGGGCGGGACTTGTCGAACAGCGCGCGGGCGTCCTCGGGTAGGGTGACGGGGGGCGTGGGCGCCTGCATGTCCACGCGGGGTGCCACGTTCACGCGCGGCAGGAACGGCACGTCCGCCTCTGGCAGCAGGTACGCGGCCAGCGCGAGGATCAGCAGGACAGGAAGCCAGGGCGAGGCGCGCACACCGTCAGTCTAGGGCCGCGTTCAGCCCCTGACGGTGGCAGAGGGAACCGAAGGGTTGTGGTGCCTCCCACCGCTCCACATTCTTGCTTGACAAGATAGTGAGCCGGCACTACCTTGCAGAACAAGATACCAGTCGGAGGCCCCACATGAACCCACTCAAGTCCGGCACGCTCGACCTCGCCCTGCTCGCCGCCCTTCAGGACCAACCCCGCTACGGACTGGACATCCTGCGGCACGTCAACGACCGCAGCGGCGGCCTGTTCGACCTGAAGGAAGGCAGCCTCTACCCCGCCCTGCACCGCCTCGTGAAGGCCGGGTGGGTGGACAGCGACTGGCAACCCAGCGACCGGGGCGGCGCGCCCCGCAAGGTCTACCGGCTGACCGACGACGGACGCGCGGCCCTGCACGCCAAACGCCAGGAATGGCAGACGCTACGAGGCGCGCTGGACGCCCTGCTGACCCGCGCCCTGCCCCGGCGGTCCGCGTGACCCGCCGCCTCCCCCGCCCACGCCGCCCCCTGAGTGCCGACGCGTACATCCACCACGCCACCCGCGGCCTGCCGCGCGCCGAACGGCTCGACGCCGCCGCCGAACTCCGCGCGCACCTCACCGAACGCATGCAGGAGCATCAGGCGCACGGCTTCTCCCCCGAGGAAGCCGAGTACCTCGCCGTGCGCGGCATGGGCGACCCGCACCCCGTCAACCGGGGTCTGCTCGGGCACGCCTTCACGCACCGCGCCGGGTGGCTCACGCTGGCGACCCTCCTCGTGGGCGGCCTGGGCTGGACGGCGTACCGCGAGTGGATGCCCCCGCGCGAAGGCGCGCAGTTCAGCCCGATGAACCAGCGGGACATCAACGCACTGTTCAGCGACAAGGACGCCCCGCGCGGCACGTACCAGGGCGTGACCCTCACCTACCCACGCGGCACGAAAGCCGTGCTGTACGTGACGGTCAGCAGCACGGAGAACAAGTACAGACCTGAGCAGGTCAGACTGTTCAGCAAGAATCTCGTGCAGGACGAAGAACAGAACTTCAGGGGCCGCATCCCCGGCAGCTACCGCTATCAGGAACGTCTCCTGCTGAGCGCGTGGCGCATGACCTGCGAGGGCCAGGAACACAGCGGCATCTACAAGACCGGATACGGGCTCCCTTCACCCTTCGAGAACTCGGGCATGAGCGGCTACAGCGGACCGGGCGGCATGGTCGTCGGCGCCTGCGCGAACCCCAGCGTGCGCCTCAACATGGTTAAAGACCACCTGAGCACGCAACCTCCGACCACTGCCGTCAGGGTCGTGCCACCGGACGGCGAGAACGGCGTCATGACGGCTCACTTGCCCTTCAAGCTCAACGAATGGCGTATCCTCTACCGGCTGCGGGTGGATCCGGAACGTGACAGCGCATGGTTCGGCGGAACGTCTACTGAAAAGAAAGGGACACCGCCGCGCGGTGTGTACGTAGCGGTCATGCCGCTGGATCACGTGCCGAACAATGCGGATGCGTACAGCTGGGGTGGCATGACGGTGGGCTTCAAGGGTGAACAGCCCATTCCGCTGCCACCGCTGGTGACCGATCAGCCGGGCGGGTGATGCCCTAGGCTGGGCGTCATGCGTTTCTGGCTGTTGAAATCGGAGCCCGACGTGTTCGGCTTCGCGGATCTGGTGCGGATGGGGCGGGAGCCGTGGAATGGCGTGCGGAACTATCAGGCGCGGAATTTCCTGCGGGAGATGCGTGAGGGGGACCTGTGTCTCTTCTACCATTCGAACGCGCGACCGGCGGGCGTGGCGGGGGTGGCGCGGGTGTGCCGGGCGGCGTACGCGGACGACCTGCAGTTCGACTCCGGGAGCAAGTATTTCGATCCGAAGTCCACGGTGGAGGCGCCGCGCTGGAGCATGGTGGATGTGGAACCGCTGATCGCGTTTCCGCAGGTGGTGTCCCTGGACGCCTTGCGGGAGATGCCGGAGTGGGACGGCTCGGCCCTGACGCGCAGGGGCTCGCGCCTGAGCGTGCTGCCCGTGGAGGCCGGGGCGTTCTGGGCGACGCTGGACGCGGCGGGCCTGAGCCTGGAGGAGGTGGCGGGCCTAAGTTGACAGGGTGTGAGTCTGGCGGAGGTGGGGTTTTGACAGGGTTCCCGGGGGGTGGGTATGGTGGTGAGGTTCGACACAACCCACCTGTCTTCATCTGATCTTGAGATGTTTTTCATGGCCGCTCTACCGGCTGTGACCTTAACGTCAGATAAAGAAAAGGAGAATCCACCTATGGAACTACTTCTGGCTGGTCTGGTCATCGTGGTGTCCCTGCTCCTCGCGGCGTGGCAGGAGCGTCCCGGCAGAGTGCGCCGTCACCGCCGCTGAGCGTGGCCGCCCCGGCGCCGCCCGGCGCTCCACCGGGACAAGATGCTGGGCTGTCCGCTGCGGCACGGGACGGTTTTTCTGGACCGCGTTCAAACCCGCAGGCAGGACCATGACACCCCGCTACGCTGCACGGTGATGTCTGCTCTCTGGCCCGGTCGCCGTCACACCCTGTTCTCCCGTCTGGCGCTCGCGGCGCTGCGCCTGTCGGGCTGGACGCCGGTCCTGGCTCCCCCGCCCGGCCCGAAGGTGGTGGGCGCGGTGGCGCCACACACGCACAACGCGGACTTCTGGCCCGGCATCATGTTCAAGTTCGCCACGCGCGCCCCTATCCACTTCGTGGCCAAACACCAGCTGTTCACGTTCCCGGTGGGCCTGTTCATGCGCGCTGTGGGCGGCCTGCCTGTGGACCGACGCCGCGCCGGGGGGAACTTCGTGGACGGCGTGGTCGCCCTGATCGACCGTGAACCGGAGATCATGCTGGTCGTCGCGCCGGAAGGTACGCGCAGCCGTGGCGAGTACTGGCGGACCGGGTTCTACTACATGGCGCTGGAGGCGAACGTGCCGATCGCGGTGACCGTGTTGGACTGGGGCCGCAAGCAGGTGGGGGTGACCGGGTACGTGACCCCCACCGGGAACATTGAGGCAGACTTTGCCCAGATCCGCGAGATGCTGCGCGACGTGCGCGGCCACACCCCGACGAACGAGACCCCGGCGGTGCCGCGTCCAGCCTCGGCGGGCGGCCCCAGCAAGGGCTGACCCCCACCGCCCCTTACGGCACCGCCCGGGGCCGGCCGCACTGTAACGGCACCGTGACGCGCGCCCGCTAGGCTCCTCCCAGACCACACAACATGGGGGGAGGAGTGATGCGACACGAGGCATCCGGCGCGCCGTGACGGCGACGTCGGTTCACATGGACAGGGCGGCCCCCGCACCGGCCATTGCGCTGGAGGCGCGGGGGCTGGTCAAGGATTTCCGGGGATTCCGCGCCACGAACGACGTGAACCTGCAGGTTCACGACGGGGAGATTCACGCGATCATCGGCCCGAACGGGGCCGGGAAGACCACGCTGTTCAACCTGCTGTCGGGCTTCCTGAAACCTACGGCGGGCGAGGTGCGTCTGTTCGGCGAGCGGGTGGACACCCTGCGGCCCTTCGAGATCGTGCGCCGGGGCCTGTCCCGGTCGTTTCAGATCAGTTCGGTGTTTCCCACCCTGAGCGTGCGGGAGAACGTGCTGGTGGCGCTCCAGTCGCCCACGCCGCTCCCGCACCGGTTCTGGGTGCCCCTCTCGCGGCTGGAGTCGCTGGGCGAGCGGGCGGACGCGATCCTCGCGGACGTGGGTCTGGGCGGCATGCCGGAGCGGCTGGCGGCGGACCTGAGTCACGGGGAGAAGCGGCAGCTGGAGATCGGGATTTCCATGACGCAGGACCCGCGCGTACTCCTGCTGGACGAACCGACGTCCGGCATGGGTTCGGAGGGGATCGCGCGGGTGATCGCGCTCGTGCGGCAGGTGGCGCGCGGGCGGACGGTGGTGCTCGTGGAACACAACATGAGTGTCGTGGCGGAACTCGCCGACCGCATCACGGTGTTGCAGTACGGGTCGGTGCTCGCCAGTGGCCGTTACGAGGACGTGCGGCGCGACCCGCGCGTGATCGAGGCGTACCTGGGTGAGGACGGGGGGCACGCGTGACGCCCCTCCTCTCGGTGCAGGACCTGAACGCCTTCTACGGCCAGAGTCACGTGCTGCGCGGCGTGACCCTGCACGTGAATCCCGGCGAGGTCGTCAGCCTGATCGGTCGCAACGGCGCCGGGAAGACCACCACCCTCAAGAGCGTGATGGGTGTGCTGCGCAGCCGCACGGGGCAGATCACGTTCGGCGGGCAGGACATCAGCCGCCTGCCCAGCAACCGCGTGGCGGCGCAGGGGCTGGCGTGGGTGCCGGAGGAACGCGCGATCCTCAGCACCCTGACGGTCCGCGAGAACCTCGAACTGCCGCCCAGCCGCCCCGGAGGCTGGAGTACCGAGCGCATCTACGACGCGTTCCCGGTGCTGCGTGAGCGCGGGCATCACCCGGGCAGCAAGCTCTCGGGCGGCGAGCAGCAGATGCTGGCGATGGTGCGCGTGCTGCGCGCCGGGCCGAAGCTGCTGCTGCTCGACGAGCCCAGCGAGGGGCTGGCACCCGTGATCGTGCAGCGCATCGGCGAGATCATCGACACGCTGCGCCAGAGCGGCATGGCGGTGCTGCTGGTCGAGCAGAACCTGAAGTTCGCCTCGCGCCTCGCGGACCGGCATTACGTGTTCGTGGACGGGCAGATCGTGGACGAGGTGCCGCGCGAGGAGGTCGAGGCCCGCCGGGACGACCTGCTGCGCTACCTCAGCGTGTAGGCCCGCCCCTTTCTCCCCCATTCCTGTACTGCCATTCACTCCTCTGGAGGTTGTCCCATGAACAAGACCCGCACCGCCGTCCTGGCCCTGACCGCCCTGCTTCTGGCCCCCGCCGCGTCCGCCCAGTCCCTGTCCGACGGGGGCGTCAAGGTGGGCGTCCTGACCGACCTGTCCGGCGTGTACTCCGAGCTGTCCGGGCAGGGCAGCGTGAAGGCCGCGCAGATGGCCGCCGAGGACTTCATGAAAGCCAACCGCGCGTACGCCGGGAAGGTCAGCGTCCTCGGCGTGGATCACCAGAACAAGGCGGACGTCGCCGGGAACAAGGCCGCCGAGATGATCGACCGGCAGAACGTGGACATGCTGGTGGACATGCCGACCAGCAGCGCCGCGCTGGCCGCCACCGAGGTGGCCCGACAGAAGAAGACGGTCGCCATGGTCGTGACTGGCGCCACCACCGCCCTGACGAACGAGAAGTGCAACAAGTACACCTTCCACTACGCGTACGACAACTACATGCTCGCCAACGGCACCGGCACCGCCGTCACGAAACGCGGCGGGAACAGCTGGTACATCATCTACCCCAACTACGCGTTCGGGCAGGACCTGAACCGCCAGATGGTGGCCGCCGTGCAGGAGAACGGCGGGAAGCTGGCCGCACCCAGCGACGCAACGCCCTTCCCGAACACCGACTTCAGCTCTTACCTGCTGAAAGCGCAGAGCGTGCGGCCCAAGATCTTCGGGACCATGCAGGCCGGGAACGACCTCGTGAACGTCGTCAAGCAGTACAACGAGTTCGGCCTGAAGAAGCAGGGCATCGGCCTGGGCATCGGCCTGCTGTTCGAAACCGACGTGGCCGCGCTGGGCCAGGACGCGTTCTCCGGCGCGATCGCCACCGTGCCGTGGTTCTGGAACTTCGACGCGCGCTCCCGCCAGTGGGCCGGCCGCTTCGAGAAGGCCTTCGGGAAGAAACCCACCTGGGCGCAGGCGGGCGTGTACTCCGCGACCATGCAGTACCTGAGCGCCGTGGCCCGCGCCAAGACCGACAACAGCGACGCGGTCGTCAAGGCGCTCGAAGGGTATTCCTTCGACGACTTCTTCGCGCGCAACGCCACGATCCGCCCGCAGGACCACCGCGTCCTGCTGGACGTGCAGGTCGTGCAGGTCAAGGGCAAGAGCGAATCCAAGGAAGCCGGGGACATCTATAAGCGCCTGAACACCATTCCCGCCGCGAAGGCCTTCATGCCCCTGAGCGAGAACAAGTGCCGCATGTGAGGAAAGCGGTCTAAGGGTCAGAGGGTCTCACCGTCCAGGGGCGCGTCTCACACCGTGTCAGCCCGCCTCTGGACTCTTCGACCCTCAGACTCTTCGACCCTCAGACACTTATGAATACACAGTTACTCTTGATTCAGGTGTTCAACGGTCTGGTGAACGGCGCGTTCTACGCGCTGCTGTCGCTGGGCCTCGCGGTGATCTTCGGGATGCTGCGGATCGTGAATTTCATGCACGGCGCGCTGTACATGCTGGGCGCGTTCGCGGCGTTCGCGCTGGGGCAACTGCTGGGGCTGGGGTTCTGGCCGTCGCTGATCCTGGCGCCGCTGCTCGTGGGCCTGCTGGGCGTGGTGCTGGAGCGTGGGCTGCTGTCGCGGCTGTACGGGCTGGAACCCAGTTACAACCTGCTGCTGACGTTCGGCCTGACGCTGCTCACGCAGGATCTGGTGAAGCAGGTGATGCTGAGCCGTTTCGCAGTGTCGAGCGCGCCGTACTCGCCGCCCGAGGTGCTGTCGGGTGTGGTGAACCTGGGCTTCGTGGTGTTCCCGAAGTACCGCCTGTTCGTGATTGCCCTGTCGCTGGTCGTGTGCCTGCTCACGTGGTTCGTGATCGAGAAGACCCGCGTGGGCGCGATCATCCGCGCCAGCACGGAGAACCCGGTCGTGACGCGGGCGTTCGGCATCAACGTGAGTCTGTGGGTGACCGGCGTGTTCGCGGTGGGCGCGGCACTGGCCGGGCTGGCGGGCGTGCTGGCCGCGCCGATCTACTCGGTCGAGCCGTACATGGGCGCGGAGCTGATCATCACGACGTTCGCGGTGGTCGTGATCGGCGGGATGGGCAGCATCATGGGGTCGGTCGTGACGGGCTTCGCGGTGGGGGTGCTCGCGGCGGTGGGCGCGGCGGTGTACCCGCCGATCGCGAACACGCTGGTGTTCATCCTGATGGCGCTGGTGCTGCTGGTGCGGCCCAGTGGGCTGTTCGGCCTGCCTGAGGGGGCGCGGTGAGCGCCGTCTCGAAACTGGGGGTGACGCGCGATCCGGCCCGCGTGACCCGCGCCGCGTGGCTGATCGGCCTGGGCGTCCTGCTGCTGGCGCTGCCGCACCTGATCTACCCGGTGCTGGCGCTGGACATCCTGGCGTGGGGGCTGTTCGCGGTGGCGTTCGACCTGCTGTTCGGGTTCAGCGGCCTGCTGTCGTTCGGGCACGCGGCGTTCTGGGGCACCAGCGCGTACCTCACGGCGTTCCTGCTGGGCCACGGCCAGAGTGTCCCGGTGGCCATCGCGGGCGGCACGCTGGGTGCGCTGGCGCTGGCGGTGCCGGTCGCGTACCTGAGCGTGCGGTCCAGCGGCATCTACTTCAGCATGATCACGCTGGCGTTCGCGCAGATGGTGTCCTTCCTGGCGCTGCAGTGGACGGACCTGACCGGCGGCGAGAACGGGTTGCAGGGCTTCGCGCGGCCCAGCCTGTTCGGCCTGGACTTCAGTGACGCGCAGGTGCGGTACTACGTGTGCCTCGTCCTGTTCGCGCTGGGCTTCGGTGTGGCGTACCGCGCGGTCCGCAGTCCCTTCGGGCAGGCGCAGCAGGCGGTGCGGGACAGCGAGCAGCGCGCGCAGAGCGTCGGATACAACCCCGCGCGCTTTAAGTTCACGGCGTTCCTGCTCAGCGCTGGGCTGGCCGGACTGGCAGGTGCGATGTACACCTTCGGGCACGGCGTGGTCAGCCTGGAGGTCGTGAACTGGCGCACGTCCGGTGAGGTCGTCATGATGACCCTGCTGGGCGGCACCACCACCCTGTTCGGGCCGGTGATCGGCGCGGGGCTCGTGCTGCTGCTGCGCGACGTACTGACTACCGCAAACCTCCCGGTGGGCATCGTGACGGGCGTGGTGTTCGTGCTGGTGGTGCTGTTCTTCCGCCGGGGCGTGGTGGGCACCCTGCAACACTGGCTGCGCCGCCGGTAAGTGGCACAGGAGGAGGGCCGCCCGCGCACCTGGCCGGGCGGCCCTCCTCTTACGGTCACTGCTCGTCTTTCAGGCCCCGGATCTCCTCGATGAAGCGTTCCAGGCTGTCGAAGTCGCGGTACACGCTCGCGAAGCGGATGTACGCCACGTCGTCCAGGGGGCGCAGGAAGGTCATGGCGCGGCGGCCGATCTCCTCGCTGCGGATCTCGCCGGTCTGCACCTCGTCCTCGAAGCCGTACGCGAAGGCGCGCAGCAGGTCCTGATCCACTGGGCGTTTCTCGGTGGCCAGGACCAGTCCGCGCAGCAGCTTGTCGGGGTTGAACGCCTCGCGCGGGCCGCTGCGTTTGACGACCATCAGCGGCTCGAGTTGCGCGCGCTCGTAGGTGGTGAAGCGCCGAGCGCAGTTCAGGCATTCGCGGCGGCGGCGGATGCTGGCCCCGTCGTCGCTGGGCCGGGAGTTCACGACCTTGCTGTCCGGCGCGGAGCAGTACGGGCATCTCATACGCACTCCGATGGAAGGGTGCGCAGCACCTGCTCCATCCGAGCGGATGCGAGTAGGAGCCGGGCGGGTTCCGGGTGTGGAGTTGGCAACCCGGTGGTGTTCCGGGTGGAGGGCGAAACAGACGGAATCCGTCTCACAGGGGGTAGTCCTCCTGCACGCGCAGTTTCGGCAGGGGCGGGAGGGGCACCTCGATGACGTTGCCGCGCAGGGAGGCCATGCCGGGCGCGGCGAGGGCCATGACGGCGTTGGACAGCGGGCGGTCGAGGGTGTCGTCGCTGCTGCTGGCGCGTGAGGGGAGCAGCAGGTTCAGGCGCAGGTTCTCGCGGTGGGCGTTCTCCACGAGACCCTGCACGGCGCCGCGCTGCGGGTGGACGTGCAGGCCGCGTTCGTCGGTGTGCGGGCCGATGATGGTCAGCCACGTACCCGGGAGGCGGCGGCGGATGATCTGCGCGATGGCGACGCTGCTTTTCACGTTGCAGTTGAACAGGTCCATCCATTCGTTCTCGCTGAGCATGGTGAACTCGGCGTGGGCGCGTTTGTCGGCGAGGTGCACGATGCCGTGCAGGCTGCCGTAGATGTCGAGGATGCGGGTCTGGGCGCTCAGCCAGTCCAGGGGGACGCCCACGTCGGCCTTGATGGGCACGGCGGTGCCGCCGGCGTGTTCGAGCTGGCTGGCGGCGGCGGCGAGGGTCTCGCTGTTGTTGCCGATCAGGACGACGCTGGCCCCGGCGCGGGCCAGGGCGGCGCTGACGGTGCGTCCGTACCCCTGGTCCGCGCCGGTGACGGCGATCACCTGTCCGGCCAGCACTTCACCGACGGTGGTGTGCGCGGGCATGGCAGCGGTGGGGGTCTGCTGGGTCATGTCCTTCAGCATACCGGAGCGCGCGCGGCGTTTATCCCGCCTGGGGCAGGAGTTGCAGCGCCTGGGGGGGTGGGTCGCCGGCGCGGTGGCCGCAGCCGCACCCATGGCACCAGTAGCCCTGGTCGCCGTCGCGCAGGTCGTGCAGAGTCAGGGGCTGGGCGCAGTGGGGGCAGACGTGCCGGTAGCCGCGCCCGCTGGCGGGCAGGGGGTCGGCCTGCGGGCGGAACACTCGCTTCATACTACGATCATAGCAGAATACGGCCGAACAATTCGTCCCAAACAGGAAAGAGGTGGGCCGTCGCCCACCCCCACAAGCTCGGCTGTTACAGGTCCGGTTCGTCCGTGAATTCCGGTTCCGGCGCGCGCGCCCCCGGCGAGGGTTCCCCCACCCGGCGCCGCTTACGCAGCATCGCGGGTTCCTTGTCCAGGTTGAACACGAAGTGCCGCGGGCGCCGCTCGCGCAGCCACGTCTCCAGCGCCACCAGCCTGGGCCGGAAGCGGATGAACTCCCGCAGCTGCCGGATCGGCACGAAGCGCGCCTCCTGCACGTCCCGGTCCGGATCGCGCGGCTCCAGCTTCCCGCCCACCTCACGCCCGGTGTAGAAGAACTGGAGGTGGTGACCCCACGTGACCGCCTGGAATTCCACGATGAACGCCAGGTCGCGCAGTTCCACGACCAGTCCGGTCTCCTCGAAGGTCTCGCGGCGGGCGCCGTCCTGCACGAGCTCCCCGGACTCCAGGCCGCCCTTGGGCAGCGACCAGCGGCCCCGCTCACGGACCAGCAGGATCTCGTCGCCGCGCAGCACGATGCAACCCACGCCGATGCGTGGGTCCGCCAGCGGCCGCTTCTGCCCGCGCTTGCTGGGCGCCGCCGGGACAGGCGTGGCCGTGGTGTTCGTGACCTGCCCGGGCCGCGCCTGCGCGCCCCCGGTGCCGCGGCGACGACGGCGGCGGCGCTGCGCGCCCTGCCCTGCGGCCTTGACCTGTTCTTCCGCCATTACACGCCCTCCGGCGCGAGGTCGTTGAAGCGGACGTGCGCGCTGTGAAACTGCAACTTCACCGTACCGACCGGCCCGTTGCGCTGCTTACCGACGATGATCTCCGCGATGCCCTGCTGATCGGTTTCCTTGTTGTAGTACTCGTCGCGGTAGATGAACATCACGATGTCCGCGTCCTGCTCGATCGCGCCCGACTCACGCAGATCCGACAGCATCGGGCGGTGGTTGGGACGCTGCTCGACGGCTCGCGACAGCTGCGACAGCACGATGATCGGGACCTCCATCTCACGGGCCAGTCCCTTCAGGCCGCGCGAGATGGTGCTGATCTCCTGCTGGCGGTTGTCAGACCCACCGTTGCTCTTGCCGCCAGACATCAGCTGCAGGTAATCGATCACGACCAGTCCCAGCCGCCCATGCTGCGCCGCGATCCGCCGGAGCTTGCTGCGCAGGTTGTTCAGCGTCAGGTCCGCCTCGTCGTCGATGATCATCGGCGCGTCCGCCAGACGACCCGCCGCGTGCGCCAGCCGCT
The DNA here is from genome assembly GCA_943327755.2 of Deinococcus hopiensis KR-140. Taxonomy (GTDB): domain Bacteria; phylum Deinococcota; class Deinococci; order Deinococcales; family Deinococcaceae; genus Deinococcus; species Deinococcus hopiensis_A. The sequence continues at coordinate 170,006 of CALPYF020000005.1, forward strand.
CGAAGTCCCGTTCGTTCAGCTGCCCCGAACGGATGCGGTTCATGTCCACGCGCGCCTCGCTGCACAGCATGCGCAGCGCGAGCTGCACGGCGGGCATTTCCAGGCTGAACACCGCGACCGCCTTCTCCCCGCGCAGCGCGACGTTCTGCGCGATGGACAGCGCGAACGCCGTCTTCCCCATCGAAGGACGGGCGGCCAGCACGTTCAGGCTGCCCTTCTGCAACCCCGAGATCTGCTCGTCCAGATCACGGAAACCCGTGCTGACGCCGTCCGGGATGCCCTTGTTCTGGTGCAGCAGCGTGATGTACTCGAAGGTCTCGGTGACGACCTCGTTCATCGCCTGGAACGCCTCGCCCTTCTTCTTCTGCTCGGCGACCTCGAAGATCATCTTCTCGGCGCGGTCCAGCAGGTCCTCCAGCGGCAGCTGCGCCTCGTACGCCAGCTGCATGGCTTTGCCGGACGCGCTGATCAGCGAGCGCAGCGTGGCCTTCTCCTGCACGATCCGCGCGTAGTGCTCGGCGTACGCGGCGGTCGGCACCTGATCCGACAGGCCGATCAGGTACGTCAGGCCCCCGACCTCGTCCAGCATGCCCTTGACCCGCAGGTCCTCGCTGAGCGTCACGAGATCCACCGGCTCGCCGCGCTCCTGCAGGGTGCGCATGGCGGTGAAGATCTTGCGGTGACCCTCGCGGTAGAACATCTCGGGCGTGACCGTGTCGCCCAGCGAGTTCAGGGTGTCGTTGTCCAGCAGAATGCTGCCCAGCACGCTGATTTCAGCGTCGTTGCTGTGCGGCGGAACGCGTGGCGTGAGTTCCAAATGCAGCCTCTCTCCCGGCAGGACCCGCGGTCAGGGGCCTAACCACCGCCCCGAACCGCTCCCGCCGTCCAATCTGAATTCAAAGGTGGGGACACCCGCAGGTGATCCCATTCGCCTCCCCATGCCAGGCAGGCCGAACTGAACAGCAGCATACCACCCCCACCCCAAGGCGCGGGTATTCAGCAGTTCTCACAAAAAGATAAGCAGTCCAAAAAAGAGAGAAAACAACTTGTCAGAGAGAAAATCACTACCTATCGGCATTTTAACCTGCTGGTCAGCAGAGCGGATTCCAAGTAAGACGTCTGTGAGAAAAAGCTAGGTACACTTCACCTAAGCCAGGACCGCAGATCATTGCCCCGGCCAACGCCATCCGCAGACCCACCGGACCATCCATCCATCAACCGGCGCGGTCGCACCAGGAGCACAGCATGAAGAACACCACCCAAGGCTTCACCCTGATCGAGCTGCTCATCGTCATCGCCATCATCGGCATCCTCGCGGCCGTCCTGATCCCCAACCTGCTCGGCGCCCGCGGTAAGGCCGTGGAAACCGGCGCTGGTGCGTACGCCCGCCAGTGTGCTACCGCCGTAACGAAGTACTCCCTGGATAACCCCGGGGCGACTATCGCCAGCCTCGGGTGCTCTAGCACAAGTATCGGAACCGGCGCCCTGCCGAGCTACGTGAAGACTGCAGCAGTCTCTTCGACTAGCAACTCGATTGATTACACCTACACTCTGAACGGCACCGACAAAAATGCCAGTATCGCCCTCAACCTGAACTAACCCCTGCGTCAAGCAGCTCAGAGAGACCGCCCCCGCGCGGTCTCTCTTGATATGGGGCTACCATGAATACAATACAAGGCTTCACCCTGATCGAGATACTGATCGTCCTGGCCATCATCGGCATCCTCGTGGCCGTGCTGGTCCCAGCCCTGCAGAATTCTCGACGTAACGCAGTGGAAACATCCGCGTACGCCTATGCCCGGCAATGCACGACCAGCCTGACCAAACTCCTGCTGGACAATCCAGAAGCCCCAGTGGCCGGTATGACCTGTCAGGACGCCTCCATCGAGATGCAGGCCGCGCCCTCCTACGTCACGGCCACCCAGGTCGTGGACGCGGCCAGTGGCGCGTATCTCAGCTACACCTACAAAGTCAATACTGTTCCCGTCACAGCTTCCATACCGGTCAACATTCGATGACTCCCCGCCGCCAGGAGTCCGTCGATCTCTCACGGGTGACCTCTTATCTTCAGGTTGTCCTGCTGATCATTTTCTTCATACTCTTTCCCCTAGCCCTCGACCCAGTTACTCTGATCGATCCCATTCCCCCAGGCACAGAACTGTACATTTACGTGCTCTGGCCGAAACTGGCCATCCTGGCTGTACTCTTCACTTTTCTGGTCGTGACGGCATCACTTAATCTGTCTCAGTTCAAAAAAGACGAGACAGCTCGCAGGACACTGGCATTCGTCAGTGCCCCTCTCTGTATCTTTCTGACCCTGTACATCATCTCCAATGCCGTGGTCCGTAACGAGTACCTCACCAGCTATGAAGTGATTTTCGGTCAGGTCATACACGGTGATGGACTGGTGCCCACAATAGTCTGGTGGCTGCTGATCCCCACAACAATGGTGGCGTTTTACAGAACCCGCGTCACGTGGCGGTCCGTGATGGTCATTCTGATGGTGTCTCTGCTGATCTGCGCGGTGTGGTCCTTGCTCGGAACGTTCAACTTCAACCCAGTCAAATGGATCAACCCGATGCTGAATGCTCAGAACGCCAATGCCGGATTCGGCAACCGCTCCTGGGCTGGGTACCTCTTCGGGACGTATTACATCCTGCTCTACTCGTTCCTGAACCGCGCGGGTCTCCCACGCCTGTTCTACACCCTCGGATTTCCCCTACTCCTCCTCAACGCCTTCGTGATTTCCATCACCGGGGGGCGGGTAGCGCTGGCCATCGTGACCACCGTTACCCTCTTGCATCTGGCGCTGACTATTAGGAAGCAGCGGCCCCCTAGTCTCTTTGTGGTGACCACACTCCTGACTGTTGTGGCGATGTTCGCAGGCTACAGGTCCGGTCTGGCCGACGTGGAACGACTGACGGGCATCGCGCACTTCCAGAGTGACGGCGGCTTCACCCATCGCCTGATCCCCTGGAAGGCCGGTCTCCGTGAGATTCGTCGACACCCGCTGACCGGTAACCATTCTGAACGGACCGAAGCCATCATCTGGAAGAACCTGAATCCAGATGAAACGAAGGAACTACTCACGGAGTTCGCACCGAGAGAAGTGATATTTGGGGGATACTACAAGTTCAAGGATGGGTATCTTCAATTTATTGACGAGGCAACCAAGACCGTCAATATTAACAAGGTCAACTTCACACGGTTCCACAACCAGTACATTGAGATCACCGTCCGGGGCGGACTGGTGACCCTGGCCTCCTACGTGGCACTGCTGGCTGCGCTGGGCATCACGTTCGTGCGTTTTCGCAATCAGTACGGGGTTGCTGGCCTGCTGCTGCTGATCTGCTACGCCACATATAACATGGTCTGGTTTACCAGTCCGGTGGTCGAACCGTTCATCCTTTTCCTGATCGGACTCACGTTGTCATACGGGCTTTCAGGGCACGCGGCCCGTGCAGTACCCACTGCAGCACCCTGAACTCCGCGTTCTCACGGGCGGCCCACTGTGGTGCCGCCCGTTATACTTTGCGTCATGCAGAGGCAGCCGTTTACCGCTCTGGCGGCCGTGTATGACGCGATCATGGCGGACGTGGAGTATGACCACTGGGCGGATTTCGTCCTGTCGTTCGCGCGGGATGGGGGGCTGGTCGGGCCGGGCCGGGCGCTGGATTTGGCATGCGGGACGGGCGGCTTCACGCGGGAGCTGCGCGCGGCGGGCTGGGACGTGACGGGCCTGGATTTCAGCGAGGCGATGCTCGCCGAGGCGCGTGTGCGCCTGCCGAGCGTGCCGTTCCTGCAGGGTGACCTGCGGACCTTCGATCTCGGGGAGCGGTTCGAGCTGGTGACGTGCGTGTTCGACAGCCTGAACAACCTGCTGACGCCAGGGGACCTGGGCGCGGCGCTGACGCGGGCGCGGGCCCACCTGAACCCCGGCGGGCTGCTGGCGTTCGACGTGAACACCCGCTTGGGCGTTCGGGAGTTGTGGGAGGGAGACGCCATCGAGGGCCTGGCGCCCCTGCCGGACGGTGGGGAGGTGCACTACCACTGGTCCCATCACTACGACGCGGAGGCGGATGTAGGGGTGGTGCAGGCGTTCTGCCGGGTGGACGATCAGGAGTTCGTGGAGACGCACCGTGAGCGTGGGTACGACCCGGCGGACCTGAAGCCCCTGCTGGGGGCGGCGGGGTTCGCGCGGTGGGAGATCGTGGAGTATCCGGATTACGCGCCGCCGGAACCGGACGCGCCGCGCGTGTGGGTGTTCGCCTGGGCGGGTGAGCAATGACGGCCCTGCCGGTGCTGGGCGCGGGCGGCTGGGGCACGGCGCTCGCAGTGAACGCGGCACGCAACGGCCCGGTGCGGCTGTGGGCACGCCGCGCGGACTTCGCACGGACGCTGGCCGAGCAGCGGGTGAACGCGGAGTACCTGCCGGGCGTAACGCTCCCGGCGGACCTGGATGTCACGGCGCACCTGGGCGAGGCGATCACGGACGCACCCTTCGCGCTCGTCGTGGTGCCCAGCGTGGGCGTGCCGGACCTGCTCACGGCGCTGCCGCGTGACCTGGGCGTGGTGCTGTGCGCCAAGGGCCTCGCGCCGGACGGGGGGCAGCTGAGTGTGCTGGCTCGCCAGCTGGGCTTCACGCGCGTGGCAGTCCTGAGCGGCCCGAATCACGCCGAGGAGATCGGACGGGGTCTGCCCGCCGCCACCGTGGTCGCCAGCCGCGACAGTGGTTTTGCGCGGTCCGTGCAGGCGGCGCTGATGACACCGGGCCTGCGCGTGTACACCAGCGACGACGAGACCGGCGTGGAACTGGGCGGCGTGCTGAAGAACGTCATGGCGGTCGCGGCCGGCCTGGTGGACGGCCTGAACCTGGGCGACAACGCGAAGTCCGCGCTGATCACGCGTGGGCTGCGCGAGATGAACCGCTACCTGAACGCGCTGGGCGCCCGCGAGGAGACGGTGTATGGCCTGAGTGGCCTGGGCGATCTGGTCGCCACGGCCACCAGTCGCCACAGCCGCAACCGCGCCGCGGGCGAGGCCATCGCACGCGGGGAACATCCGGGGCAGGGCGGGAAGGTCGTGGAGGGCCTGCGCACGGCAGGTCTGCTGGACGCGTGGGCGGCGGCGCACGGGCATGACCTGCCGATCGTGCGCGCAGTGGCGCAGGTCACGCGGGGCGAGTGGACGCCGGGAGACGGCGTGGCGCGCCTGATGGAACGGGAGGCGAAACCCGAGCAGCACTGAGTTCCGGCAGCCCGGATCGACCCCGCCCGCCGGGGGTTCACGGGCTGGTCCGGGGCGGAAAATGGACGTACCAGACAGCCTTGGGCGGATCTTCATGTCCGCATGTTCTGCTGCATGTTGTATGCGGATCTGAAGGGACGTACAAGTGCTTGTACCTCCTGCGGTCGGGTGGTACAGTCAGCCATCTAAGGCAAGGCCCACTTCACCGGCCACCCACAGCAGCTCACCTCACAGCCCCCCAACCGGGGCGGTGCGGGCTCTGTGCTGTGTTTTCACGCCATCACCCCCTCGCCCGCAAGGAGACCCACCGTGACCACCCTGAGCGCCCAGCCCCTGACCAACTTCGACGAGAACGCCCACCACATCGCCAAGCGGCAGTACCTGCAAGGCACGGACGGCGACCTGAGCGGCATGTTCCGCCGCATCGCCACCTGGGTGGCGGGCGCCGAGGAGGCAGGCGCACGCGAGCACTGGGCGCAGGCGTACTACGACCTGATGGCCGAGAAGAAATTCTGCCCCGGCGGGCGCGTCCTGGCGGGCGCGGGCACGCAGCACGGGAACGTCCTGAACTGCTTCGTGCAGGGCGCCACCGAGCACGCCCCACACACCTTCGAGGGCGTGATGGAAGTCGCGAAGAAACTCGCGCTGGTCACGAAGGTCGGCGGCGGGAACGGCGTGAACCTGGACGTGTACACGCCCCGCGCCGAGAGCAGCCGCCCCGACACCGGCGTGCGCGGCTGGGTGTACATGAGCGCCGCGCACGCGGACGTGCAGGACTTCATCGAGGGTCTGATGCGCCCCCCCACCCAGCCCGACGGGGAGAAGCAACCCATCGCCGTGCGGAACTGGACGCGCGTGGTGTACGGGCAGGTCATCAAGCCGGAACTGGTCGCACTGGCCCGCGCGAACGGCGTGTCCGTCGTGAAGGCTATGCCGGAGGGCGTGCAGGCCGTCCCGGACGACATGGGCGGCATCATCGACGCGGCCCGCAAGATCGCCGAGGACGCGGGGACCGGCCTGGAACCCCGCCTGGACCTGAGCAGCATGCGCCCCGAGGGTGCCCCGATCAAGGGTTCGGGCGGCACGAGCAGCGGCCCCGTGAGCTTCCTGCTGGAGATCTTCGACAACTTCCTGGAATGGGCCAACCGCGGCGCGGAAGCGTCGGGCCCGATCAACACCCTGCGCTTCGTGTACGCCCCCGTCCTGCGCGTCGTCCGTCAGGGCGGCACCCGGCGCGGCGCGGGCATGGCAACGATCAGCATCGAGCACCCGGACGTGCTGGACTTCCTGACCGCCAAGGACCTCGACCGCGAGGCCGCCGAAGGGGACATCAGCACCTTCAACATCAGCATCCTGGTCAGCAGCGCCTTCTGGGACACCCTCCAGGCGGGCGGCCTGTGGCACGTGAACGCGCAGGACGTCCCCGGCAAGTACTACCTCGCGCCGCAGAAAGGCACGTATAAGGGCACCCTCCCCAGCCTGCCCACCCGCGCCGAGGACGACGCCCAGGGCGTCCCCGTGTACACCGACAAGAGCGGCAGGACCAGCATCCCCGCCCAGTGGCTGTGGGACCAGATCGCCCAGCACGCCTGGAGCACCGGCGAACCCGGCCTGATCTTCGTGGACCGCATCAACGAGTACAGCGCCCTGAAGAACCTCGGCGAGCGGTACCAGATCCGCAGCACCAACCCCTGCGGCGAGATTCCCCTGACCGTCGGTGAACCCTGCGACCTGGGCGCGATCAACCTCGCGGCGTACGTCCAGAACAGCACCTTCGACTACGACACGTTCCGCGCGGACGTCCGCACCGCCGTGCGCTTCCTCGACGACGTACTCGACGTGAACGTGTTCGCGCTGGAAGACAACCGCGTCGCCAGCCAGGACCTGCGCCGCCTGGGCCTGGGCGTCATGGGCCTCGCCGACGCCCTCATCAAACTCGGCCTGCGGTACGACAGCGAAGCGGGCCGCGACACCATCTACGACATCATGAGCGCCCTGCGCGAGGAAGCCATCGCGGAAAGCGAACGCCTCGGCGAGGAACGCGGCATCTACCCCGTGTACACCCGCAACGCCGAACAGATCCCCCACGCGCCCCGCCGCAACGTCGCCGTGCTGACCGTCGCCCCCACCGGCACCACCAGCATGCTCATGGGCGTCAGTAGCGGCATCGAACCCATCTTCAGCCCGTTCATCTGGCGCAAGATCGGCAGCGAATACCGCGCCCTCCTCGCCCCGCTGTTCGTCGAACTGCTCGAAACGTACCCCGCCCCGCAAGGCATGACGAAGGACGGCGGCTGGGACTGGGACAAGGTCACCGAAGCCGTCAGCGAAAACCACGGCTCGGTCGTCGGCCTGCCGTTCATTCCCGACGCCCTCCAGCAGGTGTTCGTCTGCGCGCACGACATCAAACCCGTCGACCATGTCCGCATGCAGGGCACCGTGCAGCGCGCCTTCGACGCCGAAGGGCACGCCGCCAACAGCCTGTCCAAGACCATCAACCTCCCCAACGACGCCACCGTCCAGGACGTGCAGGATGCCTACAGTGAAGCGTACAAGACCGGCTGCAAAGGCATCACCGTGTACCGCGACGGCAGCCGCCAGTTCCAGGTTCTGAGCACCAGCAAGAAAAAAGCCAAGACCGAAGACCCCACCCCCGACACCAGCGCCAGCGCCGACGTCATGGGTGAACAGGCAGAAGGCGAACAGCAGATGGTCAAGGCCCAGGACGCAACCACCACCCAGCCAACTGCCATCCGCCAGCAGCCATCCGCCCCGGCGAAGCCGCACTACGAACGCCCCACCCGACTGCGCGGCATCACCGACATGGTCAAACTCACCGACCCCACCAGCGGCCACCGCCGCAGCTTCCTCGTCACCGTCAACGAACTCGGCGGCAAACCCGTCGAAGTCATGGTCATCAGCGGCCGCGCCGGAGACGAAGCGAACGCCGACAGCGAAGCCCTCGGCCGCGTCGTCAGCATCGCCCTCCAACACGGCGTCCCCGCCCAGGCCATCGTCAAAACCCTGCGCGGCATCAACGGCGGCCTGTACGGCAGCTACAACGGCCGCCTCGTGGGCAGCAAGGCCGACCTGATCGCCGTCGCCCTGGAAACCTTCCAGAAAGACCTCGACGCCGCCAAACTCCCCCCCCTCGCCGGCGGCAGCACCGACACCGCCCAACCAGTCACCATCAGCGCCGCGCCCACTGGCGTCAGCGTGGACGGGATGGGGCGCGAGCGGTGCCCGGTGTGCGAGGAGAAAGCCGTGATCCGCGAGGAAGGCTGCCTGAAATGCCAAGCCTGCGGCTACAGCAAATGCGGGTAAGCATATGAGTGATGCAGATTTAGATTTACTCGACATGCAACTTGGCGATTTACCCCATTCAAGTGAAGCAATTGATGTACTTCGAGATTTTGCAAAGCATTTAGGAAAGACCAAAAAGCTACTTTCCCTTTTTTCGCGCGAAGGAGTAGTGCTAACTGAGCCAATAGATTTTGAGGCCGCATTAGCAGATGGAAGATGCGAATCCGACGATCACTTTGAATTTTTACAAGGCGATATAGTATCAACCGATTCAGCATATTATATCGGACAAAGGGTCATTAATAATCCGATATTCATCTTAGCCAATTCAACTTGCGATCTCGTTAAAGACAGAAGAGATGGCTTAATCTTGTATCGAGTAACTCCAGTCATTGTCAAAACAGAAGCGCATCAGAAACAAGCCACCGAAGATCTTAGCTCAATGCTAAAATTTAATAGCACAAGGCATTTATATATACCTAGATTCGAGTGGCAGTCAGAGGAAGTACATCACAACATTGTAGATTTCACTAAACCTCACACTATTCACTCGCGTGATCTTAGAAATGCGCATCGAATCTACTCACTGACCACGCTTTACTGGAGGATATTTTCTTCAATTCTGCGGTTTATCAGCAGTCGAACGAATCCTTCAGAGAAAAAGCTGCGTAATACCCACGCAAGCTTGAGCGTTAGGAAGAGCGCATAAGATAAAAGGTGCCCAGTTGGGCACCTTCTTATCTTATAGGTATTGATATACTTCCGTCGTCATCTAAATTTTCACGATGATCTTCCGAAAAATCGTAAGGCATAGATCCGTCTATTGATTTTATGCTCACACTCTCCGATATCCTCATAGCAGTCATCGTAAGTAATTTGCGCGATGCTTCTGTGTCATTTTCAACAACTACGTTTGCAGCCTGGAATATCAAGTCGAAATCCTTTTGCAATCTTTCCAATTCTGAAGCCATTCCGTATAAAGTTTGGTAGTCATCTTCAGACATGAGTCGATACTGTCGGCGCTTGATTCTCAAGATACCAACAGATCCATCACAAACCAGCCTGAGCTTCTCCGACGCCCCAACCCGCATGTCTTCAAACCGCTCCCAAACCGGTCCCGTATGAAACTGAGAGAGCCGGTTCGGCTTAAAATGTAAGGTCATTCACATTCCCCCAAAGAAACGCCAACCCACTCGGATATACCGAAGAGTCAAACAGCGCAATAGTAGACGTTTGCCAACAGAATAAGGTGAATGGGTGCTGTAACCCGGTGAGTTTTGTCGCAGAATTTTTGTGTTGTATATACATATTCTGCCAAAGGCATAATTGATTGCAATATTCTGCAATTTAGAAGCCGATATGTCCTCCTTCAGCTCCTACACCTCCGTTCAGTGTGTTCCGTCTCAGTTAATGCAATTTGCTTAGGTACGCTGCCCGTATGCCTCTGTCTGATTACGCTCGCCCCTCCCTTGCTCGTCTGCGTCTGTACGCTTCTTTGCTGCTGATGCTGGTGTTGACGGCGGTGGTGGGGCGGCGGCGTCCGGGGGAGCTGGGCACGCGGGAGACGCTGCGGCGCAGTGCGTTCGCGCGGGTGATGTTCATGGATATCGGCGCGCTGAGTACGCTGGGCGCGCTGTACCTGGTGCTGAACGGGCGGACGCGGGTGCGCCTTCCGGCGGCGGTGGCGTCGCTGTTCGCGGGGAGTTTCGCGTTGCTGCCCGCGCTGATGCTGGAGGACGCGGCGGCCCTGCGGGCCGAGCGGGAGGGTCGCGCGGAGGGGTGACCTCCGGGGACCGCCTCAGTCGGGCCGGAGGACGTGCAGCGCGCCCGCCCATACCTGCACGTGGACGGGGCCGCCGGGGTGCGTGCGGGTTTCGCCGTCCACGTGGAACACCTGCCCGACGTGCTGCCCGGTGGCGTGCAGGGTGAAGGTGGCGGCGACGTCCTCCTTCACGCTGGGCAGCGTGTCGAACTGCCCTCGGAGCATGGCGGTGGCGTACGCGGCGAGGCTGTCGCGCTCCTGGCCGTTCACGCGGATCAGGTTCAGCAGGCCGTCGCCTGGGTGCGCGTCGGGCGCGAGGCGCAGGCTGTTCCCGGTGGACTGGATGTTCATGATTTCCAGCAGGGCGAGTGGGGGCGCGGGGCTGTCCTGGCCGTCCACGTAGGTGGGGACGGGTTGCGCCTGGAAGCCGGGCAGGGTGGTCAGGACGGCCTGCGCGGCCCGCAGGGGGCTCTTGGGCGCGGTGGGGTCGTAGGCATGCAGCAGGTCGGCGAACAGGCCGCAGCCGAACGCCTCAAAGAACACGTCCTCGCCCCAGGGGGCCTGCACGCGGCCCGCGTCGAACGGGTGCGGCGTGGCGGTGCGGTACGCGCGGGCAATGTCCAGCGGATCGCCGGGCAGGCCCAGCGTCCGGGCGATGTTGTTCGAGGTGCCCAGTGGGATCACGCCGACCGTGACGTCCCGTCCCGCGAGGTGCAGCGCGGCGGCGCGGAAGGTGCCGTCCCCCCCGGCGATGAACACGGGGCCGGGCAGCGGGCCGCTCAGGGCCGGGCCCAGGTCGTCTGGGGTGCGGGTGGGGCGGTACTCGGCGTCGAATCCGGCGTCCCGCAGCGCCGCCCGCAGCTGGGCAGGGTCGGCGCGGTGGCTGGTACCGGCGCCGGGGTTGTGGATCAGCACGGCGGGGGCGGGGGGCATGACCTGCACTGTACCGGGCGCGGGCGGGGCGGGGTGGGGCGGGGTCATGGTTTCCTCAAGGCGCGCGCCGTGCGGGGTGGCTACAGTGACGGCATGACCGCACCCCATTCCCTCGGCCCGGAGGGCGCCCCTGCCGCCCCGCAGCGTGGCACCGCGACGCTGATCTACAACACGAACGCGGGGGGCAGCAAGCACGCCTCGCCGGACGATCTGGTCAGCGCCATTCACGCCGTCGGCTTCACGCCGGTGTACCGCGCGACCAGCTCCGAGGAGGACCTGAAAGAAGCGCTGGACGGCGTGGAGGGCACGGTGTTCGTGGCGGGCGGGGACGGCACGCAGCGGGCGGTGGCCCTGACGCTGGCGGGCCGCCCGGAGGTGACCCTGGCGGTCATTCCGATGGGCACGGCGAACAACGTGGCGCGCACGCTGGGCGTGCAGGGGGAGCCGCTGGACGTGATCGCCGCGTACGGCCGCGCGGAGGTCCGTCCCTTCGACCTGGGCCGCGTCCAGGCTCCCTGGGGGGAGGACCTGTTCCTGGAGGCGTGCGGGTGCGGGGCGTTCGCGGACGTGATGGCCGAGTACGACCCGGAGGAAGGCAAGAGCCCGCTGCGGGCCGTGCAGGCCCTCACGACGACCCTGACGACCTTCGACCCGCCGCCCGTGCAGATCACGCTGGATGGGCAGGAGGAACCGAACACGCCGTTCGCGCTGCTGGAGGTCATGAACACGAAGGCGACCGGGCCGAGGCTGCGCCTGGCGACGAATGCCGATCCGGCGGACGGGCAGCTGGACGTGGTGCGGATCGACGCGACGGGCCGCGAGGGGCTGCTGACGTACCTCGCGGCGCTCGCGCGGGATGACTTCGAGGCCCTGAGCAGTGTCGAGAGTACCCGCGCGGGCCGCGTGGAGATCCCGTACACCGGGCAGGCGTTCCACGTGGACGCGGAGGTCCGGCCGCCCATGCAGGGCGTGACGGGCCGCGTGCTGATCGAGGCGTGGCCGGGCGCGCTGAGCGTGCTGGTGCCGGTCACCGGGCAGGATGCCGCGTCTGCCACCACGACCGGGGAGGGCTGAGGTGCCCCCCGGCCCGCCCCTGCCCCCCCCGAACCCGCAGGAAGAGCGTGAGGTCCCGCTGCGCCGCGCGTGGCCGGTCGCGGTGGTGCACGCCGTGCAGAACCGCGTGGGGGGCGCGCTGGGCTGGGCACCCCGTCCGGCGGCGACCATGCAGAACAACATCGTGTGGCGCGACGGGGTGCAGGTCATGCGGATGGACCTGCACATGCACACGGAAGTCAGTCATGACTGCCGCACGCCCCTGCGGGACATTCCCGGCTGGATGCTGCGCACGAACACCCGCGTGATCGCCGTGACGGACCACGACCAGCACCGCGGCGGCCCGGAGTTGCAGGCCATCATCCGCGACCAGGGCCTGGACGACCGCCTCAGCGTCATCCCCGGCGAGGAGGTCACGACCAGTGAGGGCGAGCTGATCGGCCTGTTCCTCCAGAAGCGCCTCCCCCCGAAACTCACGCCCGAGGAGACCGTCCGGGAGATCAAGGCTCAGGGGGGGCTGGTGCTCCTCCAGCATGGCTTCGATCCCCTCAAGCGCTATCGCCTGCGTCCCGAGGCGACCGAGCGCATCGCGGCGGACATCGACATTGTCGAGACGTTCAATTCCCGTCTGTCCCGTCACCGCTGGAACCGCGCGGCAGCCGGGTGGGCGCGGGCGCGCGGGCTGCCCATGAGTGCCGGGAGTGACGCCCACACCCTGCGTGACATCGGTGAGGCGTGGGTCGAGACGCCCTTCCGCACGGTGCACACGCCTGCGCAGCTGCTGGAGGCCCTGCGGGAAGGCGTCGTGGCGGGCCGCTGGACGCACCCGGCGTACGCCTTCGGGCAGAAGCAGTGGCGCAACTTCAACAGCCAATTCCGTCGGTAGAGTGGCGCCCTGCGGGTAGGCCGTTCAGCGTGTCTGAATCGTGCTTTTCCATCATGCGCACGTCAGGCGGAGGTGCTACCATACGGGTGCCGATGAGAGTCGGTGAACACCCTGGGGGTGACCCGGTTTCGACAGGGGAACTGCAGGCGCTGTTGCGTGTCGAGGTGCCGTTGGCCTCGTAAACAAACGGCAAAGCCATTAACTGGCAACCAGAACTACGCTCTCGCTGCTTAAGTGAGACAGTGACCGCGAAGCCCGGCCTTTGGCGCCGCGCGAACTGAACCAAAAGAAGGCTAGCCAACGCGAGGTTCCATAGCGGGACGCGAAACTAAGTGGAAATAAGGCAAAGGGGAGGCGCGCCCACCAGTCGCCCCCAGCCCGACAATCAAACTGTGGGATACACACGTAGACGCACGCTGAACGGACTCTTGGACGGCGGTTCGACTCCGCCCACCTCCACCACAGATCCCCGCCCATCCGGCGGGGATTTCTCCTATACTGGGCAGGCTTTCCCAAGCGTGCGCCGGGATGGCGGAATGGTAGACGCATCCGACTTAAAATCGGCCGCCGCGAGGCGTGAGGGTTCAAGTCCCTTTCCCGGCACCAACGAGAACAGCCACCCGTGAATCTGGGTGGCTGTTCCGATTCGTCCGAGACAACTGCGTTGGCTGGAAGTCGAGGTGAGATGGCGACGAAGAAGAGTCGCCCTCCAGACCTCCAGATCAGTGGCGGCCCGTTCGCGTGCAGGCCATGAAAAAACCCCCTCCGGGGAGGGGGTGAATGTGGAGCGGGAGACGAGATTCGAACTCGCGACATCTACCTTGGCAAGGTAGTGCTCTACCAGCTGAGCTACTCCCGCACAGGTGCGCCGCTTGCGGCGCCTGTGGTGCACGCAACCCGTGGGTTGCG
>CALPYF020000006.1 GCA_943327755.2 Deinococcus hopiensis KR-140
CTCGGCGGCCAGGACGGGCTCGTGTGTAAGGGTTTCCCCGGATTCGGGGGTGAGGTCGGTGGGGGTCAGGTCGGATTCAGGCGCGTCCCCGGTCGGGGTCGCGTGGGGGTCAGTGGAAAAATCAGGGTCAGTCATTGGGATCACGCCACGAAGTTCGTGAGAAGCTCAGGTTTGGGGGGATGGTCCTGCACGGCCGTGATCGCCGCCTCCCAGCGCGCCGGGTTCCAGAGTTCCAGGCGGCCGGGGGCGCCAGCCACGATCACGTCGCTGTCCAGGCCCGCGAAGGCCCGCAGCGTCTGCGGGACGGACACGCGGCTCTGGTTGTCCAGCCGCGCCTTGTTCGCGCCGGAATAGAAGAACCGCACGAACGCGCGCGACTCGGCGTCCGTGAGCGGCAGGCCCTCGAGCTGTTCCTCCACGCGCTTCCAGCTGGACAGCGGAAACACGTACAGGCAGCCCTCCATGCCGCGCGTCAGGATCATGCCGTCCTCCACGAAGTCACGGAACGCGGGTGGCATGACCACGCGGCCCTTGTCGTCGATGGTGTACGGGTACTCTCCAAACGGCAAACGTCTCCCCTCTTCCCCACCCGCTCCCACCACCACAGGCGGCCGGACGGGCGGTCACGGTCAACCGTGAACACGAGCTGAACGCATTTCGGTTGATGCGGCGAGTGTAACAGCCACCACCACGATTTACCACCGATTCCCACCGTCTCCTCCACTTCCCCCCGCAGGTGGGGCCGGATTCCCACCGGAGCCCCCCGGGCGGGGCAGGACACCCACCCCGCCCCCCACCCGCTACCCTGCCCGCATGACCCCCTCCCGCACCCTGAGAAGCGGCGCAATCCTGGCCGCGCTGGCCGTCGCGCTGGGCGCCTTCGCCGCGCACGGCCTGAAACCCCGCCTGGACGCCGCGATGCTCGCCAACTTCGAGACCGGCGCCCGCTACCAGATGTACGCCGCCCTGACCCTGCTCGCGCTGGGCACCCAGACGGGCCAGCGCCGCGCGCCCGGCTTCCTGCTCGCCGGGGCCGTCATCTTCAGCGGCAGCCTGTACGTGCTGGCCCTGACCGGCGTGAAGGTACTCGGCGCGGTCACACCCATCGGCGGCGCGCTGATGATCGCCGGGTTCGTCCTGGCGGCGCTGGACGTGAAGAAGGAGCAGTAACCCGACAGGAAACAGGCCGCCCCGATTTCCCGGAGGCGGCCTGTTCGTGTGGTGCGGGGGAACTGTAAGCCGGGTTCTGTCCGTCACTTGCGTGACTGTTCGGCCATCTCTCTGGGACGCGTGTCGCCACGCGCCTCAAGCGACCATCCTGGCGGTCAATGGGCGGGCCGCCCTCGCGCACTGTCGGGTCTTGCACCGGATGGGGTTTACCAGCGCTCCCGGTCTCCCGGGGGCCTGGTGCGCTCTTACCGCACCGTTTCACCCTGACCACCTGCCCGCCCGCGCCGGGGCTCCGCGTACTGAAACGTCAGCAGGTGGCGGTCTGGTTTCTGTGGCACTGTCCTTCGGCTTCGCCGCCACCCCCGCGCAGGCGCGCGCGGTGGGCGCTTGACTCGCCGACCAGCCGTTAGCTGGCATCCTGCCCTGCGGTGCCCGGACTTTCCTCACCTGAACTCACGCCCAGGCGCGGCCGAACATTCCCCCGCAAGGACAGAGCATAGCAGGAGGCCGGGAGGGGTGCGCGGAACGGGATCCTCGCCCGTCACCCTGCCCGCCCCGGGTCAGCCCCAGCGCTTCTGAATACGTTCCCACTGACGGTCCCAGATGGCCGCCGGAACCTTCTCCGGGTGCAGCAGGTCCTGCAGATCGCGCTCGTCGAGCTGCTGGTACTCGCCGACCTCCATGTTGCCCAGCCACAGGCCGCCCACGCGGTAGCGCAGCAGGCGCGTCACCGGGTGGCCGATGTCCTCGAGCATGCGGCGCACCTGCCGGTTGCGGCCCTCGCCAAGCGTCACGAACGCCCCGCCACGCGCCGGGGTCGCCTGAAGCGCCCGGGCCGGGCCGTCCTCCAGCTTCAGGGTGCCGTCCGTCAGGGCGTCCAGGTCCGCCTGAGTGGGCTCCTCGGGGCCGTCCGTCCAGGCGCGGTACGCTTTCTCGTGCCCGAAGCGCGGGTGGGTCATGGTCAGCGTCAGGTCACCGTCGGTCGTCAGGAGCAGCAGGCCCTCCGAGTCGCGGTCTAGGCGGCCCACCGGGTGCAGGCCCGGGATGCACGGCATGGCGTCCAGCACGTTCCGGCGGCCGTACTCGTCGCGGGCGGTCGTGACGTACCCGCGCGGTTTATATAGCATGTACGTGACCTTCGGGACGCTCTCGGTCTCGATGAGCTGCCCGTCCAGGCGGATGTCGTCCGCGTCGGTGACGGTGCGGCCCAGCAGAGCGACCTCGCCGTTCACGGTGATCCGCCCGGCCGCGATCATCTCCTCGGCGGCGCGGCGCGACGCGACCCCCGCGCGGGCAAGGCGCTTCTGGAGGCGTTCGGGGGTCACAGGCGCCCCCGGCGGGACGGCGCGCCCAGCAGTCCCAGGACAGCCAGGACGGTCAGCACGCCCGACACCACCAGCATGGACGTGCGGACGGGCGCGGGCAGGGCGTCACCGCCGCGCAGCGCCGCCGGGACGAGCGCCGCCACGAGCAGCAGGTGCCCGCCGACCAGCCCACCGATCTTCACGCGGTCCGGCGCGAAACTCGCCGCGACCTGGAAGGCCCCCCAGGCGAACACCAGCGCGCCCGCCGCGCGCGCCAGCCACAGCGGCGCCACGCCCACCAGGGACGCGACGTCCGGCGGCAGGAAGTAGAGGTACAGGCCCAGCGGGATGAACAGCAGGGCGGTCAGCCAGAACGCGACACGCAACACAGGGCCCAGTCTACCCGCCCGGATGAGAGCCGTCGCCCCGCGCGGTCCCGGTCGCCGGGGGCACTGCGGCGCGCCCGCCTCTGCTACCCTCCCCCGTATGCCCGTGATTGCCGTGGACAAGCCGCTGAACCTCACCTCGCACGATGTCGTGAACCGCGCGAGGCGGGCGCGCGGCACCAAACGCGTGGGGCACACCGGCACGCTGGACCCGCTGGCGACCGGGGTGCTGGTGCTGTGCGTGGACGACAGCACGAAGGTCGTGCAGTTCATGGAGGCCGACAGCAAGGATTACCTCGCGTGGATCAGCCTGGGGGCCGGCACGCCGACCCTGGACGCCGAGGGGCCCGTGGAGGAGGTCGCGGACGTCTCCGGTTGGTTGACCCCGGACGCGAAGAGCCTTGATGACCTTCGCGAAACCCTCTACACGTTCACAGGGCCACAGGCGCAGGTGCCGCCGCAGTACAGCGCGATTCAGGTGGGCGGCCAGCGGGCGTACGCGGTCGCCCGCGCCGGGGGCGCACTGGACCTGCCCGCGCGGAACGTGACCATCCACTCGCTGGACCTGCTGGGCGTGTACCCCAGCGTGGACGCCGCGCCGCGCACCTTCGACCCGCAGGACTGGACCCCGGCGGCTACGGGGCACACCTTCACGCTGCCGCCCACACTGGGCGAGTACCCTACCCTGCTCGTCCGCGCCAGCGTGGGCAGCGGGACGTACCTGCGCTCCCTGGCCCGCGACGTGGGCGCAGCACTCGGCGTGCCCGCGCACCTGGGCGGCCTGGTCCGCACCCGCGTGGGCCGCTACGACCTGCGGGGCGCCGTGACCGTGGACGACCTGCCCGGCGCGACCGGCATTCCCGACCTGGCCGCGCTGGACTTCCCCGTCATCGAGGCCGACGAGCGCCTCGCCCGCGAACTGCGCCAGGGCAAACGCCCGGCCCACACCGCGCAGGGCCGCCACGTCGTCACCCTGAACGGCGACCTCGTGGCCGTCGTGGACGGCAACGGCGAACAGCTGAAGGTCGTGCGCGCCTGGGCGTAAAGGGGTGAGTAGGGAAGGGGGAGTGGGAAGTGGAACGAGCTGAACCCACTTGCCACTCCCCACTCACGAGATCAGTACCCCGGGGCCACCTGCGGCTGAGCGATGCCGATGCCTTCCAGGCCGCCTGCGAGGCGGACGAGGCATTCGTCCTGGAGGGGCGGCGCGATGAACTGGATGCCGACCGGGAGGCGCACGCCGCTGTCGGTGTCGAATCCGGCGGGGACGCTCAGGGCGGGCAGGCCCGCGAGGTTGATGGCGACGGTGTCCACGTCGGCGGCGTACATGGCCAGGGGATCGCTGGTCTTCTCGCCGCGCCGGAAGGCGGGGAAGGGACTGGTGGGCGTGACGAGCACGTCGAACTGCGCGAAGGCCTGGGTGAAGCGGTCGGCGATCAGGCGGCGGACCTTCATGGCCTTGCTGTAGTACGCGTCGTAGTACCCGCTGCTCAGGGCGTACGTGCCGATCAGGACGCGGCGCTGCACCTCGGGTCCGAAGCCCTGCTCGCGCGTGAGGGTCATCGCCTCGGTCAGGTCGCCCCCCTGGGCGCGCTGGCCGTACACCATGCCGTCGAAGCGGGCGAGGTTGCTGCTCGCCTCGGGCATCGCGATCAGGTAGTACGCGGCGATGGCGTACTTCAGTTCGGGCAGGCTGACCTCGCTGACGGTCGCGCCCGCGCCGCGCAGGGCATCCAACGTGGCGTTCAGGGTGGCGTCCACGCCCGCCGTGTTCCCCGCGAGGCTCTCGGTGATCACACCCACCCGCAGGCCGCGCAGGTCGTCCGGGGTGCCCGCCGCGAAGGTGGGGGGCGCGTCCAGGCTGGTGGCGTCGTGCGGGTCGTGCCCGGCGATGACGTTCATGATCAGGGCGAGGTCCTCGGCGGTGCGGGCGAACGGCCCGATCTGGTCGAGGCTGCTGGCGTACGCGACCAGCCCGGAGCGGCTCACGCGGCCGTAGGTGGGTTTCAGGCCGTATACGCCGGTGAACGCGGCGGGCTGCCGGACGCTGCCGCCCGTGTCGCTGCCCAGGCTGACGTCCACGAGGTTCGCGGCGACCGCCACGGCGCTGCCGCCGCTGCTGCCGCCCGGCACGCGCCCGGTGTCCCAGGGGTTCAGGGTGGGGCCGTGCGCGCTGCTCTCGGTGGAGCTGCCCATCGCGAACTCGTCCATGTTCGCCTTCGCGACGATCACGGCGCCCGCCCGGGTCAGGCGCGCGGCGGCGGTCGCGTCGTAGGGGCTGACGTACCCGCGCAGGATGCGGCTGCCGCAGGTGGTCTCGGTGCCGGTCACGTTGATGTTGTCCTTCACGATCACCGGCACGCCCGCCAGCGGCAGGGTCTCCCCGGCGTCCAGGCGCGCCTGCACCGCCTGGGCCTGCGCCTGCGCGTTCGGATTCACGCTGACCACGGCATTCAGCTCGCGGGCCGCCTCGATGCGGGTCAGGGCCTGATCGGTCAGGTCCTGCGGGGAGAGGTCACGCGCCTGAACGCGGCGCGACTGAGTTGCGGCGGAGGTGAAGGCCATACCGCGCCAGTGTACCGGGCGACCCCCCGCGCCCGGCGGGGACGATCAGACGGGCTGACGGTCAGACCGGTTTGACGAGGACGCTCTCCCCGGCGCGCAACGCGGTGCGCATCAGGAGCTCCGGTGGGATCATCAGCTGCGTCGTCAGGTTGCTGCCCGCCCGCACCGGCAGTGAGACCACCTTGCCGGAGTCACCCCGGATGGCCACGAACTGCGGGTGCCGCACGATGTCCTCCTTCCAGCGGCGGAAGATCAGTTCGTCCACGAGCACCACGTCCCGCACCTGCCGCGTGACCGTCACGACCAGCCGCGCCGTCCGGGAACGCCGGGCCACCAGCAGCCCCATCCGCACCAGCTTGAGCAGCATGCGCCCGGCATCCGGGTCCGTGACGAGATCACTGACCGGCGTCTGCGCCTCCAGCTGCTTGAGCACGTCCTGCTCCTTGAGACTCCAGCGCATGCGCCCCACGCGCTCCGGAGAGGTGATTCGGCCAGGGCCATCGAAGGGCAGATCCCGTACCGGCAGCGCCTCCAGCGCCTCCAGCGTCACCTCGTCCAGGGTGGCGTCCAGGCGGGGGCGGGGATGCGTCACGCCCTCGTCGAACTGGAACCGGCCCACCGGATCCTGCATCAGCCGCGCCAGGGCCGGCACGCCCAGATCCTCGCCCAGCTGCAGATGCCGCACCCGGCCGCCCTCCAGCCACGCCTGGAACTGCCCGTCCGGGCGGAACACCGACAGCACGCCGCTACGGCCCTGCTCGCTCAGCAGGTACAGCAGTTCCAGAAAATCAAAGGTTTCGAGGCTGGCAGTCGATTTCGTCATGAAAGGGGGTGACCGAGGAGTGCATCCCACGCCATCCCGGGCGACCCTCAACGGCTCATGTTCGCTCATCTGGCGCCGATGGGCAAGGGGAAGTCACGCACCAGAACCGGAGAAACCTTCACGTTGCCGTCTCATACGACACACTGACCCCAGCCTGCACCCGTCGGGGGACGTCGGCGGTCAGCTGCGCAGCAGGTGAGCGAACGACCCGCTGTCCAGCGGCGGCAGGTCCGCCAGGGTGGTCAGCCCGAATTCCAGGAGAAACCGCTCGGTGGTGCCGTACAGCAGTGGCTGTCCCACCGCCTCGGAGCGGCCCACCACCTTCACCAGTTCCCGCTCCTGCAACGTCACGACCGTGCTGGCACTTCCGCCACGCATCGCCTCGATTTCCACGCGGGTGACCGGCTGCCGGTAGGCGATCACGGCCAGCACCTCCAGCGCCGCGCTGCTCAGGGCCGGCAGCGGAGGCGGGGACAGCAGGGGAGCCAGGTGCGGCGCTGTGCCGGGTGGGACCACCAGCCGGTAGCCGCCGGCCACCGCCTCGACCTGAAAACCGAGCTCAGCCTGCGCGAGCCGCTGCGTGAAGTCCTGCACGACCCTCAGCGCCGCGTCCTCCGACACGCCCAGCACCTGTCCCAGTTCCCGCAGCGTGACAGGGCGCCCCGCCGCGAGCAACGCGGCCCCCACCAGCGCCGGGTGACCGGGCGCACTCACAACGTCTCCGGCAGGCGTGCCAGGACCTGCGCGGCGGGTACGGCCCCCTCACGGAGCACACGTCGCGCCGTGACATCCACGACCGTGCTCGGCAGGCCCTGCGCATGGACGCCCGCGTCCGGTAGCACAAAATCAGCCAGGGCCAGCGCCCGGGCCTCCGCATAGGTCAGTGCGGCGGGCTCCCCACTGCGGTTACAGCTCGTGGTCGCCAGCACGCCACTCACCTGCGCCAGCAGGGCCAACGCCACCGGGTGGTCCGGCACCCGCACACCGACCTGCCCTCCCGGCGCCAGTGCCGGCGGACAGGCCGGCGCGGCGCGGGTGACGAGCGTCAGCGGGCCGGGCAGCAGGGCGCCCAACGCCTCAAAGGCCGGACTGGGCTGCACCAGGGGCCGCGCGGCGTCCAGACTCAGGAAGGAACCCTGCACCGGTTTGAGCGGGTCCCGCGCCTTCCGCTCGAAGAGAGCTGCCGCCGCGTCCGGCAGCGCCGCGAGGCCCCACACGGTCTCACTGGGGTACGCGACCACCCCGCCTGACCGCAGGACCCGCTCGGCACGGGTCAGCAGCTCAGCCCACGGTTCGTCAGGCGCCAGGACAGTCAGAAGATTCAGGAAGCTGTTCATCATGCCAGTTCACGCTGCGCGGCGCCAGGGTACCCCCCGGAGCTGTAAGGTCAGCGCAAGGCCCGCAGTCTATACTCTCAGGCATGCCCGTCTTCGAATACCGCGTGCGTGACCGCTCCGGCAAAGTGCTGAAATCACAGATGGAAGCCGAGACGGCCAACCAGGTCCGCGATACCCTGCGCTCCAAGGGCCTCATGATCGTCGAGATCAAGGCCCCCCGCACCGGCCTGAGTGCCGACGTGAAGATCCCTTTCCTGGACAACCGGCCCCCCAGCCTGAAACAGGTGGCGATCTTCAGCAAACAGCTGGCCACGCTGATCAACGCAGGTGTCCCACTGGTACAGTCACTGGCGATCCTCCAGAAGCAGATCGAACACAAGGGCTTCCAGGGCGTGGTCAAGGAAATGCGCACTGAGATTGAAGCGGGCACTCCCTTGAGTGAAGCACTCGCCAAACATCCGAAAATCTTCAACCGGCTCTACCTGAACCTCGTGCGGGCCGGGGAGACCAGCGGGACGCTGGACGCTGTACTTGAGCGCATCGCAGAATTTCAGGAAAAAGAACTCGCACTGCGCGGTAAGATTAAGAGCGCCCTCACTTATCCGGTGGTGGTGCTGGTCTTCGCGATCCTGATCACCTACTTCCTGCTCACGACCATCGTGCCGCAGTTCGCCGGGATTCTCGCGCAGTTGAATGCACCTCTGCCCTTCATCACGCGCATGCTGATGGCCGTCTCAAACTTCCTCCAACATCAGATTCTGATTCTGATCGTCATCGGGGCAGTGGTCACGTTCGCTTACCGGGCGTACTACAACACCCCGAAAGGTCGCGTGGTCATTGACGAGATCAAGCTCAAAGTGCCCATTCTGGGCAACCTGATCCAGAAGAGCGCCATCGCCTCGTTCGCACGGACCTTTGGCCTGCTGATCAGCAGTGGCGTGAACATCATCGAGAGCCTGGAGATCACCAAGGGCACCGCGAACAACGCCATCGTGGAAGACAGTATCGAGAACGCCAAGAATGTCGTCATGGTCGGTGAGCAGATGAGCAGCAGCCTCGCCACGAGCAAGGTCTTCCCGCCGATGGTCGTCAGTATGATCAGCATCGGCGAGGAAACCGGCTCGCTGGACGACATGCTGGTCAAGGTTGGCGACTTCTACGACCGCGAAGTGGACGAGGCCGTGGATGGGATGACAGCCGCCATCGAACCGCTGATGATCGTGTTCCTGGGCGGCATCGTGGGGACCATCGTGGCCGGGATGTTCCTGCCGATGTTCAGCATCATCGGCCAGCTCAGCCAGTAGGTTACGTGTGAAGGCGGGCCCGGGGCTGATCCCCTGGGCCCGCCTTCACGTGTGAGCTGTACAGCGTTACTCGAGTTGCTCGGCTTCCTCGAGGGTGATGCCCAGCAGGCCGTCCACGTCGAGCAGGATGACCTGCTGGCCGTTGCTTTTGACGAAGCCTGCCTGTTGCAGGCGCCGCATGACGCGGGAGACGGTCTCGCGGCTGGAGGAGATGCGGGCCATGATGTCCTGCGTGCTCAGGGGCAGCACCTCCGGGTTGGGCACGCCGGCGTGGACGCGCTGCTGGTAGAGGTTGGTGAACACGTGACTCAGGGCCGCTTCGGTGTTAAGACCGAAGGCGATGAGTTCGTCGTTCAGGAACGTCACGCGCCGCACGAGCAGGGCGCTGAGGTTCCACAGGACGTCCGGGTGGCGGCGCAGGATCTGCCGGAAGTGCTCGCGGTACAGCATGAGGCTAGTGACGTCACTCAGGGCGCGGACGGTCGCGCTGCGCTCCCCGTCGCCGAGCACGGCAGTCTCGCCGACGACGGCCGGGGCGTACACGTCGCCCATCACACGCTCGCGGCTGCCCAAGCTGACGCGGGAGACCCGCACGACGCCGTGCGTGATGAGGTACAGCGCCTCGCCCTGCGCGTCCTGCTCCAGGATGACCTGCCCGGCACGGAAGTGCCGCTCGGTGGTCACGCGCGCCGCTTCCTGCAGGGCTTCCGGTGGTACGTTCTGAAATAGTGGGGATCTGCGAAGGTCTTCCAGCCGGGCCATGTCGGCTCATCCTAGCCCGGACGTCCCCTCCTGAACAGTGTGGCGCGCCTCCGGTGAGTGTCGCGACGCGACAGAGGCTGGCCTTGTGGCGTCACGTCCGGCGACCCGGAGTCATCCGGGGTAACATGCGCCGCGTGACTGCCCTGACTGCCGCTGCGCCCGCCCTGGAGGGCCGTGACCTGCATCAGGCGTTCGGGCCGCAGACCGTGCTGCGCGGCGTGAGCCTGAGCGTCCAGCCGGGGGAGGTGGTCGCGGTGACCGGTCCGTCCGGCAGTGGTAAGAGCACGCTGCTGCACCTGCTGGGCGGCCTGGACGCCCCGCAGGGTGGGGAGGTCCACTGGGCGGGCGAGCGGGTGGACTCGCTGGGTACGCAGGTGCGCGCGCAGCGGCGGGCCGGGCAGCTGGGGCTGGTGTTCCAGCATCATTACCTGCTGGAGGACCTGAGCGTCCTGGAGAATGTGCTGATCCCCACGCGGCTGTCGGGCCGGGGGGATGAGGCACGCGCGCGGACGCTGCTGGAGCGGGTGGGGCTGTCGGGGCGGGGCGCCGCCTACCCGGCCGTGCTCAGCGGTGGCGAGCGACAGCGGGTGGCGGTGGCGCGGGCGCTCGCAGCGCGGCCGGCGGCCGTGCTGGCGGACGAGCCGACCGGGAGCCTGGACCGAGCGAATGCGCAGGCGGTGGCGCAGCTCCTCGTGAATCTGGCCCGTGAGGAGGGCGCGGGGGTGCTGCTGGTCACGCACGATGACCGGCTGGCCCGGTACGCGGACCGGACGCTGCACCTGCTCGACGGGCAGTTCACGGACGAGGCGCCGGACTTCTCCTGATCTGGTCCTCCTCGATTCTGTATGGGTTACGGATTCTGGCGAGTCCGACTGGCTCTGAGACCAATCGGCGACATCCATATGAAGCGGAGGTGGGCGCTGCACCCGGCAGCCCACCTCCGCACGGGTCGGGACGTTACTGCTTGATGATCTGCGCGTCCTTGGGCAGCTGACGGATGGCGGCGGCGGTGACGCCACTGTTGACGCTGTAGCTGCTGACGGTCAAGTCGGCGACGGACTTGCCGCCGCTGAGGAGCTGGATGCGGGTGGGGCGCCAGCCGGCCTCGGTGATCCAGACGCGGCTGCTGTCGCTGCCGCCGGTCTTCGGCGTGGCTTCGAGCTGGTAGACGCGGCTGCCTGCACTGCCGGTCGTGCCGAGCAGTTTGACGTTGTAGCGGGCGAGCATGCTGGCGGTGTTCGTCAGCTGCGTGAAGTCCAGACCCAGGCCTGCCTGCGCGGCGGCCTTCTGCGCGCTGGTGACGGTGATCTGGTTGGTGAGGTACATGTACTGGCGGATCTCGGTCTTGTCGGCGACGATCACGTTGTCCGCCAGCGCGTCTGGGGCCATGAACTGCACGCGGGCGAGGCTCTGCGCGGGGATGGCCTTGACGGTCAGGTCGATCTTCTGCGCGGCACTGTCGAAGCTGGCGTTCCCGCTGAGGCGGAAGGAGACGTCCTTGGCGGCCTTCTGCGCGGCGTCCACCTTGTTCACGATGTCCTGCGCGGTCTGCGCGCCTGCGACGCTCAGAAGGCCGGCGAGGAGGGTCAGGGTCAGGCGTTTGCTCATGCCTGGCAGTATCCCGCGCGCCCTCATGAGAAGGCGCGCGTGCGGCTGATGACAGGTTTAATGTCGCGCCAGGACGGCATTTATCGTCACAATCGAGTCAGATGGGCAGCGGCACTCACGGGCGGGCCAGATCGAAGCCGTACCCCAGCTTCACGCCGAAGCCCAGCGTCCCGTCCTGCCCCCGGCCTCCGGCCACGTCAACGTTCAGGGTGCCACCCGCAGCCGGCACGGCGGCATTCACACCGGCGCGCAGCGGGGAGGCCGCCAGTCGCCACGGCTCATACGCCGCGTAGACGCGCACGGTGCTGCCCTCGCCCAGCAGGTCCGGGGCGCCCACGCTGCCTGTCAGGCCCCAGGTCCGCGCCCGGCTGGCCCGGTCACGCCAGTCCTGCACGCCCAGAAGCGCGTCGAGATTCAGCGTGAGGCCCGCGGGCGTGACGTAGCCCGCGCCGCCCGTCAATGCCAGCAGCCCCGGGCCGCCGCGTACACCGGCGCGCCACGTGACGGTGCCGGTCACCTCGGTTTCCGGGTCCGGGATGGGCGCCGGATCGCTGCCGTCCGCGCTGTCCTGCGGCAGGTCTGCCGGATCGACCGGCAGCAGCCGGGTCAGGGTGCGGCGGCCCTCCACGCCCAGCGTGCCGTATGCCTGCGGGCTGAATTCACCGCCCAGCACGGCGACGAGGTCCCGGTTCACCCGGTACCGGACCGCCAGATCGGCGTTCCAGCCACGTTCCCGCAGATCCGTGGGCGCCTCCGCGTACGCGGCGAGGGGATCGCTGGCGGTGGCAGGCACCGTGAACAGCGCCCCGCCCGCCGTGACGGCGACCGGCCCGGCACTGCCGCTGGCCCGGCTGCCCACGCGGTAGCCCTGCCGGGTCACGGTCAGGTCGGTGCTGGCCGTGACGGCGGCCAGGGGCGGCAGGCTGAGGCTGCGGCGGTAGCCGACGCTCAGGGCGCGGGTGGACAGGCTGGCACTCAGGGTGCCGCCTCCCAGCGCCACGTCGTCCACCCCGACTCGGGCCCAGGCGGGCCAGGTCCAGGGGTCGGCGGGCCGCACGTACGCCACGCCAAAATTCACGCTGGCAGCGTGCGCGCCGCCGAGCGCCGGGAGCAGGAGCAGGCCGCCCAGCAGGGCGGCGCGCGGGGGAAGTCGTACGGGCATACCGGGCAGCGTAGCAGGCGGGTCCACGCGGCGCCGCTCAGGCTTCATGAACCGGTCAGTTTCGCGTGAGGCGCGCGGGGTACGCTGCGCCGCATGCGACCCATCCCTGCCCTGACGGCCGTCCTGCCCGCCCTGCTCCTGGGGGCCTGCGCGCCCCTGCAACAGATCGTGCAGGTCCCGCAGGTGGAGGTGCAGGGCGTGCGCCTGACCAGCCTGACCCTGCCGGGGGGCTTCGGCCGCGCGCCCGTCGCGAACCTGACCCTGAACCTGCGGGTCACGAATCCCAACCCCCTGCCGCTGCGCGTGGCGAATCTGGCAGGGTCCCTGACCATCGACGGGGCGAACGTCGGGGACGTGACCTTCCCCAACGTCGCTATTCCCGCGCGGGGCAGCGCCGATCAGCTCGCGCAGGTCAGCGTGCCCGTCACGCTGAATACCGCCGCGTCCTTCCTGAAGGTCGCGCGCGGGCAACTGGTCACGTACCGCGTGGACGGCGGCTTCACCGCCGACTTCGGTCCGCTGGGCCTCCAGCAGTTCGGGCCGTTCACGCTGTCTCAGGGGCAGTGGAAGCAGGACCCGATCATCCCGTTCTGAGTAGAAGGGGCCCTCAGCTCTGGGCTCTGAGCGCAGCAGGTGCGTGCCTCCTCGCCGCTCAGCGCTCACGGCTCAGGGCCCCTCATCTCCGCGCTACGCTGCGGGCGTGACCGACGCCACCTCTGCCCTTCCGGACCCGCAGCGCGCCTGGGCGTTCCGCCCGGCCTCTCCCCTGCCCGGCGCGACTGACGGGCCGCTGGCGGGGGTGACGTTCAGCGTGAAGGATCTGTTCGGCGTGGCGGGCTGGCCGCTGCGGGCGAGTACCCGCGCGCCCGTGCCGGACCCCGGCGTGAGCCCGCTGGTCACGCGGCTGCTGGCGCTGGGCGCGTCGGCGGTCGGGAAGACGCACCTGCACGAGATCGCGCTGGGCATCACGGGCCTGAACGGCTTCGGCGGGACGGACCATCCCACGCTACCGGGGCGGGTGCCGGGCGGCAGCAGCAGCGGCGCGGCGGTCAGCGTGGCCCTGGGGCAGGTGGACTTCACGCTGGGGACCGATACGGGCGGCAGCATCCGCGTACCCGCCGCGTGGTGCGGCGTGGTGGGCTTCAAACCCACCAAGGGGCACCCGGCGTGGCCGACAGGCGGCGTGCTACCACTGTCCGTGACGTGTGATCACGCCGGGCCGCTCGCGCGGGACGTGGCGACCGTCACGCGCGTCCATGAGGCCCTGACCGGACGGGCGGTGCCGGAGGTCACCCTGGGTGGCCTGAGGGTGGGCCTGTGGCTCCCGGACGGCTGGGTCACGGCGGACGTCCGCGCCGCGCTGCTGGACGTGGCGGACACCCTGACGCGGGAGGGCGCGACCGTGCAGCCCGTGGACTTCCCCGAGGTGCTGGACGCCTACTCCCCCATCGTGCTGAGCGAGGCGGCCCACGTGCACCGCGACGCGCTGCGGCTGGACGACCCGGGGTTCCTGCCGTTCACGCTGGCCTCGCTGCGCCAGGGCGCGGCCCTGACCACCGCAGAGGTACAGGCCGCCCACGACCGCCGCGCCGCGTACCGCGCGCAGCTGGACGACCTGCTGACCTGCTTCGACCTCATCCTCGCCCCGGCGGTGCCCACCCCGCCCCCCGCGCAGGGCCAGGACGAGGTCCTGCTGCCGGACGGCCCCACGCCGCTACGCCGCGCGGTGCTGCGCCTCACCGCGCCGTTCAGCCTGCTGGGCGCGCCCGTGGTGGCCCTGCCCACCCGCACGTCATTTGTGGGCGCCCAGCTGATCGCCCCGCACGGGCAGGACGACCGCCTGCTGGGACTGGCCCGCGCGCTGGACCGTATCCTGAACCGCGAATGAAGGCCCTGACGCTCCTCCCTGTCCTGACCCTGCTCGCGGCGTGCGCGCCCACCACGCAGACCCAGCGCACCTACACCTACGAGGGCGAAGCGCGCTTCCTGCTCCTCCCACAGAAACTGCGTGTCACGTACACCCTGAACCCAGGCACGCACGAGATCAGAGGCGAGTACCGCAACCTGAGCAGCGGCGACACCTTCACCCTGACCGGCACGCAACTTCCCGCCCCGGACGGCGACACGCTGACCGCGAAGATCGACCCCGGCGACACCCCACGCCTGAACGCCAGCCTGCTGGGCTTCGGGATCAGCAACGTGCCCCTGAAGGCCAGCGGCACCCTGGCCGCCACCCTCACCGGCACCCGCCTGATCGGCACGCTGCGCGTCAACGGCATCAGCTACCCCGTCACCCTGAACCGCGTACGCTGAGCCCGTCAGCCCCGCTTCATGAGCCGCGCGTACCCTGCCCCCCATGCGCCCCCTCCAGAACGCCCGCCCCGCGCTGATCGCCACCTTGCTCCTGCTGCCGCCCGCCCTGAGCGGCTGCGCGT
Organism: Deinococcus hopiensis KR-140; assembly: GCA_943327755.2. Classification (GTDB taxonomy): domain Bacteria; phylum Deinococcota; class Deinococci; order Deinococcales; family Deinococcaceae; genus Deinococcus; species Deinococcus hopiensis_A. The sequence continues at coordinate 14,857 of CALPYF020000006.1, forward strand.
GGGGTGCGTACTTCCCCGCGATCACGCCCCTGGAACGGCAGGTGAACGGCGTGTACGAGGGTGAAGGCAACGGCCCGACCGGGCGCGTTCCGTACCGCCTGACGCTGGGCCTCGTGGAACGCGACGGGCGTGCCAGCGGCAGCCTCGTGAACCTGGAGAGCCGCAAGGTGTATGCCGGGAGCGGCAGCTTCAAACGGCTCGTGGATGGTACCGAGATCACCCTGCACCTCTTCGAGAACGGCGCGCACCGCGCGAACCTGTACGTCGTGCGGCGCGACACCGACGGAACAGTCAGTCTGGACGGGCACCTGCGGACCGTCCTGCTGGGCCGCGAAGCCCTCAGCTATGGCGTCAGCCTGCGGCCCGTCCCCGCGCAGCCCTGACCCTGCCTACCGGTTGAACGGCTTCTCCTGAATGAGGTTGAACCCACGGGACTTGAGCGGAGCCGGACTGTACTGGGTGAACGTCCGGTCCTCCCGCAGCGTCTGGAGGCCCGTGCGGAGGCTGAGCCCCACGTGCACCGTGATCAGCGCCGTGAGGAGCCATGGCAGCACGCGCCGCCATACCGGACGCGGCGCCCACGGAGCCGCCGCCACCGCGCCCCCGGTGAGCGCGGCCAGCAGCCGCCGCGCGTCCAGCGCCAGGAGCAGCAGCGCCGCCAGCAGCAGGTGACCGCTGAACAGTTTCACCGGCACGTCGTAGAAGAGGTTCAGGGCGAACACGTTCGTCATCGTGACCGCCGCGACCAGCGCCCCTGCCGTCACGGTGCGGCGGTGCAGGAGCAGCAGCGCGGGCAGCACCTCGGCCACGCCCGCCACGAGCTGATACCCGGGGCTGGCCCCCATGAACCGCCACAGCAGACCCATCGGACTGGACTCGCCGTACGTGCCCGCCAGCTGCCAGCTGTTCAGCAGTCCGAACTGCGAGAACGCGAACTTGCTCAGGCCATACACGGTCAGCCACCAGATCAGGACCAGCCGCAGGAACGTCCGCAGCACCACCCGCTGGCCTGCCGTGGGCGCCGTCCGCTGCCGCGCGGCCCAGACCAGCCCGGCGGCCACCGCCAGCAGCAGCAGGCACAGCGTCCACGCCCAGTCGAACGCCGTGTCCCCGCTGCCCGTCGGTTGGGGAATGGGCGGCACCGGCACCTGAAAGACCGTGCGGCTGACCACGTCCGCGAGCTGCCGCACGACGGGCAGACCTTCCAGATGCAGGATCGGCTGCGTGCCGACACCCAGCGACAGGAACGCGTACGACGCGGGGAAGGTGAACATCAGCCGCCGCCAGAACGGACTGGCCGTCAGGGCGGGCTCAGCGGGGGCGGCGTTCAGGCTGGTCACGCCTTCAGTGTGCCTCGCGCGGCGTCGGCGCGGGACCGCATCTGCCGCCTCCAACCGCTGCCCCCCGACCGGCTAGAATCCCTGTCGCTGCCCCTGCCTGCGCGGGGGCGTTGGGAAGGCCCCGGAATCCATCCGTCAGGCTGAGAGGAGAGTCACACATGAAGGCAATGATCGTCACCTACGGGTGTCAGATGAACGAGTACGACACGCATCTGGTGCAGTCGCAACTCGTGAGTTTCGGGGCGGACATCGCGGACAGCGTGGACGTGGCCGATTTCGTGCTGCTGAACACCTGCGCCATTCGCGGGAAACCTGTCGAGAAGGTCCGCAGTCTGCTGGGCGACCTGCGCAAGGTCAAGGCCCGCCGCCCCCTGGTGATCGGCATGATGGGCTGCCTGGCGCAGTTGGAGGAAGGGCAGCAGATGGCGCGCAAGTTCGGCGTGGACATCCTGCTGGGGCCGGGCAGCCTGCTGGATATCGGGAAGGCGCTGGAGAGCAACGAGCGCTTCTGGGGTCTGGCGTTCCGGGATGAGCTGCACGATCACGTGCCGCCTGCTCCGGCGGGGCAGTTGCAGGCGCACCTGACGATCATGCGGGGGTGTGATCATCACTGCACGTACTGCATCGTGCCGACGACGCGCGGGCCGCAGGTGAGCCGCCACCCGGACGACATCCTGCGGGAACTGGATTCGCTGCTGGTGGCGGGCGTGCAGGAGGTGACGCTGCTGGGGCAGAACGTGAACGCGTACGGCGTGGATCAGGGGGCGCGGTTGGGCGGGTACCCGAGTTTCGCGAACCTGCTGCGGCTGGTGGGGCGCAGTGGGGTGCGGCGCGTGAAGTTCACGACGAGTCACCCGATGAACTTCACGGAGGACGTCGCGGCGGCCATGGCGGAGACGCCCGCCATCTGCGAGTACGTGCACCTGCCGGTGCAGAGTGGCAGCAACCGGGTGCTGCGCCGCATGGCGCGCGAGTACACGCGCGAGGACTACCTGCGGCACGTGGCGAACATCCGCAAGCACCTGCCGCACGCGGTCCTGGCGACGGACATCATCGTGGGGTTCCCCGGCGAGACCGAGGAGGACTTCCAGGAGACCCTCAGCCTGTACGACGAGGTCGGCTTCGACAGTGCGTACATGTTCGCGTACTCGCCCCGCCCCGGCACGCCCAGCTATAAGCACTTCGACGACCTGCCGCGCGAGGTGAAGACCGAGCGGCTGGAGCGGCTGATCGCGCGGCAGAAGGAGTGGAGTGCCCGGAAGAACGCCGCGAAGGTCGGCACCATCCAGGAGTTGCTGCTGCGCGGCGAGGCGCACGACTCGGGCTTCCTGGAGGGCCACACGCGCGGGAATCACCCGACGGTGGTGCCCAAGGCGGTCGGCGTGACGGGTCCCGGCGTGCACCTGGCGCGGATCGAGCACGCCACGCCGCACATGATGTACGCGACACTCGTGGATTCGGCCGGGAACGCCCTACCGGAGCTGCCGAAGCTGAACCCGGAGGCCGCCGCACTGACCTCGCCCCTGGCGATGGCCTGACCGCTCGCCTCTGAACCGCGCCGCTTCCGCCTGTGCCGGGGGCGGCGCTCATGGTTCAGGGCGCGCCCGCCAGACGCTTCTCAGGGAACCATCATGTTAATGACCGGTTCAGGCGCGAAAGTGAACCACATGAACAAAGTGATCCTCGCCGCACTCGCCACGCCTGTCCTCCTCGCCTCCTGCGGCACCACGCTGGGCGGCAGTGACGGCAGCGAGAAACTCCTGAGCGTCACCACCAGCACCACCCTGGCCGGGGCACCCATCCTGTGTAACAGCGTGAACGGCGCCGACACCGGCACGCAGATCGTGATCGGCCTCGCCGCGAACGGCACCATCGAGAACGTGCGCGCGAACCTCAAGGACGACGCCGGGAAGGTCGTCAGCACCACCGACGCCTCCGGCAGTTCCCTGGTCAAGGGCAACAACAACGAGTACCAGCTACTGCTCACCCGCCGCAGCAGCGGCAGTCTCACCGTGAACAGCGCCGTGACCAGCCCCGCCGCCGTCACCGTCAGCGGCAGCCCCGTCGCCACGCTGAAGGCCGACATCGTCATCAACCGCAGCCGCAGCGCCGTGCCGCTCGCCAGCACGGTTGCGCTGCCGGTGTACGCCAGCTGCACGAAGTAAGCGGCTTCCGTCCGTTCCGGCGACCGCACGGTCGCATTCCAGCCCCCGCCTCACGCGGGGGTTTTCGCATGGCGGACTTAACGTTCCTTTAGTCACTTTCGGTTGAGATGGGCCCCGCAGGCAACCGAGCGTTGCCCCACTGGAGGTTCCACCCATGAAACGACGCACCTGGATGTCCCTGACCGCCGCGCTCGGCGCGGCCCTGAGTTTCTCCCTGATGCACGCCAGTGCAGGCAGTGCTGGAACACCCACTGCGGCGGCAGCCAGCACCGACGCGCAGACCCGGAAGATCGTGACGGCCGCCAACGCGTTCCTGGGGACCCTGAACGCCACGCAGCGCAGGAGCGTGTCGTTCGCGTTCACGGACAGCGCGCAGCGCCAGCGCTGGTCGAACTTCCCCACCGGGATCTTCCAGCGGGCCGGGCTGCGCTGGGGTGACCTGAACGCCGCGCAGCGGGCCGCGCTGACCACCCTGCTGGGCGCGGTGCTGTCCCCGGACGGGCTGAAGATGGTGCAGCAGCAGATGGCCGCCGACGACGTCCTGAAAGCCGAGAGTGCCAGCGGCGGGCAGAGCAGCGCACCCCAGGGGGCAGCGGGACAGGCCCCCACGGGTCAGGCGCAGGCTGGTCAGGCGCAGGCCGGGCGCGGCGGTCCCGGTGGCGCGCTGATCTTCGGCCGTGACGAGTACTACGTGTCGTTCCTGGGCACCCCCAGCACGACGGGTGCGTGGACGCTCCAGTTCGGCGGGCATCACCTGGCGATCAACGCGACCGTCGCCGGGAAGAACGTCACGCTGTCCCCCAGCCTGACGGGCGGACAGCCCATCCGCAGCACGATCGGCGGGAAGACGACCACCGTGATCGAGAAGGTCCCGCAGGAGATCAAGGACGCGGGCGCCCTGCTGGGCAGCCTGAGCGCCGCGCAGAAGGCCAGGGCGATCGTCAGCGCCCAGAGTATCGATCTGGTCCTGGGGCCAGGGCAGGACGGCAAGACCCTGCAACCCGAGGGCCTGAGCGCCGCCGCGATGACGGCCGCGCAGCAGGCAGCGCTGCTGAAGCTCATTCAGGACCGGCTGGGCATCCTGAACGCCGACGACCTGAGCGCGAAGATGGCGGACATCCGCCGGAACCTCGCGAAGACCACGTTCGCGTGGTACGGCCCCACGAACGGCTCGGCCGCGTACTACCGCGTGACGGCGCCCACCGCGATCATCGAGTTCTCCCCGCAGAGCATGGGCGGGGACGCCACGAACCACCTCCACAACATGTACCGCGACCCCAGCAACGACTACGGCGCGGCCTGGACGAAGTGACATGAGCGTCCGCCCTGTGCCGCTGCTGCTGGCCCTGCTGGGCGCCGCCTCCGCCCACCCGGTGGACGAGGTGGTGCAGGGCGCGTACCTCACCCTGACGCCGGCGGGCGTGGAACTGGAACTGGACCTCACGCCCGGCAGCGCCGTCGCCGCGAGCGTCACCGGCAGCCTGGACGCCGACCACAACGGGCGGGTCACGACCGCCGAGGCCCGCGCGTACGCCACGCGGGTCCTGGCCGCGCAGACCCTGACACTGGACGGCACCCGCGCCCGCTGGACGCTGCGGGACGTGCAGGTGCCGCCCCTGGCGAACCTGAAGCTGGGCAGCGACACCCTGAAAATCTTCGCCGTGGCTCCCAGGACGCAGCGGGCTGGGCTGCACACCCTGACATACACGAACGCGTACCGCCCCGCGAAGACGCAGCGCGTGGCGAACATCTTCCTAAAACCCGGCGGCCCCCTGACCGACCGGGTGACCAGTCAGACCCGCAGCGCCGACCTGACCCGCCTGACCGTGCAGTTCACCACCGGGCAGCCATGAGAGGCGCCCTGCGACAGCTGGGTCTCCGCTGCCTGGGTCTGCGCCGCCTGCTCGTGACCCTGCTGGCCCTGGGCGGCGCGGCGGGCGCGCACAGCCTCACGTTCAGTCAGGTGGACGTGCGCCTGCACGCGGACGCCACGCAGTTGACCGTCGCGCTGCCCACCGCCGCCCTGACGCACGAACCGGGCGCGCTGCCCGCCGGGACGACCACCACCAGCCTCCAAGCGGCACCCCTCCCCACCCCCGTCACGCGGGCCCTGACACGACTCGTCACGGCGCGCCTGCACGTCCGGGCCGCTGCGCGCACTCTCCCCCTGACCGCCACCGCCGTCCGCGCCACCGGGGAGAACGTCACGGTCACCCTCACCGCCCCCGCCGCGCGCGGCACCGTCACCGTGCAGAGCACCCTCTTCCCCGACGACACCCTGCACAAGACCTTCCTGAACCTGTACCGCGACCAGACCCTCGCCGGGCAGTACGCCCTGGACCGCACCCAGACGACCGCCACACTGGACGCCCCGCGCGAGGCCACCACGCAGGTCATCCTGACCTTCATCCGCGAAGGCGTGCGGCACATCTTCATCGGGCCGGACCACATCCTGTTCGTGCTGGCCCTCGTGCTGCTCGGCGGACGCCCACGCACGCAGGTGAAGATCATCACGGCGTTCACCGCCGCGCACAGCGTCACCCTGGCCCTCGCCACGCTGAACGTCGTGCAGCTCCCCGACCGGCTGGTGGAGAGCGTCATCGCCCTGAGCATCGTCGTGGTGGGCCTGCACGACCTGCGCGCCCTGCAAAACCCCACCCGCACCACCCGCGACCCGCGCGCCGCCCTGGCCTTCGCGTTCGGCCTGATCCACGGCTTCGGGTTCGCCAGCGTCCTGCGCGAACAGGCCCTCCCCCCGGACGCTGCCGCGTGGTCCCTGGCCGCCTTCAACATCGGCGTGGAAACCGGTCAGCTGTGCATCCTGCTCGCCGCGGCCGCCGCCCTGACCCTGCTGCGCCGCGCTGGGCCCCGCGTCACCCGCGCCGGGCTGCGCGTCACCGCTGCCGCCATCACCGCGACAGGCGGCGTGTGGTTCCTGCAACGGCTGCTCACCTGAGAACGGATGACGGTCGTTTCTTCATTTGTGCAGGGAGGTTCAAGTGCGCCGTCATGTTCACCGCGTGAACGCGGGACACAGTGAGAGGCATGAAGAAACTGATGCTGGCAGCGGTGGGACTGACGGGCATTCTGGCAAGTTGCGGGTCGTACGGCAGCGCCCCGGACGGCAGCGGGAACGCGCGGGTGGTGGGCGTCAGTACGGAGTACACCTTGCAGGGCAGCAGCCCGGCACAGTACGTGGGCTGTGACGCTGTCACCAACGCGACCGACCCCAACCGGGCCACGAGCACGCAGGTGGTCGTCACGTTTGCCGCTGCGGGCAGCATTTCCAGCGTTGACGTCTCCCTGAAGGGCACGACGGACTCCGCCTATGACGAGACCCAGACCTTCAGGGTGTCGGAGCTCGGCAAGGACAGCAGCGGAAATTATCAGGCGATCTTTGACTTCAAGTCGGCCAGCGGGGATTTCCTACCCGCCAGCATCATCGTCAACCCCACCCCACCGGCGATCCGCGCACCACGCCCTGTCACGGCGACAGCTGCTGTGGGTTCCTTCTACGCCGATCTCCGGGTCAATACGACGACCGGTTCGTCCTTCACGATCACCAGCGCCAACCTGGGCAGCGGGACCGGCAAGATCAACGTCTACCGTTCCTGCACCCTCAGCGGCACAGCCCAGCCTCTGAACCGCTGAATCCGGCCACTCGGGAATCCCTGCATGTCCTGCGGGGATTTCTTCATTTTTCATGTCGCTTCAGATGACCATCACAAGAGAGTCAGGTTCAGTGGGCAGAGTGAGAGGGATGAAAAAGACTGCTCTGGCTGCCGCCGCCCTTGCCTTTGCCCTTGCCGGTTGCTCCGTGACCGTCAGCGTGCCGGATTTCACTCCGGGCACGCAGCCCTCGCCGTCGCTGCAACTGAAGGAGTTCACGTACAGCACGCAGTACCGCACGGCGGCGGATTACCGTGATCAGGACGGAACGTTCATTGCGGCCGGGTCGTACATCATCTGTGACAACAAGAGCACGACGATGTACGTGGATCTGAAGTGGACGGGTGGCCTGAAGGAGGTCTACGCGCAGTTCGAGGGCCTGAAGACGGGCGGCACGAAGAACTTCAGCTTCTACGCGTATGGCGCGGCGGACTATAGCGGGGCGGGTCTGCTGAACGCGACGTTCGGTCCGGGCACGGCGCCCCTGGGTCTGCCTGGCCAGCTGGGCGCGCAGGCGATCGTGGTGAATCCCGTGATTCTGGACGTGAAGGGGAACACGTTCGTGAAGGTGCAGGGTGTGGACGAGGCGGGGCGGTACAGCAACGTGCTGGAGTCCGCGCAGGCTTTCCCGGTCGTGGACTGCCAGTAAGCGTCACGTGATACGCGCCGCCCCAGGCAAATGGGGCGGCGCGTTTCTGTTGAGGTTCAGGTCAGCGGCGTGAGGCCCGCTTCGATCTGCGCGCGGTGCGGTTCGAGGAACGGGGCGAGGATCAGGGTTTCACCCAGGTGGTCGGGGTGTTCGTCGACGGCGAAGCCGGGGCCGTCGGTGGCGAGTTCGATCAGGATGCCCTGCGGTTCGCGGTAGTAGATGCTCTGGAACCAGTGACGGTCGACCTCGCCGCTGGTGCGCAGGCCCAGGCTGCTCAGGTGGGCGTTCCAGTCGTGGTACTGGTCGTCGTGGACGCGCAGCGCGATGTGGTGGACGCCGCCCGCGCCGGGCCGGGCGGGAGGCAGGGTCGGGTCGATGCGCAGGTGCAGTTCGGCGTGTGGGCCGCCGCCTTGCATGGCGTACACGTGGATGGTGCGCGTGGGCTGTTCGGGGTCGGGGTAGGTGCCGGTGGGGGTGAGGTGGTAGGCGCGTTCGAGGACGCGGGTGGTGGGGAACAGGTTCGGGAGGGTCAGTTCGCTGGGGCCCAGGCCGAGGATCTGTTTGTCTGCGGGGACGGGGCTGGCGTCCCAGGGGGTGCCGTCGGGGCCGCCCTCGACGAGGCTGAGGCGCTGGCCTTCGGGGTCGCTGAAGTCCAGGTGGGGGCGGCCGTGGCGGGTGACGGGCGTGACGGGGGTGCCGCTGGCGGTCAGGTGGGCCTGCCACCAGTCGAGGGTGCCGGTGGGGACGCGCAGGCTGGTGCGGCTGACGCTGTGGTTGCCGGGCTGTTCGCGGGGGACGTCCCACTGGAAGAAGGTGAGGTCGCTGCCGGGGGTGCCGTCGCGGTCGGCGTAGAAGAGGTGGTAGGCGGTGACGTCGTCCTGGTTGACGGTTTTCTTCACGAGGCGCAGGCCGAGGGTCTGGGTGTAGTACCCGAGGTTGGCGCGGGCGTCGGCGGTGACGGCGGTGACGTGGTGCAGGCCGTGCGGGGTGAGGGGCGTGGTGGTCATGCCCACACTTTAATTCGTTTGATGTTAAGTGATTGTGACGAGCCGACAGCCACGGTGACCTGAGACAGCAAGTGGGCCGCAGGATCGACTCCCACGGCCCACTCCCCCCTTCCCGCGCGGTGGTGTCCGGTTGCGGTCACGCGAGAACAGCACACCCGCCCCCTCGACTTCCCACCACCGCCTCTGGCGGCTTCTCGTTCCACCCGGTTCAGGGCGCGACCCCGAACGCCGTTACAGCACTTCGAACAGTCCGGCCGCGCCCATGCCGCCGCCGATGCACATGGTCACGACGACATGCTTGGCGCCGCGGCGTTTGCCTTCCAGCAGGGCGTGCCCGGTCAGGCGCGCGCCGCTCATGCCGTAGGGGTGCCCGATGCTGATGGAGCCGCCGTTCACGTTGTACTTCTCGGGGTCGATGCCGAGGTAGTCGCGGCAGTACAGGGCCTGCACGGCGAACGCCTCGTTCAGTTCCCACAGGTCGATGTCGTCCACGCTCAGGCCGTGCCGCTTGAGGAGTTTCGGCACGGCGAACACCGGGCCGATGCCCATCTCGTCGGGTTCGCACCCGGCGATGGCGAAGCCCTTGAACAGGCCCAGCGGGACGAGGCCGCGTTCGCGGGCCACGTCGGCGTTCATGACGACCACGGCGGCCGCGCCGTCGCTGAGCTGGCTGGCGTTCCCGGCGGTAATCACGCCGCCCTCGAACACGGGCTTCAGTTTGCCCAGGCCTTCCAGGGTGGTGTCGGCGCGGTTGCCCTCGTCCAGGGTGCGGGTGACGGTCTGGTCGCTGATCTCGCCGGTGGCCTTGTCCTGCACCTTCATCGTGGCGGTCATGGGGACGATCTCATGCTCGAACAGCCCCGCCTGCTGGGCGCGGGCGGTGCGCATCTGCGAGTGGTACGCGTACTCGTCCTGCTGCTCGCGGGTGATGCCGTAGCGCTTGGCGACGATCTCGGCGGTTTCCAGCATGGGCATGTAGATGGCGGGCTTGTGTTCCATGAGCCACTCGCCGCGCAGACGGTACTTGTTCGCGTGCTCGTTCTGCGTCAGCGTGATGCTTTCCAGGCCGCCCGCCACGTACACGTCGCCCTGGCCGGCCATGACGCTGTTCGCGGCGGTGGCGATGGTCTGCAGGCCGCTGGAGCAGAAGCGGTTCACGGTCTGCCCCGCCACGCCCACGGGCAGTCCGGCACGCAGCGCGATCTGCCGGGCGATGTTGCTGCCGGTGGCACCCTCGGGGTTCCCGGCGCCCATGATGACGTCCTCGATCTCGGCGGGGTCCACGCCCGCGCGGGCGATGGCGTGCGTGACGGCGTGTGCGCCCAGGTCGCTGCCGTGCGTGTCGTTCAGGAAGCCGCGGTAGGCCTTGCCGATGGGGGTGCGGGCGGTGGAGACGATGACAGCTTCAGGCATGGGGGTACTCCTTCGCGGCGTGCGCCGCAGGTGAGGGGTGGGGGACGAGGCGCCGCAGTTCAGCCAGAACGAGCGCGGCGGTGTGATCGGTGGTGTGGCGGTCGAGGACGAACTGCCGCGCGGCCCGCCCGAATTCCTGCGTGCGCTCCGGGTGCGCCGCGAGAGCCCGCAGCGCGCGGGCCAGCACGTCCGGCTGGGCGGGCACCGTCAGGCCCGTCACGCCGTCCTGCACGAGTTCCGCCTGCGCCGGAATGTCCGTGGTCACGACCGGGAGGCCGGACGCCATGGCCTCCAGCGTCACCAGGGACTGGTTCTCCGCCAGCGTGGGTTGCAGCAGCGCGTCCGCCGCGCGGTACAGCTCCGGCATGTCCCAGCGCCGACCCAGGAAGCGCACGTTCCGCAACCCCAGCCGCGCCGCGTAGCCCTGCACCAGCGTGCCCACGCTGGAATCCATGTCCCCGACGAACACGAAATCCAGCTCCGGGGCGTGCCGGGCCGTGCGGACGCTCGCCCACTGATTCTTCTCGGGCGTGAAGCGACCCGGAATCAGGACGGTGAAGCGCGTGAAGCCCAGCGATTCGCGCAGGGTGGCGCGGTCCTCGGAGGTGACGGGACGGAACTGCTCGGGATCCACGCCGTTCGTGACGAAGGTCGTGTCCCGCAGGCCCATCGGACCGCGCAGGAAGTCGGCGCCCCAGCGGGACACGGTCAGCACGTGCCCGGCGCGGCGCAGGGGGATCGCCTTCGTGAAACGGTACGTCTCGCGGTACAGCGCCCGCAGCGGCGGCGCGTAATGGTAGTCCAGCTGGTCGTGCGACACGACCAGCGTGGGCGCGGCCAGACCCGGCAGCAGCCGCAGGTACGTGCCGGGGTCCCAGGCCTGCAAGAGGCGCAGGTCGAACTCGCGGGTCAGCTCCGGCAGCCCCGTCAGGTCGGTGAAGCGCCGCACCGGAATCCCGGCCTCGCCGAACTGCGCGGCCAGCCGGTCCAGGCTCTCCCCCACCCGCAGGAACACGGTGGGCTGCACGCCGCCCGGCAACAGGCGCGGCAGGACGTACAGCAGCCACAGTTCACTGCCCGCCACGCGCGGCGCGTCGGTCAGAACTGCCAGCCGCAGCGGGTCAGACATGCGCCACCAGGTTGTTCAGCAGCACGTCCCGCACCTTGGCGACGGTGTGCTCCAGCGTGTGCCGGCTCAGCACGAAGTCGCGGGCCGCCCGCCCGAACGCAGCCGTGCGCTCGGGGTGCGCCGCGAGGGCCCGCAGGGCGCGGGCCAGCACGTCCGGCTGGGCGGGCACCGTCAGGCCCGTCACGCCGTCCCGCACGAGTTCCACCTGCGCCGGAATGTCCGTGGTCACGACCGGGAGGCCCGACGCCATCGCCTCCAGCGTCACCAGAGACTGGTTCTCCGCCAGGGTGGGTTGCAGCAGCGCGTCCGCCGCGCGGTACAGCTCCGGCATGTCCCAGCGGCGACCCAGGAAGCGCACGTTCCGCAATCCCAGTCGCGCCGCGTAGCCCTGCACGAGCTGACCCACGCTGGAATCCATGTCCCCGACGAACACGAAGTCCAGCTCCGGGGCGTGCCGGGCCGCCCGGACGCTCGCCCACTGGTTCTTCTCGGGGGCGAAACGCCCCGGGATGAGCACCGTGAAGCGCGTGAAGCCCAGCGACTCCCGCAACGCCGCGCGGTCCTCCGGGGTGGCCGGATGGAAGCGGTCCACCTTCACGCCGTTCGTGACGACCTGCACATCCGGCAGGCGCATGTCGCGCCGCATGAACGCGCCCGCCCACTCGGATACCGTGACCAGCCGGTCCGCCTGCCGGAACGGCGCGGCCTTCGTCCACGGGTATGTCTCGCGGTACGTCAGCCGCAGCGGCTGCGGGTAGTGGAAGTCCAGCTGATCGTGGCTGATCACCATCCGCGGCGAGCGCAGCGCCGGGAGCAGCGTGCGGTACGTGCCCGGCGTCCAGCCCTGCACGATCCGCAGGTCGAAGTCCCGACTCAGCTCCGGCAGGGTCCGCAGGTCGTCGTACCGCTGCACGGTCACGCCCCCCTCCTCGAAGCGTTCGGCCAGTCCGTCCAGTTTCTCCTCCACGCGCAGGAAGACCGTGGCCTGAATACCGTCCGGCCGGAGGCGCGGCAGGACGTCCAGCAGCCACAGTTCACTGCCGGCCACGCGTGGCGCGTCGGTCAGGACCGCCACGCGCAGCCGCGCGGGGGGGATGGTCGAGTCAGATTGAACCGGGTCCAGCATCATCCGGTCATGGTAGTGCGGGCCGCCACTCACACGCCACCGCCAACCCCTACGCGGGACCGCACCGTCATGGGATCCGCTCGCCGGACTGCGGGTCGAACAGGACCGTACCGGGGCGCAGACTGGCTTCCCCTCCGGCGTGCCGGGCGACCCGCGCGCCCAGCGCGCCCAGGTCGGTGTTCACCGGGAGGAGCGCGTGGGTCAGGGACGGGGTGACGCTCATGGCGCTGGTCTCAGCGGCCCCGGCTGGCGTCCAGCCCGGCGAAGCTGCCGCCCTCGTCCGCGAGGCGTTTCAGGAGGGGGGCGGGCGTCTGGCCGTAGCGTTCGAGGTCCGCCACGACGCCCTGCAGGCCCATCTCGTCGGCGTACTGCATGGGGCCGCCGCGGTAGGCGGGGAAGCCGTAGCCGTACAGGTAGATCACGTCGATGTCCCCGGCGCGCGCGGCGATGCCCTCGTCGAGGATCTGCGCGCCCTCGTTCACCAGGGTGTACGCGAGGCGTTTGGTGAGTTCCTCGGTGCTGATGTCGCGGGGCGTGACCCCCTTCTCGCTGCGGTACGTGTCGATGAGGGCCTGCACGTCCGCGTTCGGGCGGGGCTTGCGGGTCTCGTCGTAGTCGTAGATGCCGCCGCCCGTCTTCTGGCCCTTGCGGCCGGTCTTCACGATCCGGTCGAGCCAGCCGTCCGGTTCGGGTTCGCCGCTGACCCTGGCGCGGTGCACGCGGATGGCGTGGCCGATGTCGAGTCCGGCCATGTCGCTCATCTGGAAGGGTCCCATGGGGAGGCCCAGGGCGTTCATGGCGGCGTCCACGTCCTCGGGGCGGGCACCCTCCTCGACGAGCTGGCGGGCTTCCTCGCCGTAGCGGTGCACCATGCGGTTCCCGACGAAGCCGTCGCACACGCCGACGACCACGCCCACCTTCCTGATCTTGCGGGCGAGGGCCATGCTGGTCGCCAGGACCGTGTCGCTGGTCCTGTCGGCGCGGACGATCTCCAGCAGTTTCATGACGTTGGCGGGGCTGAAGAAGTGCAGGCCGATGACGCTCTCGGGGCGGCTGGTGACGGCGGCGATCTCGTTCACGTCCAGGGTGCTGGTGTTCGTGGCGAGGATCGCGCCGGGCTTGGCGATCGCGTCGAGCCGCGTGAAGATGTCCTTCTTCACGTCCATGTTCTCGAACACCGCCTCGATGATGATGTCGGCGTCCGCGAGGCTGCCCATGTCGAGGCTGGGCGTCAGGAGGCCCATGCGGGTCTCGACGTCGTCCTGGCTCATGCGGCCCTTCTTCGCGGTGTTCTCGTAGTTGCGGCGGATGACGCCCAGGCCCCGGTCGAGTGCCTCCTGGGTGGTCTCCACGATGGTCACGGGAATGCCGGCGTTCAGGAAGTTCATGGCGATGCCGCCGCCCATGGTGCCCGCCCCGATGATCCCGGCGCGGCGGATGTCCAGCGTGGGCGTGTCCTTGCCCAGGCCGGGGATCTTCGCGGCTTCCCGCTCGGCGAAGAACACGTGGCGCAGCGCGCGGGACTGCGGGGAGTCCTTCGCCTGCATGAATTTCGTCGCCTCGGCGCTCCAGCCGTCCTGGAAGGGCACGCTGGCGGCCATCTCGGCGAGGTCGATGATCAGTTCCGGGGACAGCTGCCCGCGGTGGGTCTTCCTGATGCCCTGGCGGGCGGCGGCGAAGACCTCGGGGGTCGCGCCGTCCACGCCGCGCTCGCTGATGCGCGGGAGGGGCCGGGTGTCGGCGACCTCGCGGGCGAAGGCGACCGCGCCGCTCAGGAGGTCCCCGTCGATCAGGCGGTCGATCAGGCCCACCTCCTGCCCCTCGGTGGCCTTGATCGGGTTGCCGCTGAGCATCATCTCCAGGGCCTTCTGGGCGCCGACCACGCGGGGAAGGCGCTGGGTGCCGCCCGCGCCGGGCAGGACGCCCAGTTTCACCTCGGGCAGGCCCAGTTGCGCGTCGGGGGTCGCCACGCGGTACGTGCAGCCCATGGCGAGTTCCAGCCCGCCGCCCAGCGCCGTGCCGTGAATGGCGGCGACGGTGGGTTTGGGGAAGGCGTCGAGTTTCTCGATGGTGCCGCGCAGGTCCGGCGCCTGCTCGCGGGGCATGTTGAAGGTCCTGATGTCCGCCCCGGCCACGAAGGTGCGGCCGCCGCCGATGATCACGACGGCCTTGACGGTGTCGTCCGCGGCGGCGGCGTCCAGTCCGTCCTTGAGGCCCTCCGGAACGCCGGGGCTGAAGGCGTTCACGGGCGGGTTCTGGATGGTCAGGATCAGGACGTCGTCCTGGCGGGACTGCGCGACGATGTTCTCGGTGCTCATGCGGGGCCTCCTGCGGGGCGGTTGGGTTGGGGGTGCGGGTCTGCGGCCCCAGCTTTCCACGAAAGGCCGGGGTGGTCAAACACGTTCACGTTCAGAGTGTACGTTGACGTTCACTTCCGCGCGGGGGCGGGGTATGCTGCCGGGCATGACCGACTCCCAGACTGCCGCCACCCCGCAGGCCAGCATGCGCGCCATCCGCGTGGAACGCCTCGGCCCGCCCGACGTCATGCAGCTCCAGGACACGCCCGTCCCCTCCCCCGCCCCCGGCGAGGTCCGCGTGCGGGTCGAGGCGGTCGGCATCAACTTCGCCGACGCGCTGGCCGTCGCCGGGGAGTACCTCACCCGCACGCGCGTGCCGTACACGCCCGGCATGGAATTCGCCGGGATCGTGGACGCCCTGGGTGAAGGTGTCCAGGGCGTGCAGGTCGGCACGCGGGTCGCCGCGCTGGGCGGCAGCGGGGCCATGGCCGAGTACGCCACCGTGCCCGCCGCCGGACTGATCCCCGTCCCGCAGACCCTCAGCGGCGCGCAGGCCGCCGCGTTCCCCGTGTCGTACTTCACCGCGTACCACGGCCTGAAGACCCTCGGGCGCGGCGAGGCGGGCGAGTGGGTGCTCGTGCAGGCCGCCGCCGGGGCGCTGGGCACCGCCAGCATCCAGCTCGCCAAGGCCATGGGCCTCAACGTCATCGCGCTGGCCAGCACCGACGAGAAACTGGAGATCGCCCGCACCCTGGGCGCCGATGTCACGATCCTGCAGGACGACCCGGACCGCGTGAAGAAAGTCCGCGACGCGGCGGGCGGTAAAGGCGTCCCCCTGATCCTGGAGGTCGTGGGCGGCAAGCGCTTCCAGGAGAGCCTCGACATGGCCGCCAGCCGCGGCCGGATCATCGTGATCGGCAACGCCAGCCGCGAGCAGGCGAACCTGCGCCCCGTGGAACTCATGAAACGCAACCTGACGGTCACGGGCCTGTGGCTGACCAGCCTCATGACCGACGCGCCCGCCACGCAGGAAGCCGCCCGCGCCCTGGCCGAACTGGTCGGCAGCGGCAAGGTCGTCCCGCAGGTCGGCCCCACCTACGCCCTGGACCAGAGCGTACAGGCCTTCGAGGACCTCCTGAACCGCCGCACGACCGGCAAGGTCATCATCGAACCCGGCCGCTGAGCCCCATATGAACTCCGGTTGAAAGGTTTGCAAAAACTTTCAACCCGAGCGGACTCGCAGAGCTGCGCAGCAGAGCGAGCAGGAGAGAAACGGATTCCGTTTGTTTCGTGAACAGATCGGAACATCACCGATCTGTTCACGAAACAAACGGAATCCGTATCACCACCCAGCGAAATGCACGGCGCCCCTCCCACGCGGGGGGCGTCTTCTGCTGTTCCCCGCCTCGGGTCCGGGCCTCCGGTCCCAGCCTCTGGTCACCGCCGCCCGTTTCGCGGCCGATCACGGGCTGATCATGCCCCGGGAGGCACAGTGCAGGCCAGCCCCGATAACGCGCCCATAACGCGCGGGCGGGCACATTCGGTCTCACTCGTCCTCTCATCCATCCGGAGCGTCCCTGTCATGATCCCCACCCTGTTCCCCGACCGTCACCCCGTCGCGTTCCTCGTTCACCCCCGCACCGACGTCGCCGCCGATCTGGGCGGTATCTGCCGCCCGCTGGGCTGGGTGCCGAACGGCGTGTACGCCGCCGCGCTGCGCCGCGTGGAGTTCCCCAGTCCGGTCACGGGCACGATTCGCTTCGCGGACGACCCGGCCCGCACCGCCGGGTGGCTGATCACGGTGCCCCTCACGCCCCGCGACCTGCTGAGCGGCGGGCGGCGCGCGCAGCGGATCATCGGGCGGGCCGTGGACCGCGCCGCGCAGCTCGGCGCGCGCACCGTCGGGCTGGGCGCCCTGACCGCCCCGGCCACGGCGGGCGGCGCGGCGCTGCGGCACCGAACGGACATCGGCGTGACGAACGGGAACGCGTTCACGGCCGCCATGACCCTGCTGGGCGCGCAGCGGCTGCTGGACGACCTGCCGGGCGACGCGCTCGTGGCGGTCGTGGGCGCGACCGGGAGCGTCGGCGGGTGCCTGACGCGCCTCCTGGCGCAGGAGACGCCGAATCCGCTGCTGCTCGTCGCGCGGAACGAGGCGCGGCTGCGGTCCCTGCGGGCCAGCCTCCCGGCCGGGCGGGCGGTCGCCACGACCGACCTGGACCGCGTGCGGGACGCGGACCTCGTGATCCTGCTGACGAGCGCCGAGGACGCCCTGCTGGGCTCCCGGCACCTGAAACGCGGCGCGGTCGTCCTGGACGACACCCAGCCGCGCAACACCCGCCCGGAACTGCTGCTGGAACGCCCGGACGTGCGGATCGTGGACGGCGGACTGGTCAGCGTGCCCGGCGTGCAGCGGCGCGGCTTCATCGGGCTGCCGCCCGGCGTGGCATACGCCTGCCTCGCCGAGACGCTGCTGCTGGGCCTGAGCGGGCACCGGGGGCACTACTCGCTGGGCAGCCCCAGCCCCGAGCAGGCGACGCTGCTGCTGGACGTGGCGCGGCAGGCGCGTCACCTGGGGTTCACGCTGGCCGCCCCGCACTCGTTCGGGCAGCCGGTCACCGTGAGTCGCCGCTTCGAGCCGCCCCTGCCGGACCACCCGACGCCGCCCCAGGTTGCCCCGCGCGGCGAGGTGGTCGCGTGAACGCCCCCGGTCACGGCAGTCCAGTCACGCGGGTGGTCGTCGTGGGCGGCGGGTACGTGGGCCTGGACGCCTGCCGGGCGCTGCGGCGCGGCGCGGGGCGTCAGCTGGCGCGGGGCGAGGTGCAGGTGACGGTCGTGAACCCCACCCCGTACCACACCTTCCACGGCTTCACGGGCGAGGCGCTGGGCGGGCAGCTGGCCCTGACGCGCACGCTGACGCCCCTGCGGCCCCTGCTGCCCGGCGCAGAGGTCGTGCAGGGCACGGTCACGCGGGTGGACCTGACCATGCAGCGCGTGCAGGTCACGCGCCCCGGCGCGGAGGCGACGTGGCTGCCGTTCGATCACCTGATCCTGGGCGTGGGCTCCGCGGACCCGTTCGGGCGCGTGCCGGGCCTGCGCGAGCACGGCTGGACCCTGAAACGCCCGCAGGACATGCAGGCGTTCCGCGCGCAGGTCGGGGCGCGGTTCGCGGCGCGCACCCCCACGACGTTCAACGTGATCGGCGGCGGGTACGCCGGGGTCGAGATGGCCGCCGCGCTGCGTGAACGCCAGCGGCGCGAGGGCCTGCCGGGCGACGTGCATCTGATCAGCGCCGGAGGGGTGCTGGACACCCTCCCGGCAGAACTGGCGGGACTGCGCGCCCACGCCCGCGCGTCCCTGGAGGCGCTGGGCGTGCAGCTGCACGAGCACGCCCGCGTGCAGGCCGTCGAACCGCTCGGCGCGCGCCTGGAGGGCGGCACGCTGCGCCGCGCGGACCTCACGCTGCTGGCGGCCGGGATTGTGCACACCGCGCTGCCCGGCACGGAAGGACTGCCCCGCGACGAACGGGGCCGCCTGCTGACCGACGAGTTCCTGCGCGTGACCGGCTGCCACAACGTCTGGGCCGGTGGGGACGCCGCGTGCGTCCGCCAGCCGCGCGGCGAGGACCCGGCGAACGCCCTGTACGCCATGAAGCACGGCCTGTGCATCGGCCGGAACGTGGCCCGCAGCGTGCGCCGCCTGCCGCTGAGGCCCTTCCGGTACGCCGGGCTGGGGCAGAGTGCCAGCCTGGGCCGCTGGAACGCCATCACCGAACTGCGCGGCGTGACCTTCACCGGGCCGGTCGCGTGGCTGATGCGCCTGCTGTTCTTCACGTGGTTCATGCACAGCAGGGCGCAGGGTGCCCGGGTGCTGCTGGACCTGCTGCGGCCACCCGCTCCCCAGCACGCCCCACTGACCGTCCCCGACGCCATGACCGCTGCCGACTGACCGACCACGAAGGGTGAGCTGCAGGTCCCGTGGAACCTTCCCACGACCCACAGCCCACCTCCTATACCCCTTTACTGCGTGAAGAAGCGCAGCAGGGGTCGCCACCAGGGAATGGCGAGCAGGATGGTCACGAGGCTCAGCGCGGTCCAGAGGGTGGCGGCACGGAACTTGCCCTGGTCGGTGGCGGCCTTGCGGGCCTGCACGCTGGCGAGGGTGCCGAACACGGCGGCGATGATGCCCAGGCCCAGGTGCTCCCACTGGAAGCTGGTGCGCGGCGCGCCCGCGAACACGGGGATGTTCTGCATGCCCATGAATGCGAACAGCAGCAGGCCCAGCACGACCTGCAGGTGCAGGCTGCCCATGAACATCACGACCGGGCGGCGGTCGGCAGGCGTGAAGGTCCGTCCGCCGGACGCGCCGGGCACGCTGCGGATCAGCGTCCAGATGCCCGCGATCAGGATCAGCCAGCGGTTGAGGTTGTGGAGGGTCAGGAGCACGAGGTACAGGGTCGCCATGCCCGCAAGCCTAACCTGACCGCTCGGTAAGCTCAAGGGACAGAGGGGCGCTGAACCACGAGCAGGCCCCCCTAATGACTGCCGATGGTCCATATAGCCTAGCTCCCGCTCAGAACACGACGGTCTTGTTCCCGTACACGAGCACGCGGTCTTCCACGTGCGCCTTCACGGCGCGGGCCAGCACCTGCCGCTCCACGTCCCGCCCGATGCGCATCAGGCTGTCGGGCGTCTCGCGGTGCGTGACGGGAATGACGTCCTGCGCGATGATCGGCCCGGCGTCGAGTTCCTCGGTGACGTAGTGGCTGGTCGCGCCGATGAGTTTCACGCCCCGGTTGAACGCCGCGCGGTAGGGGTTCGCGCCGACGAACGCCGGGAGGAACGAGTGGTGGATGTTGATCACGGGCCGCCCGAAGGCGCGCAGGAAGTCCCCGCTGAGGATCTGCATGTAGCGGGCCAGCACCGCGAAGTCCGCGCCCGCCTCGTGCATCAGGCGGACCTGCTCGGCTTCCGCCTCGGCCTTGGTGTCCTTCGTGACGGGCACGACGTGGAAGGGAATGCCGAACATCTCCGCGTCGCGGCGCAGGTCGTCGTGGTTGCTGATGATCAGCGGAATCTCGATGTTCAGCTCGCCCCGGCGCTTGCGCCACAGCAGGTCCAGGAAGCAGTGGTCGTAGCGGCTGACGAGCAGCGCCATGCGCTTGGGCTGCGTGGTGTACGCGACGCGCCACTCCATCCCGAACGGCGCGGCGACGACGGTCGCGAAGGCCCGCTCGAACTGGTCCCGGGCGAGGTCCAGCCCCGCGAGGTGGAATTCCATGCGCATGAAGAACGTGCCGCCCGCCGGGTCGGTGCTGTGCTGGTCGCTGTGCAGGATGTTCGCGCCGTGGTTGTGCAGGAACTGCGAGACCGCCGCGACGATCCCGCCCCGGTCGGGGCAGGTGATCGTCAGGACTGCGGTGTTCAGGGGGTCGAGCGCGGCTGGGACAGGCACCGTCATATCCGGCGAGGATACCGCACGCCCGCTGAAGGCACTGGCCCCTGTCTTGCCTGACGGCTGTCCTGGCTGTCGGCGAGGCGGGACGCCGTGGGGGCGCGCGGTGCTAGGCTCGCGGCCATGAGTACAGATCTGCTGCCCTACGCCCCGGACCTTCACGCGGCCCTGCTGGCCGACTACTGCCTGTCGGCCGCGCCGGGCGAGCGGCTGCTCGTCGCCGGGGGGCAGGAGGCGACGCCGCTGATCCGCGCGGTGACCCAGGCGCTGCTCACGCGTGGCGCGCGGCCCGTGGTGCGCGTGGACTACCCGGGGCAGCTGGAGGACTTCGCGGAGCTGGCCAGTGACGCGGTGCTGGACGCCATCCACCCGGCAGACCTGTCGGACGTGGAGGCGCTGGACGGCAGCCTGCGGGTCCTGACGCCCGCCGAGCCCCGGAGCGTGGACGCGGCGCGGCGGGCGCGACTGCTCGCGGCGAACGCGCCGGTCGCGTCGGCCCGCGCGCGGAAGAAGTGGAGCCTCACGCTGTACCCGACCGCGTACGCGGCGGCGCAGGCGGGCATGAGCGAGGCGCAGTTCGGGGATTTCGTGATGCGCGCCATGTTCCTCGACCGCGCCGACCCGGTGGCCGCCTGGGGCGAGGTGCGCGCGACGCAGGCCCGCATCATCGAGCGCCTGACCCGCGCGGACGTCGTGCGGATCGAGGCGCCCGGCACGGACCTGACCCTGCGCGTGGGGGGCCGCACCTGGGCGAACAGTGACGGCAAGCGCAACATGCCCAGCGGCGAGGTCTTCACCGGCCCGCACGAGGACAGTGCCGACGGCGTCGTGACGTTCACGGTGCCCGCCGAGTATCAGGGCGTGATGGTGCGCGGCGCCCGCCTGGAGTTCCGGGGTGGGCTGGTCGTGAACGCCAGTGCCGACGAGGGCGAGGCCGCGCTGCATGCCGCGCTGGACACCGATCCCGGCGCGCGGCGCCTCGGGGAACTGGGCATCGGCACGAACGACGGGATTCAGGTGCCGACCGGGAACATCCTGTTCGACGAGAAGATCGGCGGGACCGTGCACCTCGCGATCGGCAAGAGCTACCCGGAGACGGGCGGCGTGAACGCCAGCGCCGTGCACTGGGACCTGATCACGGACCTGCGCCGCGGGGGCCGCCTGAGCCTGGACGGCGAGGTCGTGCAGGAGAACGGCCAGTTCCTGATCTGAGCGCGCCGGCCAGGGGGCGCCCAGGCGCGGAAGCAGGGAGGGCAGAGTAGCCTGTCACATGAAGTGCCGCTGAAGCATCGGTGATGCCTGCCTGAAGATCCGGCGTGCCTGGGCGCCCCCATCCGGGGGGAGACTGAAAGCCTGATGAGTCCGTGCCCCCTGGATGCCTGCCTGCGCCTGCCCCTGGTCGAGATGCCTGCGCTGGTGCCTGCGGCCGCGCCGCTGCTATTCGCGCTGGCGCGGCACCACGCGCTGCCGGACCCGGAGGAGTTCACCTTTCAGGTGCTGCGCCGGGCCGTGCGGGAACGCGACTGCTGGCTGAGGTCCGGGCTGCCCGCCCGGGTCTGGATGTGCGGGCTGGCCACGCAGCTGGCAGCCCGCGCGCGGCACGCCGACTGCGGCTGAAGGCCCTGCCCGCAGGTCCGGCCGATCAGGCAGCGGCTATTCCGCAGCCTGCCTGCTCGGCGTCCCTTCTGGTCAGCGGGTGGCGGCGCGGACGGCAGCGTTGACATCCAGCATGCGCTGCCCGGCCGCCGTGACCCGGGCGCTCTCCAGCAGCCGCGCGCGGGTGTCGGCGGCACTCAGCTGGGGGTTGGCGGCGCGCATCAGGGCGGCGGCACCCGCCACCAGCGGCGCCGCGAAACTGGTCCCGGCCTGCAGGGTGTATCCGCCCGACTGGTCCAGCGTGAGGAGCTGCGTGGCGTTCGTCGCCCCGGCGCAGGTACCGGTACCGCCCGGGGCGATCAGGAACCGGGCCTGCCCATCGGTCTGCCCGGCGGCCGGGCGGGCGCTGTAGCAGGCGAGCGTGTCGTCGGCTCCGGCGGCCCCCACCGCGAGCACCTGGGGATGACTGGCCGGGTAGTACAGCCCGTCTCCCGGCGTGTTCCCGGCGGCGGCGACGAGCACCACGCTCTGGGCGGCCCGGCTCAGCGCCCTGGACAGTGCGGGGTCCGGGTCGTCCGTGCCGCTGACCGGGCCGCCCAGGCTCATGTTCACGACCTTCACGCCCAGCGTCACCGCCTCGTCCAGGGCTCGGGTCAGGGTGGAGGTACTGGCGCCCAGCGACCCGATGACCTCCATCGGGATGGCCTGGCCGCTCCAGGTGACACCCGCCAGTCCGGCGCCGTTGTTGGTGGTCGCAGCGATCAGACCGGTCGTGGCGGTGCCGTGACCGCCCGTGTCGGGGCCGCCGTCACTGGCGCTCAGGTAGGAGCGGGCCGGGGCCAGCCGGCCCTGAAGATCGGCATGCTGCGGGTTCACCTGCGAGTCCATCACGGCCGTCAGTGCGGCGGCGGGTGTCTTGCCGCAGCCGAGCAGGAACGTCCAGGCCTGCGGCGCCTGCACCCGCGTCAGGTACGACTGCACGTAGCGGCTGCCGCCCAGCGGGACGCCGCCGTTCCCGGGCAGTCCCGGGTCGTTCGGAGTGGCCAGCGGCGCGTACAGGTAATCGGGCTGGGTCCGGGCGCCGCGCGCCTGCAGCCGGGCAGCCAGCGCGGCCTCCTGACCGGTGGGCACGCTAAGCAGGGTGACGCCGGGGGTCACCGCCTCTCCCTGGACCCCCAGGGTGGACAGACTTGGTCCGCCTGAGACGCTGGTCACCAGAAGGCGCCCCGGCACGTGGGGCCGCGACCAGTCCGCAGGTGCGGCGGCCCAGGCGCCCGCGCCGGCCCCGGCCGCCGCACCGGTCGGCGTCACGCTGGTGTGGATCACCCCGGTCTGCGACGTCACGGGCCCTGCACTCGGCGCGCTGCCCTGCGCGCAGATGGGCTGCACAGGTGCCGGCGTGGGGGTGGGCGTCGGTGTTGGCGTGGGGGTCGGAACTGGGGTGGGCGTCGGGGTGGGCACCGTCGAGCCCCCTCCACCGCATGAGGAGAGCAGCAGAACCAGGGACAGCACCGGGATCAACGCGCGCATGGCTCCAGCGTACTGCTGGCAGCTGACGGCGTCCTGAGCCTGCGTTCCGGGTCCTCAGCCTCCCTGGGCCTGTCTGACCTGCGACTGCCACCACGTCCGCACCCAGCTCCGGAACCGGTCGTAGTCCCGGCCCAGCAGGCGCCGCACCTTGCGGTCCTTCTCGGCGTTCATGGCGGCAAGTTTCACGTTCAAGGCGCGGGCGGCCGGGGTGTTCAGGTCCCGGGCCGCCTGGGCGTAGGCGCGCTCACTGCCGGCCAGACGCTGCAACTCACGCACCTGCGCGACCGTCAGGTCCAGGGCACGGATCAGTCGCTGACTGTCGGCGCGGCTGCTCGGCAGGACGAACAGGCGGGTCAGGACCGGAACGCCCGGCCAGGGGTCGCTGGTCGTGCTGGCCAGCGCGGCGGGGCCACACAGCGTGAGCAGCAGCAGCAGGCGGCGCATATCCTCAGGGTAGGGCTTCGGGCGCGGCGCAGCCTCGCGCGCTTGTTGAGCGGGGCAGCATGGAATTCTCACGAAGGCGACCGGGCGCCCAACTGGCCTTCAGACGGTCTTGAGGTGCCCTTACAGGTCGCCGGCATATCAGCAACTGGTCAGAGATGGGGGGTACGGTGCGTCTCACCACAAGGAGGCACACCATGCTGAAACGAACCCTGATTCTGAGCACGCTGCTGATGGGCGCCGCGAGCGCCAGCCCCGCCAAGATCACCGCGCAGAGCATCATCGTGAACCCGGTCGAGACGAAACTGAACGTGGAAGTCTGGGTGAACAAGGACGCCAGCGGCAAGGCGAACCCCACCTACCGCAAGGGCGAGGCCATTCAGGTGGCCGTGAAGACCAACCAGGACGCCTACGTGTACCTGTTCAACATCAACGCCAACGGCGTCGTGGACATGTTCTTCCCCAACAACTTCGAGGAGAGCAACTTCGTGAAGGGCGGCGTCACCCGCGTCTTCCCGCAGCAGGGCGCCAAGTACGGCCTGAACGTGGGCGGCCCGAACGGTCAGGACCGCCTGCTGGCCATAGCGAGCAGCAAGGAACTCGATCTGCGTGACATTGCCACCTTCGCCCAGAACCAGTCCTTCGCGCAGGTCAAGGTCAAGGGTCAGGAGAACCTCGCCAAGGCCCTGAGTATCGTCGTCAATCCCCTTCCGGCCGACGGCTGGACGACCGACGTCGTGACCTTCAAGGTGGGCGGCCAGCCGGTCAGCACCCCGGTCAATCCGCTGCCCGGCACGGCGACCGGCACCGTGACCATCACGCCCGGCCAGGGCACGCAGCCCGCGCCGCAGCCCACCCAGCCCGCCCCGGCGCAGCCCGCGCCCACGACGCCCGCACCGCAGCCCACCACGACCATCCAGCCTGGTGAGAAGCAGAGCGGTGAGCGCGATCAGGCCCTGGTGGACGCCTACGCACGCCTGAAGGGTGACGAGAGCCTGGGGCAGGCGACCACGTACGCCACGCCCTGGGGCGACGGCCTGTGGCAGAAGTTCAAGGGCGTCGGCGCGTACGGCGACGCGGTGCTTCTGCATGCCAACGGCAGCAGCCGCGCCTATGCCGTCCACGGCATGCTGCTGGAACGCTACCTGGCACTCGCCAAGGCCGAGAACGGCGCGACCCGCCCCCCCAGCCGACTGGGCTGGGCAGCCGGTGACGAGAAGGTCATTCCGCAGAACAGCCTGGGGACCAGCGGCCTGTACGGCTTCTTCCAGAACGGCGCGCTGTACGGTACCGAGAAGTACGGCACCTTCTGGCTCAGCGGGAACGTCCTGAAGACCTACCAGGGCCTGGGCGGCAGCGGCTCGTTCCTGGGCTTCCCCACCCGTGACCAGTACACCATCAGTGGCGCGTGGGCTGCCGACTTCGAGGGCGGCACCATCCGCACCGTGAACGGCGTGACGAAGGTCTACCGCAAGTAAGACCGGATCCATCAGGTGGGCCGCTCCTCGGGGGGCGGCCCATTTCCTGTCCGGAGAGCGGAGGCGAACGGAGGCGTGCCCATCCGACACACCCACCGCAGCAACCTGGATGGAGCCGCAGCCGGACGCTTGACCTGTCAGGCAGGCTGCAGAGCGACATGCCATGCATCAGGGTGTGGAGGGCAGTACCCATAGACCTGCCTGCATTGCAGGTGAAGGCGTATGAGTGCAGAAAGCGCGTGCATGAGGCCGAATATCAGCGCCCGGTCAGGTGCGGCGCCTATGCTGGGCTCACCTCGGAAGAGGTTAAGACCACTCAGCGTTTTCGTGCTGCCGGAGGGACACACCGCACGCCCCCGGCCCACCCCTCCCCCCGCAGGCGACGCCGCAATGTGCGCGGCCACCACACGGGGTTCCAATCGGCACCTGTGCCGCCCAGGCAGAGGCACACCCCTTCACCGAAGCTTCGTTGTCCAGCACCCGGGCCGCCCCCACGCGCAGAGGAGGCGGCCCGGACCCTGTACCACGTTAGATCGGCGCGGTCAGCTGAGCTTGGCCCTGAACTCCTCGTAGCCGAAGGTCTTCACCCGCTCGTACGAGCCGTCCAGGTGCAGGATGCCGATATCCGGGTGCTTCACGCCGTTGAAGAACGTCGTCTTCACCATCGTGTAGTGGATCATGTCGTCGAACACCACGCGGTCCCCGATCTCCAGCGCCCGGTCGAACACGTACTCCCCGACCACGTCCCCCGCGAGGCAGGTCGTCCCGCCGATGATGTACGGATGCCCGCCCGCGCCCTCGGTCGTCTCGCGGTGGTGGTCCAGCTCGGGTGGGTCGCCCGCCCCCAGGATGCGGGGCCGGTACGGCATCTCCAGCACGTCCGGCATGTGCGCCGACACGCTGATATCCAGCAGCAGGGCGTCCTTGACGTTATGCACCACGTCCAGCACGCTGCTGACCAGCCAGCCGGTCTGCCAGCCGAACGCGCTGCCGGGCTCCAGGATCACGTGCACGCCCCACCGCTCCCGGAAGGCCCGCACCACGCGGATCAGACGCTGAATGTCGTAGCCCTCGCGGGTCATCAGGTGCCCACCGCCGAAGTTCACCCACTTCACCTGCCCCAGAACGTCCCCGAAGTTGCGTTCCAGCACCTCCAGCGTCCGCTCCAGCGTGTCGCTGTCCTTCTCGCACAGCGTGTGGAAGTGCAGACCGTCCACGCCGTCCATCAGGTCCATGCGGAACTCCCGGCGCGTCACGCCCAGGCGGGAAAACGGCCCGGCCGGGTTGTACAGGTCCGTCTCCACCTCGGCGTACTCCGGATTCACGCGGATCCCCACGTGCACCGTCCGGCCCGCCGCGCGCGCCGCTTCCACCTGTGGCCTGAAGCGCGCCCACTGACTGAACGAGTTGAACACCAGATGATCCGCCAGTTCCAGGATCGCCGGGAACTCCGCGTCGCTGTAGGCGGGCGCGTACACGTGCACCTCGCCGCCCATCTCCTCCCTGGCCAGACGTGCCTCGTTCAGGCTGCTGGCCGTCGCCCCGGTGATCCCGTACTCACGCAGCGTCGGGAACGCCGACCACATCGAGAAGCCCTTGAACGCCACGATGATCTGCGCGCCACTCTCCCGCTGCACGTACGAGATCAACTCTAGGTTCCGGCGCAGCCGCGACTCGTCCAGCACGAACGCCGGACTGGGAATCGCCGCCCAGTCCACCGACTCGGTCGGGGTCACAGCACTCAACTTGAGATCAGAGGGAAAAACAGTCACGCCCCACAGCGTAACGGCTGCGGGGCGCACGGAAGGTCAGCGGGCGTTCAGACCGGGCTTATCCCGCCGTGAATTTCAGGGTGCCGTCTGGGGCGTCATCGCGGTTCAGGGTGGGGACGATGGTGCTGGTGCTCAGTCCGGCGGCGGCGCGGACGTCCTCGCCGAGGCCCAGGCGCATGAGGTGCTGGCCGTGGCCGCTGCTGCCCAGGGCTTCCAGGGGGTTGCCGCCGTTGCGGCGGACGGTCAGGGCGATGCGGGCGCCGTCGTCGATGCTGAATTCACCCATGGCGAGCAGGTACTCGGCGAGCACCCCGGCGGCGTACACGTCTTCCAGGCCGACGTGTTCGTCGGTGCCGGCGCAGACGATGGCGATTTCCTCGGTGGCGGCGGCGCGGGCGCGGCGGGCGGCGGCGTGCGCGTTCGTCAGGGCGGCCAGGAAGATGTGCTTGCCGCTCTGCGCGGCGGTGTGGGCGGCGCCGGTGCCGTTGGTGGTGTTCATGACGACCGTCTTGCCGGTGAAGTTCTGCCCGGCGGCCTCCACGGGGCTGTTGCCGAAGTCGAAGCCGGGGATGGGCAGCCCGCCGCGTTCCCCGCCGAGCAGGTAGGGGCTGCCCTCGGTGCGGAGGTTCAGGGCGATCTCGGGGGTGGCGGTAAGCAGCAGGGCGTCCGCGCCGCGTTCGAGGTACGTGACGGCGGTGGTGGTGGCGCGCAGCACGTCGATGATGACCACGACGTCCGGATAGTTGCCGTGTGGGAGGAGGTCGACCCGCAGGCGCATGTTATTTCAGGGCCTCGCGCAGGCGTTCGAGTCCGGCCTGCGCGCCGTCCTTGCCGAACACGGCGCTGCCCGCGACGAGGTTGCTCGCCCCGGCGGCGACGACCGCGCGGGCGTTCGTGGCGCTGACGCCGCCATCGACCTGGAGTTCGGCGGCGCTGCCGATCTCGTCGAGCCAGCGGCGGACGGTGCGGATGCGCTCCAGGCTGTTCGGGATGAATTTCTGCCCGCCGAAGCCCGGGTTGACGCTCATGATCAGGACGAGGTCCACGTCGGCCAGGACGGGCCGCAGGGCCTCCAGGGGGGTGCCGGGGTTCAGGGTGACGCCCGCCTTCTTGCCCAGTTCCCGGATCTGCTGCACGGCGCGGTGGACGTGGGCGGTGCTTTCCACGTGGACGGTCAGGCCGTCGGCGCCGGCGTCGGCGAAGTCGCGCAGGTACCGTTCGGGCCGGTCGATCATGAGGTGCACGTCCATGAACAGCGGGCTGGCGGCGCGGGCGGCGGCCAGGATGGGCAGCCCGAAGCTGATGTTGGGAACGAACTGGCCGTCCATGACGTCCACGTGCGCCCAGTCGGCGCTCTCGATGGCGCGGAGTTCGTCGCCCAGGCGGGCGAAATCGCTGGCGAGGATGCTCGGCGCGAGCTTCACGCGCCTCGCTTCGGGGGTGTCGGCGGTCACGGGCAGAAGCTTAGCATCCCCCACGCGGGGATTTCACGGGGGAGCGAAGCGGCGCGCCCGAGTTCGCGCGGGGCAGAACGCAAATACAGAACTGACCCGCCCCGGCAGGCGCGCGGGGCGGGCAGCAGATGACCGGCCGTGGCTCAGCGGCCGTAGTACGCGGTCAGGCTGGTCTTGGCGAGCACCTTGCCGTTGAGCATGAAGCCCAGCACGGCGGGCGTCGTGCCCGCGGGCAGGTCGAGGGTGCTGCTCAGGGCGTACAGCGTGAACACGTAGCGGTGGGCGGGATCACCGACCGGGGGGCACGCGCCGATGAAGCCGGGCTGCCCGCCCTCGTTGTTCAGCTGCGTGGCCCCGGCGGGCAGGGTGCCGCCGGGGTTCCCGGCGCCCTGCGCGAGGCCGGTGGCGCTGGCGGGGATGTTGAACACGGCCCAGTGCCAGAAGCCGCTGCCGGTGGGGGCGTCCGGGTCGTACTTGGTGAGGACAAGGGACTGTGTTCCGGCGGGCACGCCGCTCCAGTTCAGGGCGGGGCTGATGTTGGGGCCGCTACACCCGAAGCCACTGGCGACCTGCGCGGCGGGGTACGCGCCGCCATTGGCGAAGGTGGGGCTGGTGAGGCTCAGGCCCATGGCGGTCGCGGTGGGGGCGGGTTGCGCCACCGTGAGGCGCTGGGCGGGGTTCAGGCCGGCGTTCATGGGGTTGGCGCCGCCGACCATCTGGGTGGGGGCGCAGGCGGCCAGGGCGAGGGTGGTGACGGTCAGGGCGGCGGTGTGCAGGTAGCGCATGGGGGGTCCTTGAGGTGCGTGGCAGGGGTTCGCGTCCCGGCGCGCGGGGCGGTGGGAGCGCGGGCCGCGCAGGTGGTTCAACGCTAAACGGTCTGGGTGGAGGGCCGCCTGCGGGGGTCACATTCTGAAGGGAGCCTCACCGGACACTTCAGACTTCGTCAAGGGCGGAGCCCGGCGCGTGGCCCTGTCTCACACGCAGGAACAGCCGACTCCCCACGAATACCGAACGGTCGTTTGGTGCCGGGGCGGGGTGGGTGGCATGATGGCGGCAGCACACGGAGGAACACACATGCCCGACCTGAGTGCCTGGAAAGCCCAGGCCAGCAAGGACCTGAAGGGCGCCGACCCGGCGCGCCTGAACCGCGAGACGCCCGAGGGCATCACCCTCCAGGCGCTGTACACCGCAGACGACGTGCAGGACGTGGACACGGCCTCACTGCCGGGCCTGCCGCCCTTCACGCGCGGCCCGCGCGCCACCATGTACGCCGCGCGCCCCTGGACGATCCGGCAGTACGCGGGCTTCAGTACCGCCGAGGAATCGAACGCCTTCTACCGCCGCAACCTCGCCGCCGGGCAGAAGGGCCTGTCGGTGGCGTTCGACCTCGCCACGCACCGCGGGTACGACAGCGACCATCCGCGCGTGGTGGGCGACGTGGGCAAGGCCGGGGTCGCCATCGACTCCGTCGAGGACATGAAGATCCTCTTCGACGGCATTCCGCTGTCCGAGATGTCGGTGTCCATGACCATGAACGGCGCGGTCCTGCCGATCCTGGCGGGATACATCGTGGCGGGGCTGGAGCAGGGCGCGACCCTGGATCAGCTCTCGGGGACCATCCAGAACGACATCCTCAAAGAGTTCATGGTCCGCAACACATACATCTACCCGCCGGCACCCAGCATGCGGATCATCGCGGACATCATCGAGTTCACGGCGCAGCAGATGCCGCGCTTCAACTCCATCTCCATTTCCGGGTACCACATCCAGGAGGCCGGGGCGAACGCCGCACTGGAACTCGCGTACACCCTCGCCGACGGGCTGGAGTACGTGAAGGCCGCGCTGGGCAAGGGCCTGCACATCGACGAGTTCGCGCCGCGCCTGAGCTTCTTCTTTGGGATCGGCATGAACTTCTACATGGAGGTCGCCAAGCTCCGCGCCGCCCGCCTCCTGTGGAGTGAGCTCATGGCGCCCTTCGAGCCGAGGAACCCCATGAGCCGCGCGCTGCGCACCCACTGCCAGACGAGCGGCTGGAGCCTGACCGAGCAGGACCCGTACAACAACGTCATCCGCACGACCGTCGAGGCGATGGCGGCCGTGTTCGGCGGCACGCAGAGCCTCCACACGAACTCCTTCGACGAGGCCATCGGCCTGCCCACCGACTTCAGCGCCCGGATTGCCCGCAACACCCAGCTGGTCATTCAGGAGGAGACGGGCATCCCGCACGTCGTGGACCCCTGGGGCGGCAGTTTCATGATGGAACGCCTCACGCACGACCTCGCCGAGAAGGCGCGGGAACTCATGCGGGAGGTCGAGGGGCTGGGCGGCATGGCGAAGGCCATCGAGAGCGGCGTGCCGAAACTGCGCATCGAGGAGTCCGCCGCGCGCAAACAGGCCCGCATCGACCGGGGCGAGGACGTCATCGTGGGCGTGAACAAGTACCGCCCCACGCAGGACACCCCGGTGGACGTGCTGGACATCGACAACGCCGCCGTGCGCGACGCACAGATCGCCCGGCTGAATCGCGTGCGCGAAACGCGCGATCCGCAGGCCGTGCAGGCCGCCCTGGCCACCCTGGAACACGCCGCCCGCTCCGGCGAGGGGAACCTGCTGGCCCTGGCGGTCACCGCCATGCAGGCCCGCTGCACGGTCGGCGAGGTCAGCGACGCGCTGGAGCGCGCCTGGGGTCGCCACGCCGCCGAGATCCGCACCCTCAGCGGCGTGTACGCCGCCGGGTACGACGGCGACGAGGGCTTCGCCTCCCTCCAGGGTGACATCGAGGCCTTCGCCGAGGCCGAGGGCCGCCGCCCCCGCATCCTCGTCGTGAAGATGGGCCAGGACGGCCACGACCGCGGCGCGAAAGTCATCGCCACCGGTTTCGCCGACCTGGGCTTCGACGTGGACGTCGGCCCCCTGTTCCAGACGCCCGACGAGGCCGCGCGGCAGGCCATCGAGAACGACGTTCACGTCGTCGGCGTGAGCAGTCAGGCCGCCGGGCACAAGACCCTCGTGCCGCAACTCATCGCCGCGCTGCGCGAACAGGGAGCCGGGGACATCCTCGTCGTCGTGGGCGGCGTCATCCCGCAACAGGACTACCCCGCCCTGCGCGAGGCGGGCGCGGCGGGCATCTTCGGCCCCGGCACCCCCATCCTCAGCAGCGCCCGCGAAGTCCTGAACCTCCTGCGAGAGAGATCTTGAAACCCTGGCGCGGCATCCTCACACTGGCTACCCTCGCGGCTCTACCCATGGGGGCTGGGCAGTTCGCAGGCGCACAACCTGTCGAAAAAACCGTGCAGGACATCCGCGCCCTGTACAGCCTGATCGAGCAGAACGTCATTCGCGGGGAGTACCGCGTTCAGCAGAAACGCTTCCCTTACTGCGCCGGGGTGACCGATCAGAATCGCACCCTCTGGCAGGACTCCACAGGCACCACCCGGAAATATCTCGAAAGCGGAGGATCTGACGACTCCGCCATCACATCCTCCTATTACCTGTCTGGCAAGGGTCACATCCAGTTTGTCCTGATCGAGGTCGGGCGCGTGAATGGCAACTCAGAGAGCCTGCGGGTGTACTTCGATTTATATGGACGAATCATCCGTACACTCGCGAGCCCACAATCTTCCGAAGCTGAACTGTGGAGATTCCTGAAACTGGACGTCAACAGAGCATTCAACGCGCCTGACAGCTGCTCTACGAGATGACCGGCAACCTCTGCCCTCTCTCCCGCGTACCTGCCCGCATGCTGAAGCGACTGAGGGCTGTGGTGGCGTGTGCCGTGCTGGGCGGGGCTGGGCTGAGCAGTGCGGGGGCGGCGGGGACCACCCTGCCCGCGCCGCCTGCGGGGCCGCCCGCGCAGGTGGGGGGTCTGCGGGTGTGCGAGCGGGGGGACACGACGTACCTGCTGGACCGCTCGGGCCGCGTGCGGAGCCTGACGTACGCGCGACTGGTGCCGGACAACACGTTGCGGGTGCGGCAGAGTTACGACCGGGCGGGGCGACTGACGGGCCTGAGCGTGAGCTGGAGTGGCTTTGCGGGTCGCCTGCTGGACGTGCGCGGGTCGTTCGACGCGCGCGGGCGACTGGTGAAGGAGACGGGGTTCCGCGCGCGGGGCGTGACGACACCGCTGAGGTCGTACCTGCGGGCGATGCCGAAAGGAGTGACATGCTGAAATCGCTGCTGGTGGGGCTGCTACTGAGCGCGCCGCTGTCGGGCGGGGCCGCGCTGGCGGGCGGTGCGGGCGGGCCGGTGGGCCTCTCCTCTGCCGCGTCCGCTCGGGCGGTCGTGACCGGGAATGACGCCGCGCTGGGAGGCTGGCGGGCGTTCCAGGGCTCGTCCATGCCCTGCATCATGGACGCGTTCTTCGACGTGCAGACCTGGACGGACGCGCGCGGCACGGTGCGGCGGCTGGTGTTCCGCGCGGCGTCCGGCTGGAACCCGGACCGGACCGAGCAGCGCCTCGACTGGGACGAGGCGGGCCGCCCCCGGGCGTACTCGTGGGTGCTGCGCCGCACGCCAGGCCAGGACACAGTCGCCGCGCGGATCGAACGGCTGATCGGCCCGGACGGGCAGGTCGTGCAGACCCGTGAGTGGGGCGACGTGCAGCCCGAGCACCGCGTCCCCTGGCCGACCCTGGAACGCGAACTGCGCCCCGCCGAGCTGATCGAGAGGTTCACTTGTCCCCCACGCCCCATCCCCTGACCCTGCCGCTGCTGTCGGGTGCGCGGCGGGCACTGGCGAAGGCCATCACGCTGGTCGAGTCCACGCGGCCCGAGCATGAGGCGCAGGCGCAATCCCTCCTGTCGGAGGTGCTGCCGCGTGCGGGGCGGTCGGTGCGGATCGGCCTGACGGGCGTGCCGGGCGTGGGCAAGAGCACGTTCATCGAGGCGCTGGGCGTGCGGCTGGCCGACGCGGGGCACCGGGTGGCGGTGCTGGCGGTGGACCCCAGTTCGGCCCGCACGGGCGGGAGCATCATGGGCGACAAGACCCGCATGCCGCGCCTGACGGTGCATCCGAATGCGTTCATCCGTCCCAGCCCCAGCGGGGGCACGCTGGGCGGCGTGGCGCGGCGCACGCGCGAGTCCATCACGCTGTGCGAGGCGGCGGGCTTCGACGTGATCCTCGTGGAGACGGTGGGCGTGGGCCAGAGCGAGACGCAGGTGGCCGCCATGACGGACCTCTTTCTGCTGCTGACCCTCCCGAACGCCGGGGACGAGTTGCAGGGCATCAAGCGCGGGATCATGGAACTTGCGGACGTGTGCGTGGTGAACAAGGCGGACACGAACCCGCAGGCGGCGGTGCGCGCCCAGACGGAACTCCGCACGGCGCTGACGCTGCTCACCCCGCACGACGCGCCGTGGCGACCCGCAGCGCTGCGGGCGTCCGCGCTGACCGGTGAGGGACTGGACGGCGTGTGGGCGACCGTCGAGGCCTACCGCGCCGCGGTGGACCTGCGCGTGAAACGCCAGGGGCAGGCGGCGCAGTGGTTCGACGAACTGCTGCGCGAGGCGGCGTGGCGGGCGTTCCAGGCGGGCCTGGACCCGGCGCGGCTGCACGCCCTGCGCGCCGAGGTCACGCGCGGGGAGCGCACGGCGGTGCAGGGCGTCGCGGCGCTGCTGACGCCGG
Organism: Deinococcus hopiensis KR-140; assembly: GCA_943327755.2. Classification (GTDB taxonomy): domain Bacteria; phylum Deinococcota; class Deinococci; order Deinococcales; family Deinococcaceae; genus Deinococcus; species Deinococcus hopiensis_A. The sequence goes on from CALPYF020000006.1 coordinate 48,999, forward strand.
ATCCCTAGGCGCTGGGTTTCCCGGCGGACACCCAGGGGTTGCCGGTGATCAGGAACCGCCAGGGCAGGTCGGCGCCCCGGCGCAGGCCCACGCGGGCGGTGGTGGTCACGTCCCCGTCCGGCAGGCGCTCGCTTGGGACGATATAGAAGTCTGAGCTGTCCACCGGCTGGCCGCGCAGCTCGGGTCCCAGGTGCAGGGCCGTGACGAGCTTCGCAGGGCCGTTCGTGAGGTCCAGGCGGCGCTTCACGGGCCGCCGCTCACGCATGCGCTCCTCGCCCGCCAGGGGTTCGGCCGCGCGGATCAGGACGGCGGCCTGCACGCCCTCGGGCCGGCAGACGATGTTCAGCAGGGGCTGGTCGTACGCGACGTGGTAGTACACCCGGCCCGGCGGGCCCGCCATGCTCGCCGCCGCGCCGGGCAGCCGGGCGACGACGTAGCAGCTGGGGTCGCGCGGGCAGTCGTAGCCCTCGGTCTCCACGATCCGCGCCGCGAGGCGTTCCCCGCCGGGCAGCACGCGCACCAGCACGGACCCCAGCAGGTCGCGCGCCAGGGCGACGGGGTCACCCGCGAAGGTCTGGGCGCTCAGGGCGCGGGCGTGGGAGAGGTCCATGCGCGCCAGCGTAGGGCGCCGCCCGACGGTGGACTGTACGCCCCGGCCCGCACGGCGCTACTCCTCGCTGGCCGGGCGGGTGAGGTCCATGCTAGGCGCGGCGGGCGACACCCAGGGGTTGCCCCGCATCGTGAAGCGCCAGGGCAGGTTGCGGCCCTCGCGGATGCCCACGCGGGCGGTGACCTCCACCATCTCGTCAGGGAGGGGCGCGGGGGGCGGCAGCAGGTGGAGTTCCGGGGCGTTCACGGGCCGCCCACTGATCTGCACGGGGTTCAGGCCCAGCGCGTACACGAGTTTCGCCGGGCCGTTCGTCAGGTCGCGTTCGCGGGTGACGGGCCGGAAGGTCAGCATGTGGCCCAGGCCGTCCAGCGGCTCGATGGCGCGGATGAGCACGCTGGCCGACACCCCCTCCGGGCGGCACGCGACCTGCAGCAGCGGGTGACCGTGCGCCGTCCAGAACAGCCACTTGCCGGGCGGGATCGCCATCTCGGCGCTGCGGGCCGCGTGGAAGCGCCCGGCGGTGCAGGCGGGGTCGCGGGGGCAGTCGTAGGCCTCGACCTCCACGATCCGCCCGGTCAGGCGTTCCCCACCGTCCAGCACGCGCACGAGCGTCCCGCCCAGCAGGGCCCGGGCGACGGGCACCGGGTCACCCCGGAAGTGGGCCGGCGGAAGCGGGGCGGTCATACCGGAGGCGGGCGGCGCAGCAGCAGGACCGCCAGCCCGAGGCTCAGCACGCCGCCGATCAGCAGGGCGGCGCGGGCAGGCAGCAGCGGCTGGCCCGTCAGGAGGAGCAGCGTCACGCTGGAAAGGTTCAGAACAGCCATGCACAGGAAGAGGGGGCCCAGGATGGTCGCCTCGGGGGTCCAGGACGACCGCTGGTGCCGCACCCGCAGCGCCCACCACAGCAGGGGCGCGAACGGCGCCGCCGCGCACAGGAGGCGCAGCGTCCGGTCGTCGGGGCGGCCCAGCAGGGTCGCCGCGTGGCCGATGACACTGATCGCCATCACCACGAGCAGCAGGAGGCCGAACGCCCGCTCGCCGGGTGACCGGAGTCTGCCCCTCACCGGGCGCCCGTCCGACGGGTGTAGCTGGCCGCGCCGGTGAATGCCAGCAGGCCCAGCCCCAGGAAGGCCCACTGTCCGGTGGGCAGCGTGTCGCCCTGCACGAGGCGGAGGGCGGCGCCGGACACGGGCAGGCTGAGGAGGGTGGCCATCACGGGCAGCAGCGGGGCGGGGAATGGACTGGGCACGCCGCGCGAACGCCAGACGGCGACGGCGGTCCACAGCAGCGCGGCGAGGGGTAGGGCGGCGCAGGCGATTCGCAGGGGGCGGCCCTCGGGAATGACCGTCAGGGAGAGGATATTGAAGGCGACCGCGAAGGTCAGGATCACCAGGAACAGCGTGCCGGTCTGGACGCTGGGCGCCGGGCCTGTGGCTTCGGGGGGCAACATGGCCTCTACCTTATCCCGGCGCGGAGCAGGTCGCCTTCGTAAATGCGGCGGATGGTGGCCTCGATGTCCGGTTCGCGCACGGTGAGGTCGCGGACGGGGGCGTGCGCGGTGACGCGGGCGATGGGGTCCGCGGCGGCGCCCGTGAACGCGTACGTGGCGCGGCCCGGTTCGTGGCTCAGGAGGGTCAGGCCCGGCACCTCGGGTTGAGCGACCGGGCCGTCGAAGTCCACGTGCAGTTCGCGCTGCGAGCCGTACGCGGCCTGAAGGCGGGCGAGGTCGCCGTCGAAGAGCAGTTGCCCGTGGTCGATGATCAGGACGCGCCGCGCGAGGCGCTCGACGTCCCCCAGGTCGTGCGTGGTGAGCAGCACGGTGACCTCCCGTTCGCGGTTGATGTGCGCGATGAAGTCCCGGATGCGTTCCTTCGCGACGACGTCCAGGCCGACGGTGGGTTCGTCGAGGAACAGCAGTTCGGGGTCGTGCAGCAGCGCGGCGGCCAGGTCGGCGCGCATCCGCTGCCCCAGCGACAGCGCGCGGGCGGGCGTGTGCAGGAACGGCCCGAGGTCGAGCAGGTCCGTGAAGGTGGTCAGGTTCGCCTGCCACGTCGCGTGCGGGATGCGGTAGACGTGCCGCAGGAGGCGCAGGCTCTCGATGACCGGCAGGTCCCACCAGAGGGTGGTGCGCTGTCCGAACACCGCGCCCAGGCGCGCGACGTGGCGGCGGCGGTCCTGCCAGGGTGTCAGGCCGCCCACCGTGACGGCGCCGCTGTCGGGCACGAGGAGGCCGGTGAGGATCTTGACGGTGGTGCTCTTTCCCGCCCCGTTCGGCCCGAGGTATCCGACGATCTCGCCGCGTGGAATGTGGAAGGACACGTCCCGGACGGCCTCGTGGGTGCGGCGCCCCGCGCTCAGGAAGCGGCCGGTGCGGGTGGTGAAGGTCTTGCGCAGGTGCTCGACGTGAATCATGGAGTGCCTCCCTTCGGGGCTGTGGCGAGCGGTGTCATGTGCCGGTGCCCTGGTAGTGCCGCACGCCGACGCGCCAGAACGCGAACGCCCCGGCCAGCACGAGTGGTCCGGCCAGCGGGCCGATCAGCGCGGCCCAACTGGGCAGACCGTCGGGCAGGGGGCGGCCCAGCAGGTGCAGGGCGGGTAGGTAGGAGAGGAACGCGGCGGGAATCAGGTACGTGAAGGTGCGGCGCAGCCACGCGCTGTAGATGTCCATGGGGTAGCTGATGAGGGTGCGGCCGCCGTACGTGAGGACGTTCATGGCCTCGACGCTGTCCACCGTCCAGAACGTCAGGGTGCCGCCGATGACGAACAGTCCGCCGAAGAAGCAGATCATGCCCAGCACGGCGGCGGTCAGGAGGGCGGCCGTCTCGGGCACGGCGGCCAGCGGCGCGTGCGTGAGGCCGTACCCGGCGATGGCGGCGGCGAGCAGCACGCGCGGCAGGCGGCGCAGCGCGAAGTCGGACGCGAACACCTGCAAGGTCAGGGGAGCGGGGCGCAGCAGGAAGGTGCTGAACGAGCCGGTGCGGACGTGCGCGGACAGGTTGGGCGCGTCGAACCCTCCGAACAGGATGTCCATGAGGACGAACGCGAGTTCCGCGAGGCCGTACAGCAGGCAGATCTCGCTCAGCGTCCAGCCGCCCAGCCCGCCGAAGCGCGGGAGAACCAGCGCGAGCGCGGCGAACTCGGCGGCGGTGATCAGCAGGCTGCCGAGCGCGTCGAGGATGAACGACGTGCGGTGCGCGCCCTGCGAGCGGATCTGCGCGCCCAGCAGCCTCAGGTACAGGGTCAGGTGATGCCGGAAGTCAGCCACCGGCGACCTCCAGCCGCCGCAGGCCCGCGCGCAGCGTGACCCGGCAGAGCAGCAGCAGGGCCAGCGTCCAGCCCAGTTGTGTGCCCAGCGCCGCCCACGCGGCCGCGCCGCTGGTGACGCCCACCCACAGTTCCACGGTGGTGTTCAGCATGCCGGGAAAGGGCGTCCAGGCCAGCAGCGCACGGAACCACTCGGGGAAGAACGCCAGTGGCATCAGGAAGCCGCAGCCCAGGCCCAGCACCGCCCAGGCGAAGCGCCCGAACCCCACGGCGTCCGGGGACCAGAACGCCGCGCAGTTCACCAGGAAGCGGAACAGGAACCCGCAGGCCCAGGCCAGCAGGACGCTCAGGACGACCTGCGCCCAGGCGAGCGGGCCGGGCGGCCAGTTCAGGCCCCAGATGACCTGGAAGATCAGCAGCATGGGCAGGCCGCGCAGCACCAGCTGCCCCACGGCGCGCCCGGCGTCCTGCGCCGCCCAGAAGCCCAGCAGACTGGCGGGACGCAGCAGATCGGACGCGACCTCGCCCCGGTGGATGACCCGCATGAAATCGAACCAGCCGAACAGGCTGAAGGCCATGATGAATGCCTGCGTCAGACCGGTGTACGTGATGGCGTCCTGCGGGGTGTACCCGGCGACCTGTGGGCGGGTGCCGAACAGCGCCAGCAGCACCGCGACGCGCAGCAGGCCGAAAAACGAGTTGGTGATCAGGCCCCACAGGGCCGCCTGCGGGTACGCGAACTGCCGCTGGAAGCCCAGCCGGGCCACCGCCCAGGGCAGCGCCAGCCGGGACCGGCGTGAAACGTGGCCCCCCGTGGGGGGGGCGGGCGTGGTGGTCATAGGTTCCCTCCTCCAGTTGCCGAACCGGAAGCGTTCAGGGTACCGGGGGAAGGAGGAAGGGGGAAATACGCCGGGTGGCGGAGTGGACAGGCGTCCGTCAGGGTTTCCTGAATGCCGGGCGCACCGGGCGCCCAGGTGTGGGCCTTACGCTGGGCGCACGTCAAAGGGAGGCTTCACATGATGGACATCTTCAACATGCTGGGCGGAATGGGACAGGCAGAGCAGCGTATCGGGCAGCAGGCGGGTACCACCCCGCAGCAGACGCAGGCGGCCATGGAGGCGGCCCTGCCGCTGCTGCTGGGCGCCCTGACCCGCAACGCGGCGCAGCCCGGCGGGCTGGACACCCTGGGCGGCGCGCTGGACCGCCACGACGGCAGCGCCTTGGACGCCTTCGCGCAGGGGCAGACGCCGGACACGCAGGATGGTCAGAAGATCCTGGGGCACGTGTTCGGCGGGCAGCAGGGACAGGCCGCGCAGGCCGTCAGCAAACGCGCCGGGATCGACCCGCAGCTGGCCATGCAGATTCTGAGCATGCTGGCCCCGCTGGTCCTGGCGTACCTGGGCCGTCAGCGGCAGGGCGGCGGGACGGGCGCGAACACCGGTCAGACCGGTGGACAGGGCGGCCCGGATCTGGGCAGCATCCTGGGGGGCCTGGTCGGTGGGGGCGGTCTGGGCAGCGTGCTGGGCGGCATCCTGGGCGGCGGGCAGCACCGCGCTCCAGCGCAGCCGCAGTCGGGCAGTGTGCTGGGAGGCGGCAGTGTGCTGCCCGGCTACCCGGACGCGGGAGCCGCGCAGCCGGGCGCGACGGGTGGCAGCGGTGACCTGTTCGGCACCCTGAACCGCGCGCTCGACGGCGACGGGGACGGCAACGCCCTGAATGATCTGATCGGCATGTTCGGCAGGCGCCGCTAAGCAGCAGAGGGGGGGGGCCCGGCAGCGTAGAGCACCGGGCCTCCCCCCTGCCTGTTTCAGTTCAGCTGTTCCGGCACGCGGCGGGGCGTGAGCCCTTCCGTGAAGGCGGCCAGTCCCGCACCGACCACGGCGCCCAGGAGCGGCCCGGCCCAGTACACCCACTGGTCCGCCCAGTTCCCGCCGATCAGGGCGGGCCCGAAGGCGCGGGCGGGGTTCATGGCCGCGCCGGTCAGGGGGCCGGTGGCGAGGATGTCCATGACGATGGTCAGGCCCACGATCAGGCCGCCCAGCACGTGCCGCTGGTGAATGGCGACCTTCACGATCACCAGCACCAGGAAGGCGGTGGTGATCACCTCGGCGAGCAGCCCGCCGCCGAGCGTGACGCCGTTGAGGGCGGGCGTGCCGTAGCCGATGGCCTGCATGCGGGCGGGTCCGGCGACGCCCAGCGACGCCAGGGCACCGAGGGCCGCGCCGATCAGCTGGGCGGGAATGAAGCTCAGGGTGGTGCGCCAGTCCTGGTGGCCGCTGAGGCTCAGGGCGACGCTGACAGCCGGGTTGAACTGCCCGCCGCTGACGGTGCCCAGGGCCATGGCCATCACGGCGATGGCCAGGCCGTGCGCGAAGGCGACGCCCAGCAGGGTGGCCTCGTTGCTGATGGCGAGCAGGCCCGCGAAGACCAGTGCGAAGGTGCCGATCAGTTCGGCAGTGAGTTTCTGTGGTGACATCCGCGCCACTGTACCGGCGGCGCGGATGACGGGACAATCACCCCGACTGGCGAGGCCTACGCGGTGCGCTGGCGGGAGCGGGGCAGGTAGCCGGGGGGCGTGTCGCCCTCGCCCGCGAAGAGGCTGGTGGTCAGGTAGCGCGCGCCGGTGTCGCAGGCGATGGTGGCGACGCGTTTGCCAGGCCCCAGACGCCGGGCGACCTCCAGCGTGGCCCAGGCCATGGCGCCGCTGCTCATGCCGACGAACACGCCTTCCTCCTGCGCCAGGCGGCGGGCCAGGGGGTAGGCGTCTTCCTCCCACACGTCGATGACGTCATCGATGACGCTGCGGTCGAGGTTGTCCGGGATGAAACCGGGGCCCATGCCCTGGAAGCCGTGTGTGCCCATCTCGCCACCGGTCAGGACGTTGCTGCGCGCGGGTTCGCAGGCGATGATCTGCACGTCGGGGTTCATGCGTTTGAGGTACCGGCCGACGCCGCTGATGGTGCCGCCGGTGCCGCTGCCGTACACGAAGGCGTCGATGCGGCCCTGCATCTGCTCCCACAGTTCGGGGCCGGTGGTGCGTTCGTGCACGGCGGGGTTGGCGGGGTTCCCGAACTGGTTCATCATGACCGCGCCGCGCTCCTGCACGAGCTTCTCGGCTTCCTCGATGGCGGCCAGCATGCGGCGGGTGGGGTCGGTGAGGATCAGTTCGGCGCCGTACGCGACCAGGGTGCGTTTGCGTTCCTCGCTCATGCTGGCGGGCATGCACAGGATGAGTTTGTAGCCCTTGGCGGCGGCGACCTGCGCCAGCCCGATGCCGGTGTTGCCGCTGGTGGGTTCCACGATGGTGCCCCCGGGTTGCAGGACGCCGCGCCGCTCGGCGTCCTCGATGAGGCCCAGGGCGGTGCGGTCCTTGATGCTACCGCCGGGGTTCTGACCTTCGAGTTTCACGAACACGTCGGCCATGCCGGGCTCGACGACGCGCGTCAGTTGCAGGAGGGGGGTGTGCCCGATGAGGGACTCGATCATGGCGTTCAGGATAGGCGCTGCCGGGCCGGGCGGTGGTGGCGGCGCAGACAGGTCGCCCCGAACGCCATAAGCGTCCGCCCGCGCCTGGGCTGGCGGGGCGGACGCGGCCAGGGATGAAGGCTCAGCTCAGGCGGTCGTCGGGCGCGACGGGCAGGGTCGCGGGACGGCGCTCGTCGGTGGTACCGGTCGTGGGCTGGGCGCTGGCCTGGGCGGGGTGCACGGGGTCGGGCTGGCTGTCCAGCGCGGCCTCGCCGGTCGCGTCGGGGCGGCTGGCGAGCGGGTCGAGGTCCGGGGTGTCCTTGTTCACGCTCTCCACAAGGATGTCGAGCACGTCGCCGTCGCGGGCGGCCTGCACGGCCTTGTGCGTGACGATCTCGCCGACGTTCAGGATGATGCTGTCGTCGGGTGCGAGGATCACGCGGGTGACGGGGCGGCCCAGCGCGTCGCGGACCTTCTGCTCCTGCGCGTCCTGCTGGCGCTGGTCGATGGCCTGTTCGGCCTGTTCGCGCTTGTCGCCCAGCCAGCTCTTGGCGCGGTCGAGGAGGTTCCCGGCGCTCTCGCTGACGCTGCCGAGGCCCTGGCTGACGGCGCTGGTGGCGCTCACGCCGGGGCGGGCACCGCCGGTCGTGGCGTCGATCAGGGCCTGCTGCGCGCCGACGTGCCTGGCGCGGTCCAGGATGGCGGGCGTGACGATCTGGCCCTGCGCGGCCACGAGGCTGCCGCCCGGGGCGCGCACGTCGGTCTTCACGCGGCGGCCGATGGTCGCCTCGGGGCTGTTCGGGTCGAGCTGCTGGCGCTGGCGCAGGCCCTCGACGCCGTCCTGGATGGCGCCACCGGTCGCGGCGGCGGTCAGGGCGGCGAGACGGCCGGTCTGCTCGGCGCGGTCGGCCTGGAAGCTGGTGATGGTCGCCCCGGCGGGCACGATGACTTCACCTGCGTCGGTGGTGATCTCGCTGCGGGCGGTCTTGCCGGTCACGTAGGCCTTCTGCCGTTCGGCGGTGGCGTCCTTGACGTCCTCGTAGGAGTCCTGCACGCGGTCTCGGGCGCTGCCGTAGGCGTCGGCGATCACGCCGCCGGTCGCGGCGGTGGCGAGCGCGGCAAGTTTCCCGGCAGCCTCGGCGTCGTCGGCGTGCGCGGCGGTGATCGTCTCGCCCTTGGCGACGATCAGGTGGCCGTCGGCAGCGGTGATGTCCCCCCCGGCGGTCTTGCCGACCACATATTCCTTCTGGCGTTCGCGGGTGGCCTCGGCGATGTTCTCGTAGGCGCCCTTGACCCCGTCGGCGGCGTTGCCGTAAGCGTCCTTGATGCCCTCGGCGGCGTTCTGGTACGCGCCGCTGAGGCTCTCACCGGCGCTGCTCAGGGCGCCCTTGATGCCGCCGTCCTCCTGCTCCTGCATGGCCTGCGCGACGCTGATGGGCACGATGGCGGTGTCGGTGCCGATCTGCACGCTCTCGGGCGCGGGCACGAAGGTGCGGCCGCTGCTCAGGTCGGCGAACAGGCCGCCGGTGGCCTCGTAGCCCTCGACGCGGCCGGTGTGCTCGTCGAAGAACACGTCGGCGATGCGGCCCAGATTCTGCCCGTCGGTGGTCAGCAGGGTCAGGCCGATCAGGCTGGTCTTGCTGTCCAGCGCCTCTTTCAGGCGGCCGTCCTCGCGGGTGGTGGTGATGTCGTCGGCGCTGCCGATCATGATGGCGTCCTCACCGACGCTGCGGATGCGGTCGAAGGGCACGACCTTCGCGGCGCTGAACCAGCCGCCCTCGTCGACGAGCAGGCCCAGCACCTGGTTGGCCTGGTGGTCGAAGATGACGTCGTGCACGCGGTCGACCTTCTCGCCCGTGCTGACTGCGACGATGTTTCGGTTCAGGATGTCTTTGCCTTTGATCATGGGGTCTCCAGGGATGGGCGTCAGAAGCCCAGGTTGAGCAGGCCCTGCGGCTTGAGGTACAGGAAGTACGCCAGCAGGAACAGGATGATGAGCACGGCGAGGACGAGCAGGATGCGGCCTCCGCTGCCTCCGGGTTTGCCTTTCAGTCGGGTCATGGTGCCTCCAGGAGCGAGTCTAGGAAGTGGGGCGTGACGTTCCGTGGGGAAGCCCTGACGCTGGCTTGACTGAACCTTGCGGCCCTCTTTAGGCGGCAGGGGGGCTAGCCTGGGCGGCATGAGTGCCTCCTCCCCTGCCCTGCCGTTCCTGCGTGCGCCCGGCGCGCCGCCCGCCCCCCGTGAACGTGCCCTGGCGGCGCTGCCGCTGACCGTGCTGGTGGGCGTGACCGGGGTGGGCAAGAGCACGGCGCTGGCGGCGCTGACCGGCGCGGACGCGGGCATGCGGGTCCTGCCGGACCGGCGGGAGGTGACGGACGCCGTGATGATCCTGCCCGCGACCGGCGGCGCGCCCGTGCGGGACCGCGAGGACCGCTTCCGGCTGACGGCGGCGTACCGGCAGAGCCATCCGGGTGGAATGGCGCAGGCGCTGGGGTCGCTGATCGCGGACGTGAACCACTGGGGTGAGGCGCCGGTATTCGACGGGCTGCGCGGCCTGGAAGAGGTGGGGTACGCGGCGCAGGCGTTCCCCGCGTGGCGGTTCGTGGCGCTGGGCGCGCCGGACGCGGTGCGGGTGCGGCGGCTGCTGGGCCGCGCGGACGCCTTCGATCAGGTGGGGGCGGACGGGGGCGGGGCGCTGCGCGAGGAGCTGGCGGCGCTGACCGGCGTGGACGCGGTGTTCGGCCCGGCCGAACTGGATGACTTGGCCGCGCTGGTGCAGGCGGGGTTCGCCCCGGCGGACGTGCTGGCGAAGGTGAAGATCGTGGTGTCCGAACGCCGCAACTACGACCCGGCGGCGGCCGAGGCGTTCCTGCGGACCCTGCCGCCCGCGCGGGCGCTGGTGCTGGACACCGTGGCGCTGGACCCGGCGGGCGTGGCGGCGGCGGTGCAGGCCTGGGTGGGGGGGGCGGCGTGAGCGCCCCGACGGTCGCGCGGGTGGAGGGCATTCCCTTCCGGCTGCCGCTGACGTCCGCGCTGGCGTGGGGGGCGCACTCGGCCCTGAGTGCCGCCGAGCACGTGCTGGTGCGCGTGACGCTCTCGGACGGGACGGTGGGGCAGGCGGAGGCCACGCCGCGCCCGACCATCTACGGCGAGACGACCGCGAGCGTGCTGGGCATCCTCGCGCAGCTGGAGGCCGGTCTGACGGGCGTGGCGATCACGGACGAGGTCGGCCTGAACCGGGTGCGGAACAGCGTGGTGAACAACCACACGGCGCGCGGCGCGCTGGACATGGCGCTGCACGACGCCCGCGCCCGCGCGCAGGGCCTGACCCTGTTCGACACGCTGCTGGGCCCGAACACGCGGGTGCGGCCCAGTTTCATCCTGGGGATCGCCCCCCCGGAGGAGATGCTGGCCGAGGCGCGGCGCGTGGTGGCCTCGGGCGTGCGCTGCCTGAAGGTGAAGGTGGGCCGCGAGCACGAGCGGGACCTGCGCGTGATCCGCGAGCTGCGCGCCGAGTTCGGCCCTGACGTGCTGCTCTACGCCGACAGCAACGAGACCTTGACGCCGCAGTCGGCCCCGGCGGCGCTGGACGCGATGCGCGAGGCGGGCCTGATGTACGTCGAGGAGCCGCTGCCCGCCCGGAATCTGCGGGCGCGGGCTGAGCTGCACGCGCAGGGGCGGCTGCCGGTCGTGGCGGACGACTCTTGCTTCACGCCCGCCGACCTGGAACGCGAACTGGACTTCGACACCTTCGACGTGCTGAACGTCAAGACCGCCCGCAACGGGTTCACGGACGGCCTGCAGATGCTGCGCCGGGCCGCGGTGGCCGGGAAGCGCGGCATGGTGGGTTCGCAGGCCAGCACGGGGCTGGGCACCGTTCACGCAGCGCTGCTGTCCACCCAGGCGGAGGTCACCGAGCCGTGCGAACTGAGTTTCGTGCTGAAGCTGCGAGACGACCTGCTGGACGCCCCGGTCGTGTTCAGGGACGGCTGGCTGGATGTTCCTTCCATGAGAGAACGGTGCGTCGATGAAGCGAAACTGAGCCGGTACCGGCTTGCATGAAGAACCTGTCCAGGCAGTTCCAGCCGCACAATCCCCGAGGTCTCACCTGAAGGGACCGCCGGGTCATATGCCTGTCATGGTTGCCCTTCAATAATGAGGTATGCCTCAAGAGATGCTTAACGCTCTGCTGCTCCCACTGCTCTTCAGCATGGCGGGCGGCACCTTCGTGTTCCTGCGCCGCCCGGACCAGCGCGCCCGCGGGCTGCTGGTCATGATCCTCTTCCAGCTCGTCGGCGCCGCCGGGAACGTCATGCAGTCCAGCCCGGAACTGTACGCGCTGCTGTGCGTGCACGCACTGGTCGTGCTGGTCCTGATGACGCGGCACCTGCAGGCGCCGAAGGCGTCCACCCAGCCCAGCGGCGACTGATCCACCCCACGTGAACGGTGCAGGGCGGCCCACCCACAAGAGGGGCCGCCCTGCACCGTTCAGGCGCCGCCCCGGGCCGCACCGTGAGGGCCGCCGCAGCCGGGGCGGGCCCGGGCAGGTACACTCGGGCGCATGACGCGCCGGGACCAAGACTCGCGCACCCAGACGCTGGAACGCACGCATACGCAGCGGCCCCGCCTGTTCCGGGTGCTGCTGCTGAACGACGACTACACGCCCATGGAATTCGTGGTGATGGTCCTGCAACGCTACTTCCGCAAGGCGGAGCAGGAGGCGGAACTGATCATGCTGGCGGTGCATCACAAGGGGCAGGGCGTGGCCGGCGTGTACACCCGCGACGTGGCGGAGACGAAGGTCGCGCAGGTCATGAACCACGCGCGGCGTGACGGGCACCCCCTGCGGGTCGTGGCGGAACCGGAGCCGGACGCATGATCGGCGATCACCTGCAGGTCACGATCGGCCGCGCGGCGGACTACGCGCGCGAGGCGGGGCATGAACTGGTGACGCTGGAGCACCTGCTGCTGGCCCTGACGCACGACCCGGAGGCGCGCGAGGCGCTGCTGGCGGTGGGCGTGGACGTGGAGCGGCTGCGTGAGGATCTTCAGGCGCTGCTGGCGGAGTTCGAGACCGTGCCGGACGCCGAGCCGGATTTCACGCTGGGCGTGCACCGGGTCGTGGAGGGCGCGGTGTTGCAGTTGCACGCCAGCGGCAAGGGGCACGAGGTCGCGGACGGCGCGCGGGTTCTCGTGGAGCTGCTGGAGGAACCGGACAGTCCGGCGCGCGCGGCGCTGGAGGCGCGGGGGGCGTCGCGGCTGGACGTGCTGGGTTTCGTGTCGCACGGCGCGGCGAAGGTGCCGGGCCGCGAGCGGGAGCGGCGCTTGGCGGGCGTGGACGGCCCGGCCCCCGAGGCGGCCCCGGAGGAGGTGGACCCGCTGGAGGCCTACGCCGCCGACCTGACGGCGCAGGCGCGCGCCGGGGTGTTCGATCCGGTAATCGGGCGGACGTCGGAACTGGAGCGCGTGGTGCATGTGCTCGCGCGGCGCGGGAAGAACAATCCAGTGCTGGTCGGCGAGCCGGGCGTGGGCAAGACGGCGCTGGCCGAGGGCCTCGCGCAGCGGGTCGTGGACGGACAGGCGCCGGGCTTCCTGCGGGGCGCGTCGGTCTATGCGCTGGATCTGGGGGCGCTGCTGGCGGGCACCCGCTACCGGGGTGATTTCGAGGCGCGGCTGAAGGCGGTCCTCACCGCGCTGGACGGGCAGAACGCGGTGTTGTTCATCGACGAACTGCACACCCTGGTGGGCGCCGGGGCCACCGAGGGCGGCAGCGTGGACGCCGCGAACCTCCTCAAACCGGCCCTCGCGCGGGGCAAGCTGCGGGTGCTGGGGGCGACCACGCCGGCGGAACTGCGGCACCTGGAGAAGGACCGGGCGCTGTGGCGCCGCTTCCAGACCGTCGAGGTGCCCGAGCCGTCCGAGGAGGACGCGCTGAAGATCGTACAGGGGCTGGCCGGGCGGTACGAGGCGCACCACGGGGTGACGTTCACGCCGGGTGCGCTGGACGCGGCGGTGCGGCTGTCGGTGCGGCACCTACGCGACCGCTTCCTGCCGGACAAGGCCATCGACGTGCTGGACGAGGCGGGCGCGGCCCGCAGCAGTGCCGGGAAGGGCGGCACCATCGACGTGCCGGACGTCGAGGGCACGGTGGCCCGCATGGCCCGCGTGCCGCTGGGCGCTGTGAAGGCCGAGGAGGTCACGTCCCTGGCAACGCTGGAGGTGGATCTGAAAGCGCGGGTGTTCGGGCAGGACGCGGCGGTGGGCGCCGTGGCGAGCGCCGTGAAACTGGCCCGCGCGGGGCTGCGCGATCCGCAGAAGCCGCAGGGGGCGTTCCTGTTCGCCGGGCCGACCGGGGTGGGCAAGACCGAACTGGCCCGCGCGCTGGCCGAGCGGCTGGGCATTCACCTGGCGCGGTTCGACATGAGCGAGTACCAGGAGGCGCACACGGTCGCGCGGCTGATCGGCGCGCCCCCCGGGTACGTGGGCTTCGATCAGGGGGGCCTGCTGACGGACGCCGTGGCGAAGCACCCGCACGCGGTGCTGCTGCTGGATGAGATCGAGAAGGCCCACCCGGACGTGTACAACGTGTTCCTGCAACTCATGGATCACGGGACGCTGACGGACCACACCGGGAAGAAGGTGGACGGGCGCGGCCTGATCCTGGTGTTCACCACGAACGCCGGGGCGGCCGACGCGTCGCGGCCCGCACTGGGTTTCGGGCGCTCGGGCCGCGCGGGCGAGGAGGCGGAGGCCGTGAAGCGCATGTTCACGCCGGAGTTCCGCAACCGCCTGGACGGCGTGCTGCACTTCGCGCCGCTGCCCCCGGACGTGATGGGCGGCGTGGTGGACAAGTTCATGCGGGAGTTGCAGGTGCAGCTGGAGGAACGCGGCGTGACCCTGACCGTGACCCCGGCGGCGCGCGCGCGGCTGGCGGCGCTGGGGTACGACCCGCTCATGGGCGCGCGGCCCCTGGCACGCGTGATCGAGGCGCAGCTGAAGCGCCCGCTGGCGGACCTGATGCTGTTCGGCCGCCTGAAAGGTGGTGGGCGCGTGAGGGTGGGCGTCAAGGACGGCAGCTTTACCTTCACTTAATTTCGCGTGCTGGACGTAAAGATTCCCTGGGATTGTCCTCACATGAGAACCGCCGGAAATCGGGAAGATGGCAGTCATGAAACCCACCCTGCTGGCCCTCCTGACCGCTGCCCTCCTCGCCTCCTGCGCGCCGAAGACCGAGACCACCGAGACCTCCACCGACGGCACCACGACGACCACCACGACCGATACCGGCGTGGCCGCTGACAGCACCATGAACAACGGCGACAGCGCCAACACCAGCGAAGAGATGGACATGGCGGCTGGCGACGGCCTTGAAGGTATGGTCATGAACTTCGACGGCACCGCCAAGACGTTCGGCCTGAACGAGGACGACAAGAACTACGAAGTCAGCGTGACCGACACCACCACCTACGAAGGCAACGCCACCACCGCCGACGACTTCTTCGGCACGGACCGCAACAACGCGAACGTCGCCGTGGAAGGCGAGATCGAAGGCACCAAGCTGGTCGCCAGCAAGATCACCCTCAACTAAACCACTCCACACGCCGGGCCGGGTTCCTTCGGGAGCCCGGTTCTGCCGTGACGCTAGGCTGGGTGGATGACCGACGTGCTGATCCGCCCCGCCCACCCCTTCGACGCGGCGTTCGCCGTGCCGCTGATCCAGGCGACCATCGGCCGTATCGGACTGGCCCTGACCGGAGCGGCCGCGGACGTGGAGGCCGAGCGGGCCCTGCTGGGCTTCTACCCTCTGCGCGGCAACCGCCTGAGTTTCGAGCATCAACTGATCGCGCAGTCGCCTGCCGGGGAGCCGCTGGGCCTGATCCTCGCGTACCCCGGCGAGCACGCCGAGGCGCTGGACGAGCCGTTCCGCGAGCGGCTGCACGCCCTGGGCCTGCCGGGGCGCATCGAGTCCGAGGGCACGCCCGGCGAGCTGTACGTGGATACCCTGGCGGTCACGGAGGCCGCGCGGGGGCGCGGAACCGGGGGGCGGCTGCTGGACGCGGCCTCCGAGCGCGCCGCCAAGCTGGGGCTGCGCCGGGTGGGCCTGCTCGTCGAGGACGGCAATCCGGCCGCGCGGCTGTACGCCCGGCAGGGCTTCCGCCCGGCGGGGACGCGCGTGCTGGCGGGCGGGACGTACACGCATCTGGTGCGCGACCTGACCTGACCCTCCCCCTTAGGGTTGATCCCTTTCGGGGGTGCCGGGCGGTATGCTCCGCGCGTGCGCACTCCGGTTGTGGTTGGTCTGGTGGTCCTGGCGGGCGTGGTGGCGGTCGTGTCGCCCGCCGCGCCGTTTCTCGCGCGGTACGGCACGCTGCCGCACAAGGCCGCCGGGCCGGTCAATCTGGTGCTGGCGGGCATGGACGTGGACTACAACGACCGCGCACCCGTCTGGCCCTACCCCCCCAAGGAGGATCCGTACGCGGGCCGTACGGACACGCTGATGCTCGCGCAGGCGTGGCCGGACGGACGGGTGAACCTGCTGAGCATTCCGCGCGACTCCTGGGTGAATCTGCCGAAGACCGGGTGGGGCAAGATCAACGGCGCAAACCGCAGCGGCGGCCCCGAGAGGCTCATGCGCGCCGTGCAGGACCTGACCGGCCTGCCGGTGGACGGCTATGCGCTGCTGAACCTGAACGCCGTGCCCGCCCTGGTGGACGCGGCGGGGGGCGTGACGGTGGACGTGGGGCAGGTCATGAAGTACGACGACAACGCCGGGAACCTGCACATCGACCTGAAGCCCGGGCGGCAGCGCCTGAACGGCGAGCAGATGGTGGGCTTCCTGCGCTTCCGGCACGACAACCTGGGCGATATCGGGCGGATCGCGCGGCAGCAGCAGTTCGTGGGGGCGCTGGGCGCGCAGGTCCGGAACCCGCTGAACGTGTGGCGGCTCCCGCTGATGGTCGCGGCCATTGACCGGAACATGAAGTCGAACCTGACCCGCTCGCAGGTCGCGGCGCTGATGGGCGCGGGCCTGAGCGGCGTGAAGATCAAGACGCATCAGGTGCCCGGTAATTTCGGGTACCGGGGCGCGGCGAGTGTCTGGGAGGTGGACCGCGCGGCACTGGGCGCGCTGGTGGCCAAGGACTTCCGCGACCCGAACGATCCGCGGTCGCTGGGCGTGGCGGTCGTGAACACCGACGCCCCGGACGGCAGCGCCCGCCGCCTGAAGGAGCGGCTGGAGGGCCTGGGGTACGCGAACGTCTGGATCGTGAACGAGACGCGCGGCCCGGCGAAGACCACCGCGTCGGGCGCGGCGGCGGCGCGGGTGCTGCGTGACGTGGGCTTCGGGACGGTCAGCGAGCAGCCCCTGGCCTCCGGTGCGGACGTGACGGTGCGGCTGGGCTCGGACACGCCGGCCCCCTGAGGGCCGCCGCAGAGGGCGAGGGGAGCTGGTAGTGGCCCCCTCGCCTGTCTGTTACTCCCCTCTTGATCTGAAACGATTCAGACCGTACTGTGCTGGGCATGACCTCCTCCCTGACCGGCGAGCTGAAGTGGTGGCAGAGCGGCATCATCTACCAGATCTACCCGCGTTCCTTCCAGGACGACAGCGGCGACGGCGTGGGCGACCTGCGCGGCATCACCCGCCGCCTGCCGTACGTGGCCAGCCTGGGCGTGAAGGCCGTGTGGCTCTCCCCCATCTTCAAGAGCCCCATGCGCGACTTCGGCTACGACGTCGCCGACTACTGCGACATCGACCCGCTGTTCGGCACGCTGGAGGACTTCGACGCCTTCGTGGCCGAGGCGCACCGCCTGGACCTGAAGGTCATGCTCGACTACGTGCCCAACCACTCGTCCAGTGACCACGCGTGGTTCCAGGAGGCACTGACCGGCAAGGGCAGCGCGAAACGCGACTGGTACGTGTGGCGCGACCCGGCCGAGGACGGCGGCCTGCCGAACAACTGGAAGTCCTTCTTCGGCGGGCCCGCCTGGACGCTGGACGAGGCCAGCGGGCAGTACTACCTGCACCAGTTCCTGCCCAGCCAGCCGGACCTGAACTGGCGCAACCCGGCCGTGCGGCAGGCGATGTTCGACGCGCTGCGCTTCTGGATGCGCCGCGGCGTGGACGGCTTCCGCGTGGACGTCATCTGGCTGCTCGCCGAGGACGACCGCTACCTGGACGAACCCGAGAACCCCGACTGGCAGCCCGGGCAGCCCGAACATTGGAGCCTCCTGCACCCGTACACGCAGGACCAGCCGGAGACGCACGAGTACATCCGCGAGATGCGCGCCGTGCTGGACGAGTTCGATGACCGCATGATGGTCGGCGAGATCTACCTGCCGGTCGAGCAGCTCCTGCCGTACTCCGGCACCGAGGACGCGCGGATGGTGCACCTGCCGTTCAACTTCCACCTGATCCTGATGCCCTGGCAGGCGCAGGAGGTGCGGCGCTTCGCGGACAGCTACGACGCGGCGAGCCTCGCGGCGGGCGCGTGGCCGAACTGGGTGCTCGGCAACCACGACCAGCACCGCTTCCGCAGCCGCCTGGGCGACGCGCAGTACCGCGTGGCGCAGACCCTGCTGCTGACCCTGCGCGGCACCCCCACCGTGTACTACGGCGACGAGATCGGCATGCACGACGTCGAGATTCCCGCTGACCGCATCGTGGACCCCGCCGCGCTGCAACAGCCCGACAGCCCCGAGGCGGGCCGCGACCCGGAACGCACCCCCATGCAGTGGGACGCTGGCGTGAACGCGGGCTTCAGCGCCGACGGCACGACCCCCTGGCTGCCCATCGCGGACGACTTCGCCACCCTGAACGTCGCCGCGCAGGAGCACGACCCGGCCAGCGACCTGAACTACTTCCGCGCCCTGACCCGCCTGCGCCAGGAACACCCCGCGCTGATCGGCGGCACGTACCGCAGCGTGGACGCCCCGGACGACGTGTTCGCCTTCGTCCGCGAGGAGCAAGGCGAGACCCTGACCGTCCTGCTGAACTTCGGCGCGCAGACCCACGACCTGGGCGCCCTGGCGGGCGGCGAGACCCTCCTGAGCAGCGTCGGCGACCAGCCCACGAGCGGCGCGGCCCTGCGGCCGAACGAGGCGCGCATCCTGCGGGGGTAGTGGGCAGGAGGGAGTGGGAAAGGCAAAGCGAGGGGGAGGTTGTCTGGTGACAGCCTCCCCCCTCCTCTGCGGCTACGGCACACGGGGGTGGACATTCGCGCTGATCGCGTCGGCGCTGTACAGACACTCGTAGGGATACACCGTGACGCGACCGCCATCGTGACTCGTCAGTTCACCCCGCACCTGCCACAGCCCCGGGGTGAGGGCCTTCACGCCGGTCAACCGGTTGGACTGCCCATCTGCGCCGTGATACTGCTTGGCCAGGACGAGGCGCGCGAAGCTCACGCACCGCTGCGTGATCGCCTGCGGCTCCGGCAGTGGGTCGTCCGGGGGAAGGGTCACCGCAGGGGGCGGCGCCGTCCTCGCGTCACGCGCCGCCCGCAGTCCAGCCCCGAGGGTCACGGCCAGCAGGCCGCACGCCAGCATCAGTCCAGTCCTCTGCATCGTCGTCATTCCAGCCTCCTCTGCTCAGGAGGGGGTGGGTCCGTCACACGACGACACCCACCCCCTCCAGTTTCCACGTCCGGCGTCAGGTCGCGCGGCGGGCCTGCATGACCTTCAGCAGCACGGGCACGATGCTGATCACGACGACGCCCCCCACGATGAGCAGGATGTAACGGTCGAGGTGGGGGATGCGGTCGCCCAGGAAGTACCCCAGCGCGGGGACACTGACGCCCCACAGCAGCGCACCGAGGATGTTGTAGAGCGTGAACGGCGCCAGGGGCATGCGGCTCACGCCCGCCATGGTGGGCACCAGGGTCCGCACGACCGGCACGAAGCGGGCGAGGACGACGGCCAGCCAGCCGTACCGCGCGAAGAACAGTTCGGCGCGGGTCACGTACTCGGGTTTGAAGTAGCGGGCGTCCTGACTGGCAAACACGCGCGGCCCGAACTTCCCGCCGATGAAGTACCCGGCGACGCAGCCCAGGACCGCGCCCGCCACGACGGCCGCCATGATGCCCCCGAGGCTCAGGGCGCCCCCGGCGGCGAGCACCCCGGCGGCGAGCAGCAGGGTGTCGCCCGGCAGGAAGAAGCCCAGCAGCAGTCCGGTCTCGGCGAAGACGATGGCGAACAGGCCCACGTAGGACGCGGAGAGGATCAGGCTGGTCAGGTCGTGCATACCCGTGCAGGCTAGCGCGCCGCCCGGCACGAGCGCGTCACTCGCAGGATGGAGGGCGCCCTTCATGAAGACGGCCGCGCTGGTGCGGGGTGACCCTCAGCGCGCGCGGAGGTTGGTGGTGTTCCCGGCGGTGTCGGTCACGACGATGTCGGCCCAGATGCCGGTCGTCTCGGCGTAGAACTCGACCTCCTTGCCGGGGGTGATGTTCAGGCGGTTGCCGTCCACGCTGACCTGCGCCACGCGGACGTTGTCGCTGGCGACGCCCGAGACGCGGATGACGTTCCCGCTGCGTTCGAAGCGGGTGACCTTCACGGCAGGCCGCGTGGGGTCCACGCTGACGGGCAGCACGAGTTTCGCCTCGTTCCCGGCGGCGTCTCGGGCGGTGATGGTGTACTGCCCGGTGGGCGTGGACAGCACCGCCTGGAACTGGAAGCGGGCGATCTTGCGGCTGCCGGGCTGGATGGGGACGCTCTTGCCGTCCACCTGGATGTCGGTGACGCCCGTGTCGTCCAGGACGTAGCCCTGCACCAGGAAGCCGTTGGCAGTGCGGGTGGCGCCGGTGTCGGTGACGCTGATGCGCGGCGTGAAGTTGTCGGCGGTGCGGGCGCAGCTGCCCAGCGTGAGGATCAGGCTGGCTCCCAGCAGGGCGAGGAGGGGGGCTCGGCGCATAGTGCGGGCAGTATACGCGCCGCGCACGGGGCGTTCAGACCGGGGTGACGGTGGGCGGCGCGGGTGGCGCTTAGAATGCCGGGCGTGAATTCGTCCGCCTCATCATCCGCTGCCGCTGCCGGCCCCGCGCCGCGCGTGTCGGCGTTCATTCCGGAGGGCACGCGCGACGTGCTGCCGCCCGAGTGGGCGCAGCGTGAAGCGATCCGCGCGCAGCTGTCCGGCCTGTTTTCCCGCTGGGGCTACCGGGGCGTGGAGGTTCCCGCCCTGGAGTACGCCAGCGCGCACCATCCGCAGGACGCCGTGGCGTTCAAACTGATCGACTCGGGCGGGCAGGTGCTGTCGCTGCGCAGCGAGTTCACGACCGCCGTGGGCCGCCTGGTGCGCACGCGGTACCCGCACGGGCCGTTCCCACTGCGGTTGCAGTACTCCGGGCGGCTGTGGCTGCGCGCGCAGAACAGCGAACTGGGCCGCCTGCGGGAGTTCAATCAGCTGGGCGTGGAACTGATCGGCGTGGAGTCCGCCCGGTCGGACGCGGAGCTGCTGCATCTGGCGGCGGCGGCGCTGCGGGAAGTGGGGGTGGGCGCGGCGCTGGAGGTCGGGTACCCGGGCTTCGTGGACGCGGTGCTGGAGGACGCCGGGCTGCACGGCGCGGCGCGGGCGGCGCTGCACGACGCGATCGACCGCAAGAGTGGCGCGGACGTGGACCTGCTGTGCGGTCAGTTCGGGCTGGGCGGCGACACGCGCCGCACCCTGCACGCTCTGACGGACCTGTACGGCGGCCCCGAGGTGCTCGACGCCGCGCAGGCGCTGGCGCGCGGCACGCGCGCGCAGGAGGCGGTCGCGCACCTACGGCACGTGGCTGCGCTGTACGCGGGGCCGCTGCTGTTCGATCTGGGCGTCAGCCGCCGCTACGACTACTACACCGGGCTGACGTTCCGCGCGTACGCGCCGGGCCTGAACCAGCCGGTGCTGGGCGGGGGCCGCTACGCGCTGGAGGGGGGCCTGCCGGGCGCGGGCTTCGCGCTGGGCCTGGAACGCCTGATGCGCGCCCTGGCCGGCGACCTGCCCCCCGAACCGGAGCTGGTCCTTGCGCTGGACCTCGCGGCGGCCGACGCGGCGCGCGCGCAGGGCCTGCACGCGGAACTCGCCTGGACGGACGACCGGACCGAACTGCAGGCGTTCAGCGCGGCGCGCGGCATCCACCGCTGGGCCAGCACTCAGGGCGGCACGCTGACCTTCCAGTCCGCCACGGAGGTGACGCTGTGACCCCCGCCCCCACCCGCGACCCCGGTCACCTGACCCTGGCGCTGCCCAAGGGCCGCATCCTCGAAGACGCCATCGCGCTGCTCTCGCAGGCGGGCCTACCGCTGACCATGCCCGAGAAATCCCGCGCGCTGCGTCACGAGTTCCCGGGCGTGACCGTGCTGGAGCTGCGCAACCAGGACGTGCCGGTGTACGTGGACCTGGGCGTCGCGGACGC
Source organism: Deinococcus hopiensis KR-140 (assembly GCA_943327755.2). GTDB lineage: Bacteria > Deinococcota > Deinococci > Deinococcales > Deinococcaceae > Deinococcus > Deinococcus hopiensis_A. The sequence goes on from CALPYF020000006.1 coordinate 70,725, forward strand.
CGGGATCGTCGGGAAGGACGTGCTGATCGAGTCGGGCCGCACCGTGTACGAACCGGTGGACCTGCGCTTTGCCGGGTGCCGCCTCTCCCTGATCCGCGAGGTCGGCGCGGACGGTGACATCACCCGGGTCGGCACGAAGTACCCCCGCGCGGCCCGCACGTACCTGAACGCGCGCGGCATCCCCGCCGAGATCGTCAAGCTCAGCGGGAACATCGAACTGGCGTGCCTGACAGGCCTCGCGGACGCCGTGGTGGATCTCGTGCAGACGGGCAGCACCCTGCGCGCCAACAACCTGGAGGAGGTGGACGTGCTGTTCCACTCGACCGCGCGGCTGGTCGTGAACCGCGCGGCCCTCAAGACCCGCCGCGAGCGCCTGCGGCCCCTGATTGAGCGACTGCGCGAACTCACCTCGCAGTAAACGCAGGCAGTGGAAAGTGGGGAGTGGATGCGGCGCAGCTCCACCCCCCACTTCCGACTGCCCACTCCCCAAATGCCTACTTCGTGGCGTTCAGGGCGCGTTCCATGCGGGTCAGCGCCTCGGTCAGCAGCTCGCGGCTGGTGGCGAAGTTCAGGCGGATGAAGCCCTGGTACTGCGGTTTGTGGCCCTCGTGCGCGAAGACCGGGCCATCGTGGATGGCGACCCGCGCTTCCTCCAGCAGGAAGGCCTGGATGTCCCCGGCGCGCGGGTGGGCGCGCAGGTCCAGCCACGCGAGGTACGTCGCCTCGGGGACGTGGAAGCGCACCCAGGGGAGTCGCTCGCGCAGGAACGCGGCCATGAAGTCGCGGTTGCCCCGCAGGTACTGGACGGTCTCGGCCAGCCAGGGGCCCCCCTCGGCCAGCGCGGCGCGCCACATGGTGATGCTCAGGGCGCTCTCGTGGCCCATCAGTCCGCCCGCCGCGCCGCGCACGCGGGTCAGCAGCGGGGCGCTGTGGCTGATCATCGCGCCGATGCCCAGCCCGGCCGTGTTGAAGGCCTTGCACGGCCCGGTCAGGGTGATGGTGCGGCTCTGCACGCGCGGGTCGGCGGCGAACGATTCGAACGGCCCGTCCGTGAAGCGCAGGTCGGCGTGCAGCTCGTCGCTCATGACGAACAGGTCCCGCGCCAGCACGAGGTCGCGCAGTTTCTGCAGTTCCTCGGCGGTCCAGACGCGCCCCGTGGGGTTGTGCGGGTGGCACAGCAGCAGCAGCCGCGACCCGCGCGACGCGGCGTCCATCGCCGCCCAGTTGATCTCGAAGCCGTTCTCACCGTCGCGCAGGGGCACGCCCGCCACGCGGCGGCCCAGATCCGTGATCGCCAGGTGGAACGGGTGGTAGATGGGCGTCATGGTCACGACCGGTTCGCCCGGGGTCGTCAGGGCGTGCACGGCGGCGTAGATGCCCGGCACGACGCCCGGCAGGAACGTCAGGTTCTCGGCAGTCAGGCCCGCCAGGCCCTGCGCGGCCAGCTTCGGCAGCAGGGCGTCTTTCAGGCGGGTGTCGCCGCGCAGCTGCGCGTACCCCAGGCCGGCGTCCAGCCGTTCGTGCAGCGCCTGCATGATGGGCGGCGCGACCGGGAAGTCCATGTCCGCCACCCACATGGGAATGACGTCTTCCGGGTACAGCGTCCATTTCAGCGAGTCGGGGTGACGCAGGGCGCTGACGTCCAGGGTGTCGCGAGGGTTCCGGGCAGTGTCCGTCATGAGGGCGAGCATACCCCCCGCCCATGAGGCAACGGGAAGTAGGGAGTGGGGAGTAGGCAGTGGAAGGCGAACGCCTGGGCATCCGCCCCTGCCCGTCCGCACTCACAGCCCCCCAGGCTCCTGGGACGCGGACCACCGACCCACTCCCCACTGCCTACTTCCGACAGCCCACTGCCCTCCCCCACCCGGCTGGGGCTAGACTGCGCCTCATGCTGGCGATCATTGGCGCGATGGATGAAGAGATCGAGTTGCTTCTGGCGGACCTGATGGCCCGCGAGGACCTGTCGTTCCCCGGTGTGACGCTGCACCGGGGCGCGCTGGACGGCGTGCCGGTGCTGCTCACGCGCGGCGGGATCGGGAAGGTGAACGCCGCGATGACCACCACGTACCTGCTGATGCAGGGCGCGACCCGCGTGATCTTCACGGGCGTAGCGGGCGGCGTGCATCCCGAACTGCGCGTCGGGGACATCGTGGTGAGCACGGACTGCGTGCAGCACGACGTGGACGTGACGGCCCTGGGCTACGCGGCGGGGACCGTGCCGGGCGAACTGCCGGCGTGGCCGGCGGACGACACGCTGCGGCTGGTGGCGCTGGAGGCCGCGCGGGACGTGGAGGGCATCCGCGTGCTGGACGGCCGCGTGGCGAGCGGGGATCAGTTCATCGCCTCCAAGGAGGGCGTGACGCGCCTGTGGACGAGTTTCGGCGCGGCCTGCGCCGAGATGGAGGGCGCGGCGGTCGCGCAGGTGTGCGCGAAGGCGGGCGTGCCGTTCGTGGTGATCCGTTCGGTCAGCGACACCGCCGACCATGACGCGAAGGTGGACTACCGGGAGTTCATGCCGCTGGTGGCCCGCCACGCCAAGCAGGTCGTGCGCGGGATGCTGGCGCGCCTGAGCGCCCAGGCGGGCTGAGCCCGTGACGTCCGGGTCGGTCACGGCGCGCCTGCCGGCCCCGGCCCGCTTCGTGCTGGGGCTGGGGCTGCTGCTGGCGTTCGCGGCGGCCGGTCAGGCGCTGACGGGCGCGCTGGGCCTGCCGCTGCCGGGGTCGGTGGTGGGGCTGGTGCTGCTGTGGGCGGCGCTGGGCCTGAAACTGGTGCGGCTGCACTGGATCATGGACGCTGCCGACGGCCTGCTGGGCGTGTTGGGCCTGCTGTTCATCCCGGCTACCGTGGGCTTCCTGCAGTTCCTGAGTGCCGGGGCGGCATGGGGCCTGTGGCTGCTCGTCATGACGGCGGGTCTGCTCGTGGGGGCGGGCGCGGCGGGCCTGATCGCGTCGCGCCTGCTGCGCCCGGAGGACGCTTGATCTGGGTCATGCTCACGCTGCTGGCCTTCGCGGCGGGCGTGCTGGCGCAGCTGCGGCTGCGCTCTCCACTGGCGAACCCGACGCTGATCGGTACGCTGATCGTCGCGGCGGCGCTGCTGCTCACGCGGGTGACGTACGACACTTACCTGCATGACGTGCAGCCGCTCTCGGCGCTCCTCACGCCCGCCGTGGTCGCGCTGGCCGTGCCGCTGTACCGCCTGCGGGCACTGCTGGCCCGGCAGTGGCAGGCGCTGCTGCTGGGCGGCCTGAGCGGCACGGCGCTGGGCGTCGGGGTGGACACCCTGCTGGCCCGGGCGCTGCACCTCTCCCCTGACGCGCAGCGGGCCCTGCACACCGCGCCCGCCACCAGCCCCGTCGCGCTGCAACTCGCGCCGTTCACGCACGCGCCCCCCGCACTGGCCGCTACACTGGCGGTCCTGTCCGGCCTGATCGGCGCGCTGATCCTCCCCGCCCTCCTGACTGCCCTGCGCGTCCGGCATCCGCTGGCGCGCGGCATCGCCATCGGGTCCGTCGCGCACGGCGTCGGCACTGCCCGCGCCCGCGAGGAGGGCGAACAGGCGGGCGCGGCCTCCTCCATCGGCATGGGGCTCGCCGCGCTGACCGTCACACTGATCGTGGCCCTGCTGGCCTAGGCGGAGCAGGCCAGGGCGGCGGGCGGTCAGGTCAGGGACAGGCCGAAGGTCACGCTGCCGGGCGCGCGGCCCAGTTCCTGGAATCCCAGGTGCCGGTAGAAGCCCTGCGCGCGGGCGTTGCCCTCCCCCACGCCCAGGTGAACGCCGCAGACCCCGGCGGCACGCAGGGCGTCCAGCAGGGTGGCCATCAGCGCCCGCCCCCGTCCGCCTCCCTGCGCGGCGGGCAGCAGGTCGATATGGAGGTGCGCCGGGTATCCGGTCAGCACGGCCTGCGGCGCGCGGGGCGGGTGGTGGATCAGGTGCGCGATCCGCTCGTCGGGCGTGCGCTCGGCGCGGGGAACGCCCGCCGGATCGGGGTACAGCTCCCGCAGGGGCGGCCACCACTCGCGGTCCAGGGTGGCCTCGAAGGCCGCCGTGTCGGGGACGCCCAGGACATAGCCCGTCACCTCACCGCTTCCCTGGTCCTCCAGCACGAACGCGAAGTCCGGCGCGTGCGTCAGGTACGGCCCGGCGTACACGTGCCCCAGGATCAGGGGGTCGGCGTACAGGTGGGTGGCGTCCTGGCCACTGGCACCCGTTTCCAGGCAGATGCGGTACAGCGCGGCGCGATCGGTCTCGCGGGCGGGGCGCAGGGTGAACATGCCCCACAGTGCAGCACACCGGACCCCGCCCGGGCCCGACGGGTGGTGCGAACCTGCCCCGGCGCAGCATTCTGTTCACAGCGGAATGTAGAATGGGGGCGATGATCGCCTACCTGTCCGGCACCGTCCGGGAAGTCCGAGAGAACAGCGCCGTCGTCGTCGCGGGCGGCGTCGGCTACGAGGTCCAGTGCCCCGTCAGCACCCTGGGCAAGCTGACCGTCGGCGAGACCGCCGAACTGAACACCCGCTTCATCGTCCGCGAGGACGCCCAGCTGCTGTTCGGCTTCCACGACGCCGACAGCGTCCGCGTGTTCGACCTGCTGACCAGCGTCAGCGGCGTGGGGCCCAAGCTGGCGCTGGCGCTGCTGTCCGCCATGCCCGTCAGTGCCCTGGCCGCCGGGCTGCTCGGCGGGGACGTGAAACTGCTGTCCAGCGTCAGCGGCGTCGGGAAGAAGACCGCCGAACGGCTCGTGCTGGAACTTCAGAGCAAGATCCCCGAGCACCTCGCCGCGCCTGCCACGGGGGGCGGCGTGAAGGCCGCGCGGGTCACGAGCACCGCCGGACGCGACGCCGTGGACGCCCTGCTCGCCCTGGGCTTCCGCGAGGCGCAGGTGCGCGGCGTGGTCGCCGAACTCATCTCCAGCGACCCCGACCTGAGTGCCGACAGCCTGATCCGCAAGAGCCTGGGCAAGCTGCGCTGACGCGCGCCGGGCCGGGCGCTTACTTGCCCACGCAGAAGTTGCGGAACACGGCGTCCACGACGTCCTCCTGCACGTCCCGGCCCGTCAGCTCGGCCAGGGCGCGCAGGGCTTCTTCCAGTTCGTACCCGGCCAGATCGTCCGGGAGGGTCTGCGCGGCCTGGATGTGCGCCAGGGCGCGGCGGGCGGCGTCGGCCTGCCGCTCGGTGGTCAGCCACGCCTCGCCGCGCGCCGTGTCGCCCAGCAGAGCCGCCTGGATCGCGTCCCGCAGCGCGGGGAGGCCTGCGCCGGTCACGGCGCTGACGTCCAGCGCGGCCGGGTCCGTCCACGCGCCCGGCAGGTCGGCCTTGGTGCGGACGTGGATGACGCGGGCGCCGCTCAGGTCGGCGGGCAGGGCCTCGCGGGGGGCGCTGCCGTCCTCCAGCGCCAGGACCAGATCGGCGGCGCCCGCGAGGCTCAGCGCCTGCCGCACCCCGGCGGCCTCAATGGCGTCCCCGGTCTCGCGGATGCCCGCCGTGTCCACCAGCGTGACGGGCACCCCGGCGAGTTCCACGGCGGCCTCCAGATAGTCGCGGGTGGTCCCGGCGATGGGCGTGACGATACTGCGCTCATAGCCCAGCAGGGCGTTCAGGAGGCTGCTCTTGCCCGCGTTGGGCCGCCCGATCAGCGCCAGCCGCGCGCCGCGCGTGGCGACCTGCCCGGCCCGCGCGGACGCCAGCAGGTCCCGCAGGTCCGACTCGGCCTGCGTCAGGGGGAGGGTGCGGTCCTCGTCCGGCACGCCCTCCTCGGGGTAGTCCAGCAGGGCCTGGATGGCCGCCAGGGTGCGGGTGACGCCGCGCGCGACGCCGTCCACGCGGTCGCCCAGCGCGCCGCTGAGGCCCAGGGTGGCCTGCCGGCGGGCGGTGTCGGTCTGCGCCTCGATGAGGTTCAGGACTGCCTCGGCCTGCGCGAGGTCCAGGCGGCCGCTCAGGTACGCGCGCAGCGTGAACTCGCCGGGCCGGGCGGGGCGCGCGCCGCAGTCCAGCGTGGCCTGGAGGACGCGGGCCAGGACGGCGGGGCTGCCGTGCGTCTGGAGTTCCGCGACGTCCTCGCCGGTGTAGCTGCGCGGGCCCTTGAAGATCAGGCACAGGCCCTCGTCGAGCACCTCGCCGCTGGCGTCCAGCAGGTGCCCGAACAGGAAGCGGCCGCCGGGCGTGCGCGAGGGAGCGCGGCGGCCCCGGAACACCCGGTCGGCGACACTCAGCGCGGCGGGGCCGCTGACGCGCACGATGCCCACGCCCGCGCTGCCGGGAGCGGTGGCGATGGCGGCGATGGTGTCTTGCAGGCCGGAGCGGGTCACGCGGGCAGGGTAGCGCATGAGCGCGCGGCTTCACGTGACGGCGAGCTTTCTCATGCGGGGGCTCTAGCATGCCGGCTATGCGTCTTGCCCTGCCTGTCACCCTGAGCCTCGCCCTGCTCGGCCCGGCCACCCTGGCCCAGACGGCCCCGGCTCCGGCCACGCCTGCGACCTCCACCCCTGCCAAGAGCAGCGCGTCCGCCGCGACGAACCGGGGCGTGAGCGCACTGGCGGTGGAGGTCGGCTCGGTCGTCAAGGGCCGGCTGCTGGACTGCCCCGCCAGCCTGAAACTCAGCGTGAACGCCGTGTGCCTGTACGTGCAGACGCCCGCCGCCACCCTGCGCCCCCTGGTGAAGGGCAAGCTGGCGGCCCGCGCCGGCGACTGGAAGACCACCGGCAAGACCAGCGCGCTGCTCGTGAAGGACACCCCGGCGAACTTCGTGCTGCTCAGCGCCCTGAACGACAAGGAGACCCTGGTGGTCGTGGACACGGCCCCCACGGCCAAGGCCGCCGCCCCGGTGAAGGTGGCCGCGCCCGCCGGGATCGTCAGGGGTCAGCCGTACGTGCTGGGCAGCGATCTGGTGGGCGTGGTGAAGGTCACCGCGCTGGGCGGCGGGAAGTACCGCCTGTCGAACGCCGATCAGGGCACCCTGACGGTCACGGTGGGCGCGCGCGCCGCGCAGACCGACGCGGGCGCCGTGGAACTGCCCCTGGCCCCCGCCACGGACGGCAAGAACCTGATCTTCCCGATCTCGGGCCTGCGCGCGCTGGGCTGCACCACCACCCCGAACGGTGGCGTCCTGACCGTGGCGTGCGGGTCGGACAGCGTGGGACTGAAACCCATCGTGTTCTGAGCGCCCTGCGCGCAGCAGATGACCAGCGAAGGGAGCCTGCGGGCTCCTTTTTGCTGCCGCCCCACCCGGCCTTCACCGGACCTTAGGGGAAGCCCGGCGGGGAACGGGCCGGCACCCCGGGCCGTACTGGGGGGCGGTAAGCTGCGGGTCAAGCCCGAGCCCCATTTCACAGGAGGAACCACCATGAGCATCCTTGACCGCCTGTCGCGCCTGCTGCGCGCGAACGTGAACGACCTGATCAGCAAGGCTGAGGACCCCGGCAAGATCATCGAGCAGGCCCTGCGCGACATGCGCGCCGCGTACGCCGAGGCGCGCAGCGAGGTGGCCGACGCCATGAGTCAGAACGCCAAGCTGGAACGCGAGGCGAACACCAACCGCCGCATGGCCAGCGAGTACGAGAAGAAGGCCGAGGAGGCCCTGCGTGGCGGCAGCGAAGACCTCGCCCGCGAGGCGCTGCGCCGCTCGCAGAACGCCAAGGACCTCGCGGCGGGCTTCGAGGAGCAGCTCAGCACGCAGTCGCAGACGGTCGAGCAGCTCAAGACCCAGTTGCGCGCGCTGGAAGCCAAGATCGACGAGATGGAGAGCAAGAAGAGCCTGCTGGCGGCCCGGCAGAAGACCGCGCAGGCCGGGGCGACCCTGGACCGCGTGTCCGGCTTCAGCAAGGCCGGCGGGGCCATGGACGCCTTCGAGGACATGGAGCAGAAGGTCTCCGGCATGGAGGACCGCAACCGCGCCATGCAGGACCTGCGTAAGGAGAACGACTTCGACGCGCAGCTCAAGGACCTGGGCCGCAACCGCGAGATCGACGACGCTTTCGCGGCCCTGAAGGCCAAGGTGCAGGGCGAGGGGGGCGGCAGCAACAGCGGCAGCTGAACGGGGTACGGGGGGGCGCGCGGGCGAGAGCTGGTGCGCCCCTCTCCTATGACGCAGGGCATTCCAGCGGTCGGAGGACGATGATGCGGACACGGATCGGTAAGGGACGCGCGGCGCTGCTGGCCGCGCTGCTGGGCACAGGAAGCTGGGCCGCCGGACAGACTGCGGGCCCGGTGACCACGTCGCAGGGCCCGGTGCAGGGCGTCACGAAGGGCGCCGTCACGCAGTACCTGGGGCTACCGTACGCCGCGCCGCCCACCGGATCCAACCGCTGGCGACCGCCGCAGCCGGCCCCCACCTGGACCTCCGCCCGCGTGGCCGATCAGCTGAGCCCGGTGTGCACGCAGGTGATCTCGGCGCTGTTCGCGCTGCCCGGCGAGACCGTGGGGGACGTGAAGGGCCAGGAGGACTGCCTGTACCTGAACGTGTACGTGCCGCAGGGCCGCCCGGGACCGCTGCCGGTGATGGTCTGGATTCACGGCGGGGCGTTCGTGAACGGCTCGGCCGGGCTGTACGACGCCTCCGAACTGGTGCGGCGCGAGGGCGTGGTCGTGGTGACCATCAACTACCGCCTGGGTGCGCTGGGCTTCATGGCCCTGCCGGAACTGGATCAGGAATCCACGGACGGCACGAGCGGCAACTACGGCTTCATGGACCAGCAGGCGGCGCTGCGCTGGGTGCAGGCCAACATCGCGGCGTTCGGTGGGGACCGGCAGAACGTCACGCTGTTCGGCGAGTCGGCCGGTGGATACAGCATCTGCGCGCACATGGCCTCGCCCGGCTCGGCGGGGCTGTTCCAGAAGGCCGTGATCATGAGCGGCCTGTGCGGCAGTCCCGGCAACACGGTCTCCGCGGCCGAGGCGGCGCAGCGGAACGTGGCGTACGCCTCCCGCCTGGGCTGCCGGCAGGACACACTGGCGTGCCTGCGCGCCCTGGATCCGGCGCGGCTGGCCAGGGCCACGGTGCCGGGCGTGCGCCCGCTGTCGAATCTGGTGTGGGCGCCGGTCCACGGGGGCGAGGTGCTGCCCCGGCCGCTGCTGGAGACCTTCCAGAACGGGGTGTTCAACAAGGTGCCGGTCGTGGCGGGCACCACCCGGGACGAGGGGCGCCTGTTCGTGAAGGTCGGGGTGCCCGAGGGCCGCACCATGTCGCTGCCGCTGTACTGGGGCGCGGCGGGGCTGCTGACCGGCGTGCCGAACGTGACCCGCGCGCTGCGCGAGTACCCGGGCCGGGGGGAGGGCACGCCCGCGCTGGCGTTCTCGAACATGTTCACGGACGCGGTCTTCGCCTGCCCGGCCGTGAACGTGGCGGGCGCCCTGGCGCGCTTCGTGCCGGTGTACGCCTACGAGTTCGCCGATCCACAGGCCGCGACCGAGATTCCCAGCCCGCCGGACCTGCCGGGCCTGGGCTCGGCGCACTCGAGCGAGCTGGTGTACCTGTTCCGCACGCGCCTGCCGGGGCTGGGCGATCCGGCAGCGTTCACGGCCGCGCAGGCGGGCCTCGCGGACGCATTCGCGGGCGGTGTGGGGGGATTCGCGCGCGCCGGGCAGCCGGGCTGGACGGCCTACGACGCGGCGCATGGGAACGTGGAGGTCTTCACGCCGTCGGGCAACGCACTGAGCACGACGTTCGCGCAGGCCCACAGGTGTGACTTCTGGAATGGCCTGAGACTGCCGTAGCGCCGCTACAGGACGAGGGAGCCGCAGCGTACCCACGCGGCTCCCTCCCTCTTTGGGGGGACGTTCGTCAGGGGAACTTCATGTTTGCTGACAGAATGAGGGCGATGAGGCGTTCTAAGCTTGGTGCCATGCCTGCCCCCCGTTTCCCGCTCGCTGCCGTGCTGGCCGGCGCCCTGTGCGCCGCGCTGGGGTCGTGCGCCCCGCAGGCGACCGCTCCTGGCACGGTGCAGAGCAGCACGCCGCTGACCCGCGCGTCGTTCTACCCGCAGGAGACGGGGCTGGCGTGGGCGTACCTGCCGGAGGGCGAGGCGGCGGGCGGCGTGCCGTATGTGGTGCAGAACCTCGGGCCGACGCTGTTCGGTGGTGAGGCAGTGAGTGCCACGCGCATGACCGGGCGCGGCGCGGACCAGACGTGGTACCGCGTGACCGACGCGCAGGGCGTGAGACTGCTCGGCATCCGCAAGCCGGGCGTGACGGTGCGGCTGCAACCGGCGTGGCTGGAGTACCCCGCGCCGGACGCGTGGCGGGCGGGCCTGACGTGGCAGGGGCAGAGTCAGGTTTCGCTCGTCGCGGACGACGGGACGGTGAAGGGCAGCGGCACGCTGTCGTACTCTTACCTGGTGCAGGAACGCCGCACGGTGAGTACGCCGGGCGGGCGTTTCGACGTGTGGGTGGTGACGCGCCAGATCAGCGACACGGTGGGGGGGCTGTTCCCGGCCACCCAGCAGCTGTGGTTCACGCCTTTCGTGGGCGAGGTGCGCACGCCCGAGGGGCTGCTCCTGACGGAGCGGAACTTCGCCCCGCGTTCAGGAGGACAACCATGACCGAAACCAAACCGTCCGGCACGCCGCTGCTGGACCGCGTGAACACGCCCGACGACCTCAAGACCCTCTCGCGTGAGCAGCTGCCCGCGCTGGCGCAGGAACTGCGGGACGAGATCACGCGGGTGTGCTCGGTGGGCGGACTGCACCTCGCGTCGTCGCTGGGCGCCACCGACCTGATCGTGGCGCTGCACTACGTCCTGAACTCGCCGCGTGACCGGATCCTGTTCGACGTGGGGCATCAGGCGTACGCGCACAAGATGCTCACCGGCCGCCGCGACCAGATGGCGACCGTGAAGAAGGAGGGGGGCCTGTCGGGCTTCACGAAGGTCAGTGAGTCCCCCCACGACGCGATCACGGTCGGGCACGCCAGCACCAGCCTCGCCAACGCGCTGGGCATGGCAATGGCCCGCGACGCGCTGGGCCAGGACTACAAGGTCGCCGCCGTGATCGGGGATGGCAGCCTGACGGGCGGCATGGCCCTGGCGGCACTGAACACCATCGGGGACATGAACCGCCGCATGCTGATCGTCCTGAACGACAACGAGATGAGCATCAGCGAGAACGTCGGCGCGATGAACAAGTTCATGCGCGGCCTGCAGGTGCAGAAGTGGTTTCAGGAGGGCGAGGGCGCCGGCAAGAAGGCCATGGAGGCCGTCAGCAAGCCCCTGGCGAGCTTCATGAGCCGCGCCAAGAGCTCCACGCGGCACTTCTTCGACCCGGCCAGCGTGAACCCCTTCGCGGCGATGGGCGTGCGCTACGTCGGCCCGGTGGACGGGCACAACGTGCAGGAACTCGTGTGGCTCATGGAGCGACTGGTGGATCTGGACGGGCCGACCATCCTGCACGTCGTCACGAAGAAGGGCAAGGGCCTCAGCTACGCGGAAGCCGACCCCATCTACTGGCACGGCCCGGGCAAGTTCGACCCCAGCACCGGGGAGTTCAGTGCCAGCAAGGCGTACTCGTGGAGCAACGCCTTCGGGGACGCCATGACCGAACTGGCCGCGCAGGACCCGCGCACGTTCGTGATCACGCCCGCCATGCGCGAGGGCAGCGGACTGGTCGGGTACTCGAAGGCGCACCCGAACCGCTACCTGGACGTGGGGATCGCCGAGGAGGTCGCCGTGACCGCCGCCGCCGGGATGGCCCTGCAGGGCCTGCGCCCCGTCGTGGCGATCTACTCGTCGTTCCTGCAACGCGCGTACGATCAGGTGCTGCACGACGTCGCCATCGAGAATCTGAACGTCACCTTCGCCATCGACCGCGCCGGGATCGTGGGCGCGGACGGCGCGACGCACAACGGCGTGTTCGACCTGAGCTTCCTGCGCTCCATTCCCGGCGTGCGGATCGGCCTGCCGAAGGACGCGGCGGAACTGCGCGGCATGCTGAAGTACGCGCAGACGCACGACGGTCCCTTCGCGGTCCGCTACCCGCGCGGCAATACCACACCCGTTCCCGAGGGCACCTGGCCGGACCTGGAGTGGGGCACCTGGGAGCGCGTCAAGGACGGCACGGACGTGGACGTGGTCATCCTGGCGGGCGGCAAGGGCCTGGAGTACGCGCAGAAGGCCGCCACCGGACTGGACGGCGTGGGCGTCGTGAACGCCCGCTTCGTGAAACCCCTGGACGAGGCGATGCTGCGCGACGTGGCCCGCAGCGCCCGCGCGATCATCACCGTCGAGGACAACACCGTCATGGGCGGCTTCGGCAGCGCCGTCCTCGAATTCCTGAACGCCGAGGGGATCAAGACCCCCGTGCGCGTCCTGGGCATCCCCGACGAATTCCAGGAACACGCGACCGTCGAGAGCGTCCACGCCCGCAGCGGCATCGACGCGCAGGCCATCCGCACCGTGCTGGCCGAACTCGGCGTTGACGTCCCGCTCGGGGTGTAGCAGGTTGATAGTGGAAAGTTGATGGTTGATGGAAGGGGCGCCCCTCTATCAACCATCAACTTTCAACCATCTACCCCCTGACTTCGCCGTTGCCTTCCACGACCCATTTGGTGGTGGTCAGTTCACGGAGGCCCATGGGGCCGCGGGCGTGGAGTTTCTGGGTGCTGATGGCGACCTCCGCGCCCAGGCCGAGTTGTCCGCCGTCGTTGAAGCGGGGGCTGGCGTTCACGACCACCGCCGCCGAATCGACATCCTCGATGAACCGCTGCGCCTGAGTGTCATCGCGGGTGAGGATCACGTCGGTGTGGTTCCCGCGCGCGGCGATGAAGTCCAGCGCCGCCTCGAAGGAGGTCACGGTCTTCACGCTGGCGGTCAGGGCCAGGAATTCCGTGCCGTAGTCGGCGTCCGTGGCGGGGTCGGTGGTGATCCCGTCGGCGCTCAGGGCCGCGTGGGCGAGCGGGTCGGTGCGCAGGGTCACGCCGTGCGCCTGGAGGTCGCGGGCGATGTCCGGCAGGGCGTCCAGGGCCTCCTCGTGAATCAGGAGGGTGTCGAGGGCGTTGCAGGCGCTGGGTTTCTGCACCTTCGCGTTCCGCACGATCTCCAGGGCACGCGCGCGGTCGGCGGGGTCGCGGGTGAAGCTGGGGTCCAGATACACGTGCACCACGCCGATGCCGCCCACGATGACGGGCACGGTGGCGTTCTCCACGCAGTAGCGGTGCAGACCAGCCCCGCCGCGCGGGATGATCGCGTCGACCAGATCGTCCAGTTTCAGGAGTTCCAGCATGCGTTCGCGGGCCGGGTCGCGGATGACCTGCACCCCGTCCGCCGGGAGGCCCTGCTCCCGCAGCGCGGCGTGGATGACGTCCTCCAGCGCGGCATTGCTGCGCACGGTTTCCTTCCCGCCGCGCAGGATCACGGCGTTCCCGCTCATGAGGGCCAGCGCGGCGACGTCCACGGTCACGTTCGGGCGGCTCTCGTAGATGACGCCCAGCACACCCAGCGGCACGCGGCGGGTGCTGACGCGGATGCCGCTCGGCTGCACCTGCGCGGGGGTGGTCTCCCCCACCGGGTCGGGCAGGCGCGACACGGCCTCCATATCCGCCGCGATGCCGTCCAGCATCCGGGCGTCCAGGCGCAGGCGGGCCACCATCGGGTCGGGCAGCCCGGCCTCAATGGCAGCCTGCACGTCCTGCGCGTTCGCGGCCAGGATACCGTCAGCGTTGGCGCGCAGTCCGGCGGCGATCGCGTGCAGCGCGGCCACCTTGCGCGCGGTGGGCAGCGACCGCAGCACGCGGGCGGCGGCGCGGGCCCGCACGCCCATCTCCCGGATGGTCAGGTTGGGGGACGACTCACTCATCCCGCCAGCGTAGCGCGCCCCTCCTGTCCGGCCCGGCGCGCGGTGCAGACCTCCTGGCTGCACTTCAGTGTGCGCTGGGTTGCCCACGGGCCTCACGGGCCTCCGGTAAGGTGGGGGGCATGACCACCGAGTTGCAAGCTGCTGTTCTACCCGCGCCCACGGCGCATTCGGAGGCGCTGTTCGCGCGCGCGCGGGCCGTCACGCCGGGCGGGGTGAACAGTCCGGTGCGGGCTTTCCGCAGCGTGGGCGGCACGCCGCGCTTCATCGCCCGCGCGGACGGCGCGTACCTGACCGACGCGGACGGCACGCGCCTGCTGGATTACATCGGGTCGTGGGGGCCGATGATCCTGGGGCACAACCACCCGGCGGTGCGGGAGGCGATCGCGGACGCGCTGCAGTACGGCACGAGTTTCGGCGCGCCCGGCGAGCGGGAGGTGCTGCTGGCAGAACTGGTGACGCGCCTGACGGGCGTGGACCGCGTGCGCTTCGTGAGCAGCGGCACCGAGGCCACCATGAGTGCGCTGCGGCTGGCGCGTGGCGTGACGGGCCGGAAGTTCATCGTGAAGTTCCGCGGGAACTACCACGGGCACGCGGACGGTCTGCTGGTGGAGGCCGGGAGTGGCCTTCTGACGAACGCGGACGGGGCGCTGGGCGCGGCCGCCCCGAGCAGCGCGGGCGTGCCCGAGGAGTACGCGGGCCTGACGCTGGTCAGCGAGTACAACGACCCGGCGGCGCTGGACGCCCTGATGGCCGCGCGCGGGTCGGAGGTCGCGGCGGTGATCTTCGAGCCGGTGGTGGGGAACGCCGGGGTGCTGATTCCCACGCCGGAGTTCCTGGCGGCGCTGCACCGCGTGAAGACCCACGGGGCGCTGCTGATCGCGGACGAGGTGATGACGGGCTTCCGCCTGTCGCTGGGCGGCGCGACCGGCCTGCTGGGTCTGCGTCCAGACCTGATCTGCTGGGGCAAGATCATCGGCGGTGGCCTGCCGGTGGGCGCGTACGGGGGCCGGGCTTCAGTGATGGATTTCGTGTCCCCGCAGGGTCCGGTGTATCAGGCGGGGACGCTCAGCGGGAACCCGCTGGCGATGGCGGCGGGCCTCGCGACCCTGAGTGCGCTGGAGGCCGACCCGGATCTGTACGCGCGGCTCGGGGCGTACACGACGGCACTGGCCGACGGCCTGCGGGACGCGGCGGCCGCGGCGGGCGTGCCGGTCAGCATCAACCACATCGGCAGCATGCTGACCGCCTTCCACCTGGACGCGCCGGACGGCAGCGTGCGCACGTACACGGACGCCGCCGCGAGCGACACGAAGGCCTTCGCCCGCTGGTTCCAGGGGATGCTGGGCCGGGGCGTGTACTGGGCGCCCAGCCAGTTCGAGAGCATCTTCGTCAGTGGCGTGCACGGCGACGCGGAACTGAACGCCACGCTGGACGCCGCGCGCGCCGCGTACCAGGACCTGGGCGCATGACGCTGGTCACGCAGACCGCGCAGGTGCGGCAGATCCTCACCGAGCACCGGGTGATCGCCGTGGTGGGCTTCCACCACGACGCGATGAAACCCGCGTACTACGTCCCGGAGTACATGCACCGCCAGGGCTACACGATCATCCCGGTGAACCCGGCGCTGGCGGCGCGCGGCGAGAGCTTCTTCGGGCACAGGGCCGTGGCGACCCTCGCGGAGATCACGACCCCGGTGGACATCGTGGACGTGTTCCGCCGCAGCGACAAGGTGCGCGAGCACCTGCCGGACATCCTGGCCATGCCGACCCCGCCCAAAGTGGTGTGGTTGCAGCTCGGCATTCGCGACGACGCGACCGCCCGCGACCTCGCGGCGCGCGGGATCAACGTCGTGCAGGACCGCTGCCTCCTCGCCGATCACCGGGCGCTGCTGTAAGCATGCCGGGCGTGCTGATGGTGGGCGCGGGCCTGGGCGGGCTGGCCGCGGCGCGTGACCTGGGGGCGGCGGGGCAGCGCGTCACGCTGCTGGACAAGGCGCGGGGCGTGTCGGGCCGCGCCGCCACCCGCCGCGTGACCCTCCCCGACGGGCGGGAGGCGCGACTGGATCACGGGGCGCGCTTCTTCACCGCCCGCCACGACCGCACCCGCGCGCTGGCCGAGGCGGGCATCCGGGAAGGCTGGAACGCCGAGTGGACGCGCGGCGTCCCCCGCTGGCAGGCCGGTCAGATCAGCGGTGGTGGCGACGGGCACCCCCGCTACGCGCCCCCACAGGGCCTCAGCACGCTGGGCCGCACCCTCGCCCGCGGGCTGGAAGTCACCACCGGCGTGACCGTCACCAGCCTGGAACGCCGCCCGGACGGCTGGCGCGTCCACACCCGCGACGGTGCCACCTGGGAGGCCGGGACGCTCCTCCTGAACCTGCCCGCGCCGCAGCTGGCCCCCCTCCTGGCGGACCTCGACCTGCGCGGCAGCGCCTCCGAGGGTACCGCCGAACGGGTCGCCGCCGTCGAATACGCGCCGTGCTGGGCGGCAGGCCTCGTGCTGGAGCGCGATCTGGACGTCAGCTGGCCCGCCCTGCGCGCCGACCACCCCGTGCTGGAGTGGCTGGCCCGCGAGCACACCAAACGCCCCGCCGGGCACCCGCCCGCGCTGACGCTGCACGCCACGCCCGACTGGAGCCGCGCGCACCTGGACCGCACCTCGGACGAGGTCCTGCCCGACCTGCTGCGCGCCGCCGCCGAGATCACGGGCGACCTCCCCCCCGCCCTGCACACCTTCGCGCACCGCTGGCGCTACGCCATCCCCACCCGCCCCGCGCCCGGCCCCTGCCACTGGGACCCGCACCTACGCCTCGGCTGGTGCGGCGACTGGTTCACCCCCGACGAACACGGCCCCCGCGTGGAAACCGCACTCCTGAGCGGCTGGACCCTCGCCCGCCGCGTCACAGGAACATAAGGTCAAGAGTCTGAGGGTCCAAGCGTCGAAATCTTGGACCCTCAGACCTTTAGACCCTCGGACGCTGCTCAGTCCGCGCTGACTGCTTCCCGTTCCTGGACGGGTTCACCGAGCATGGCGTGGACGCTGGCGGTCCAGCCGTCGTCGCTGAGGGTGCGCCAGTGGTGCGCCCACTGCCAGCGGCGGTAGGCGTCGGCGGCGGCTTCCAGGGTGCCGGGGTTCAGCAGGGGGTTGGCGGGTGGGGCGCTGAGGTGGTGGCGGCTGAGGCTGCCTTCGAGTTCCGCGAGGGTCTTGGGGCCGAACGCGAAGGCGAGGCTGGCCGCAGGGCGCGTCAGGGTGGCGTGCAGCCAGCCTCGCAGGGTGTCCTCGGGCGGGAGGGCGTACAGGATGAGTTCCCCGCCGGGGTGCGCCTCGGCGGTGGTGACGAGGGTGAGGCCGGGGACATTGTCGCGCAGGTACGCGGCGACGGGCCCCTCGGCGTAGGCGCTGGCTCCGGCGCGCAGGTGTTCCATGGCGGCTTTCGGGTTCAGGCGCGGGGTGGGCCGCTCGGGGTTGGGGGCGTCGAGGTCGATGGGGGCGGTGGGGCGCAGGGCCTGTCCGTGGAATTCCAGGCGGGTCTGGCCGCGCCATTCGCTGCTGACGAGGTGCGCGCCCAGGTCGCGTTCTCCGGCGGCGTCGTCGGTCTCGTCGAATTTGATGCCGCGCAGGCCCGCGACCTTGAACTGCAGGCTGTTGCCTTTCTTGCCGACCAGTCGGGTCTCGGTGAGGGGTTCGCGCAGGTGCCACAGCGGCAGGGCGTGTCCCTCGCCGAAGGGTTCGAAGGTGTGCGTTTCCTGGAGCAGGTCGAGGCTGGCGGCCAGCGCGGGCAGTGGCGCGTCCAGGCGGATCTGCGCCACGGGGGTGGGGAACTGCCGGGCGTAGGCGTGGATGCGGTCCCGGAAGGCGTTCATGTTGGTGGGGTCGATGGCGAATCCGGCGGCGCCGGGGTGCCCGCCGTAGCGTTTCAGGAGGTCGTGGCTGTAGCGCAGGCCCTCGACGGCGCTGATGCCGGGCGTGGACCGCACGGAGCCCTTGCCCTGCGCGACGATGAACACGGGTTTGTGGTACGCGTCCACGAGTTTGCTGGCGACGATGCCCATGACGCCCGCGTGCCAGTCGGGGTGCGTGACGACCAGCGCGGGCTCGGTCGGGTCGGCGAGGGTCAGGGCGTGCTGGAACATGTCGTCCTGGAGTTTGCGGCGTTCCTGGTTGCGGATTTCCAGGTATTCTGCGAGTCGGCTGGCGTCGTGCGCGCTGGGGGTGGTCAGCAGGTCCAGGGCGACGTCGGCCTCGCCGAGGCGTCCGGCGGCGTTGATGCGCGGCGCGAGGATGAATGCCACGTCCCGGGCGGTGGGGCGCTTGACGCGGCCCGAGTCGAGCAGGGCGCGCAGGCCCGGCAGGGTCGTGTCCTTCAGGGCCTCCAGTCCGGCGCGGACCAGCGCGCGGTTCTCTCCGATGAGAGGCGCGACGTCCGCTACGGTCCCCAGGGTCGCAAGTGCCGTCAGGGCGCGCGGTTCCGGCAGCCCAAGTTCCTCATGAACGGCCCAGAGGAGGTGGTACGCGACGCCCGCCCCGGTCAGGTTGTGCAGGTCATGGTCGTAGCCGTCGGTCAGGTGCGGGTGGACGACCAGTGCGTCTGGGAAGTCGTCACCCGGGGCGTGGTGGTCCGTGACGATGACCTGCACGCCCCGCGCGATCAGGGCCGCGACCTCGTCCAGGTTGGTCACGCCGCAGTCCACGGTCACGAGCAGGTCGCAGGCGGCCGCGTGTTCCTCGACCTTGTCCGGATGGACACCGTAGCCCTCATTCAGGCGGTGCGGGATGAAACCGTGCACGTCTGCGCCCAGGTCGCGCAGGCCCAGGACCAGGGTGGCGGTGGCGCTCACGCCGTCCGCGTCGTAGTCCCCGTGGATGCGGATGCGCTGCTTCGCCCTGATCGCGGTCACGATGCGCCGGGCCGCCTCGCGAAGCGCCGGGTTGGGTGTCAGCGTCAGCGGCGGGTCCAGCAGCGCGGGCGTGAGGTGCCGCCCGGTGAGGACCTGCGCAAGTGGGGGCGACACCCGCCACTCCTGCATGACGCGCAGCAGCTCCCCGCGGCTGGCGGGCGGCGCGAGCATCCAGCGGGGCGCGGTCATGGGGTCACCTCGCTGTCCGTGACGACCTCGGTGGGCGTCGCCGAGCCCAGGCGCGCCTGGAGGGTCGCGGTCAGGCGATCCTCCGCCTGCCGGCGCAGCCGCGTCTCCCGACGGCGCCGGACACGTTCACGCCACAGGCCGGGCAGAAGCAGGAGCGCCGCGAACAGCACGCCCAGCCCCAGAAAGATCGATACGCCCAGCCCAACAGGAACGGTCAATTCACCGCGACCGGTCGGCAGAGGGAGCCGCACCACGCCAGGGTTCTCCAGCGTGACCAGGGCCAAGTAGGCGCCGGTACCCAGCAGCAGCAGGACCTGGAGAAAAGACACGAGCCGCATCACACCGCAGTGTAGCCCGCCCGCGTGAGGGGTACCGTGCCCTGCACGGCATGTGAAAACCCCCGGCCAGATGGCCGGGAGTCGCAACCCTGGAGGAGGTGGGGTTAGAAGAAGAACTTCACGCCGGCTTTCACGCCGTTGCTCAAACCGTTGCTGGCGTTGCTGGCCAGCCCGGTCGCGTAGCCCTTGTTGCTGGTGTAGTAACGGCCGTTGTACTCGGCGAACACAGCGATGCTGTCGGTGATGTTGAAATCCACACCGGCGATGGCGTTCACATATACGTCGCTGGTGTTCTGGGCGGTGTTATTGCGCTGCTGACCGCTGGTCAGGCCCAGACCCGCACCGACGTACGGGGTGACGCGGCTGCCAGTGTTCAGGGCGTAGGTGGCGTTGGCGTCGACGCTCACCGCATTCCAGCCGGGCTGGTAGTCAGCGCTGATACGCGCGCCCACGGGTCCGATCACGTTGTTCTTACCGACCACGGCGCCGCCGTTGAGGCAGTAGTTCACGTTGGTGGTCTTGTTGCTTAGATCCTTGCACTCGGAGCCGCTGCCCGCCATCTTCGCGCCGACGCTCACACCAGCGTAGATGTCACGCACGGGAGTGGTCGCGACGGGGGTGGTGTCACCGATCACGACGGTGGTGCCGGTGCTGGGGGCGGGGGTGGTGACGGTGCCCGTGGTGCTGGTGCTGGCGCCTGCGGGGCCCTGGGGGCCGGTGGGGCCGGCGGGACCCTGGGGGCCGGTGGGGCCCGCGGGGCCCTGGGGACCGGCGGGGATGTTGCGGATGGCGGCTTCCAGCGCATCGATGCGGGCGTTCAGCGCGGCGACGTCGGTGCTGGCGGCGCCGCTGTCCATGCCGTTGATCTTCGCTTCGAGGGCGTCGATGCGGGCCTGCTGGTCGGCGGTGAGTTTCTCGAGGTCGGTGACGCGGCTGGCGATGGCGGCCAGTTCGGTGCTGACTTCCTGCATGCCGTTGGCGATGGTGGTCATGTCACCGGCGCTGAAGCCGCAGTTGCTGAGGCTGCCGGTCTGCAGGGCGCGGTAGAAGATCAGGGCGGCCTGGTAGCGGGTGAGGTTCTCGTTGCCGCGGAAGGTGCCGTCGGGGAAGCCCTGGATCAGGCCGCACTGGACGATCTTGTCCACGGCGTCTTTGGCCCAGTGACCGGCGGGGACGTCGCTCAGGGTGACCTGGGCGGGAACGGCGGTCGTGGTGGTGGTCTGGGCGCTGGCTGCGCCGAGGCTGAGGGCCAGGGTGGACGCGATGATCAGTGATTTGCGCATGTTGAGTTCTCCTTCGGTCTGAATCGGAAACGACAGCACAATGTGACGCGTTCCTCTGGACTTCACGGTAGGCAGACGCGGTGAGGTCTTTGTGAACCCTCTGCGCTGACCAGCACGTCAGATCGGGGTTTTATGAGACGCAACTGACGTTCTTCTTGAATATGAGTTCGGAGTGACAGAAGTGCCCCCTCGCATGAGGGGCTGGAAGTCGCCCAGCACCCCACTTTTTTGATGTCCGAATGAGAAAGCTGTCTGGAGCGTCATGTCTGGCGTTCATGAGCTATCCCTCGGCTCCGCAGCATGAGAGTGGGGGCAGATGATCACCCGGTGCGCCACCTATACTCCGGCGCATGAGCCAGATTCACGTTCGTGCCCAACCCGGCGACGTCGCCCCGTATGTCCTGCTGCCCGGCGATCCCAACCGCGCGCGTCACATTGCCGAGACGTACCTGGAGGGCGCCCGCGAGTACACCAGTCACCGGCAGCTGCTGGGCTTCACGGGCACGTATCAGGGCGTGCCGGTCAGCGTGCAGACGACCGGGATGGGCTGCCCGAGCGCGGCGATCGTCGCGGAAGAACTCGCGCGGCTGGGCGCGCGGACGCTGATCCGCGTGGGCACGCTGGGCGGCGCGACCCCCAGCGTGGCGCCGGGTGATCTGGTGATCGCCACGGCGGCCGTGCCGAACGACGGCACCACCCGGCAGATGCTGGGCGGCGCCCCGTACGCGCCCGCCGCGAGTTTCGAGGTCGTGGAGGCCAGCGTGCAGGCGGCCCGCGCCAGCGGCGCCCCGCACCACGTGGGGCTGGTCATGACCGAGGACGCCTTCTACGCCAGCACGCCCGAGCACGCGCGGCTGTGGGCGGGGCGGGGCGTGCTGGGCTTCGAGATGGAGGCCAGCGCGATCTTCCTGGTGGCGGCGCAGCGGGGGCTGCGCGCGGCGTGCCTGACGGCGTGCAGCAACGACATCGGCGATCCGCAACTCGTGCCGGACGACGTGCTGGCCGCCGGGGTGGACCGCATGGTGCGCGTGGCGCTGGACGCCATCGTGACGCTCGCTGCGCGCGACTGAACATTCCTGCTGCGTGGGGGCCGTCCACCCGGGCGGTCCTTCGTTCTGTTGTGATCGCCTTTGTGCGCGGGGCGCGCTGTGGCAGGATACTCGCATGACCCAACTGGATGAATTCGAGTTCAACAACGTGCAGATTGACCAGCATGGCCCCATCGCAGTCCTGACCATCAACCGCCCCCGCGCACTGAACGCCCTGAGCGCCGACACCCTCTCGGAGATCGCGCAGGCCGTGAACCTGATCGTAGAGGATGCCGAGGTGGGCGCGCTGATCATCACGGGCGCCGGGGACAAGGCGTTCGTGGCGGGCGCGGACATCAGCGAGTTCGAGAACCTCGAGGGCGTGTACGACGGCCGCGAGCTATCCCTGGCCGGGCAGGACGTCATGCATCAGATCTCCTCGCTGCCCATTCCGGTGATCGCCGCCGTGAACGGGTTCGCGCTGGGCGGCGGGCTGGAACTCGCGCTCGCGTGTGACGTGCGCGTGGCCGCCACGACCGCCCGCCTGGGCCTGCCGGAAGTCTCGCTGGGCCTGATCCCGGGCTTCGGCGGCACGCAGCGCCTCGCGCGGCTGGTCGGTGCGGGCCGCGCGCTGGACCTGATGCTCACGGCCCGGCAGGTGAAGGCCGACGAGGCGCTGAGTATGGGCCTCGTGAACTACGTCGCGGACGACGCGCTGACCAAGGCGCGCGAGGTGGCCGAACTGATGCTGAAGAACGCCCCGATCGCGCTGTCCCTCGTCAAGGAGGCGGTGCGCCGCGGCATGGACACCACCCTGGAGGCGGGTCTGGAGGTCGAGGCGGACCTGTTCGGCATGACGGTCGCCACGAAGGATTTCCGTGAGGGGGTGGACGCCTTCCTGAACAAGCGCCGCGCGGAGTTCCAGGGTGAATGAGGACGGCATGGGGGGCGGCGAGCAGAAGTTCCGGCTGCAGGTCGAGGGCGGCAAGGTCAGCGACGTCGCGGGCCGTGAGGACAGCGCCGCGCCCGCCGCGAAGACCCGCGTGGTCGAGTTCACCACGCCCCGCTCGAAACTGATCGAGGAGGCCAATCAGGCGATCCGCAGCGACCTGCGCGACTACCCGCGTGCGCTGGCCGCGTACGACGCGCTGCGGGGCGACCCGGAGGCCCTGGCGCACTGGGACATGGCGAACTACATCACCATGCGCAAGCTGGGCTACAACGATCACGGGCGCGTGCATGCGTTCATCACGGGCGCGGCGGGCATGGCGATCACCGAACTCCTGCTCGAGGGCGGCGTGAAGACCGACCTCATGGAGAGTGGCGTCGGGGACGCGGACGATGTGTTCCTGACGGTCATCCTGGGCACCATGCTGCACGACATCGGCAACCAGATTCACCGCGTGGGGCACGAGGCGCACGGCGTGGCGCTGGCCCTGCCGATCCTCGACCGGATCATGACGCCGCTGTACCCCGACCCGTTCAAGCGCGTGAAGGTGCGCTCGTTCATCCTGGGCGCCATCAACTGCCACGACCTGAGCCCCGCCCCGCTGACGATGGAGGGCGGCATCGTCGCCGTCGCGGACGGCACGGACATCACCAAGGGCCGGGGACGCAAGGCGTTCAGCCTGGGCAGCGTGGACATCCACTCGATCAGTGCGCTGGCGGTGGATCAGGTGGTCATCGAGCGCGGGCGGGACAAGCCGGTGCTGATCAGCGTGACCATGAACAACTCCGGCGGGATCTTCCAGGTGGAGGAGATCCTGGCGCCCAAGGTGATCCGCACGCCCATGCGCCGCTTCGTGGAACTGCGCGCCACCACCCGCCCCGAGGGCGAGGAGCAGATCCTCTCCCGCGTGCGGCTGGACGGCGACCACTTCGTGATGGATCTCGAGGGTGGCGAGCAGGTGGCCGTCGAGGTCATGGACTCGCAGAAGCAGGCGCAGCAGGCCGTGGTGGACAACTTGGGCATCGGCACCGACAGCCGCTGACGCCGCAGAAGACGAGGGGACCCTGACCGTCTGGCCGGGGTCCCCTCGTCTCCTGTGGCTTACTTCTTCGTGCCGGGCAGGGGCGTCGTGCGGGCGGGGCCGCCGTCGATGCCGCCGCTGCGGTGCGTGCCCTCGCCGCCCGCCGCGCGGCCCTCCAGGTCACTGTCCCCGTCGTTGTTCGGGGTGCCCTGGCGGTCCTCGAAATCACTGCCGCCCAGCACGCCGTCCTGGAAACCCGGCTGGTCGTTCGGGTTGCTGCTCTCGGCGCTGGCGGCGCCGCGGAGCAGGTCCTCGGCCGCCATCTTGTCGTTCAGCAGCTCGCCGGTGGTGCCGTCGTCCCGGACCTCGCCCTCGGGGGCGTATTCACGCGCGTCGTCTCGTGTCATGCCCCGGAGGGTACGGGCTGCGCCCCCTGGGCAGGTGGGGAAATCGGGGGGACGATCTTCATGATCCCGGTTGCCCCGCAGGCCGCCGCCGCCCGGCCCAGGCCTCCTGCGGGGCAACCGGAAACCGCCTATACTTGACTGTCTATGACGAAGGATCGCATCACCATGACCCAGCGCGGGTACGACAAACTGGTCGAAACCCTGCACTTCCTGAAAACCACCAAACGCGAGGAGATCTCCGAGAACATGGGCCGCGCCATCGAGGACGGCGACCTGCGTGAAAGCGCCGCGTACGACGAGGCCCGCATGCAGCAGAGCGAGAACGAGGCCCGCATCTCGGAACTCGAGCGTCAGCTGGAACGCGCGATGATCATTGAGGAGGACGCCACGGGCGGCGCCGGACTGGGCGCGAAGGTCCGCGTGCGCGACGCCAAGGGCAAGGAGCACCACTTTGAACTGGTCGGCACCTACGAGGTGGACGTCCTGAAAGGCAAGATCAGCGACGCCAGCCCCATCGGCAAGGCCCTCGCCGGACGCCGCGCCGGCGAGAAGGTGACCGTGCAGCTCCCCAAGGGCAGCGCCGAGTTCGAGATCCTCAGCGTCGACTACCTGTAACCGCACCCTGCGGCGGGGCCCCCCGTGGGTGAAGCGCACGCCCCGCCCCGCTGGCTACACTGTCTTCCGATCATGCCCGCCCTGACCCGCATGCCAGCTGCCCCGTCCGCACCCCGTAGCACCACCCGGGGGCCAGGGTCGCGTCGGGAATCCGCAGGGCGGTCTGCCGCCGCGGGCTCGGCGCTCCGCTCTGCTGGGCGCCGCCTCTGCCCCCTGCTGCTGTCCGCGTTTCTGACGAGCACGGTGCTGGCCGCGCCGGCCTGGGTGGTGCCCTCCACGCCCATGTACCCCGTGCCGAACCAGCTGAGTGCGCCGCTGCGGACACTCCCGGCCAACATGGCCGTGTCCCTCACCCGCTGCTACGCGCTGTGGTGCGACGTGCAGCGCGGCTGGGTGAACCGCGCCGCGCTGAACACGTCGGGGGACTGCCGTCGCCTCGTAGCCCTGGGCTTCAAGAGCGTGCGCCGCACCGAGGCCGCCTATCAGCTCGCGCGGGACTTCAACCACGACGGGATCGCCTGCGACGACCTGGACCGCCCACTGGTGGGCCGCTGAGTCAGACACGACCGACGCGCCCCCACCGCAGGCCGGACTGAACTGGGTTCGACACCCCACAGGCCAAATTTGCGGGCCTGCGTGATCTTCAGTCGATCTCAACCCTGCCCGAGTTGGCTGCGAGTTGCTCTGACCGAGTACGTGAGGGTTGAACGCCACCCGACCTGCGTTATGCCTCCCCTTCCCGAGGCGGCGTCGACATCCGGGTCAGCCTGTGGAAGGACAGGCGTGTCCAAGGGCAGCCAGAGTCCAGGGTCAGCCCCTCGGCGCAGGACGGAACGCCTCATTCCGTCCGTGCTGCAGTTCATGTCCGCCGACATCCAGGCACCGTCCATTCCATAGGCAGCCTCAGACAAGGCCATCCTCAATTTCTGGATGGCCTTCGTCCTTTTTCGACGTTGGAGCCGGTCAGGATAAGACATCACATCAAATGATTCAACGTTTCTACGCTCAGCAGAGCGGCAGGAGATCTGCTATGCACACCCTACGTTCTTCCCCATTCCCACCAAGGCGGACCGATGCACACTCCCCGACTGCCGGACGACCCTCTGATCCTCCAACGCGCCCTGGACAGCTCCGTCACCGGCGTCGTCATCGTCGACGCCCGCCAGCCCGACTACCCCCTCATCTACGTCAACCCGGCCTTCGAGGCCATGACCGGCTACACCGCCGCCGAGGTACTCGGTCGCAACTGCCGCTTCCTCCAGGGTCCTGACCGCACGCAACCCGCCCGGCACGCCCTGCGGCACGCCATCCACACCGGCACGCCCATCACCGCGGTCCTCATCAACCACCGCAAGGACGGCGACCGCTTCCTCAACGAACTCACCCTCAGTCCCATCCGGGATGCCAGCGGCACCGTCACCCACATCGTCGGCTTTCAGCAGGACGTCACCGACCGCGAACACGCCCGGCAGCACAGCGCGGCCGTCACCCGGCACCTCCAGGCGACCCTCAACCACCTGCCCGACCCCTTCATCGCCTACGACCAGCAGTGGACCATCACCTACGTCAACGCGGCCGCCGCCACCCTGTTCAACCACCCGCCCGAACAGCTCATCGGACAGCCCCTCCACGCCGTCAATCCCCATGCCGACCGGCTGCCCGTCATCCAGGCCGCCCAGCACACCCTGGCCACTGGCGTCACGCAGCGCCTCAGCCTGCACTCCGACCACCTCGACCGGGAGCTGGACGCCACCATCTACGCCACGCCAGACGGGACCGCCGTCCTCCTGCGCGACGTCACTGCTGCCCGGCAGGCACAGCAGGCCCTGCAGGACAGTGAGGACCTCTTCTCCAAGATCTTCCGGGCGTCCCCCGTCGCCATCGCCGTGTCCCGCCAGCGGGACGGGCACATCGTCGACGTCAACCCCGCATTCCTGACGCTGACCGGGTACGAGAAGACCGAGCTGACGGACCAGCCCGCGCAGGGCCTTCACCTCTGGTTCGACCTCAGCACCCGGCCCCTCGTGCTGGAGCAGCTGCACGCTCACGACCAGCTTGTCGACCAGATGATCGCCCTGCGACTGAAATCCGGCGACATCATCGACGCGGCCGTGTCCATCGTTCCCGTCACCATCGCGGGCGAAGCGTGCATGCTGAGCCTCATCCGCGACGTCACCACCGAACGCCGCGCCCAGCAGCGCCTCGAGGCGAGCGAACAGGCCGCGCGCACCCTGGCCGCCGACCTGCAACGCACCCTCGACCAGTCCCCCGACATGATCGTCTCTGTCGATGCGCAGGGGCAGTTCGTCACCGTCAGTGCAGCCGCCACCCGCATCCTGGGCTACCCACCCCACGACCTGATCGGGCAGCCCTTCTTCACGTACGTCCACCCGGACGACCGCGCCTACGTCAGCAGCGTCATCGCGCAGGCCAGAACCCAGCAGGAGCTCCGCGCCGTTCAGTACCGCTTCCGGCACCGCGACGGCCACACCGTCTGGCTGGAATGGAGTTCCATCCAGCACCTCGACGGCACCTACTACGGCGTCGCCCGTGACATCACCCAGCAGCGCGCCGCCGCCGAGGACCAGGCCTTCCTGGCCGCCATCGTCCACACCAGCACCGACGCCATTCTCGGCCTGTCCCTCGACGGCACCATACGGTCCTGGAACACCAGCGCCGAACACCTCTTCGGGTACACCACCGCGCAGGCGCTCGGGCAACCCATCACCCTCGTCGTTCCCACAGACCTGCGCGGCAGCGCGCTGGATTTCCTGGAGCAGGTCCGGGCCGGCGCGCGCCCCATCATCGACACCGTCCGCCTGACCCGGGACGGCACGCGCGTTCACGTGCAGATCCGGGGCGCTCCCATCCACGACGCGGCCGGGCACACCATCGGCATCTCGGGCATCATCCAGGACGTCACCAGCCGCCGCGAAGCCGAGCAGCAGATCCTGCGCCTCAACACCGACCTTCACCGCAAGGTCGGCCACCTCACATCCCTGCGCGCCATCGATCAGGCGATCACCTCCAGCCTGGACCTGCCCGTCACCCTCAGCCTCGTCCTCAATTACATCACCGCGCAGGTGCAGGCCGACGCCGCCACCGCCCTCCTGCTCACCCCACAGGCCGACGCCCTCACGTATGTCGCCACCCGCGGGCTGCACGACATCCCCACGCACGTCCCGCTGCACGCCGCGCACACCCTCGCCGGGCGCGTCGCCATCACGCGGGAACTGACCATCGTGCACGACCTGCGCCACCCCACCCTGGACCACGCCGGCACCACCCACCTGCTGCAGGCCGGCTTCACCGCGTACGCTGGCGTCCCCCTGCTCGCCAGGGGCAAGGTGCTCGGCGTGATCGAGGTGATCGGCCGCCGCCCCTTCGACACCGCCCCCGACTGGCTGGACGTCCTCCAGACCCTCGCCGCGCAGGCCGCGATCGCCATCGACAACGCGCAGATGTTCGCGCAACTCGAACGCCGCAACCTGGAACTCCGCCTCGCGTACGACGCGACCATCGAGGGCTGGGCCCACGCCCTGGACCTCCGGGACAAGGAAACCGAGGGGCACGCCCGGCGAGTCACGGAAATGACCGTCACCCTCTGCACCCAGCTGGGCTTCACGCCCGAGCAGCTCGTGCACGTGCGGCGCGGCGCCCTCCTGCACGACATCGGCAAGATGGGCGTCCCGGACGCCATCCTGCTCAAACCCGGCCCCCTCACCCCGGACGAGTGGCGGGAGATGCGCAAACACCCTGGCTACGCCGTGGACCTGCTGCACCCCATCGAGTTCCTGCGGCCCGCCCTGGACATTCCCCATTACCACCACGAGAAATGGGACGGCAGCGGGTACCCGCACGGCCTCGCCGGACACGCCATTCCCCTGGCCGCGCGCGCCTTCGCGGTCGTGGACGTGTATGACGCCCTCACCAACGACCGCCCCTACCGCGCCGCGTGGACGCACGACCGGGCCCTCACGCACATCCGGCAGCAGAGCGGCACGCACTTCGATCCGGCGGTGGTCGACGCGTTCCTGCGCCTGCCCTGGCCGCCAGCCCACTGACCCGGCCGCCCCTTCTGTACCTCCGCCGAGTCGGCAGGTGCCGGGGCGGGCGCGGCCCTGTACCCTGTCAGGGTTGCCGCGCCGTGCCAAGCGGCGCGTGGAAGGAGTCTGTATGGGTCTTGCTATTGGTACCCTCAGCCCACTCCCACGAACGGCCTGAATCCACGAAAAACGCCCCCACCCCAGCGCTCAGGCCAGGGTGGGGGCGTCTCAATCGCCTGAGTTGTCCGTGCCTGTTAGCCGCCCGGGAAGAGCCGCTTGAAGGCCATCTCGATCAGGAAGGCCGCGAAGGGGCTGTCCAGCAGCAGGCGCAGCCACTGCGCGCTCGGCGGAGCGAACTCGCGGACCAAGGTCTGCACGACGGCAAGGACGAACGCGGCGCGGGCCGTGCCAGCGAGGACGGGCTTGAGTTCCTGGGCGGCCTGCACCGCGGCTTCGAGTAGGGCGCCCACCTCGGTCCACGTAGCGCCGTCGCGCAGGGCCTGGGCCTTGCTGACGAGGTTCGGCAGGTGCTTATCCAGCCACGGCTGGACAGTGGGGGCGTCGAGGGTGGTGCCGGAGCGGGTGGCGGCGCCGAGGGCGACGATGGCGGACAGGATCGTGAACTGGTTCATGGGGGACCTCGATGGGCGCGGCCCCCATCACAGGGGGCCGGTGAGAGGGTGGGTTGTCAGTGCCCCATGGGGCACGGCGGGCCTTACTTGGAGACGCGGAGGTAGACCTTGTCCGTGCCCCCCACCAGCGTCCCTTCCCCCACCTGGGCGTTCGTGGCGGGGTCGAACAGGCGCACCGTGCGGTCCGTCCGGGTGTCTGGGGTGTGGGCGGGCTGGGGCGCCAGCAGCTCGTTCACGCGGCGCAGGTAGGCGTCCCAGGGCCACGTCGGGCCGGGGCAGTTCGCGCGCGCCGCGCGGCCCGGATTCACCTCGTTGTGACCGATGACGTGCACGCGGTCCGCTGGGATGCTGTAGCGCCGGCAGATGTCCGCCACGAGTCGGGCGCTGGCTTCCAACTGGGGCGCGCTCGGCGTCCACGGTCCCCGGCTGGGCTGACCCTCGTGCTCGATGCCGATGCTGCGCTCGTTCATCTCCCACTGCCCGGCGTGCCAGGCCGTGTCGGCTTCCGGCACGCTCTGCCCCACCCGCCCGTCAGTGGCGACGGTGTAGTGGGCGCTCGTGTTGCACTGCGGGTTCTGGAACCAGCTGAGCGTCCCAGCGTACGTGCCGTCTGCCACGTGGATCAGAACGCGATCGGGCCGCACGGAGCGGCCCTTGGTGAAGTTCCCCGGGTGCGCCGGGCGCTGCTCAATCGACATGATCTCCCTTTCCCTGCTGAATGAGTCGGGCGCGGCGTTCGGTCATGCCCAGCACCGCCCAGATGCCGTCCAGCAGTGCCCACACGACGAGCAGCAGCGCGGCGCAGTTCCGATAGGTCTCCTCAATCGGGATGAACGGTGGGATGGTGGCGGCGCCGTTCACGTGCCGCCACACGAAGAACACGCCTGCTACGGCGTGCACGAAGACGGCGAACAGGCGCCGAGTCCGCTGCTCAGGCCAGGACAGCGCGGTCAGCAGCAGGCGGACCAGGGCGGACAGGAACCATCCGCCGGCCAGGACCGCCCACATGAGTTTCAGCCAGTAGCCTTCGATGATCACGTGCTGTCACCTTCCTTCTTCGGGGCGGTGGGGCCGCCCAGGTTCGTGAGTTCGCCGAGGTCGACGTTGTACTTCTGCCCGATCAGCTTCACGGCCGCACGCAGCGTCCACAGGGGCGGGATCGCCCCGGCGAGCGTGCCGATGGTTGCGCAGACGTAGTCGTCGAGGCTGGTCAGCTGAGCGAGCAGAACGGTGGTGCTGGCGCTGAAGACGAGGCTCAGCAGCAGGAAGCCATAGAGCTTGGCGCGGTCCTTGGCCATGTCCATGGCGAGGCTCGTGCCCAGCTGAGCGATCAGGCCCAGGCCAGCGGATCCGAAGGCGAGGACCCAGAGGGGAGGTTTTTCCATGGTGCTCCTGGGGGGATGAAGAACGCCCCAACGGGAGTCGTTGGGACGCGGGGAGAGCGTGTGATCTGCTGCGTGAAGGGTTCAGCAGTGGAGACACTGCAACCCGGTGAGCTCGCGCGGCCCAACGCTTCCGGTGGGCCGCGCGTTCGTTGGGTGGGCATGGGCAACTCCAACGAGAAACGCTCCAGTTTTTGCAACTGGAGCGTCCCCGACAGCGGAATTTGACTAGCGAACGAACAGGTCGTATCTGTGCCGCTGACTGGATTGAATGCAGATCACAGTGGCGTGCAGAGCGACGACAAGTAGAGGACCGCTGATGAGGTTGAACAGGGAGCTGGCGTAGATCAGTAGGAGCAAGAGTGCCAGGAAGCCACTCATCAGGAGATGTGAGAGGCGCTTGCGCAGACTGATGACGCAGCAATGCCAAATGTAGCTCGTTTGTGACATTTTCGGCAGGAGTTTAGCAAGCATTCATTTTCGCTCACAATACCCCCGCAGGGGAACCGCCCCAGGGCCGGGAGGCTGGGGCGGATCAGGGTAGGGACGAAAGACTCAGCTGCTCGTGCCGTACCGGACGCGCATGACCACCTGCACGCCCAGGAGGTGCTCAGCGCCGCTCCCCTGCCAGCTCAGCGCAAACTGATCAGCAGGGCCGAACTGGACGCCGGTGCGCGTCACGCCGTTACCGTTGTCGATGGCACCGGCCGAGAGCGCAACGACCTGCTCACCCAGGGTGGCGGGAGCGACCCGCAAGACACTGCGGCTGTACCCCGATTGCGGCGTGACCTTATAACTCAGCGTCATGCGGTAGATGCCACTCTCCCGGCTGGTGATCAGCGCCGATTGGACGACCAGGGTAACTGGATCGCCGTCTGCGAGCGTCAACGTCGGCAGGGCGCTGAGGTCCGGGAGGATGCCATCCAGGCGCAGGTTCCCAGATTCGATGTAGGGCTTGAGCGCCGTGGTGTTCGGGGGTTGGTTGACCACACCCGTGCTGCCCGTCGCGTTGCACCAGTACACGTCTCCACTAGCAAGCGGTGCCGCAAAGTCCGCGCCAATCGCGCCCGAGACAAACTGGGCATTGATGCGCCCGATAAGGCGTCTGGGGCGCAGGTTGACATTTGTGGCAATGGGTTTTCCAACGCTCCCCAAGCCAGCCGGGAGGTTGAAGTTGATCGCGCCGTTACCACTGGCATTCGGTCCAGCCTCACACCGGCACAGGACCGTGATGTCATCCCAGGGCTTATGCTCTACGGCGTTGTATTCCGCCGCTGGAATCCAGAACAGCAGGGCGGCGCCCGCGTTGGCGATGGCACGCCCAGACGCAGCCATATAGATGCCACGGTGTGCGCCCCCCAGGTCGTAACTCTCAAAATCCCACCCGCAGCCGTACAAGCTCCCAGCGTAGAGCGCCCCGCGCAGGCCACTGCTCTCCGGAGTCGCCGGCGTGACCCCGGCGAGATCCAGGCCGTTGCCGCTCAGGTCGTAGTCACCCGTGAACTGGATGACGGCCAGCGAGTCGCTGCTGCCCCCATGCCTGCGGTTCCCAGTGGCTTTTGCACCGTCCCAGGCAATGTTGATGAAGCAGGCGTCGTAGGGGTCGCGCTCAGCCCCAGACAACTCCGAGCTGCGCGTGTAGTCGGAGTAGAGGAAGACCCCGTCGGTCCCCGCGTTGTCATACGAGCCCTGGAACGTGATGTCGCTGGCCCGTCCATACACCGCGATGCAGGCCCGCCCACCATCCTCCATCCCGCTGGCGCCGATACCAGTCATCAGGCTACGCCGCCCATCAACTCGTAGGTTGGGGCCAAACCGGACGTTGCGAACCCGGGCAGATTCAAACTTCGCCCTGGTGTACGGGCCCGGCCCGACGTAGCGGCCATTCAGCGTGAACGGGCTGCACAGATCGGTCCCCCCGCCGGTCACGTCGGCCAGGATCAGGGCGTCATCCGCATACGTACCACTGCCAACCAGCGTGCGCTTCAGCACGTAGGTCAGGTTCTCTCCCAGCACTGGCAGATTGAGCAGGGGTGCGAGATCCAGGCAGCGCTGCCATGCGGCGTCGTCCACGGTGGTCCCGTCCGCCGCTGCGCCTGCCCAGCGGGGCCGGAGGGCCGAGACGCCCTCGCGCTCCGCGATGCGCCCCCCGCTGAGCACGTAGGTCGTCACGAGGTTCGGCGTTTCCCCCGGCCCAGCGGCGCGCACGAGCAGGCTCGTGTACTCATCCCAGATGCGCGTGGCAGTCGCAGGCATCACGAGTGCCCCGCTGGCGAGCTGCGCGCGGGTGACCGTCAGGGTCGCCCGCGTGTCCTGCACATCCGCGTCGCTGGCCAGCACAGCCGTCCGGGCAGTCACGGCGTTCCCGTTCCACGTGACGATCTCCATGCCCACGCGGTAATCCCCGGCGGCCCGGCCAGCCAGGGCGGCATCGTTGGCCACGCTGCCCACCACCCCGGCGCGCTGCACGGCGAGACTCGCCGCTGACTGGGCCGCCTGTACCGCCGGGGCAGTGATGGCCTGCACTTGCGTCGGGAGCGCCAGGCGGGCGGCCTCGGTGGCCGCGCGCGACTGCTGCAGCGCCGTCTTTTCGGCCCTCAGATCAGCGTTGAGCGCATTGAATTCCTGGATGTTCTGATCATCCGTCGTGATGACGCGTTTCACATTCATGGTCATGGTTCAGGTACCTCAATGCCGACCGTCGTGAAGGTGTAGGTCTGGCCACTACTACTGGTGAGTTCCAGGGTTGCCGGATTTGAAAAAGCTGCGTCCCCCAGCGGTGAAACGTCGTAATACCCAGTGCCGCCATCTTCTACCTGCAGCAGTCCCAACGGGTACAAGCCTGGGCTGGATTCCACCGGGTGATCCGTGGGGAACAGGTCATCTGGGGACAACCGCCAGCGGGCGTCGAACAGCAGCCACGTCACGCTCAGCGTGCGCGTCAGTCCTTCCCCAGCAGCCTCGGTAGCACTCATCACGCCGATGGGGTAGACGCTCCGAGCGCCCTCCGTGTATGCCGTGCAACTGAGCAATACTCGTCGCCACCGTTGCGCAAGGCGCGCCACAGTCAGCGCCGTGCTCGCCTCGAAACGCAGGGTGACCGTCATCTGGATGGGCTTCGGTTTGCCGCTGCCGCTGGGCCATGTGCGGCCCCGTGCTGTTTGGCGGGGAGTGACGTTATACGCCGTCTCAGTGGGCGCGCGGATCACCTCCACTCCTTCAATCCAGGGTACGTACACGCGCCCATCGACCGTAAATGTGGGGGGGAGATCCGGCGCAATATCCAGCGGCAACTGGGGTGGAAGCCGAGCAGTCAACATGGTCATGATCCTCCTTAGGTGCTGGCCTGCACGGCGTCGGTCGTGGCGTTCTGATCCCGGGCGCTGATGGCCGAGGTGAAGCTCAGCGCTTCCGCCTCGTCCCGCTGCCCGCAGCGGATTTCGGTGTACAGCTCGCCGTCGTCATCGGTGTCGTAGACCAGGAGTTCGATGGGTAACTCCCGGGTTTCAACGACGCTGCCAAGCGGATCCCGCAAGGTCAGCTGAGCGGTGGCTGCCGGGCTGTAGTTCCACCCAGGCAGCCGGGCCGTGACGGGGTTCAGGGTCGGAACGCGGGCCAGAGGCGTGGCACTCGCGGCTAAGAGTGCCGGATTGGCCCGCACGAGCGTCCCAGCACTCAGCACCACAGGCTGCTGTGGATCAGCTGGGGTGATCTGGATGTACACCGTCTTCCCTGAGGACCAGATGCCGCCCTGCGTCCACGCGCTGGCCAACCGGGCGCGGGTGATGTCGCCCAGGAGCGCTACCCCCGTGGGCGTGTTCGGACCGTTCACGGTCGCCGAGGCGGTGTGGCTTCCTCCATTGGGTGGCACCAGACCGTCCCGGGCCTCGACCGTCAGCTGCGAGATTGACCCACCTGTGACCTTGGCCTCCCAGCCGTCAGGCAGCGGGGCCGTGTCCGGGAATGTCAGCTGCACGGTGTAGCTGCTGACCGTGACGTCCGGGGGCGGGCCAATCGTGACGGCGCTCAGCGCGTCGCCATCCCACAGAGCATTCCAGTTACCAGTCACGGCTGGAGTGGTGTTCGGTGGGTTCTGGGCACCCTGCCGGATAAAACCCGTGGCGAAGGCCTGCGCAGTGCTGGCTGGCAGGCGTTCGAACAGGCTCATATCCACAGGCAACGGCAATCCCCGCCACGCCTCTCCGAACGTCCGGGGCGCCACGCTGATCGGGTAGGTCAGTGGAGACTTCACATCCTGGTACCGGTGGTTTCCCGTTCCGTCCGCCGCGTTCTCTAACCCCTGGGCGGCCAGGGTCTGCGCGAATACCACCCGGACATCCGTGACGAGCGTGCTGCTGTCCGTATCCATCCCGTCGATCTCGACACCTGTGACGATCTCGTCAATCACCAGCGTGCCTGTGGGATAACCGAACACAGGCCGCAGGTCCGCGTTCACGCCCCAGTCGGGATTCACGTCCTTCGCCTGGGTGCTGCCGTCCGGGTTCAGGTACGTGCGGGTCTGCCGGCTGCGGCCCTTGAGCCGCTCGTCGATCAGCTTTGCGGCGGGCCAGAAGTTGCCCTGGATCGCCGCGCTGGTGACGTTGAGGTCCGGGATGGTCCCAACCGTCGGCGCTTGCAGAGTGCTGCCCAGTTGGCCGGACGCGATCACGTCGGTGAACAACTGCCGCACCTGCGCGCCCAGGTCCGCCTCTGCCAGTAGGGTCCGAGCCTCGACCTCAGTCAGCCGTCGGTATCGGAATCCCTGCAACTTGTAGCGGCCCACCTCGCTGCGGGCACTCCCCGTGATCACGGCCGTGCCTCCGTACTTGTTCAGCCACGGTCCGGTGCTGCTGGTCCGGTACTGCACTTGCACAGTGTCGCGTGGCCCAATCCCCAACGTGGTGGGGTCACCTTCGAAGGTGGCCTCCCGACAATCCCCAAGGGGCCCGACTTCCATGCGGCGCGGTCCCCCTGCCAGATAGAGCGGCGTGCCCCGGGTCAATGGAGGGTCAAGTTCCAGGACATGCCGTTCAATGCCGTCCGGGGACAGCACGCGGATTCGGTACTCTTCCATGCTTCACCTCCTCTCAGACCAGTGCACCGGTCGTACTCGTGTAACTGCTGTTGCCTTGCTGCACGGTGACCTTCACGCCGTCCTTG
The DNA here is from genome assembly GCA_943327755.2 of Deinococcus hopiensis KR-140. GTDB lineage: Bacteria > Deinococcota > Deinococci > Deinococcales > Deinococcaceae > Deinococcus > Deinococcus hopiensis_A. The sequence continues at coordinate 106,455 of CALPYF020000006.1, forward strand.
AACGTCGCGAGGATCAATTCGGCAGCAGCCTTGCTCGTGGCGGCCGCATCCTTCTGCATGTCGGCCGCTTCCTTGATGCCACGCACCCCCTCTAGCAGCGGCGTCGCCAGCGCGAACTGGACGGGTTCTGGCATAGTGCTCAGCCCCGTGGTGTCCACGCCGCCGGTGTTCCCTGGCGTCGTGATGCCCAGGTCGTTCCGGAGGCGGTCCAGACTGGGCTGCGCCGCCTGGCCAGCAGTGGTGAGGAACTGCTCAGCCGCCACGATCCCCGATTCGAAGGCAGCGATGGCGGCCGCGTCATCCTCAGTCCCTGGGGTCTTCGCGGCGTCGGTGAGGGCCTTGATACCCGGTGCCAGGATCTCCTTCAAAGCTTCATTGAAGATCGCCTCGATCAGCCCGTCGACGACCCCGTCGTACGCGCTCTGCCGGAAGGTGTTGCTGAAGTTCGTCCAGTCGCCAGTGCTCATGGCCTGCTTCATCCCGTTCTTGATGCCACCCATCACCCCGCCCTCGATGGCGGATGCGATCTTCAGGCCGAACTCGTCCACGACCTGCTTCACCTCGGGGCCACCTCCGAACGTGTCGGCGAGCCAGCCCCGGCTGCGGACGGTGGTCTTGGCGAAGTCGTTGCCGTCGATCAGGGTGAAGCGCTTGTTGAAATCGTCCTGCATCTGCTTGGCCTGGGCATAGGCCTTGCGGTAGCCGTTGATGGCCTCAGCGATGCCCGAAATGACTTTGGTGATGGCGCCGACCCACGCCCCGATGTCCGCCGGGTTCGCGATGATCCGCATGACGTCCCCGGCCAGGGCGGCCACCTTCCCGGCGAGGTTGCCCAGGCCGTTCAGGTTCGCGGCCAGATCGTCGTTCCCGACGCCCTCAGCCAGCGCACTGAATGCGCCGGCCAAGTCCTGCACGTACCCGGCGTACTCCTGCACCTTGCCGAGACCCTTGAGCAGCCCCGCAATCTCCGGGGTCATGGCCCGCAGGCTGCCCGCCAGTTCCCGGAACTGACCGGCGAGCTTCAGGTTCCCCATCCGCTCGGCCTGATCGGCCAGGTCGTTCAGCTGTACGGCCGCGTCCCGCAGGCCAGACGAGTACTCGTCTGCGGTCATGCGCCCGGCGTCGAAGTCGTCGGTCAGCGTCTGGATGTCGGTCTGCCACTGCCCGAAGTCGAAGGCCTTCCCGATCTCCGGGGTCTTCGGGTTGCGCAGCTCCTCGATCAGCGCCAGCAGATTCTGAAGATCCGCCTCGGTCAGCTGGCTGGCCGCCCGGGCCTGTTGCAGGGAATTGGTCAGCGCGTCGTACTGGGTAGGGTCACTCAGGCCGTCCGCGCCCATGGAGAAGATCTGATTGCTGAAGTCGGAGAAGCGGTTGGTGGGCAGCGGGTTCGCCAGGGCGCCCTTCGCGGCGCGCTCCCAGCCGTCCACCACGCCATCCTCAGTGATCTGAGCCAGGGCATCCAGGTACCCCTGCGCCCCCTTCACGCTCTCCTCGAGGCCCGTGCGGATGCTGTCCGGCAGACGCTGCCCGATCTCGCTGGCCAGCAGGTCCACGACTTCACCCATCAGGGCCTGCACCTGCGCAGGGTCGGTCGTTTCGTTCAGCAGCGTGCCGAGGTCACGGGCTTTCGCCACCTCTTCCAGGTTGGGAGCGTCACCAGAGTTCACGAACCCGTTGGTGCCCGGCACGTAGCCCGCCGCGTACGGATCCACGTACTTAGGCAGGTCGGCCCGCAGATCCTTGAGGAGCCCCTGCAGCTTGGCTCGCATGGCCGGGTCGGTGACTTCCTCGAGGCGGTTCACCACCTGACCGATCTGTTCGTCGATCGTGCCCGACAGCCCGGCCACGAAGGTGTTGAACTCGTCCATCAGGGCGGTGTTGCCGGTCAGGTCGTTGATCGCATCGGTCAGCAGGTTAATGGCGTCAGCGGCATCCTCGCCCCGCTGGGCCGCGTCCATCACCCCGTCCAACGCCGTTTCGAGCGTGGCCAGTGCCCCGTCCGAGTCACCAGCGGCAGCCAGCTCATCGGCAACCTTCCTGGCCCCCTCGGCCAGGGCGGTGTTGGCCTGGGCCTGCGTCTCGAAGATGACGCGCTGCGCGGCCTCCTCGTCCAGGCGCCGCCGCTCCCACTCGCCGTACAGCGCCTTCAGCAGTTCCTGGTCTCGGGCGGCGCGGGCCTCGCTGTAGATGGCGAGCAGTCCTTCTTCGTCCTGTCCGGGCAGGCTCTCGATCGTGGCCCGCAGCCGCTCGGCATACGACTCAGCCTTGCCGACGTTCTCCTCGCTGAAGGCTCGCTGCTGGAGCTCGGTCAGCTGCCGGGTGGCCTCGTCCTGAATGCCGACGATCGTCTCGGCCAGATCAGTGTCGACCTGGGCGATTCGCTGACCGTACTGCGCCCACAGCTTCTGCCGCTGAGCCAGGGTCAGCCCCATGGCATTCACAGCCGTGTTGCGCTCGCGTTCCAGGCGGGTCTTCTCCTGCTGGGCCGCCACGCGGGCCTGGGTCTCCCGGGCGGCGAGGACGTCCGCACCCAGCCGTTCCTCGATGTCGAGGCGTGCGGCCGCGCTGTCCTCGGCACCCTTCACCTGCCGGTCGTAGGTCTTGATCACGAGTCCGGCGGTGCGGTCCGCCAGTTCGAACTGCCCGTCGGCCAGGGCGCGCTCCGCGGCGAGGCGGTTCTGCCCCGCCACCTTGCGGTCCTCTTCCCGTTTCTTGTCGTCCTTGTCCTGGGCGTCCTGGCGGCGCTTAATCTCCGCCTGGGCGGCCTGCCACTTCGCGAGGCTGACCTCGGACGTCACCCCGCCGTCAACCAGCTGCTGAAGGCGCTTGGCACTGGACGCACGCAGACTGGCTTCCATGCGCTGCTGCGCCACGGCGTCCTGTTGCTGCTGCTGTTCACGCTGGAGGGGCGTGAGGTCGGCCTTGCGGTTGCGGACTTGTTCCAGCTTCTTCGCCGCGTCCCCGGCGAGGTCGAGGAGGGCTTTGTACTTCGCGGTCTCGCCCCAGCGCTTCTTTTCGGCCTCTGCCCCTGCCAGGGCCTGCTGCCGGATGGTGTCCAGGCGCGAGGTGATGTCCGCCGCCGGGCGGCCCAGGTTATCCAGGCTGGACGTGATGTCGAGCTGGCCCTTGAGCTTGTCGAAGGTCTGCCCATACTCGGAGACAGCTTTCTTCGATTTCCCGGCTTCCAGGTTGACCCACTCCATGGCCTGCGCGGCCAGATCGTTACTGTCCCGGAATTTGCCGAGCTGTGCGGTGGCCGCCCGCCAGCGATCCGCGTTCGGGGCCGCGCCGCCCGGCGCGTACTTCGCGACAGCGTCGGTCAGACGCTGCGCTTCCTTGACGTAGGCCTCGAAGGACTTCTCAGCAGCTGCCGCCTTTGAGCCGCCCGCTGGAGTGGCCCAGGGTGTGCCGGCATTCACACCCTGGTAGGTCTGCCCGAATGGATCCACCATCTGTCCGGCGGCGTTCGTGGCGTGCAGGTGCAGGTGGCTGTTCTTCGCGCCGAGCTCGGCATGCGCGGCCGTGCCAGTCTGCCCGACCGTGGCCAGCAGTTCACCCTGTTTGACCAGGAGTCGACCATTGGACTTGCTGATGGCCTCCACCAGACCGTCCGCGTACTTTTGGAGGTGAATCATGGTGAGGCGGCGGCCAGCCGAGTCGAACAGATCGACGATGTTGCCCTGCGCCTTGTCCTGGCGGACGCTGGCGTAGCCCGTGAAGGGCGCGTACACGGGCGTGCCGACTGGCGCGAAGAAGTCTTCGCCGACGTGGCGGCCCCAGCTGCCGTTCGGGCCGTACGTCTGGTTGTAGGGCGTGCCGCGCGTGCGTCCAGCCATACCGACGCCACCGACGATCGCCATGCCGGTCACGTCGGTCGTGCGGGTCTGTCCGGGCAGCAGTGGACCTTCCCCACTGAGAGGGGTGTTGCTGCTCCCCGGCTTGCCGAGAGCCTGCGCCCCCTTCTGGACGAGATCGGTGTACATCTTCAGGTACGTGGCGTAATCGGCCATGATCGCGTCGATCTGCTTGACGTACTTCTCTGCCCCGCCCGCCATGAGGCCGAACGCCACCAACTGCTCACGCAGGTCCATGGCGGCCTGTCGCTGGTCCAACTTGCCCATCACGTCAAAGGCCGCCCGCGTCGGGACGGAAGCGGCGGCGCTGGCCAGCGAAGTGGCTTCCTTGAGGCCCTGAATTCCACCGGCGATCAGCTTGTACGCCATGGTGGTGGCGTCATCTTTCGACCAGTCGATCTTCAGGGTGGCCTTGATCTCCTTGGCGTTCTGCAGACCCTCAAGCTCCGTGCGCATGTCACCAATCGCCTTGAGGATTGGGTTGATGCCCTTGTCGAGGAAGGTCGTGAACGAGTTCAGAAGCCCGCGGCTGAACAGGATCTGAGTGCGTTCCCAGGCCGCGTTGAAGTTGTTGACACTGTCTTCAGCGGTGCCCTTGAGCTTGGCGACCTGGCGGTCGAGTTCGCCGGTGCTGTTGCGGACTTTGCTCAGGATTCCGTCGGTGTCGCTCAGCCCGCCATTCAGGAGGCCGATGACAGCCTGCAGGCCCCCCACGTCGCCGATCAGAGTGGCGAGGGCTTCGCTGTTGTCCCCCACGCCGCGTCCCAGTTGATCGAGGAACTTGACCAGACCCATGCTCTTGAGGCTGGTGGCACTGAATTCGATGCCCAGGCTTTTGGCGAGGTCTCGTGCTTCCTTGCTGGGCTTCTGGACGTTGGCCAGGGCGCTGCGGATGTACTCGAGGGCCGTGCTCGCCGGGATGCCTCGCGTGGTGAGCAGCGCCATGGCACCCAGGAGCTCATCCATGGGCACGTTCAGCGCAGCAGCCTGACCAGCCGTTGCGCCCAGGCTGCTGGCAATCTCGCCCAGTTTGACCTTACCGGCGCTGATGCTGGCCCACAGCAGGTCACTGGCTCGCCCGGCCTGGGTGGCGTCCTGGCTGTACGCGTTCAGCAGACTGGTCAGGGCGTCGGCTGCCACCTTCGTCTCTTCGCGGGTGGCCTTGGCCAGGTTGGCGCTGCGGGCCAGGAAGCTCAGGGCCGCCGAATCATCCTCAGTGCCCTTCACGCTGGCCCCGAGAATCTCCTCGTACGCCTCTTTCAGTTCACCGAAGCTCTTGTGAACGTCGGAGCCGACTTTCAGGATGCCGAGGCCCACGTCGCCCAGCTGGCTGGGGAGCTTGTCGGTCAGGAGGCTGATTTCAGCGAGGCCCTGCTCGTACTCAGCGGCCTTCTGGGCGCCGGTTACCATCGCGTAGGCGAGGGCTCCGACGGCGGCCGTCGTGACACTGAATGCGATGGCGTTGCGGGCCTCGGACAGCGCTGTTGCGCGCGCCGCTGGGTCAGCCTGCTGATGCGCTTCACGTAGGGCCTCGACGTGCCCGGCGGCCGTCTCGACTGCGCCACCCATGCCTTCCGCTGCGATCTCCACCCCAGCGGCACCCAGCTCCGCCTGCTTTGCCGCGGCAGGTAGGTCGTTGAGGGCGTCGACGGCGTCTTTCGTGTCCGCAGCGGCCTGCGCCACCCCGGACCCGCCACTGCCGGCAGAGCTGCCCACGCCGCTGAAGAGTCCCAGCCCGGATCCGCCCGTGATGCCGAACGAGCTGCCCAGGTTGATGCTCTGCGCCCCGCGCTGCACCTGCGCAGCCAGACCGCGCCCAGCCTGCAGGGCTTCGCCGTAGCGGGCCTTGAGGCCGTCAATGAAACCATCGGCGCCCCAGATGCCCACCTGACGCAGCACACGGCTGGGGCTGCGGATGTCCAGGGCGTCCTTCATGCCCTTCTCGACCGCGTCACCTGTCGCCTCACCGGCTTTCTTGACCTCGTCCTGGCGGGACTTGAGACCCTCCGTGACCCCGTCGCCAGCAGCGCGGCCCACGTCCTGCCCGGCATCCTTCATGTCGGACTGCGCGGCGCGGTACTGCTGGTAGATGCCGGCCAGCTGCTCGGCCAGCTGCCCGAACGGCCCGAGGTTGCCCAGGGCGGAGAAGATGCCCTGCTGCACGCCGGAAGAGAACCCGCCCGGGGTGTTGATGCCCTGGGCGCTGTCCATGGTCCGCTGAGCGGCAGCGGCCACCTGGGTCAGTCGGCGGTAGGCGTCGCTCTGCTTGTCCACGGCCTGGGCTTGCAACAGCGCCTGAGCGTGGATGCGGCGCTGGGCTTCGATGACCTGGTCGTCACTGAGCTGACGGGACTGCCAGAGGTTGCGGTAGGCGCGCTGCTCATTGTTCAGGGCGTTGATGCTGGCCGCGTAGCGCTGCTCTTCCTCACGGCGGGCCTGAGCGGCCAGCTGGGAGGTCAGGCGCATCTGGGCCTGCTGCTCCCGGATCCGCGCGGCGCGCTCCTGGGCGGCAGCGACCTCGGCCCGGCTCGCGGCAGTCTGACTGCGGTACCCCGCCACGACAGCCGCATTCTGTTCCTGAAGGGCTTTGGCGCTGGCCTGATACTGGGCGCCCAGCACCTTCGCAGCCCGAGCCTGCTCGTTGGCCTGCTTGCCTGTCAGGCTGCCCAGGGCTTCCAGGTCTTTCTTCACACGGTCGGTGGCGGACATTGCAGCGCGGTCATCCACGTGGAGCTTCACACCCTCGCGTTCCACCTGCTGCTGCAGGCGGGCGAAGTCTGCCCAGAAGCGGGAGTCGTCGATCGCGGGAGAGACAACCAGGTTGCCGAGGCTGGTGGGGTTCGTCATGGGGGGTCACCTCCGGAATGGGGAATGGAAAACCGCCCACTGGGGGCGGTGTGCTTGCTGTTGAAGGGAACCTTATCGACAGCTCTTTACTGATTGGAAGGCCTTTCCAAAACCCGCAACAGGGAACGTATAAGTAATCTGGCGGCCAGAGTAATGATTGAAGCGAACGATCACACGAGTTTTAGCAGATAAAAAGGCGTAAAGCATGGCCATACTGTCTCTCTGAAAAGCTTCCGATATGGTTATATGCCCAGTCTTTTCACTATATCTAGGAAATGTATCGATACTATCTATAGGATCGCTATCCACTCTGTAATAAACAGGAAGGCTAGAGCCCATGTCCACATCCACCCGACTTGAAAGAGGAGCGCGCGTGTACAGCCCAAACCAAGGCGTACCCGCATCACACTTGAATGCAGCGTAGGTCTGGCCGGAGGGATCTTCAGCAGCGTCAATGAAAACCATGCTTGCGTTGCGATCAGTCATTGGATCAAGCGCTACGCGATACGAAACTTTTGTGTTTGGAACACGAACATCTGCCAATGCCACCGACGAAAGCAATGCAGTCAACAGGATGATTAGTTTCACTCCCGCAGCTTAAACCGCCCCTGTTGTCAGAGGCGGCTCATTTGTGGCGCGTCAGTTGAGAGTGACGGAGCGACTTACACTCAAGGCATGCTGCTGGGGAAGGCCGCTGGCGTGTACGGCACAACCGTTTTGTCAGAAAACTGGTAACTCACGTTGTTCGTGGTCGTGACGTACCCGTACGTGCCATTCGGCGTCTGCTGCACCATGCACGTCTTCACGCTCTCCGGGGGCGTCCCGGCGTTAACCGAGAGGCGAGCGTCCATACACGAGGTCGGAGTATCGAGGTCTTTGCCGGACTCAATCCGATATATCTCCGCCGCAGTCACAACATTCCGCATGTACGCGGACACCGGCACATTGTCCTCGACGGTTTCAAAGACCATCGTGAAGGCGAACGGGTCATTGGCCGGCTGCGCCACATCCACGTTGGCAATGTCAAAGGCGAACGTAACGTTGCGGCTCTCCCCAGGCGCTGGAATGCCGAAGATCCACCCGTAATTCTGCTTCTCCACGCTGACCCCAGGTACGGGTGGGAAGGGCACGGTGTTGAGATCAACGCCGGACATGCCTGAGTAATCTGCGAGGAAGTTGGTCGTCAGCGTGTCAGTTTCGGTCGCCCCTGTCACCGCATTGAAGAGCTTGCCGCGCGCGGCCACCAGCCGCTCCGCCTGACTGGAGGCGTCACTGCCATCGAACAGGCGCACGCTCCGGAAGGGCGTTCCCCGCACAGTCGGCTGCACAGCGTTGTTCGTGGCGTCACCGTCCAGATCACGCACAGCCACGGGCACGAAGACCAGCACGGCTTTGGTGCGGGAGGTGGTGTTTGTGACCTTGAATGTCGCGCGGACATGCCGGGTCCGGGTCTGCGTGTCCGTGAAAGTTGAGGTGGAGATGGGTCCAGAGAACTGCAGGGGGGTCGCGAACGGCTCGACGGCTTGCGCGCGCAGGCCTGGGGTGCCCACCTGAGCGGCCATGGTGGTGCCGCTCCCCTGGATGGTGAGTTCATAGAGCCCGCCAGTGAGGGACACACCTGGCTTGACCTGTGTCGGCGTGGGGGCTGGATGGGTCGTCGACTGACAGCCGACCAGCAAGAGGCTGGCCAGCGCGGCAAGGGCAAAGGGGGTTCGCATGAAGGCTCCTTGGGAGGGATGACAGTGGGGGCAGTCTACTGAGGGAGATGGCTGTAAGCTCGCTCGTTTGACCAGTTGCACCTAAGGGGACGGCGAGTGATTCCGCAAGGCAGGAGGGCAAAACCGCTCCCACTGGCAGAGGCGGCTCCTTTGCCTCACTCCAGCCCACCGGATAGCGCAATGCCCTCCCACACTTGAATGAGTGGGCGGCCGTCTCGTGCGGCAGGCCAGGACGTCCACACGGGGCCTTGCAGAAGGCCTACCCTCATGGCCTCGCCCAGCCCGGCCGCCACGTCGCGCGGGACGGGGTACGGCACGGCGCGCGGCGTGGCTGGAAGGGTGCGGTCCGCAAAGTCCGGGAGGATGCGACTGTTCAAGTCCTTCGGTGCTTCCGCGCCCCAGGCAATCGCGCCCGCCCAGACCTGCCGCTGCCACTGGCGCTGCTCCCCGGCGGTCAGGGTGGTGAGGGCATGTTGGACGCGGTCGAGGGGCGCGTCGATCCACCCGACAGCCGGGCACGCCAGGGCGAGAGCCGCGAGGGCACCCGCCCAGTCGAAGGGGGGCCGCTATCGCCTCCCTCCTGATCCGGCGGGACCGGCGCGCGGGTGGCCTGCCACCACGGGCTGAAATGCTCCGGGGCAGTCAGGTCCAGGAACTCGTCGAACGTCAAATCCGGTAGGCGGCGGACCAGCAGGGTGTAAATCACCTGTGCCTGCGTGTCCGTGTCCAGCTGGCCGAGGCTTCGCACGAGGCCTAGTTCCCGCCAGCTGGGCGCAAGATACGGGACGCTGAGGGGTCCGAAGGGGTCGGTGAAGTCGGGGTTGGGTTCCCCAAGGGCTGCCTCTGGGGCGGCCATTCTTTCGTTGTGGCGCTGCTTCAAATCGTCGTGCGTCATTCAGCGTCCCCTTCGGGCGAGTGGGAGGGTCAGGCCAGCGTGCAGGCTGACCTGAGGGTCGGTGAGGCGTGGCGCGCGGGCCAGCAGCGTGCCGCGCGGCACCGTCCAGCCGTGCGCGGCTTTCTGCATGCGGGCCAGGGTGCGGCCACGTCTCAGCGGGGCGTACAGGATGAACCCCTTCGCCTCGATGCGGTCCTCGAAGACGGTGCAGCCCAGCAGGGCCATCTGGGGGAGGCGGCCACGCTCCCCCAGCACGATCAGTGGTTCTTGCATGGCTCACCTCCCTTCAGTGCTCAGTTGCCGTTGACCGGCTTCCACTCGGGCGTGGTGTCGTTCAGGTTCGCCCAGTACAGGCCGCCTGAGAGGTTCGCGCTGACCATCACGCGCTGACTGCCCGCAGGGGCGGCCTGCCGGGTGGGTGCGCCGATGTTCACCGTGGCGAGCAGCGCGAAGCCGTCGGGGTACACCCAGACGATCCGCTCACGGTTGTTCGGGCTGATGCTCATGCCTTTCGTGATCAGGCGCTTGACCACGGGGTCGTCGATGCCGCCCAGCGTCTTCAGGCTGGCCGTCATGTCCTTGCCATTCACCACGCGGATCGGCGTGATGCGGCCGTGCACGTTGATGGTCTCTTCCTGGTCCGCCAGGGTAGGGTTGCTCTCCTCAGCGATCGGGACTTCCAGCAGGTTGGTGTACGTCGCCGTGATGTTCGCAGCCACAGCAGCCGGCGCGGCCTGGATGGCCACGGCAGTCCCGGCGTTCGTGACGGTGGCAGCGGCGGTGGTGGTGACCTGGGTGGTGCCGAAGGTCAGCACGGTGCCGCTGGGCAGGTCCACGTTGCTGGGGGCGCTGATGGTCATGGTGGTGGCGTTCGCCGCGACGGCAGTGGTGTTCGTCAGGGTGGTGGCCGGGATGATGCTGGTTGCGCCGAGGGCCAGCAGGTACGTCATGAGCTTGGTGCCGCTGTAGACGTTGGGGGTCTTGTCGGTGGGCAGAGCAGTGGGCAGATCGCCTTGAGCCATGATGGATCTCCTTTAGTGGACTTGCAGGTATGAGAGGGCGAACCGCTGCCCGGCGTAGTGCGTGCGGGTGACGGCGTCGAAGCGGGTGGGCATGCCGTCGGCGGGACTGGCGCCGCCGCGGCGGAGCTTGAGGGTGGGGTGCCGGTCAACCTCCCCAGCACGCCGCTTGAGGTGCGCGAGGAGGAGGTCGAGTTGCGTCTTCCCGGCAGTGGTGGGCGCGGCGCCGTAGAGCATGACGAGCACCAGCCGTTGCCGCTCCTGCGCGCCGTGCAGCTGGCTGACCAGGCTGTCGCCGGTGTCGCTGGTCACGGCATAGATCGTCCCGGTGGGTGGGAGCGGATCCGGCACCATGTGGCTGGCCACGGCGCCGGTGTCATCCCGAGCCAGGGCCACGCCCAGCTGCGCGAGAAGTTGATCGAGGGTCAAAAGCGGGTCACCTCCTGTGAGTGGAGTTCACTGCAGGGCGTTCAGGGCCGCGCGGAGGCGGCCGTGCAGTTCGGTGTCGCCCAGGGCCTTGGAGAGCCAGGGGCGGGCACCGTACGCGCCAGCGCGGTTGATCGGCGAGCGGGGAGGCTCGGGGAATTCCAGCACCCAGGCTTCGGGTGGGACGGGGGCGACACTGTTCAGCGCTCCCACGACCCACGAGCCGTCAGCCAGTTGCTCTTTGCCGAGGCAGGCCAGGAGGGCGCCGCTCTGCTTGGCCGGGTACTCGCCCGGGTTGCTGCTGGGGTTGGGGAGGCCAGGGTGGTGGATGCCGCTGCCGGGCTGATTGAGCTTCTCGCGCAGGAACGCCAGGGTGGTGTCCGCCACGGCTTCCAGCGCGGGTTGAAGGTACTGGCGCAGCCGCTCCTCAGCGTCCGGGTGCAGGGTCAGGCGGGTCATGCGCTGCGCCCGTCGGTGGCGCGGGCCGTGAACGACCACGCGACGCGCTGGGTGCCTTCGTCCACGATGTCCCCGATGGGCTTCAAGGTGACCGGGCTGGGCAGCTCTCCCCCACTGATCACGAGGATCAGGCCGGGTTCGTGTAGGGGTGCGCTCCAGTGGATGACCCCTTCCCAGACCGGGAGCGCGGTGTCCCCGCCGAGGTTGGCGCGGTCCTGCGCGTCCAGCTGGTACGCCACGCACGGCCAGCTTCCCAGGGAGACCCCGGCGCCGGGCGAGGTGGGCGTGGGATCGGCCGGAGGTGGCGTGACGGGCATGCCGGACTCGTCCAGATCCGGAGGCGGAAGTGCCCCAGGATCAGCGGGCCTCACCTGCGCGCGAAACACCTCCACGGTCTGCCCGAGCTCGGCATACAGCTCGTCCAGTTCGGGACGCTCGGCCTGGAACTCAGCGGTCAGTGCGCCGGTCATGGCCACACCTCACAGTCGTCCCAGCCCACCAGCGCCGGGCCGGGGACACCACTCCCCGCGGCCTGATCGCGCAGGCGTCCGGCCAGGGCGCACCACGCGTCCGCATTGGCGGCGCTGACCGTGCCGGTGGCGGCCTTCTCGATCTCGATCTTGCCCACCTTCAGGCGCTTCTTGCCGGGCGCCGTGAGGGCCGCCCCGCGCGCCTTCAGGCACACCGTCTCGAGGATGTCGGCCGACACGAGCCGCACGTCGCCGTGCACCTCGAAGGCCAGCTCAGCGTCCACCTGCTCAGCGGAGTCGAGGGCTTCGTGGGCGGCCCAGGCGGCGGGGGTGACCAGCACCCGCAGCCGCTTCAGGTCATCTGCGCTCAGGGCCATGGGTCACCCCCTCGCTCAGCTGCCCTGCACGAGCACGGCGCCGTTCGGGTCCACGACGCGGGCGCCCAGCACGTGACCGACCTTCACCGCGAAGCTGTGGTTCCGGAAGCTGCCCTGATCCTGGTACTCGCGCGTCGTGGGCATCTCGGTGTACGTCAGCGGCCCGCCCGCGAAGCCTTCCAGGAAGGCCACTTCCAGCCAGTCGACCATGCGATCGAACGCCACGTAATCCTGACCGAACACGCGGCTCCACAGGCGCTCGAGGTGCAGCGTGAACGCGCCACGCAGGATGTTCGGGGTGCGGCCGCTGCGGGCGTCCTCGTACTCCTGAGTGTTCGCCAGGTTGAACGCGTCCCGGTTGGCCGTGCCGAAGATGATGTCGGTGATGTCGACGCCGTACTCCAGATCGTTGCCGTCCCCGTCCTTGAAGGTGCGGGCAGCGAACTTGGCGCGCAGTTTCTTGATGGTGTCGATGGTGGGCGCGCCAGAGCCGTCCCCGGCCACGGTGATCTTCCCGCTGCTCAGACCGTCGAGGATGGCTTTGAACACCACGATGGCTTCGGTGCGTCCGGCGCCGCGGCCCAGGCTTTCCAGGCCGCGCGTGAACACACCCACCTCGTCGTTCTGGCTCATCTCCCACGTGTAGGCCAGGGCCTTCTCGTAGTTCGCGACGCGGTACCCGCCCTCAGCCTCGCTGAAGGTGGCGTACTGGACGTCTTCCTTCTCGGGACGCAGGGCCAGTTCACCCATCTCGCTGAGGCGCAGCGTGCGGATGGTCTTGAAGTCCGGCACAGTGATCACGCGGGCGAAGGACCGCCAGTTGCTGATCGGCCCCTGGTACGCGGGCAGCAGCGTGCGCTGGCGCAGGTTGGCCAGGGCCAGCGGCAGGTCGCTGGTGGTGTGCGTGTCGGTGAGGCGCTGCGCGGCCATCAGCGGGCCGATGCTGTCGATGAACTCGTCCGCGAGCGACTCGACCTGCGCTTCGACCTGGGCGTCACTCAGCGTGGCGCGCTCAGCACGGACGGCGGTGTACGCGTCGGCCACGTTCTGCGCGCCGTGGTAGCCCTGGTAGAACGCGCGGGTGCCCGCCTCGACGATCACGGCGTCAGTGGCGGCCTGCGCGGTGCCGGTGGGAATCTCGCCTTTGGCTTCGGCGAGCTGCATTTTCAGGAGCAGGGTCTTGGACATGAATGGCCCTCCTTGGGGCATGGAGAAGCCCGGCGTTCAGGCCGGGCGGTGAGGGGGTGAGGGCCGGTCAGGCGTTGGTGAGGCCGACGGGCGTGACCTTGCCGTCCGTCCAGTCGGCCAGGGCGTACCCGATCAGGGCGTTGCCGCTGGCGACGCCGCTGTACGTGCCGTCCGCCGCGACCTTGTAGACCTTGTCGCCCGCCGAGCCAGCTCCGGCGACGGGCAGGTTCACGCTGGTGCTGATGCCGATCAGCTCGACGGTGGCCTGCCCGTCGGCGAGTCCGGGCGCGGCAGTGCCGTCCGCGACGGTGGCAGCGGTGGCGCGGTCGGTCTGCGCCCAGCCCTTGAGGCCCTTGGTGTTGATCAGGACGACGTCGCCGCTCTTCGTGCCGGCAGGGACAGGCATCGCGAGGCTGATGTTGCCTTTCGCGGTGCGGTTGAGGTTCTTCGCCATGGTGTGCCCCTCCTATGGGGTGGTGTGGGGGTGAAGGGCCGGGGTTACAGGCCGAAACTGCGGCGGGCAGCGCTGAAGGTGCTGCGGCTCTTGCCGGCGGTCTTCTTGCCGTCCTGCACGGTGGTCGTGGTGTCCAGTCCGGGGTTATTCGCCTCGTCCTGCGCCGCGCCGGTCTTATCGCCACGTTCCGCAATCAGGGCGGTGACTTCCGCTTGGGCTTCCTCGTCGCTATCCATGCGCAGCGCCGCGTCGATCACGCGCTTCTCGAAGCGGGCGTCTAGGTCGATGTCCCCGGACTTGCCCAGCTTGGGCAGCTTCGCGTCCGCCAGGGCTTTCGTGGCGATGGCGCGGCGGCCGTCATCCCGGATCTTCTTCTCCAGATCCAGGCGGGCCTTCCGCTCCGTGGCCAGCTGGTCTTCCAGGCTGTTGGCCCCGGCTTCCTGCTTCCCAGCGGCGATCGCCTGGTCGTACAGCGCGGGGTACTTCGCTTTCAGTTCCGCAAGGTCTTTCACGTGATCTTCCTCCCTGACGCTGTCGGCTGCGTTCAGCTCCCCGGCGAGGTCAGCTGGTCCCATCACGGCGTCGATCGTGACGAGGCGCGCGTCGTCATTGACGACCTGAATGGTTTCCTCCGGATCCGGCCACTCCGGATCCACTTCCTTGGCCGGCAGGTACCGGGCGCTGCCACGCACGTTGGTGCTCATCCCGACCTTGACCCCGGCGTCCAGCACGGCCTGAAGGTCCCGGCCCTGCGTGGTGGCTACGACCACGCCTTCGAAGCGCAGCAGCGTGCCGTCCATCCAGAGGCGGTCGTACTTGATGCCCACGTTCTGGATGAGGCCCTTGGGGCCCTCGTACCAGGGGTCGGGGTGCTGCACCAGGCCGTACAGCTCGCCAGTCTTCAGCGCGTCCTGCGCGGCGGCGCACATGCCGGTCAGGACGGCGAGGCTGAAGAAGCGCCGGTTCAGGTTGATGGCATCGGCAGACTTCGCGACGCCGCTGATCCGGCGGGGCTTCCCAGTGTCGGCGTCCTGCATGGGCTGCAGGTCAAAGGATTCGACGGCATCTCGGAGGATGCCGTCGGGCGTGGTGGGGCTGCGGGTGCGCTGGTCGGTCATGTTCGCTCCTTGTCCTGCATCAGGACTTCACCCGGTTTGAGTTCCGGGTGACGGCGGGCGGGGAAGTGATCCGGCGGGGCTTCCTGGTCACTGACCGGCTTTGGGGTCGGCGGTTGGCTTTTTGGCTTTCGGGTCGGGGTTCGGTCCATTCGTCTCAGCCTCCTTGGCTTCGCTGGCCAGCTTCTCTGCCTCTGCGGCGGGGTCGTAGCCCAGTTCGGCGGTCATGGTCTGACGGCTGGCCAGGCGCTCCCGGGCGACGAGGTTGATCTTGGCGATCAGGGCGGTGAGGTCCTCGTTCTGCAGGCTGGGGAAGTTGAAGGGGAACTCGACCTGCGCGGCGCTGACGCGTTTGCGGCTGCCCTTCTTAGTGGTGAAGGTGCCGTCCGGGTACCGCCGGGTGAGTTCGGTGCGGAAGGTGGCTTGCAACCAGTTCCACACGGTGCGTTGCCGACGCTGGAAGCTCTTGCGGGCGGGTTCGCCCATGCTGTCCGCCGTCGTGCGGGTCACGCCTCCACCCTCGGCGAGGTAGTGCTCCGGGAGGCCCAGCGCGACGGCGAGCAGCTGCTTGATGAGCTTCGCGTCGACCGCGGAGTCCTGCGCTTTGAGGTCGGGGATGTGGAAGTCGAACTCCTCACGTTTGCCCTCGGCGTTCTGAGCCAGGGTCAGCACGGCGCCGTTCCTGGGGACGTTCCGGAAGCGGCCCGCCTTCGCATTCAGCTCCTTCTCGTCCTTCGCGAAGGCGTAGTACACCGCGTTGATCCGGGAGGCCAGCTCGTGCACCTTCGTGCGGGCGTTGATGAAGTTCAGGTACGCCAGGGCCGGCCCCAGCGCGCGGCCCACGGCGGGCCAGCCACGCACGTCGTTCAGAAGGCTGTCGTGGGCGGACCAGACGTACTCACCCTGGCGGATGGTGCGCTTCCCGGCGATACCGATGCTCTCGACGACGTCGGGCAGGCCCGGCGCGGTCGTGAACTTCAGCTGCCCCTCGATCACGCCGTATTGCCCGATCCGGGCAGCCTGGTCACGCCGGGTGAACCGCTTCGGGTCCGGCCAGATGGTCAGGTTCTCGCCCAGCAGGAGGTGTTCGGTGAACCACCGTTCGATCAGGGTGTCGAAGCTGTTGGCGGCCCAGAATTCCTCCATGACGGCCTGCACGGTCTTGTCCGGGTGATCCCCGTACGTGACGGAGGTACCCAGCACGAAGCTCTTGATGACTTCGACAGCGCCGTACAGGAGGGGGTTGAGGTACCACGCCACGACGGCCGCACGCTGCGTGTCGGCCCGGGAGAGGGCGCCCAGCAGGCGCACCTGCTGCGGGAGGGTGACTGGACCGCCGATGCCGCCCGTGAGTTGCCAGCCGCCCTGCATGTCCTGCGCGTCTTCGTGGCGCGCGGTCACGGGTTGGCCGTATTGGTCGAGAATCACCAGTCACCTCCTTGGTAGGTGTCGTCCTGCTCATACCCGGCGATGCCGGAGGGGGGAAGATCAGGCGCGGCCTCTTCCATAAACGCCTGCACGACCGCGTCACCCTTGTTGGTGCTGCGGCCGATGCGTTTCTTGATGTCCTTCTTCGCCTCGATCAGGATCTTCCCGCCTCGCGGTTCCCAGCCGACGCTGATGAGGTCCTGCGCCATCTGCTCGTCTGGCGGGAGGGCCAGACCGAGTCCAGTGATGGGGTCGAGCGCCTCGCGGAACTTCCAGTACGCCTCGGCGCGCAGGTTCGCGAAGCCGTAGTTGCCGGTGCTGTCCATGGCGTCACTGCCGGCGCCGAAGTTGATCGGGACGGTCCGGTCGTGCACCTGCTTCGTGAAGTCGAAGGGACTGGTACCGACGCCGACGATGTCCACGTTCACCAGGGTCTGCGGCCCGATCTCGGGCAGGATCAGGTCCCGCACGCTCGGGCCGTCCGGCGTGAGGGTCCCGGCGAACTCCTTGACCGGGCCGAAGTACACGCCCCAGCGGGGGGCGAGCACCGTGGTGTCCTGTCCGCCGCGGGCCACGTCCGCGCCCAGCGCGTCTGGCGGCCGCTGCGGTTGCTGCATGGCTTCCCAGCGCTGCTGGGCGAGGCGCACCCACGCTTCCGGAATGACGCGCAGGCCGCCACCCTGGATGTTCACGAACTTGCCGTAGATCTCTTGGTTGACGAGGTTCTCGCCACCCAGGGTGCGCATCTCCTCGATCAACCCGGCCAGTGCCTCACGCCGCAGCCAGGGACTGTCATGGCTGGTGAACGTCCACGTGTGGTACCCGGGCAGATTCTGCGTGGCCCGCTGGTGCAGGTCGTAGAACAGGTTCGTGGTGCCCTTGGGTACACCGAACGCGTACAGCTCGCTCTCCTCGAAGTCCAGCAGCATGGGCAGCACGCTGTTCTGGTACAGGTACCGGCCGTTCTCCCCTTCCAGGATGATTCCGGCTTCGTTCAGAAGCACCTTGTGGTATCCGAAGCCCTCCCAGTTCTCCGGGTTGTCCGCCGATCGGAAGTCGATGAACCCGCCCGTTTCGAAACGGAGGGTCTTCTCGACAACGTTCCACGTGTGGGGGATCTTCTGCTTCTGCAGCAGCGGCAGCGCGTACCGCTCCACGTACTTGCGGATGTTCACGCTGATCGTGTCGCCCCAGAGCACGGCCAGGCCTTCCAGGGCCCACTCGCACGCGGCCTGCATGCCACCCCGGGTGAAGCCCACGCGGCGGCCCTTGGGATAGATGAAGTACTTGCCGGGCGGGTGATCGAAAAACGCCGCGTTCTGCGCGGCGCTATACGTCAGATCCAAGTGGATGCCGGTCACGAGGTGCCGCCCACGATCCGGCGGGTGATCTGCACCTGCACAGGCCCGCCACCCTCACCGCTGATCTGCACCTTGTCCGTGAACATGTTGTGCAGCTTGCCCAGCAGTTCCAGGGACTTGGCGGGGTCCTTGATGCGGTACTCGATGCTGCCGTCCTTGTTCTTCTTCAGGACGGCCATGCCGCTGATCGCCCCGGCGGCCTTGGCGGCGGCCCAGTCGATCTCGACGTCCTGGCTGATCGTGGCGACGCGCACCAGCATCTCACCGTCACCGGTGCGGCTGATCTGATCCTCGCCGAAGTGGCCGCACAGGTCGTACAGGTCCAGGTCGTCCACATGGCAGCCCTTGCGCTTGGCCAGCTCGCGCACCGGCTCGTGCTCCCGGGCGGGCACCCAGAAGGTCCGCTCGGTGGGTGCGACGGTCACGAAGGCGTCCATGTCCACGACGCTGCGGGCCTCCATGGTCAGGCGGGCGGCGACCTCGCTGCGGCTCATGACGTCGTCCTGTTCCTCGAGGCGCGCGGCGATGTACGCCTTCACGCCCGGGTGGCGCAGCAGGTCCCACCCGGTCCGGTGATCGCCGTACCCAGCCTCGCGGGCGGCAGCACTGGCGTTGAGCCTGCAGCGGCCCAGGTACAGGTCCGCGAACTTCCGTTGCTTCCCGGTGAGGGCCGCGCCCAGCTCCTCAGCGGTGGGTTGTGTCTTGGCGTCAGGTTGGGTCACGGTGTCACCTCCAGAGGGGTACGGTGGGCGAGTGGCGATTCTTCAGCGGTTGATCTTGGTGGTAGGCGTCCTTGCAGCGCTGGCCGTGACGTTCATCTGGCCGCCGAAAGTGGTGTACGGATCAGGCGGCGGCAGGTTCTCAACGGCAGCTTGTGTGCTCGGAAACGGCGAGATGGACACGGAGTGCTTGAACCTTGCCACCATCGATGGCGGCGTACTGGCCACCAGGTTGGGCGTGATTGTGCTGGCCACTCTCGCGTTGGCTTACGCGTCTCGCCCTACCGTCGCCTCCAGATCTGCGAGAGAAGCGAGTCCAGAGTCAGCTCAGGTTCGGCGCACCACAGACGAGTCAGCTCCTCAGTGACCGCTCTGGCCCAGGGTTTCAGATGGCCGCGCCAGTCGTAGGCACTCGCCCGCGGCTGTCGCTTGGTGAGGTGACGGGGGTCCATGTCACGCCCGGCGCCTGAGGTGACTGAACCGCCTACCCGTGCGGCCCCCGTTGCAGCGCGTGCCGTTGATGGTGCGCCAGTAGGCTTTCTTGACCTTCACCTTGACCATGCGGGGCTCCTGACTGCTTGAAGAACGACAGCAACGTGTCGCCGTTGAATGTGGGCATGAAAAAGCCCCGCGCTGGGCGGGGCTTGGATTTGGTTTCGACTTAGTTTGCGCGAGTCATCTTGATGGTGCCCTTGCCGTTGGCGCTGCCGTCAGTCCGCAGTGTCTTCCACGTGCCTGAGTACGTGCCATTGCTGAATTGACCCGTGAAGTAGGTAGTGGAATCCGAGCCGTCGGACACTTCGAATTTACCAGTGGTGATGTTGCCTTTCAGGTTATAGGCAGTCCGGCCAATGTTGAATTTGCCCGCAATCTCCCCAGATTCCCCTTGAACGATGTTGACAGTGCCACCGAATGCGCCTTCTTGCTCAGAGACAGCTTGATAGTTCCAAGTGCCGGTGGCGTTAAAGTTAGCCGGCACTTGAGATTGAGGCTGAGTGCAGGCGACCAGCATGGACGAAGAGATCAGCGTGAGGAGAAGATATTTTTTCACGCGTGGCACCCTATCTTGAATGAGCTGCGACGTGTCGTCGATTTGACCAGAGTGAATTTATTAACACTGGAGCTGAAGTGTGGCAGGTTCCCCCCGTGCCGACCGGGGCGGGCGTGGTTTTGGAGACCTCGCTGTTCGCCGGAACGGAACCTACGCGTCCCGGCCGCCACGCCCCGCACTGTCAGGCGTGACGACTGGGTGTTGGACCGGACTGTCACCATCCGGCAGTCTCGAAACGCAACGAAAAACCGCCCCTTTCGGAGCGGCGTTGCTTGTCTCTTGACTACTCTTGCGAGCTTACAGAAAGTGTACGCGAAACCCGCGCAAATACAAGGGCTTGTAGGTGCACCTCTGCCACGGGGTCGCTCAGCAGCACACCCAGGTTCAGCACGGCCTCTGCGTATGCCTTGGCCCCCTCCGCCCAGCCGCGCCCACTGTGGTGAAGCAACGTGGCCATGCTGTCGCCCTGGCGGATGCGTTCCAGCAGCAGCCCGTGCTCCCGCTGGGCCGGGATGGTGCTCTGCGCCCAGCGGGTGATGATCCGGGCCACCTCGCCCTCCCGCAGTACACCGCAGGGCAGACTCAGGCCGGTAGGTCGATCTGGGCCGCCCTCGCCCATCGTGGTGGCATTGTCCACGTAGAACGTGCCGTACCGGATGCGGGGGATGACGATGGGCGGCACGATCACCTCCCACGCCCTGAGCGCCTGGTACCAGCGTTCCGCGTACGCCCGGGCGTCCCGCTGCTGCTGGCGGATGCTGCCCAGCGCCTGCGTGACCTCCTGGCGGGCCGCAGGGCTGGCGCGACGACGCGAGGCGGTCACAGGAACCACCCTTGCCGACCTGCCGTATTCCAGTGGCAATGAGACGATCCCGAGTGCCTGCCTTCCTGAGGCGCATGATCCCTGCCCTGATCGGAGCGAGCCCCGCGTTCCTGATTGGATGCCTGCTGCTGATGGCAACGACGACGCGGTGGGCGAGCGGACTGGCACTCGGAGCACTCACGTTCATGACCATCGCTGTGCTGATCGCTATGAGCTCTCGGCGAATTCCAGGGGCGTTCGATACCGTTGCGGACGAGTTCAACATCCGCGACGATGCTGACCGAACGAGTGAGTTTCGATTGGGCTTGTGGTTGGGGTGGGCTGCCCTGATTGCCGCGAGCGTACTGACCATCTTCTGGCGAAGTTTCTAGATGGTTCATGCGCTCACCTCGACTTCCACGCGGGGGTTCTGCGGGTCGTACTGGGGGAAGTGGTGGTACCCGAACACGTGGACTAAATTTTTTTCATCTATTTCAATCACTATGCACCCCCATTATTAATTGTAGTAATTAAGACATCTGTCTTTTTAGAGCACCAACAATATCCCGGAGAGGAATTACATTTAAAACAGAGTGACTATTACCTAACCAATATCAATGGGCCGCCCGCAACAGGACGGCCCAATTCGCATATCGACAATCTCTGCACGGCTAAATATTACTACGGGTCAATTGTTAAATCCATAGCAGTCAGCACAAGCAAGTATCCAGATATTGATAATCATCGAGACAAACGATTGATTTTTTAATAGCTCTAGCACGATAAGAAACATAAATCAGGCATCAGTCACTCAGGCCGCGCGGGGGAAGGGTTGAACTCCCTCCCGGTCAAAGCAACCTGTCTTGTAGTCCGCTTCCACCTGCGCCCCGATCTGCCGCAGTTGCTCGTGCAGGTCAACGACGCCGGGGATGGTGCCCCAGATGCTCACCCACGCCTCGACCACTTCGCGGATACCGGCTTCCAGTTGGTCGTATGCGGCGTTGTAGAGCGCGTACCGCTGGGCGCACCGGGGGCAGTAGTGCTCCTGCTGCCCGTCCGGGTGGTGGAAGATGACGCCATTTGCGGCTCCGCAGGAATCGCACTCCCCCAGAAGGGGCAGGGGGTGAGCCTGCCCCCCGGTCATGCGCTGATCCCCAGGGCGCGGGCCATGCTCGCCGGGAAGGGCTTGATCTCGTGCTTGAGGTGCCGCTCGTCTGCGCCGCGCAGGATGCGGTCAGCGGTGAGCACGTCGGCGGGCTGGCCGTCCACTTCGGCCATGAGCACGCCGCCGTGCTTGCTGATCGTGACGGTGTTGTAGCGGACCTGAACGACAGCGCCGTCCATGCGGTCGAGAGTGACGGTTTCCCACGTGCGGGAGAGAGCGGGAACCTTTGCGTTCTGCGCGTCATACTGCATACGAACCTCCGATGGTTCGCAGAAGAGGGGGACTCACTTCCTACGGCGGGTCCCTCTTCTGCTGAACTAATAGTATCAATATTTGTTACTAGATGCAAGTATTGTATCCAGTGGCTAAAAGTGTTACGCTTTTACACAGGTGATACTGTGACTGGGATGAATGAGCAGGTGCGTGAGGCGGTCAAAAAGGCCATGGGGGAGCGTGAGCTTTCACAAGGTGAGCTGGCCCGTCGCCTCGAAGTTGATCGACCAAGCATCACTCGCCTTCTCTCAGGCACAAGCGGCAAGGTGCCTAAGCTGTGGCAGGAAGTACTTGACTCTCTAGATTTAGAGTTGATTGCAGTGCCGAAGAAGGATTCCACTCATTAATATGTCGTCTATTTTAGATCCAAAGCAAACAACGGCACCAAAAGGTTACAGAAGCCACTGGTATCCATATTACGCAGGCTTTTCACCCTTATTTGCCCAAAGTGCACTTGAATATCTTAACGCCAAAAAGGGGGACATTATTGTCGATCCCTGGAATGGAAGCGGCACCACAACTTTTGTTTCAGCTAGATCGGGGATAGCCTCTGTTGGAGTAGATTTAAATCCAGTAATGACAATAGTCGCGAAGGCAAGATCCTCAACTATCGAGGATTATATTCAAGCCAAGGTTATAGCGCTGGATGCTATCGCTAATTTCGACCAGATGAGAAAAAATCGCTCCGATGAAGATATGCTCACATATTGGTTTACTAAAGAGTCTGCAAAAATTATTCGACAATTAGAATATTCAATGAGGTTTTCACGCGACATACCTAATGAATCAGTTTCAACAGGATCTCTAAGCGATTCAGAAGCATTAGTGTATTTAGCACTGTTCAGGGTAGTCAGGAATTTTATCAAAAGATTTATCGGGTCCAACGATACGTGGATTAGAAAAACCAAAACGAGCGCTGAGAAGGTAAAAATAACTAAATACGAACTAATTTCAGAGTTTGCAAGGGAAACAAGTGCTTTATTTGCAGAATCTACTAAAGAAACAGACAGACATCTTTTAAAGCCAAAGATCTTCACAGGTGATAGCAAAATGACTCCACTTAGCGCAGAGTCAGCTGACTTTATAATTACCTCTCCACCCTATTGTACCAGAATTGATTATGCGGTTAAAACCACTCCCGAGTTAGCCATCATTGGACATAACCCAAAGACTTTTGATCAAATTAGGCGATCATTAATGGGCACAACAACTGTAAGCAAGGATATTGGAGATATTGACTCTAGTTGGGGTCAAGAATGCTTAATATTCCTCAACAGACTTAAATCTCACCGATCAAAAGCCTCAGGTGGATACTACTATAAATCTCACTTTGAATACTTTAGCAGTCTGTATCAATCAATAAGGGAAATGGACCGAATACTTAAATCTAATGGGAAGGCGGTTTTGGTAATCCAAGATTCATATTATAAGGAAATCCACAATAATGTACCACTCATAGCTCAAGAAATGGCCGGAAGCGTCAATCTAAACATAGAAAACGTGTTTGAGTTTTCAAAAAATTTGTCAATGGCCAGCATAAATACCCGTTCGAATATTTACCGACCCATCTATACTCCAAAAGAAAGTGTGCTCGTTTTTTCCAAAAGCTAGTTCCCCTTAATATATCTTTGATTCACTATATAATCTTCAAATGCATCGATTATGGACTCGCATAATGCATCATATTCATTAAGTGTAATTTCCAAGCTGTTCCTCGTGTAGAGCCTCCCTATCTCTTCCGTCGTCTGTCGTCCGTGCGCTATAGCGTTCCTATGATCAGTAACTGTGGTTATCTTCTGTGCCATTATGGGATTGACATTGATTACTACCGGGATTTCAAACACTTCCCAAATCGCTTTAATGTGCTTGTATTTAATATTACCACCAGGAATCGGTAAAATCGAAGTGCTCACATTGATAACTTCGGAGGAAGAGATGGCAGAAAAGAGATTGATTCTCTTTTGCCATACTTTATCGGGGCCACAGTTCGATAAAGCACTTGCCTCAGCATCTAGGACAACAGAGAGAACGATATCTTTAATATCTGATTTCTTAGCCAAGCTGAGATTCATATTCTCGAGCACCTTTTGTATACATTCGGTTACAATATGCTCAAACATCGCATAAAGAGATATAAAGAATAAACCCTTCGTTTGAATTGAATATGGACGCGTGGGGTCTGTAGGCGTGTTCGGTACTGCCATTAACAGTGATCGCATTTCAAGGACGCGGTCAGTCAAATATTGCCGAGTATCAGAGAGTATCGCCATTAGTAAATTTAGAGAATCCGAACTGAAGTCTATCTTTAACCATTTTATTTGTATTAGTTCCTTCTTTCGTTATTTCTAGAAGCTCCTTAGATGATATCCAGTCCCTTACTCCATCCGTAACAATATTTTTATTCTTCACATAAGCCAGCGCAGCTCCAACAGCCACGGCTTCGTAAAGATTCGCCGGAGTCGCATTCCTACCACGAGTGATTCCTTCCGGCAGAGCTTCGCGCAAGACTCTAAACACCTCTCTAAATATAGTTCGACCTTCCTTATAATTAAACTTATTACTTGCCAAATCCATGAAATCGTTAAGGAAATCATTTACAGAGTGCTCAAACTTATCATAAGCATATAAATAAGCAAAGAATCGAAGAACTAAATCTTCATTCTTCAAGGCATCTTCTTTAGTTACCGGGACTTTGACTATCTCTCTGAAATTATCGTCACTGGCCATCTCTTTTAAAAAATTATTAAATCTTCCTCTATACACACAATTCCGTATTTCTTGCTGAGAGAGCTTTACTCCCCCCGTGTTAAGTCGCTCGAACAAATCAAATCTTACCTTCTTATCGCTTTTATCAGTAATGGTAGTAACTTTCAGTGGCCTGAGCCTAAAGCCAGTTTGAATTGAAGCCGGCAGGTCATCAAATCCCTTGCCATTGAATGCTTCAAGCTTTTTTAAGCCCCTTAATCTCAATCCAGATCCGAGACCAAGAATTTCCCTCGCACCATCATCCCCAGCAAAATGTAACAGCGAACTCAAGCGCTGTACACCATCAATCAACTCCCACGTTCCATCTCGATTTGCAGCCATGTACAAACTTGGAACAGGAATGCCTAAGAAAATAGATTCAATCAACTCCGACTGTCTATCCGCCTCCCATCTAAATTTTCTTTGATAAACAGGAGCTATATCGATTGTTTCGTCTGCCACCAATGATATTAATTCCTTGACAGTCATATCAAACGTATCAAAATCAACCTTGCGCCGCTGCTTGTTGAGCTGTTCTGCTAAATCTTCCATGTCATCCTCGCAAACTCGTTATAGAGCCAACCGTCATCATCTTCTACCCAATCCCTTACTGAGGATGAATCACGCACAGATACAGGCAGTAGTCGCTTTGGGGTTGTCTGTGGAACACAATCCCACACCAAACCCATCCTTGTCATCCGAATGTGGCAAGCAGTGATAGCCAGTACGGTGCACGCAGCCTAAACCGCCCCCGATGGAAGGGGCGGCATTTTTGCCGCCATTCACCGCCATTTACCGGCACGCCACCTCTTGACCTACTTCCATACCCATTTCCAGACAGGCTAGGGCCTGCACTGCCCTCATGTCCCCAAGCCGTGCAGCGAGTCCCAGAACTGCCACTGCATAGGCCCGCGTGCGATCCCCTGGGTACCCAAATGTGCCGTTCTCTCGCAAGAGAGACGCTGGACTCACGCCCTGCCGGATACGGTCAAGCAACCAGTCTAGGCCCCACAGGGCAGCAGCAATCACGTCGCTCCCTTCTCTATCGTGTCTCCTGCGCGGGCACCCACATACCCGTGGGGCAACCTATTCAGAAGAGGCTATTACCTCTACTCTTGGCATTACGCTCGTCTCAGGAATCCACCTCTGTAGCTGCAAGGCCCGCAGGACAGGCAGCGCCTGAGTGAACGCACTTCCTGCCATGAGTAGAAAGATCCCAAAGATGACCAGAGCCGCCACCAGAAAAACGAACGCACTGGAGCCGGATGTGTCTCTGAACAAGCGGAGTAACGGGGCCGTGTAGTAATACCCTGCCCCGAACGTCACCAATCCCAGACCAAAGAAACCACACATGAAGCCGACGAAAACGCGGTTGACGCCCCGCACAATTTGCCCATCTGCACCTTGCTTCAAGAAGGGCTCCGCCAGACGGATGTCTTTCCACGCGTACCTCCCCCCAACTGCCCGGTGGAGTAAGGCAAGTTCCTGACGGCGTTTGTGCGAAGCATTGATGCCAGTGAGATCCAAGAAGATCAGGCGGTGACGTTCCTCTTCCAAAAGATCTTTCACCTCAGCGGTACTCTCTGCTGCACTCCACTCCGTAACCTGCCTCAACCTGCTGTGGCGGCGCAATTCAAACGGGGTCACGAAGTTCGTGTAAGTCGTAAGGTAAGACTGGAAAATTCGCGAAACGACGAAGGCTAGGGTGAGTAGTACCACAAGCCATATAGGAAATCCGCCTTTGCTCAGGCTCAAAACAGAGTCAACGATCTCTTTCAACACTTGCCCCCCCGCCATGACATTTTTACGTTCTGCACATGATTGATTTTATCCACTGTATTCACTTATAACTAAAGGCATGGCTTACGTCAAATTGAGCGAGCAGGTTCAAAAACTCAGCAACCCCCAGCGCAGCGATACGTTTATCAAGTTGTTCCAAGAGGCCGTGCGCTCCGGCAAGATTGACGGCGCGTACCTCCCTGAACGCTTCACGATGCCCAAACAGTTCACCCGCAGGGGCAGCGAAGACACCTATCAGAAGGACACCCGCGAGATGATCTTCGATCACACGCCCGAGTTTGACGAGTGGTTTGAAGAAACGAACCGCGAACTGGCTGCCGCTCGCCGTGGTGGCACAGTCAAACCCAGCGTGGAGGCCATCGAGTCTGGCCTCGTGGACTTCAAAGATCTCGTCGCGCAGACCCGACAGAAGATGCAGGCCAGTTACGAGAAGGGGCAGGCCCTTGGCAACAGCCGCAAGAGCGCAAGCACGTCAACCAGCAAGAAGAGTAAGCCGAAGAAATAACTTCACCTAAATCAATTAGAATAGGATGGTATGCCCAATTGCATACCATCCTATTCTAATTTTTAGATGCCATTTGATGAAGTGGAATTATATCCATCCGGGTACTATATTTTTCATCTTCTTAGAGAGAGCGTTATATTCCTTTGAATCTACAACTATCAGCTTCACCGCAGGATGATACTTTGCCATCCTCTTAATTTTAGTTCTGCTGCGTTCATCCATCCAGCCTTTGATTTCGTAGTAAACATATTCACCATCAGTCTCCGTCACGCGGAAGTCAGGTAGATATGAAACGCACCCCCGTTTTATACCGTCAAACCAAAAGGTTTCAGCCTCAAACTCCCATTCCAAAATCTTACCCAAACTTTTAAGCCACTGCAAATAATTAGCATAATTTACTTCCCAAGAACTTCGGAAATAAATCTTCCTTCCGCCAATTATATGCCAGCCTGCTTTCCAAGAAGATTTGAGACGTTGTGGCGGGAGAATTCCCCTCTCCGCTCTAGTCCTCATAATCTTCAAGTTGCGGGCCTCTTTTTCCTCCTCAGAACGCATAGCCCAAGCCTTAAGGCCAGCCTGACTAATGCGGTCTAACGCATCATTACTGTGTTTCTTTCCCGCCATGCCCCGTGCATGACCATGGACTTTCTGATGAGCCTGAAGCCGCTTTCCCCCGGCCTGACCAGCACGCAGAGACTTAGACCTTTCGCTTCTAGAGACAGTAAGTCCTAGTCGAAATGCCCTCATATGAATACCGTGGACACTGCGATGAAGCGTCGAGGCGAGAATAGCGATATCAAATTTTTCAGGTGGAGTCTCACGGTAAAAAGCAGTCACCTGAGCATCTTCTTCCGCCGTCCATTTCTCTGCGTTGAGTCTGTAGCCTGCTCTCTTGAGTGCATGCTGGATAGTTGAGTGTGAGCACCCATACTGCGCAGCCACTTTGTGAACACTGCCCAACTCTTGGTATGAACGCCAGACTTGCTCAATATCAGCAAATTCGATACGCTTCATTTTGTAGACCCCCTAACGGTCTGCCGATGCCCGGACAGTGTTAGCCGCACTGATGTTCCGGGTTTCCGCTTCTTCATCATATCAGAAAACACAGTCCAGGTCGCCATAAACCTCCCCTTCCTGACGTTCTCCGGGTCGTTGTGCGTGCCGTCCGCGAACCAGCACCAGATGTCCACCCGCACCGGCTGTCCCTGTGTGGGCTGCGGCAGACCGGCGGGGGCGTGCTCGCGGACGTGATCCTTCCAGGCGTGGTACTCGTTCATGCGCGTCCAGTTGGGCCGCGCGCCCTTCGTGTAGTACCCCACCAGCTTGGGCCGCAGCGGCTTGGTGCGGTCGATCTTCCCGGCGGTCGTGCGGGCACAGGGCAGCGCGGGGATGGTGAAGCGCGTCACTGGCGTCCCTCGGGCGTTTCTGCGTGCGCGCCCTGATCATCAGTGATAGGACGGGGGGTATGAGTCTTTCCGACCGGCAGGGCAAGTGGTACGTCGCGCTGATGCTCGTGTACGGGATTGCCACCCTCGTGGACTGGTTCCTCGTGCCGGATGGGTACGAGTGGCGATGGGTGAACTTCGGCCTGGGTCAATTGAAGCTGGCGGCCGTCCTTGGGCTGGCGGCCATGTGGTCGCGCCACCGCTGGGTACACACTCTTCTGGTGATCGTGTGGGTGGGCATGGCGATCATCGGCTGGCCCCGGTCGCTGTAACGCCGCGCGGTAAACGCGCACGGTCCGGCTGGTCAGCTCGCCCAGCTGCGCGAGTTCAGCCAGGAGCTTCCGGGTGTAGTTGTGCGAGAGGCCCAGGCGCACCGCGTAGTGATTCGCGGGCCGTCCGGGGTCCTTGCGGACCAGGGCAAGCAGATTCTGCATGTCCGTCGCGCGGGTGATCACGGGGTACCTCCGAGCGCCAGGGCCTGAGATACTGCGGTGTGTCCGATTTCTGGTTGAGAAGTCTGCTGCTGCTCGTGATTCTCGTCGCGGTCAGCTTCGGTCTGGATCGCCTGTGCGTGAAGCCCTGGCAGCGGTTCGCGGTGATGTTCATCGTGACAGGTGGCGTCCTGCTCGGCTGGGACGCGGTGCGCGGTCCCGTCACGTAACGCCGGGTTCTGCTCGCTGCCACTCAGGGCGAACTCGCTGCCCGCCCCGGCCAGCAGCGCGTCTTCGGCTTTCTTCGGGGTGCTCTTGCTGTCTTTTGCGGTCATGGTTAGGCCCTCCCGTCGTGGGTCTGGTGTGACTTGAGGTCGGTCAGGTAGTACCGGCACTGGCGGTTCAGGAGCAGCGTGGCGAGGCCGTGCAGGTGGAAGTCGGCACTGGCCTGCGTGCTGAATGTGGGCAGGAACTTGGTGCGGTTCGGGTCGTCGTCCTCGCCGTGCCAGTTCTGCTCGATGGCCGCCCAGGTGAAGGGGAGGCATTTGAGTTCCCAGGCGGCGTGGCTGCCCCAGGGTTCGATTTCGTGGGCGTCGGGTATGGCGAGGTCCCGGTAGGCGGGCCAGCAGGTACGGAGGGCGGCGACGGCGCGTTCACGGGCGGCTTTGAGTGCTTCGCCTTCCAGGTCCTGGCACTTGATGAGGTAGGCGCAGAGTTTGGGGAGGCGTTCGGTGTCGAGGTAGCCCTGGGGGAACTGGGCGGTGTAGGGGTCACCGACTTGCTGGATGAGGCAGCGGGTGCAGACGTGGTAGTAGGCGAGCAGCGCGGCCTCGTCGCCGTGGATGGCGGGGTCGTCCTGTTTGAGGGTGGCCCACTCGGTGTCCAGTTGATCGAGGATGGCCTTGACGAGGTTCCCGGCGGTCTTGGGCTTGCCAGTGCTCGCGCTGGGCTTCTTGGTGCCGGTCAGGGGCATACAGACCCCTCTGGGCGCACGGGTGACAAGTTGGGTGACATGTTGATTTGAGAACTTGTCACCGCCTTGCAGCCGCGCCCAGTCGCATTCCAGGGGGTGCGGGTGACAGGTGACAGCCCCTGGGGGGGAGACTTGCGTGTTTTCTCTTCTTCTCTTACTTCTCGTACGTGCTTATAGAAAAACCTGTCACCTGTCACCCGTCCCAGAAAGAGACGGCTGAGCGCGGCTTTTTCGGGTGACAGGTTCGATTTCAAACCTGTCATCAACTTGTCACCGGTCATTCTTCCCACCCCCCGGGGTTGGTGCTGAGCATCAGGTTCACGAACAGGCGGCTGCTCTTGGTGCGGCCCTTCTCGATGGGCTTGTCGAAGTAGCGCCCGGCGGCCAGGAGTTGCTTGGCGAATCCGGTGGCACTGAGGGCCCCGTGCCCGGTACGCCCGGCCCACTTGCGGTAGGCGTCGTACAGTTCGCCGGTGGTGACGGTGGCGTCTGGGGTGTAGCTGCACTCCTCGCGCAGGAACGAGATGACGCGGTTGCTCTCTTCGACGATCTCGCGGGCGAGGGCGTTGCCGTCGCTGCTGGGGAAGCGCATGCCGCGTTCTTGCAGGAGGCGCAGACCGTCCAGCATCCAGTTCAGGACGCCGGGCAACTCGTCCGGGTGTGTGAGGCGGCTTTCCAGGGTGGGGTCGGGGGTCTGGGGGCGCACGTTGAAGGCGACGGGCAGGAAGCGGCGCATCAGGGAGCTGTTGCTGGTGTCGTCGCCCAGGAAGGGCATGACGTTCGAGAGGATGATCAGCTTGAGATCCAGCTTGGTGGTGTAGGGTGTCTTGTTCTTGACGTCGATGCTGATCTGGTCCTCGCCGGTGACGCGCTTGAAGGGCAGCCAGTCCACGTTGCGCTGCAGCTCGCTCACGACGCACATGCGCTTGCCGACGAGCGTGCCCACGAGGAACGAACCGTCCTTGATGTTCTCCAGTGCGGATGAGGTGGCGAGATTGCCCAGCACGGCTTGCAGGACGCGCACGAAGGTGCTCTTGCCGGTACCGCCGTCACCCACGAGCAGCAGGGCGCGCTGGGGGCTAGTCTCGCCGGTCAGGCACAGCCCGGCGAACATCTGGAGCAACTCGCGGTCTCCCTCGTCGGGGACGGCCTGCCGGAGGAAGGCGAGCCAGTCGTGGGCGATGGTGCCGGGCCGCCAGTGCGCGGCGCTCTGGATGATGCTGAAGTACGCGGGGCTGTGTTCGTACAGGTCGCCGCTGGCGAGGTCCAGTACGCCGCTGCGGGTGTTCAGTTCCCACGCGCCCTGGTCCACCTCGCGGCTGCCGATCAGCGGGTCACGGCCGATCTTGGTGAGGATCTCGGTCACCTGGGCGTTCTTGAGGGTGAACCCGTAGGACTGCAGGCACAGGTCCACCTTCTGGGCCATGACCTCGTCGGGCACTTCGACGTAGACGCCCTGGCGGTACTCCCACCAGTTCCGCCACACCTGGTGGTAGCGGTAGACGTGGTCGTGCTGGCGCATGTCGGCGGTGACGAGGTCGCGGTAGTGGGCGAGGCCGGGCTTGTCGGGCAGGGCGGCGAGGACGTCCGCGACGGTGATGCTGCCGCCGTCGTCACCCTGCCCGCCGTGCTTTCCGATGGTGCCGCGGCCTGCGCTGGGGGGCAGCTGGCCAACTTTGCTGAGGTCGCGCGGTTTGGCCTTGCCGCTTTCCAGGCCGGAGCGGAGCGTGGGGAAGATCTGGTCATCGGGGAGGCCGGCGGCACGGGCGGCCTGCGTGAGTTGCTGGGCCGCTTCCACTTCGTCGAGGGCCCCGGCGCCGATGATCTGCCCGAGGCTGAACGCGCTGCGGTTCAGTTGGTGGTTCCGGCCGCCCTCGCTGGTGCTGGCCATGAGGTCGCATTCCTTCGCGAGGGCCGTGCGTGCCCAGCGTTCCATCTGCGTGTCCCCGGTGACCTGGGGGCGGGAGGCGGCAGGGGCGGGGGCAGGTTCCGGCGCCGTCTTCTCCGGCTGCGGGAGGGCGTTCAGGGCGGCGTCGGTGACGGTGGCGGTCTCGTCCGTGAACAGGACCTGCACGGGCAGGGGCCGGGCCGGGTTCTTGAGGTTGTGTGTACCTGGGACGCGGAGGATGCGCGCCAGGTCGGTGCTCTTGAGGTCCCCGCCCAGCAGGTGCGCCAGCGCCCGGTTGAACCGCTCAGTGTCGGCCTGGTCGGTGGCGTACTCCCGGGCGAGGTACAGCTGCACGCCGTGCCCGCTGTCCACGGCTGCGCGGATGCTGAGGCCGTGATCGGCGAGGGTGTTGATGCTCTGCGCGAGGAGGGTGGCCTTGTACTCGGCCAGCTCCTCGGGCGCGGTCTGGTGCAGGGTGTCCTTGTGCAGGCCGCCGGTGAGGTCGGGGTGATCGGCGAGGTCCACGTCCACCCACACGAGGCGGGTGGGTTTGCAGTTCTCGGCCTTGCCGCTCGTCTGGTCCTTGCGCAGGGCGACGCCGAAGTACACGTCCTTGCCTGCTGGGGCGCGATCGGGGGTGAAGAGGTCGGGGTGACCTTCGAATACGGGCCAGGGCATCCAGTGCTTGGCACCGCCCTTGAGGTAACGGAATTCCACCCAGCCCTGCGCGGTGACACCCGCGTACAGGCTGGTGAGGAAGGCGAGCGGGGTGGTCACGGTGACGCTCCGAAATCGAACAGTGAGATTTGCCGGAGGGAGTCCTGGAGCTCGAGTGCCGCTGCGGCCCGTGGGTTGATCCACAGCACCTCGGTGCGTTCCTGTCCTTTCTCCGCTGCGGCCCGGCGTTCGACGCGGGCCCAGTCTGCGAGCATGTCGTCGTACAGCTCGTTGCCGTACCCGCTCAGCAACACGAGGCCTTGAAAGTCGAGCAGGGTTTCGAGCAGTTCGGTGTGGCTGGCCTCGTCAAACATCTCCGCCGCGTAGAACCTCTTCCACTTCCGCGTCTTGCCCAGGTAGGGCGGGTCCACGTATGCCAGGACGTCCGGGCCGTTGATGCGGCCCAGCAGGGTCACGGCCGGCAGGCATTCGATCTGGGCGTGGCGGAGCCGGGCGGCCGTGGCGCGGATGCGGTCCGGCACACCTTCCCACTGGCGGGTGACGTTCTTGGTGGCGCCGCCTTGCGGCCCGCTGTGCCGCCAGCCGCTGCGGTACGTGCCGCGGTGGGCGGTGCCGCCATACGCCTGCCAGTGCCGCACGATGGTGCGGCGGGCCCGCTCGAGCGGATCCGTGGTGTCAGCCAGGTCGTAGCTGAGTTCGTACTCTTCCCGAGCCCAGGGGGTCAGTTCGATCGCCGCGGCCAGGGCTTCAGGCTGTTCGCGCAGGGTGCGGAACAGGTGCACCACTTCGCCGTCCAGGTCGTTGATGTACTCACTCGGGCTGATGGGCTTGTTGAAGAACACTGCGCCGGAGCCGAAGAAGGGTTCGATGTAGGTGTGGTGGGCGGGGATGTGGTCGATGATCCAGCTGGCCAGCTGCCACTTCGCGCCGGGGTACCGGATGACAGGGGAAGGGCTCATGCCAGCCAGTCCTGTCCGGTGAGGTGCCCCCACTGCTGGGGCGCGGGTGGGGTGAGGCGGGCCTGGACGATGGCGGTGAGGTCGTCACCGAGATCCCAGACGCCCTGCTTGCCGCTGCACTGCACCGGCTCGGGAAGGGTGATGACGTTCGTCAGGTGGATGTGCAGCAGGCCGGGCACGGCCCAGGGGTCGGTGCTGTGCACGTCCACGTCAGCCACGGTGGCGACGGCGACGACGCCGGGGAGGATGAACGCCTCGGGGGTCAGCGCGGTGACGCCGCGGCGCGCGAGGTACTGGGCGGCACTGTCGGGCAGCTCGCCGCCGAGGATGCGGTGCACGCCCTGCAGGTCCTCGCAGTGCTGGCGCCACAGGTTCGCCTCAGCCAGCTGGCTCCAGTGCCCGGCGCGCTTGGGGCGCTGGGGGGCGGTGCCGCCGTGAATGGCGATGGTCTCCCCCACCAGCTGCGGCAGGCCCATCAGGTCAGCGGTGCGGGCGTCCCAGTCCCGGTTCTCGACTCTCTTGCCGAGGTGGGCGATGGCGAAGGCCCACGGATGGCGCAGGGTGAGGGCCTTCACGGGTTCACCGCTTCGCCATAGCTGTCGTGGAACAGAGGCGCGTACCGGACCCCGATCTTCACCCGGAAGACAGGACCGCGCGGCTCGTCTTCCTCGTGGGCTTCCCAGATGATCAGGTCGAAGTCGGCGGGGCAGTCCCAGTCATAGAAGACTTTCTCTGCGTACTCTTCAGCCACGTCCTGTGCGAGGGTCCGGTCAAGTTCGCCCCTGGTCCTGTAGGAGGGCTTCATGGTGTGTTCCATGGCCTCGTTCATGGCCTCTGGCAGCTTGGTGAGGTTGCCGTAGAAGTTGTTCAGGTCAGCGACCATGAAGGTCCGGGGCGGCTGTTCGAGCAGCGACATCACGCCACCTCCATGGTCTTGAACTGGGCCTTGAGCGCCTCGATGTGGTCGGAGACGGGCGTTTCGGCGACACTCGGCTGCCGAAGCGTGCGCCACACCTGCGGCGCTGCGGTACTGACCACGTCATCCCGCTGGGCCGCCGGTTCCACGGTCAGGGGCGCGCTGTCGGTGGGTTCGGTGACGCGCACGGGTGCACGCCCAGCTGCGTAGCGCTTGAGGCCAGCGGCCAGCAGCTCGTACCCCTCTTCCGGGTAGACCGGCTCAGGCTCAGCGGCCACCACGGGGCGCCCAAGGATCAGCTCAGCGGCCGGGATGAACTCCGGGCGGATGTCCAGCTCGACGGGCTCAGGTGCTGGGCGCGCGAGGCGGCGCATCAGGCTGCTGGGCACCTCGGGGGCATCCTGCGCCGCGTTCGTCCACCACGTCGGCGTGGGCAGCATCGAGACGATCACGAGGCGAGTCTTCGCGCGGGTGGCGCTGGTGTAGAAGAACGGCCGGGCCGTGTCCGCCCGCACCGCGCTCGGCTGGATCAGGATCACACGGTCCCAGTCGGACCCCTGCGCCTTGTGCACCGTGATCACGTAGCCCAGCTGCACGTACTTCTCCAGCTCGTCCTCGGGAATCGCGACGCTGCTTTCCTGCGTGCCGATCTGCACGACCAGGTGCATCATCGGGTCGCCCAGTTCCTCTTCCCAGCTGCCATCCGGTTGCTTACGCAGGACGCGTTTGGGCTTGTACGTGCGGTCCACGACGCGGCCGGTCTGCCCGTTGAAGATGCCCAGCAGCGTCGAGTTCTTGACGACGATGATCTTGTCGCCGCGCCGCACCTCGGCCTTGTGCAGCGGCCGGTTGCGTTCGCCGGTGCCCAGCTTCCACAACGGGTATTCGAATAGGGCCTCGCCATCGGGGTTGATGACGGCCTGCGCGGCGAGGTTGTACCGCTCCGCGTTCTCGTTCTGGTACGTGATGGCCTGCCAGTCGTTGAAGTCCTGCCCGCCATGCCGCCGGACGAGGTCCGTGAACAGCGCCTCGAGGTTCGTCTGCGCGGTGTTCAGGTGGAACTCCACGCAGTCCGCCGGGGCGGGCCGCTTGCGGTGCAGGATGCCTTCGGCGACGTGGAGGATGCCCTGCTGGTCCTGCTGGCGGTAGTTGCGTTCCAGGTGCACGCGGGGCGCGCCGTGCCGGATCAGGTCCACGAACGGCGTGCCGTGCCCGATGGGCGGCAGCTGGTTCGGGTCACCCACGACCACGAGGCGACTGCTGGGGCTGAGGCGCATGACGACGGCCCACAGCAGCCAGTTGGGGAGCATGCTGCTCTCGTCGATCACGACTAGGTCCTCGTCGAGGACGGGCACCGTGAACTCGCGCCGCATGAAGCCCAGCGCCTTGTGGATGGTGCTGGCGTCGGCCATGATCCCGTACCGGTCGAACGCCTCGCGCATCCGGTCCGCGGCTTTCCCGGCGAAGGCCATGCCGCGCACCGTGCCGCCCGCGATGGTCACGCACTGGGCCGCTGCGGCGATCACGTGGGTCTTCCCGCAGCCGGCGCCGCCGGTCAGGCTCAGCACGCGGTTGGCGAGGATGGCGCGCACCGCGCGGGTCTGCACGTCATCCAGGCCCAGGCGGTCGCACACGGCCTGCTGAGCAGGGGCCAGGTCAGCCAGGGCGGGCTCGCCGATGGTCATGCGGCGCATCCAGGCTTCAAGGCCCTTCTCGGCGGCGAGTTCCTCGGGCAGCCAGTACAGGCCCTCCTCGATGTCCACGCCGCTGCCCAGGTGCGCGGGGTCGCGAAGTTCCAGGCGGGCGCGTTCGGCGGTCAGTTCCTTCTCGGTGAGTACGCCCTTCTGTTCGAGGATGCTGCGGTTGCCTGCCTCGTGGCGGCGGGGGTCTTCGCTGCCCAGGTTGAACTGCGCGAGGGCGATCTTGTCGGCCTTCTTGAAGCCGAAGCCGTCGACCTGCATCAGGTTGTAGGGGTTGCGTTCGATCATGACGAGCGCTTCGTGCGCGTCCCCGTCGCCCAGGTCTTCGATGATGCGGGGGGCGAGGCGGGAACCGACGCCGGGCAGCTCTCGTATGGCTTGGTGAGGGTCGGAGCGGAACCAGAGGGAACCGGGTTGCTGCTTTAACATGATCTCGCCTCTCTTCAGGGGCTGAAAAATGCCCACCGCAGGCTTTCCAGGCGTATGCGGTGGGCTTTTTACGTGCTCCTCAGGGGGATTGGATAGGGTCGAAACTCAGGTCAGTACGGGGGTTCGTCGTTGATGGCGGGCGCGGGCGCCGGGGTGGCCGGACGGGCTGGGGGGCGACTCGCCGGAGCCTGCTGCTGGGGCGCCGCTGCGGGCTGGGCGGCCTGACGCTGGGGCTTGCGCGGGCCAGTGCCGCCACCCACCTGCATGACGGCCGCGATTTCGTTGCCCTGCTTGCCGTTACTGTCCCAGACCTTCACGACCAGCTGGCACGTCTTGCCGATCAGCTGCTGATCGGCGACGGTCAGGCCCTTCACCTCGGCCTTCTCGTTGTTGCCCTTCTCGTCCTTGCTCTGCAGGTGATCGACCAGCTCGTCGTAGGACTGGATGAACTCGCCCAGGTCGATGTCGACGGTGTCGGCGTTCTCGCTGGTGATCTTCGTGCCGGCGATCTCGCCCACGCGCTTCCAGAAGATGCTCTTGTCGTTGAAGGCGAAGTTCTTGGGGAAGCCGAGGTAGTCGACGAGTTCGAAGGTCTGCCCGTCGGCCTCGTACTCCCAGACGAACATGATCTTGGGCGCGCCGTCGGGCTGGAACTGGGTGGGCTTGCCCCACATGACGAGGGCTTTCTTGAGGGTCATGGGGTAGGTGCCGGGGTCGAAGAGGGTGCGTTCGAAGGTGCTCTGCTGCTGTGCGGTTCCGCGCATGGTGTGCTCCTGGTGTTGGCCCGGTGCTGGGTGTCGTGGGCCGGGTGAGTGGAGGGGGTCGTGGTGTCCGTACCGCTGGGCCGCTGTGCGTTGGGCAGCCGCACCCCTGCCAGAGGGGCTAGGGGGTGTGGTGCTGGGTGTCCTGTGTGGCCTTCGTGGACCTCAGGGCGGCCCGCAGATGTTCCCAGGCGTCGTCTTTCGCTTCGTGGTGCTCGGCGTCTCGCGGGCCGTCTTTCAGCTGCACGAGTGCCCACGCGGCGGCCCAGAGGGCGTTGCGCTCAGACAGCGCGGTGTGCAGTTCGGTCAGCACGGCCCGCGCGGCCTGTTCCAGCGCGTAGCGGTCGCTGTTGCTGGTGGGCGCGTTGTCCAGCCAGTACCGGAGAGTGCGGGTGGCTTCGCTCACGCGCGGCTCCCGTCCGCCCAGGTGCGGCGTTCGATGGTCTGCCCGCCGCGCCGGACGACCAGTTCGGTCAGGCCGTGCGTGCGGAGGTACGCGGCGCTCACGCTCAGCGCGGGGCGGTGGTGCAGCACGCCGCGTTCCAGTAGTGCGGCGCGGGCGCGGTCGTGGTTGATGCGCAGGCCGCGCGATTCGGGTGCGGTGCTGAACGACTCGGTGCCGGTGAGGCGGGCCGGAATGAAGCGGGGCAGCAGGAACGTCACGCGTGAACCTCCTGGCGCTGGGCGCGCCGGTCGTAGGGGCTGCCGGGCAGGCGGGGGTCGGTGAGCCACTCGCGGTGCGCGAGTTCGCCGCGAAGTTCCTGGCGCGCCACCTCGGCGGTGCGGATGGCAGCAGCGGTGGGCAGGTAGTCCGGGTGGTCCTGGGACAGACCTGCGAGCTTGATCTGGAGCGCGGTGCGGTCAGCGGTGTACTCCGCGATGCGGGTTTCCAGCTCGGAGATGCTGAGCTTCACAGCCGCACCGCCCACATGGCCAGCGCCAGGGCGATCACGCCGTTCACGGCGCTTTCCATGACGGTCTGCACTTCGAGGATCTTCAGACCGACGCCGACGCCCACGAGGAACACGAGGATCAGCAGCAGCACCAGCAGCGAGCGGCGCCGGGCGCGGGCGATCATGTCGCTGACGAGCGGAGAGCTCACGCCGCGCCGCCGGGGTACAGGGCGATGGGCGCGGGGGCGGGCATGACCAGGGCCGGGCTGAATTCCAGCTGCGCGCCCCAGCGGGCGTGATCAGCGATGCGTACGGTCAGGTCTAGCAGCACCTGGGCCGCCTGATCGGAGCGCAGGGGCAGGTTCTTGTAGGTGCCCCAGTCGTAGCGGACGACCTGCCCGCCACTGACCTGCACGAGGACCGGGGTGCTCGGCCCGAAGGCCTGAGGCTTGCTGTACTGGTAAATCCCGTCCTGTATCATGTTCGTACCTCCTCCCCCCGCTGAGCCGTTGCACCGGCTGTGACGCGGGGGGTGTGTGCTTTCAGGCGGGTTTCTTCGCCTGGGTCTTCTGAGCGGCTTGTGCCGTGGCGATCGGGGCGTTCCTGGCGAGCCAGGCGCGCATCCGGTCCTCACGGCTGAGGGCGGGAAGGGTGATGGGCTTAGGTGTCATGCCAGGGCTGCCAGTTCGCGCAGAACGGCCTTCTTCTGCGCTTCGAGGCTCAGGAGGCGGCGCGCGAGTTGCTCGGTGCTCGTGTCGGTGGGCAGCAGGCGGGGCTGGTGACGGCGGGCGATCTTGCCGCCTGCGCTGGCAGTCACGGCACTCGCCACGGGGGCCAGTCCGGGCCGGGCATCCCCGATGAAGGCGCGGAAGCTCACGGCGGGCCAGCGGGCCTGCACGGCGTCCAGTGGGTACAGGTAGCCGGGCTGCCCTTTGGTGGGGTCGAGGTAGTGGTGCGTGGGTTTGATGCGGGCGTGGCTGATGCGGTTCTGCGCGCTGGTGCGGCTGCACCCGAGCCCGGCGGCCACGCCACGCGCGCTGATCAGGGCGGGCGTACCAGCCTGGGGCGCGGTCATGACGCCGATCACGAGGTCTTCGGCCATGTCGCGGAATAGGCGGGCGCGGGCGCTGCGGATGAAGAAGCCGAGGCGCACGATCCCGCGCTTCGTCCAGAGGGTCTGCTGACGCTGGAGCTCGCCAGCGTTGCGAATTGCAACGCCCGTAGCGGTGACCCAGTGCTTGCCTTCAAGCAGCTCCTCATCGCGCCGCGTCTTGAGGCTGCGAATGGCCTCAGGGCTCACCCCGTAGCCCAGGGCCACCTGCTCAGTGGTGGCGGTGAACTCGTGGGTCGGATCAGGGGTCAGCACGACCTCCTGGGTTCCGACTTCGAGCACGTAGGGTAGAATCTGAGTCATGCCATTGACCTCCTGGGGTCGGTGGGCGGGGCGCTCGGACGAGGGGCGTCCCTTTTCGTTTAGGGGGTGGGCTGCGCGGCTTTTACCCGGAAACCCATATCCTCGACAGCGAAGAGCTCATCCATACGGATGCCCAACGCGAGAGCGAGCGGAGCGGCAACACTGACATGCGTGTCGTGGTTTCTTCCCTGCTCATGCGCTTGGATTAGGGCAGCAGACACACCCGCCTCCCGTGCCAGGGCCTCCCGGGAAAGCCCCTTCGCCTCCCGGTGCTCCCTCAGTCGTTTCATCTGCATGCCCATAATTTATGGTTTTCCGGGTGATACGTCAATAGCAGTATGGGTCATGCATTAGACCATCCGGGAACCCGTGAAGGAGTATGGGCGTATGGGTACGTCAATATGCACATGCACGTATCAGGGCACCTTATGACTCCCCCCAAGCCACGCTCCGCACGCGTGGCTCCGGCGTGGGCCGTTGCCCTAAAAATGCGTCGTGCACAACTGGGGAAGAGCCAAGAGCAAGTGGCTCTCGATAGTGGCATTCTCAACCAGACCACTGTCAGCGAGCTCGAAGGTGGTCGGTACGAGGTCAGCAACCTTGCGATTGCTCGTTTGGCCGGACTTGCCCGTGGTCTCGATTGGACACTCAGTGAGCTGGAAGAGAAGCTGGGCTTGGACTTCAATCTCTCAAGCCTTGATGAGCCACGCGCACCGGCCTCTGCGGCCTTCACCGCCAAGGCGAAGGGTTACCGCATCCCAAAACAGGCTCTACCACCCATCCCAGACACGCTCATCGACGCGGCAATCATCTACGGTGACCGTCCCGGTATGGAAGGCCTGAAGGAATACCGCTGGCAGCGCACCATGGAACGCCTTCCTCACCGCAGGCGACCGCAGACCCCCGAAGAATGGCTGGCGTTGTACCTCGATCTCCGGGAGAAACTCGACCCGCCGGAGCCCGAGGAATGAGGGACCCCGTTGTTCGTGACCTCATTGAGTTCCACCGTTCACGCCTTTCCGACGTGGTCACTCAAGAGAACCAAGCCCACGCTCCAAATCTCGACGATCTGGCAGTGAAGCTCGGGTATCGCATCGCGTACGGCAAGACCAGCTTTCTCACGCCGCCCCGGCTGATCACCCTTGCTCGCGGCTTGCCCCGTCGCGTCCGACGTGTGGAGTTGGCCC
Source organism: Deinococcus hopiensis KR-140 (assembly GCA_943327755.2). GTDB lineage: Bacteria > Deinococcota > Deinococci > Deinococcales > Deinococcaceae > Deinococcus > Deinococcus hopiensis_A. The sequence goes on from CALPYF020000006.1 coordinate 146,800, forward strand.
ACGAACTCAGTCACGGTCTCGCCATGGAGAAAGACGACGCCGACCCGGACGCGGCCAGTTACGAAGAGGTGATCCGGTACCTGCACGCCAGCGTGCCTGACATGGACGAGCACCTGGAACTCTTGGCGACGGCGGGCGGCGATGAACTCGCCATGCCCGCCGCACTCGTTCAGGCCGTCCTGAACCGCTGCGGCTGGAACGCGCAGGCCGTCTGGGAAGTCGCCCGGTTCTCTGGAGTGCCCCTGGCTGACGCACTGCGCCGCGTCGTGCAGTTCGACGAGTCGCGCCGCATCGCCGGTGTCATCACGAAGGGCGGGTACATCAACGTGGCGGAAACGCAGCGCTACCGCCTCCCCGTGTGGAAAGGTGAGCGAATGCCTGAGCCACACATCACCCTCGGCGAAGGCGTGAGCGTGTTCCCTCTCCCCCACCGCCCGAGTCACCGCATCGTGCTGCTGACTGTGGGGCAGTGGGAGGCGGCGTGAGGATAAAAGTATGACGTGCACCTGTCGTAGTTCATCTCTGACGAGGTTGATATGAGTCAAAGCAGCTCGGATCCCGAACCTAATCAGGAACTTCCCTCCGGCGACGGTGCGCCTGTCGAATCTCCTGACACCTATGCACTGGTCCCACCACTCTCCTACGCCGCAGAGATCCCACCCCTAAATAAACACGGGATGTTACCCACAGGCGTTTACCTCGTCACCTTGGACCAGATTCAGTACACCTTCGGCACGTCCACCCCTCGCAGGGCTGAGCTGTGGACGAAATTCATGACCTACCTGGAGCATCTCCGGGCAACACGACTGGTGAGGACCATCTACATCGACGGCAGTTTCACATCCAACACGAACATCACGACCGGGAAGGACGAACCCGGTGACATAGATGTAGTGGCCGACCTAGTCCAGTCCCCTGACGTCGTGATGTACTACCAGAACAACCCAAGCGCTCTCCAGCAGGCCCTGCAGTTACTCGATCACGACACCGTGAAGGCAACTTTCGAGGTCGATGTTTGGAAGTGGTACCCGGGAATCCCTCCTCGAACCGATTACGACCTGATCGACTTCTTCCAGAAAATCCGACCTGCCCTCGCCGCTCGCCTAGGGATTGAGGACCCAACCTACCGGAAAGGCATACTGAGGGTGATCCTATGACGCACATCGATGCCTGGAGCAGTGAAATTCAGCATCGCATCAAGACCATTCTGGCCGCTATTGAAGGCTCAAAGGAATGGGGAAGGATGATGGGTCTGAGCGAGGCCCAGCTCTCGAGCTTCACTGCTGAGTATGATCAGATGCTCGAGGAGCTCTACACCGATGATCTTCAGTTGGCCCATCTTCTTGATGAGGCTGATCTCGTCATAGGCGCCAAAGGTCCATCAGCCGATATGAAAGGGGCTCCCCTCTCGCTGGTTGCCAGCCTCATCGATATGACGCGACGTGAGGTCAATGGGGTTGTCAGAGCGATTAGCAGCGCTCGAGGCAAGCGCATGCCAAAGGCGTATGAACCCGCCTTTGTCGGTCTGGCCCGTGGCAGCATTTACATAGGTGTCAACGCCCCAGAAGGCGGTGAGGGCATATTCCCCGACGATCCGATGTTGAAAGCCGTGAAGACCGCCATGCAGTCAATCAAAGTTGTCAGCAAGTTGGTGGCTGAGGAGAGCGACATCGACACCATTGCTGCCATCGTGCCTGACCCAGCAGTCAGAGATGCCGCACTGAAGGCGGTGCAGAATCTATCTCCCAACGGCCGCTCTGGGGTTGATCAGGTAATTATTGGTGGTTCAGCCACGGAGATTGGCGGCACGATAAGTGATGGCACGGCTGTACTGACGAAAAACTCCCGTACATCCGCGCGAGACATGTCTAAAAAACCTCGCAAGGAAAGCGAGACCGGCGAGTTCAAAGGTGAGGTTCGGGAGATTGATCTTGACAGCCGTCGATTTGAACTGAGGCGCATCAGTGGCCTGGATGAATCCATTTCAATCCGATGTGTCTACCCCGATAAATTTGTCAAGACAGCACACAAGTGGCTGGATCAATTTATTACTGTTTCGGGCATCTACGAACGAGATTCGGAAGGCTTCCCTCGCCTTATGCACGTCGAGACAGTCAGGGTTGAGAAGCCTACCCATAAGCAGCCCAAGTTGCTGAACTGAGAATGGGACAGTAATGCTTTCTGCTTCCCATCATCTATGAACCCCTCCGCGATCGGCTGCACACCCCATGACTGACCCTCTCCCCTCTGCCGTCGCCTGCATCCGTGTCAGCACGGAGTTGCAGGCCGACCGCTGGGGCCCTGACCGGCAGCGGCAAGACATCCTGCAGGCGGCCCAGCGGGAGGGGTTGAACGTCGTCGACATCATCGAAGAGGCCATCAGCGGCACCAACCACGACCGGGCCGCGGAGAACCAGTACTACCAGTTCGCCCGGCAGCACCCCGGCATGCACTTCATCTTCAGCCACCCGAACCGCGTCGGGCGGCACGTCGAGGTGACCGTCGGAATCGCCCGCACCATCCACAAGCTGGGCGGCACCGTCTGGATCGCGGGCCTCGGGAACCTCCGGGACGCCCGCAACTGGCGGTACTTCCTGCGCGACGCGGCGGACGCCGAGGTGGATCACGCGAACATCGTGTACCAGCTGATCAGCGGGAAGCGCAGCAAAGCCCACAGCGGACGCTGGGCGCACGGCGCGGTCCCCTGGGGGTACGTCCTCGAGCGGGACCAGCGGGGGCGCAGCACCCTCCCCGCCCCAGACCCGCAGCTGGTGCCCGCCCTGCAGCGCCTGGCGGATCTGAGCGAGCAACAGGGCAGCACCCTCGTCGCCCGCACGCTGCGCGAGGAAGGCTGGCCAGCCCCCACGGTAGCCGGGTGGACACCCAAGAGCGTCAAGAACATCCTCAGCAACGACCGGTACACGGGCCGGGCCGTGTTCCAGGGCATCACCCTCACCTTCCCCGCCATCATCCAACCTGAGCAGTGGGAACGCCTGCAGGGCCGCCGGGCCCTGCGCACCCGGGAGAGCGGCGCGCGGAACACCAGCCTGCTCTGGGCCGGGCACGTCCGCTGCGCCGAGTGCGGCAGCGCGATCGGGCGGGACGTGGTGCGCCGGCCGTACGCGCAGTACGAGTACTACCGCTGCTGGCGCAGCAAGCGGGCCGAGGCGGTCCGGCATGGGCATGAGCCGTGCACCCACACCACGAACTACCGGCCCGACGAGGTGGATGAGGTGTGGTGGGCATACCTGCGGGACGCGCTGACCAGCCCGGAGCGACTGCCGGACGTGCTGCCCCCTCCCCCGCCCCCCGTCGTGACCATCCCGCCCGCCCGCGTCGCTGAACTCGAGGCGGCCATCGCCCGGGCCTGGGAACCGTACGCCGCCGGGCACATCCCCCAAGGCGTCGCCGAGCGACTCGCCGCGCCGTACGTCGCTGAGCTGGACCGCCTCAAGTGGGAGTACACCCCCAAGGCGCCGCCACCCGGGCCGGACTACGACACCATGGCCGCCCAGTTCCTCGAAGCGATGGAACGGGTCACCAGTACAGCGGAGCGGCGCGAGTTGCTCAGCATCCTCGATGTGCGGCTGTACGTCGGCCCGCACGAGAACCGCGTCACCGTTGTGCCCTTCCAGTAAACTGGCGAGGTTGCCGCTTTGCGGCGGGAGGAAAGTGTTATGGGTTCTGGACTTAGTATTGGTATCGTCGGTCTGCCGAATGTCGGTAAAAGCACGCTGTTCAACGCCATCACGCGCGCCGGGGCGCTCGCGGCGAACTACCCGTTCGCGACGATCGAGCCGAACGTGGGACGCGTGACCGTCCCGGACGAGCGTCTCGCCGCGCTGAGCCGCGTGTTCACGAAGGGTGAGCGCGTCCCGCCGATCATCCCGACGTTCGTGGAGTTCGTGGACATCGCGGGCCTCGTGAAGGGCGCGAGCAAGGGCGAGGGCCTGGGGAACCAGTTCCTGGCGAACATCCGCGAGGTGGACGCCATCGCGCACGTCGTCCGCTGCTTCGAGGACGGGAACGTCATTCACGTCGCGGGCCGCGTGGACCCCATCGACGACATCGAGACGATCAACACCGAACTGATCCTTGCGGACCTGGGCGGCCTGGAAAAACGCCTCCAGAACCTCCAGAAGAAGGCCAAGGGGAACGACAAGGACGCGAAAGAGCAGGCGGAACTGGCCGAGCAGATCATCGCCGTGCTGTCCGAGGGCAAACCCGCCCGCGCCGGGACGTACGACGCGCCCATCCCGAAGGAGTTCGGGCTGATCACGACCAAACCCGTGATCTACGTCGCGAACGTCGGCGAGGACAACCTGACCGAGGACAACGAGTACGTGCAGAAGGTCCGCGAGTACGCCGCCGCCGAGGGCGCGCAGGTCGTGAAGATCAGCGCGCAGATCGAGGGTGAACTGGCCGAGATGCCCGAGGATGAGGCCCGCGCGTTCCTGGAGGAACTGGGCGTGCAGGAGAGCGGCCTGGACCAGCTGGTCACGGTCGGGTACGACACGCTGGGCCTGATCACGTTCATCACGAGCGGCGAGAAGGAAGTGCGCGCCTGGACGATCCGCCGCGGCGAGAAGGCCCCGGAGGCCGCCGGGGAGATCCACAGCGACCTGGAACGCGGCTTCATCCGCGCCGAGGTCATCGAGTGGGACAAGATGGTCGAGGCCGGCGGCTGGGCGAACGCCAAGAGCAAGGGCTGGGTGCGCACCGAAGGCAAGGAGTACGTCATGAAGGACGGCGACATCATGAACGTGCTGCACAACATGTGATACGAACTCCGATTGAATGGCTGACCAAGCCGTTCAATCCGAGCGGAGCGAGTGGGAGAAAAACGGGTTCCGGACGTGAAGCTGGCAATCCGGTGAAGTTCCGGATTGTCAGCGAAACAAACGGAATCCGTACGATCCCTCCGGTGGAGCGGTCCGTGAGGACCGTTTCACCCGAGCGGATGCGAGCAGGAGATGGGCGGGTTCCGGGCGTGGAGTGGCCAGATCGGTGGTGTTCCGATCTGGCGACGCAACAGACGGAGCCCGCTTTCAGGCTGGGCAGAGGGGGCCGGAGACCGAGCCTCCGGCCCCCGCCTGCTTTATTGCCCTGGGGTGAGGCGGTCGGCTTCGCGCACGGTGACGTAGGGAATGAGGCCCTGGGCGCGGGCCTGGGCGTACGTGCGGGTGGTCAGGTCGGGCTGGTCGGCGTAGTCCACGGTAAAGACGGGTTTCCCGGCGGCCTTCCAGAGGGCGTAGTCGGCGAGCAGCGCGTCGCGGCGGGCGGCCTCGGTGGGCTGGTTCATGGCGTAGACGAAGGTCTCCTCGCTGCCCAGGGCGTCCACGCAGGGGGCGTAGCGGGGGTCGCGGATGAGTTCTGCGGCGTTCTGCGGCACGATCAGGAACCCGGCGCGGCGGGCGCGGGCATGCGCGGCGAGGCGGCACACCCACGCGACCATCTCGGCGCGGGCGGCGGGCCGGTCCGGATGCTGTTCGTAGGCGTCGATCAGGTCCAGATACGCGCCGTGGAAGCCCTGATCGATCAGCCGATCCAGTTCGCCCAGGGTCAGGGCCTGCCATTCCGCGTCCCAGTAGGCCACGTCGAAGTTGCCGGGCCAGTCGGGCTGTTCCGCCAGGAGCCACGCGGGGGTGCCGGGGCGCCAGCCAGACTGCCAGTACGGGCGGTACGCTTCGGCGGCACCGACGCTCAGGTAGCCCAGCAGGACGTGCGTGCGGGCGGCCTGCGCGACCTCCGGGGCGGGCCAGGGGCGGGTGTCGTCGTCCAGGGTGTCCACGACGACCACGTCGAACGCCGAGGCGGCCACGCGCGCCAGGCGGTCAGCGCCGTACCCGGTGAGCTGGTAGCCCCAGGTGCGGGCGGCGGTCAGCGGCATGGGGGCGGGCGTGGCGGGTGTCCCGGTTCCGGGTGGGTTCTGTCCGGCCTGCGCGGGCGGGGAGGCGCAGGCGGACAGCAGGAGCAGCGCGGGCCACAGGTGCGCCGGGAGCGTCATGCCGTGACCGTGCCCGGGTCCAGGTGGGCGTCCGGGTTCAGCAGGGCGTTCAGGGCGTCCGTGAAGGTGTGGCGCAGCCTGAAGCCGCTGGCGTGCAGGCGGTCCAGGCTGGCCTGCTGCCAGGGCACGTCGCCGCTGCGGGGACTGCCGGGGGCGTCTTCTAGGACCTCGCCGTCGTAGCCGAGTTGCGCGGCGAGGCCGGTCACGATGTCGCGCACGGGCCGGGCCTCGCCGCTGCCGACGTTCACGGCGCCGCCCAGCGCCCCCTGCGGGAGAGCTGTCAGGGTGTGGGTGACGGCGCGGGCGACGTCGCGGGCGGCCACGAAGTCCCGGTACGCGCCCAGCGGCCCGAAGCGCACACTGCGCTGCCCGGCGGCCCGCGCAGTGCGCAGGGTGGCGGCGGCGCGGCCCGGCAGGGTTCCCTCGCCCAGCCCGGCGCCCAGCGGGTTCGTGAGGCGCAGCGCGGCCGCCTGCACCCGCCCGGACCGCACGGCCTCCTCGATCAGGGCGGTGCCCGCCAGTTTGCTCGCCCCGTACGGGCTGAGGGGCCGGGCGGGGTCGTCCTCGCGGCTGGCGTGCCCGTGCGGGGTGCGGCCGTACTCGGCGGCGGAGGACAGGTGCACCAGGGGCAGGTCGGCGCGCGTGGCGGCGCCCAGCGCCTGCGCGACGAGCAGCACGTTCGCGCGGGTCAGGTCCGGGAGCGTCCCGGCGGTGAGGCCCGCCGCGTTCACGATGGCCTGCGCGCCGCGCGTCAGGCTATCCCAGGTGGCCTCCGGGGCGTCCGTCAGCGCCGCGCCGGACGCCGCACGGACGGTCCAGCCCTCGGCGCGCAGCTGCGCCGCGACGTGACGGCCCAGGAAGCCGCTCGCCCCGATCAGGAGGGCGGTGCGGGGGGTGGGGGATTCGGTCATGCACAACCTCCGAACTGGGAGAGGCGGGCCGGGCAGGGATGTGAAAAATCATACACCACCTCACCCGCCCGGCCCCGCTCAGCAGCGCAGGTCGTCCAGGGCCGCGTACCCCCCCACGAACAGCGCCACCCGCAGCTCGTGGATGAAGTTCGCCAGCCACGCCTCGGCCGCGTCGGCACTATGCAGCGCGGGTTCCAGCAGCGGGCGGGCCACCGCGACCACCCCAGCCCCCAGGCACAGGGCGCGCGCGGCGTCCAGGCCGGTGCGGATGCCGCCCGACGCGATCAGCGGCACGCCCGGCGCGGCCAGTCGCGCGTCCCGCAGGGCCTGCGCGGTCGGCACGCCCAGGTCGCACAGGTCCGGCGTGCGGACCTCCCCGTGATGCACGAGCTGCTCCACGCGCGCCCAGCTCGTGCCGCCCGCGCCCGCCACGTCCAGCGCCGCGAACCCCAGCGGGGCCGCCAGCGCCGCCGACGCGGCGTCCAGTCCGTGCCCGACCTCCTTGAGGATCACCGGGAAGTCCAGCGCCGGGATCAGCTCGGCCAGCCGGTCGCGCAGGCCCGCCCAGCGGGTATCCCCGCCCGGCTGCAGCGCCTCCTGCAGCGGATTGACGTGAATGGCCAGCGCGTCCGCCCCGACCTCCCGCACCGCGCGCCGCGCCTGCTCCGGGCCGTAACCCAGCAGGAACTGCGCGCCGCCCAGATTCCCGATCAGGGGAATGTCCGGCGCGACGTCCCGCACCTGAAAGGACGCGGCGGCCTCCGGGCGTTCCAGCATCACACGCTGCGAGCCCAGCATCATCCCGATCCCCAGCCGCTGCGCCGCCACGGCGAGGTTGCGGTTGATACGCCCCGCCGCATCGGCCCCGCCGGTCATCGCGCCGATCAGGACTGGCGCGGCCAGCAGGCGGCCCAGAAACGACGTGCGCAGGTCCACGTCCTCCAGGTTGCGCTCGGGCAGCGCCCGGTACGGCCACGCCACGTCCTCCAGGCCGGTCGTCTGCCGCGCGTACTGACTGTCGGGCCGCAGGCACGCCTCGATGTGCCGCAGTTTGCGGGTCTGGATGGCGGTCGGTTCGGGCGTGCTCACGCCGCCCAGCGTACCCGGCGCCCGGCGTGCGGGACTGTCGCGCGGCACGCCGAGCGCACAGGTGTTGACAGATCCGGAAACTGGAGATACTATTCCTGAGCACTGAACGCGGCAACGCGAAGAAAGAGCGAACAGAAGAACCAGAGTAACGCAGGGTAGAGCAGTCTGGTAGCTCGTCGGGCTCATAACCCGGAGGTCGCAGGTTCAAATCCTGTCCCTGCAACCAAACACCCCCACCTCGGTGGGGGTTTCTTCTGTTGTGCCCACCGCGCGGGACGGCCGCCCCGGGAACGAACGCGCCGCGTGTGGCGTACTGGGGCGCGTGAGTCTCGCGTTCCTGATCTTCCTCGTCGCGTGGGTGATCGGCATGATCGGCACCTTCGTGCCCGCCCTGCCCGCCACCGTCATCATCTTCATCGGCAGTGTCGCCGCCACCCTGGTCGACGGCTTCCAGCCCTGGCCTGACCTGCCGTTCCTGCTGACCTTCCTGGTCATCACGATCCTGATCAGCATGGTGGACAACGTCGCCTCGGCGTGGGGCGCCCGCAAGTACGGCGGCAGCAAGCAGGCCGTGTGGGGCGCGATTATCGGCGGGATCGTGGGCATCCTGCCGGTCATCCCGTTCGGCCTGATCGTGGGGCCACTGGCCGGGGCTCTGATCGCCGAACTGCTGATCGTGCGCAAGGCGCCCATGGACGCGCTGCGCAGCGCCTGGGGCACCCTGGTCGGCCTGCTCGCCGGGATCGCCGCGAAGGTCGTCCTGCACCTCCTGATCGGCCTGTACGAGCTGTGGCGCCTGTGGGACCCCGCCAAGAGCGTGTTCTGACCGCACCCGGCCTCTTCCCCGCCCCGCTCATCCGCGGGGCGGTTCGCATTCAGCGGGCCAGGAGCACGGGCGCCAGCGCGATGAACCCCACCGCCAGTGCGGGCAGCAGCGGCAGCAGCGCCCCCAGCGCCGCGCGGCCTGCCCGGCCCGTCAGTTCGCGGAACGCCACGAACGCCAGCCCGGACTGCACCAGCGGCGCCGCCAGCGTGACCACGAGCAGCAGGAACGCCGCCGAGGTCGTCTTCAGGCCCGCCAGCCCCAGCCGCTGCGCCGCGTTCGGGTCCTTCCCCACCGCCGCCAGCGCGTCGGCGGCCGGGCGCCACGCCCCGTCGGGGATCAGGAAGCTCAGGACGATCACGAGCACGTACAGGGGCGGCAGCAGCGCGAAGGTCGCGCCGAACACCTCCGCCGGGCGACCCGCGCGGCCCGCGCCGAGCAGCCCCAGGCCCCACATCAGTGCGAACGTGAACAGGGACAGGAACGCCCCGCCGATCACGTTCAACGCGTGCGACGCGAGCGGGGACGCGCCGCCCGCCACCTCGGCCGCGAGGTTCACCGCCGGGCGCACCAGCGCCGCGTACGCCCCGCCGGACAGCACCGCCGCGACCGCCACCACACCCAGGTACCGCCACGCGAGCGGCTCGGTCGGCGCCAGCGCGCGGGCGAACAGGCGCGGCCCGGCCAGGATCGAGGCCGGCAGGGGTGCGTCGGCCTGAGCGGGGGTCGGGGCGGCAGCGGGAACGTCAGGGCGGGGCTTGCGGGAACGGGCCATCAGTGCCCGCATCCTACGCGCTCAGCCGCTGCGGGCGCGCCACCACGCCCACGCCAGCACGATCAGCGCGGCGTAGACGAGCACGATCAGCGCCGCGCCCACCGCACTCCGGGCCAGTTTCTCCGGGTGGGCCGCCGCCCCCCGCCGGGCGTCCGCGAGCACCCCGGGCGGGATCAGGCGCAGCGCCACCCACAGCCCCGCCGGGACGAGTAGCAGGTCGTCCAGCTGTCCCAGCACCGGGATGAAATCCGGGATCAGGTCGATGGGGCTCAGGGCGTACGCGAGGACCAGCAGCGCCCACACCCGCGCGTACCAGGGCGTGCGCGGGTCGCGCGCCGCGAGGCTCAGGGCGAGCAGTTCCGCCTTCAGGTGGCGCGCGAAGGCGCGCAGCCGCGCCCACAGGCCAGCACGGGCCGGGTCGGTCACCGCAGCGCCCCGCGCAGGTCCGTGATCCACTGCGTCACGCCCGGCACGGTCAGGGCCGCGGCACCCAGCCCGAACAGCAGCATCACCACGAATGCGCCGCTCAGCCAGGGACCGGGCGCACTGCGCACCTGCGGGTCGGCCTTCGGGGTCAGCCACAGGTGCAGCACGACGAGCACCACCGTCCCGAACAGCGCCGCGCCCCCGGCCAGCGGCAGGCGCAGCGCCTCGTTCTTCAGGAGTTCCGTCGCCTGCCCGGTGTCCTGGGGCAGACGGCCCGCCAGCAGGCTGCCCAGCGCCACCGCGATGGTGTTGTTCAGCGCGTGCACGATCACGCTGTTCCACAGGCTGCCGGTATGCTGCACCACCCGCGCCAGCACGTACGCCAGCGGCAGGATGCCCACGATGCTGGCGGGCACGCCGTGCGCCAGCGAGAACACCAGCGTGCTCGTCAGCGCCGCGACCGTGAAGCCTGCCGCCCGCTCGTGCCCGCGCATCAGCAGCCCCCGGAAGGCGACCTCCTCGGCCACGGGAATCAGGAGGCCCGCCGCGAGGAGCAGCACCCACACGTCCGCCCCCTGACTGAGGAACTGCGGGACCGCGTTCGCGGACGACGGCACCAGCGTCACGAACGCCAGCACGAACGCTCGCGACGCCAGGAACGCCAGCGCGAACGCCGCGAGCGCCACCCCCCAGGACGGCGGCGTGCGCCAGCGCGAATCCCGGACCAGCGCGCCCACCGCGCCCCGGAAGAGGGTCAGACCGACAAGCACCACCACGGCAAAGGTGCCCAGCAGCGCGGTGCCCAGCGGCAGCCCCGCCGCGACCAGCAGGGCCGAGGCCACGTTCTGCACCACGAGCAGCGCCAGCGCCGCCCGGTTCCCGCTGACCGCCCGCACCCCGTCGGGCGCAGCAGGCTGAGCGGGCGGCACACTGATCGGCGGGGGCTCGGGCACAGTCATGCCCCGAGCCTACCGCGCGCGAGGCAACCGGCGCGTCACCGGAAAGTTGAGGCGCAAGGTCCCCCGGCGCGGCGCGTCAGGCGGTCAGGACGCGGATCGCACCGGCCAGGGCCTCGTCGTCCACCTGATGGTGCAGCACGAAGCGGACGCTGTCCGGCCCGAGCGCGTTGCACAGGACGCCCTGCTCGCTCCAGCGGGCGGCGTGCGCGACGGCGTCCGGCACGACGGCGTAGATGATGTTCGTCTGCACAGCCGTCAGGTTCACGTCGAAGCCCGCGTTGACAAGGGCGTGGGCCAGTTCACGGGTGCGGCGGTGATCCTCGGCCAGCCGGGCCGGTCCCTCGCGCAGGGCCACCAGCGCCGCCGCCGCCAGCACGCCCGCCTGCCGCATCCCGCCGCCCATCATCTTGCGGTAGCGGTGCGCCTGCCGCATCTGGGCCGCGCTGCCGACGAGCACGCTGCCCACCGGGGCGCCCAGGCCCTTGGACAGGCACACGCTGACCGTGTCGAACAGGCCCGTCACGTCCCGCAGTGGCACGCCGAGAGAGACCGCCGCATTCACCACCCGTGCGCCATCGAGATGCAGCGGCAGGCCCTCCTCGGTCGCCACCGCGCGGATGCCCGCCAGGACCTCCAGCGGAATTACCGTCCCCCCCGCCTTGTTGTGCGTGTTCTCCAGGCTGATCAACCCACTCGGCGACTGGTGGATGCTGCGGCGGATCGCGGCGCGCACGTCCTCCGGGGCGGGCACGCCCAGCGGCGCGGGCACGAACCGCGGCACCACGCCGCTGAAGGTCGCCATCATGCCCAGCTCCCACTCGTAGATGTGCGAGCCCTCCGCGCAGATGACCTCCTCACCCCGCCGGGTGTGCAGCGCGATCGCCACCTGATTCGTCATCGTGCCCGACGGCATGAACAGCCCCGCCTCGTGCCCGGTCAGGCGGGCCACTTCCGCCTGCAACTCGTTCACGGTCGGGTCTTCGCCGTACACGTCGTCCCCCACCGGCGCCTGCGCCATCGCCTCGCGCATGGCGGGCGTGGGGGTCGTGACGGTATCGGAACGCAGATCGGCAATGATGCGGGCAGGTGCAGTCATGCCCCGGATGCTACGCCGCGCCGCACCCAAAGTGGGACGCGCCCCAGGACAGGAGGTGGTATGCCTGGGCCATGCGCCCCTGGCTGACCCTCCTGCCGCTGCTGGTCGCCTGCCACACCCCGCCCCCGACGCTCCCGCCGGAACTGGCGCGGCTGTACGGGCGGGACGCCTGGGTGTACGGCGGCGGCCCGCTGCGCTGCGTCCGGGGGAGCAGCACCACCGAGTTATTCATTCCACTCACCACCCCGGTCCGGGTCACGCAGGTCGAACAGACCGGCCCGCGCGAGGTTGAAATCGGCGTGAAAGGACACGTCCGCGAGCAGAGAACGCCGCAGGCCATCATCCTCACGCTCGAACCACAGGGACCGGTGGAACCCGTCTCAGGCAGCAGCGGGAACGGGCCTCTCCCCCTCTGGTGGCAGGGACTGGAGGTGAAGTCCTGCGCGACGTTCCGTGTCGCCTTCGTGGACGAGGCTCACCTGAACCGCACGCTGAGCTTCACACCTCCACCCGAAAGCGTCCTGAATCTCAGCAAACACGCCCGCGCATCCAGCGTCGGCCTGAGCGCCGCGCACCTCCTGTGGCTGCGCGGCCCGCCCGACGAACCCCTGACCGACGTGGAGACCCTACTGCGCGCGACCACCTGGACGGTCATCGGCGGAGTCCCGTATGGCGATCAGGTCACCACCTTCCGGAACGGACAGGTGATCCGGGAGACCTTCCCGGGCATGGGGCCCTGAACGGCCACGGATCAGTCACCGCGGTTCCAGTTCCAGCCCGGGCCCAACAGCACGCCCCAGGGCTCCACTGCCAACCGCTGTCGTTTTCAGGTACTCGCTCTGCGGCGCAACTCTTCGAGTCCGCTCGATCCAGAGGTCTTGAGCTATTCCTTCGATCCATGTGCCATCTGCTGAACGTGGTCACGTGTGGGTCACGGGGCGGTCACGGGGATAGGGGCACCCTGGGGGCCGGTGACGGTCACGCCACGCAGATTGTGCGTCGGCGGTCCGGTCCGGCCACGTGCGCCCAGGTCAGGGGGTGCCGCTGGCGACGCCCGCTGCCTGACCGGAACCCTGTGGAGGTTCTGCCATGCGTACCCTGTCTGCTGTCCGTTTCGTTGCCGCGTCCCTGCTGCTGACCGGTCTGTCCTCGTGTGGGCATCTGGCAGACGTGGCGTCGCGGTTCCTGCCGTCGGAATTGCCGATGCCCACCGTGACCCTACCGCTGGATCAACTGAGCGATCCGGCGCGGGTCGTGTACTTCCGGGTGCAGTCGAGCAGCACCCTGCCGCCGGACGTGGGGGCAGTCCTGCCAGAGTTGAAGCTGGGGGGCAGCGCGTCGCTGAGTGTCGGGGCGGAGGTGAAGGTGGACTGGTACGCCCGGACGACCCTGGACGACTGCACGCCCATGGGGGGCATGGTCGCGTGGGCGTGCCCCGCACCGGGTGAGGAGGCCGCGTTCGTGGGCCGCGCCCCGGTCGGCACCTCCGTCCAGTCGTTCGGGCCGTGGGCGCACGCGCGGCTGAAGCAGGGGCTGCTGAGCAACCTGTTCATCGGACTGCGCGTGTCGGACGGGGTCGTGACGCCCGGCACGACGATGAACGTCAACCTGAGCCTCCTGACCCGCTGAGTGGCGCTGACGGTGTCATAACGGTTTTCAGGTGTGTTGAGGGGTTTTTCGCAGCACACCTGAGTCGCGGTCACGCTCCGGCGAGTTCCCCCTGCCGCGTCTCGATGATTTTTCTGGCGAGGGGTTCCGGAACAGGCTGGTACCCGTGGGGTTTGAGGCTGAACGCGCCGCGGTCGCCGGTCAGGGAGCGCAGGTCGGCGCTGTACGTCTGGAGTTCAGCCTGCGGAACGAGGGCGGTGACGACGATGACGGTCCCTTCGGGGTCCATGCCCTGCACGCGGGCACGGCGGGTCTGTAGGTCGCTGATGAGGTCCCCGGTGAAGGAGGCGGGCGCGCGGACGCGCAGTTGCATGACGGGTTCGAGGAGGCCCGGGCGGGCGTTCGCCACGGCGTTTTTCAGGGCGAGGCTCCCGGCGGTGCGAAAGGCGATGTCGCTGCTGTCCACGTCATGGTAACTGCCGTCGAGGACGGTGACGTGGACGTCCTGCATGGGGTACCCGGCGAGTGCGCCGCGCTGCATGGCGTCCTGCACGCCTTTCTCGATGCTGGGGATGTACTTGCCGGGTATGGCGCCGCCCACCACGGCGGAGCGGAAGGCGAAGCCTTCGCCGGGTTCGATGCGGATGCGGCAGTCGCCGTACTGGCCGTGTCCGCCGCTCTGTTTCCGGTGTTTGCCCTGCGCTTCGGCGGGCGCGTGGATGGTCTCGCGGTACGGGATGCGGGGCGGGGTGATGGTCACGGTGACGCCCTGCGCGGCCAGTTTCTCCACGGCGATGCCCAGGTGCATGTCACCCATGCCGGACAGCAGCTGCTCGCCGGTCTGGGGTTCGCGGGCGTAGTGGAGGGTAGGGTCCTCCTCGCGCAGTTTCGCGAGGGCCGCGCCGAGTTTGTCCTCGTCCTGGCGGGTGGCGGGGTGAATGGCGACGGTGTGGACCGGTTCGGGCAGCCACAACGGGTCGTACGTGATGGGCCGGGCGGGGTCGGCCAGGGTGTCTCCAGCGTGCAGGTCCGGCAGTTTGGTCAGCACGCCGATGCTCCCGGCGGGCAGTTCGGGCACCTCGGTGAGGTCCTTGCCGTTCGGGACGTACAGGTGCAGGGGGCGCACGTCCACGTCCTGCGAGGTGTTGCGCAGCGTGTCGCCGGGGCGCAGCGTGCCGCTCCAGACGCGGATGTACGCGACCTTGCCCACGAACGGGTCGATGGACACCCGCCACACCCGCGCGCTCAGGGGGGCGTCCGGGGTAGGCTCGCGGGTCTGTCCGTCCACGCCGGTCAGCGGGCCGCGCTCGCGGGCGCTGCGCAGCCCCGTGACCATCAGGTGCAGCAGCGCGTCCAGGCCCACGCCGGTCACGGCACTGACGGGCAGCACCGGGTAGAGGGTGCCCGCGTGAACCGCCCGCAGGTACGCCGCCTCCAGTTCGTCGTCCCCGATGGGTTCGCCCTCCAGGTAGCGGCCCATCAGGTGGTCGTCCGTCTCGACGATGGCGTCCAGCAGCGCGTCCCGCGCCTCGCGCAGCGCGCCGGTCAGGGTGGGGGGCAGCTCCTGCGGCGGGCTGACCTCGCCCGTCAGGACGTTCACCACGCCCCGGAAGTCCGGTCCCTCTCCCACCGGCAGGAACGCCGCCGCGACCGGCCCCTTCAGGCTGGCCCGCACGTCCGCGAGCACCGTGAAGAAATCCGCCCGGTCCCGGTCCATCCTGTTCACGACCACCACGCGCGGCATACCAAAACGGTCGGCCGTGGCCCAGGCGCGCTCGGTGCCGACCTCCACGCCGCCCACCGCACTGACGAGCACGAGCACGCTGTCCGCCGCGCGGATGCCGCCCCGGATCTCCCGCACGAAATCCGCGAAGCCCGGCGTGTCCAGCACCGTCACGTCCGTGCCCTCATGGGTCAGGCGCAGCACCCCGGTCTGGATCGAGAAGCCGTGCGCCTTCTCCGCGTCCGTGTGGTCGCTGCGGGTCGTGCCGTCCTCCACGCGGCCCATGCGCGAAATGACCCCGCTGCGGTGCAGCAGGGCCTCGGCCAGTGTCGTCTTTCCGGTGCCGCTGTGCGCGGCCAGACTCACGATGCGGTGAGGCACGAAAGATCACCATTCCTTTCCCGGAGACCCCCGGGACGGGCAGCAGCGACCGGCGAACGCACGCGGACAACAGGGAGTGTGGTGCGGCCAGTGTACACCCGGTCAGCGGGCCACCCCCGGCCCCCCCTGCCGCGCCGCCGGGTATCCTGCGCCCCATGAGTGAGGGTTCCGCTGAGGCGCAGGGTGACGTGCTGGTCACGCCGGACGGGTCGCGCACCGCCCTGAACGCCCGGTTCGGCGAGGCGTACGGGTCGCGACACGGCGCGGCGTCGCAGGCGCGGCATGTGTTCGTGGAGGGCACCGGCACGCACGAGCACCCCGCCCCGCGCGTGCTGGAGGTGGGGTTCGGGGTGGGCGTGAACGCCCGCGCGACCCTGGCCCGCTGCGCGGCGCGTGGCGTCCCGCTGGCGTACCACGCATTCGAGTTCGACCCGGCCCCCCGCGCCCTGCTGCGGGACGTGGCACGGGGCGGCGAGGCCGAGGGGCACCCCGCGTGGCGGGCGCTGCTGGACGCGTGGCCCGAATCGGGCGGCGGCAGCGGTGAGATCGAGGTCACGGCAGGCGGGGCGACCCTGCGCGTCACGTTCGCGGACGTCCTGACTGCCGACCTGCCCGGCGGCTGGGCGACCGCACTGTACCTGGACGGCTTCTCGCCGAACCGCAATCCGGACGTGTGGACACCCGCGTTCACAGCGCGACTGGCCCGCACCCTCGCGCCGGGGGGCGTGCTGGGCACGTACAGCGCCGCCGGGCACGTGCGCCGCTCGCTGGAGGCCGCCGGGCTGCGCGTGGACCGCCGCCCCGGCGCGCCCGGCAAACGCGAGTGCCTGCGGGCGATTCGGGAAGTGGGGAGTGGGGAGTGGGACGTGGGCGGCACGCCTTGAACGTCATCGTGATCGGGGCGGGCATCGCCGGGGCCAGCGTGGCGTACTTCCTGGCCCGCGCGGGCGCGCAGGTGACCGTCGTGGATGCGGGTGCGCACCGCGCGAGCGACGTGCCCAGCGCCCTGATCAACCCGGTGCGCGGCCAGTCGGGCGGCGTGGACGCCCGCGCGCTGGACGGCATGCGCTTCACGTGGACGCTCCTGCGCGACCTTGAGGCGGCGGGCCACGCGGTCCTACACGCGCAGTCGGGCGTGCTGCGGCCCATCCCGGACGACCGCGCCCGCGCCCGCTTCGAACGGAACCTCCCCGCCGCGCTGAATCACGCGTGGCTGAGCCCGGCAGACGCGCCGGAACGATTAGCCCCCGGCTGGGGGCATGTCCTGCACCTCCCGGACGGCGGGTGGGTGGACGGCCCCGCCTTCACCCGCGCGCTGGTGCAGGCGTCCGGCGCGCAGGTCGTCACCGGACGCGCGCAGGAGTGGACGGCCCGCACCGTCACCCTGGCAGGCGGCGAGACCCTGAGCGGGGACGCCGTGGTGTTCTGCGGCGGCTCGGTCGGCGTCACGTGGCGCGGCGAGGCGGCCACGCACCGGCGCGGCACCCTCCTGACCCTCGACCGGGCCGTCACGCGCGTGCCCCTCAGCTTCGGCGCGTACCTCGCCCCGGACGCGCGCGGCGGGGTGCTCGGCGCGACCTTCGAGCCCCCCTCCCCCACCTGGACGCCGGACGGATTGCCGCTGGCGTCGCTGGGCTGGCTGCTCGGCAAGGGCGCGGCCCTCACCGACCTGCGCGGCGCGCGCGTCACCGGGCACTGGACGGGCACGCGCCTCTCCGGCCTGAACGCCGGACCGCAGGAGGGCGGCCCGTGGCGCCTGACCGGCCTGAGCAGCAAGGGCTTCCTGCTCGGACCCCTGCTCGCGGCTGAACTGGCCAGCAACCTGATGAGCGTGGCCCGGCCCGGCTGACCAGCGATCAGCCTGCGCTCAGGAAAACACGAGCCGCACGGAATTGACCTCGCGCGCGATCTCCTCAAGGCACTGCACGAAGGTGCCCCCACGCAAAGATCCGAGTGAGTCCGAATTCGTGAATCTCACCTCGTCGGCATCGGGCCAGCCGGGGCCTCCCCACAGCGCGTCCCGGAAAGCATCGAGATTCCGACCGAACCCGGGATGAATGTCTGGGCCGTCCCGCATGTAGGCAGCCCAGAATCCGGCCTCGTCCTGCACGGCAGCGCAGTTCACGGTGACCGTCCGGGCCGTCACAGCTCAGTTCTCCAGGACGTTGCGGCGGAAGCGTTCGAGGATGGCGAGGCCCACGGCGCCGCTCTTTTCCGGGTGGAACTGCGTGGCGTGCAGGTTGCCGTGGCTGAATGCCGCCCAGAACGGCACGCCGTACTCGGTGATCGCCCCGGCGTCCACGTCCACGGTCAGCGGGACGTAGTAGGAATGTACGAAGTACGCGTACGCCGGGCACGCGAGGTCATTCAGGAGGGGGCTGTCGCCGACCTTGTCGAGGCTGTTCCAGCCCATCTGCGGTACCTTGCGCTGCGCGTCACCCTGGAAGCGCAGGACGGTGCCGGGGATCAGGCCGAGGCCCTGCACGCCGGGCGCTTCCTCGCTGCCGTCCAGCAGCATCTGCATGCCGACGCAGATGCCCAGGATGGGCGTGCCGCCCCGAGCGGCGTCGAGGACGGGCTGACGGAAACCGCTGTGGTCGAAGGCATCCATGACCTGCCGGAAGTGCCCCTGCCCGGGCACGACCAGCGCGCGGGCGCCGGGCACGTCGGCGGGGTCGCTGCTGACGCAGACGGTCATGCCCGCGCGTTCCAGGGCCTTGGCGGCGCTGCGGACGTTGCCGGCGCCGTAGTCGAGCAGCAGGACCTCGGGGCGGTCGGTGGAGGGGGCGGTCACAGGCTGCCCTTGGTGCTGGGCATGGTCTGGGAGGTGACCTGCACGGCGTCCCGCAGGGCGCGCGCGACGGCCTTCACGATGGCCTCGATGACGTGGTGCGCCTCGCGGCCCGCGAGGAGCCGGACGTGCATCGTGATGCCCGCGTGGTTGCACAGGCCTCGCAGGAATTCGCGCAGGTGGTAGTGGGTCATGCCGCCCGCGTCGCCCCACACGTTCAGGGTTTCGGGTTCGAAGGCGAGGTGCGCGCGGCCCGACAGGTCCAGCACGACGTGCGCGAGGGTCTCGTCCATGGGGACGAACGCGCTGCCGTACCGTTCGATGCCCCTGCGGTCGCCCAGCGCCTGCGTGAGGGCCTGCCCGAGGGTGATGCCGGTGTCCTCGATCAGGTGGTGCGGTTCGATGTGCAGGTCGCCCGCAGCGCGCACCGTCAGGCCGATGCGGGCGTGGCGGGCCAGGGCGTCGAGCATGTGATCCAGGAAGCCGTGCCCGGTCTGGGGGTGCTCGTAGCTGGTGGTGTCGAGGTCGAGCTGAACGGTGATGTCCGTTTCGCTGGTGGTTCGGGTGACGGTGGCCATGCGGCTCATGCCCAGCATGCTAGGCGACGAGGGGGGGGAGGTGTGTGGCCTTGTCGATGGAAGGGGGGTGCGGTGCGCGGGAAGTGGGCAGTAGGAAGTGGAAAGTGGGTGCTGGCACTGCCTCTCATAGCTCGGAGCTCACAGATCAGAGCTGCACTGGCCGGGCCTTCCTACCGATTCGCTCCAGCCGCTGACCGGCGGGTCATTCTGTCTTGATCGTAATTCCATTCTGTTATAAACTAAACGCATGAAACTGAGCGATGTTCAGAAACGACTTCAGGCCCCGTTTCCCGCTCACATGGTGGCGTGGAAACCCGCCGCCTACAGCCGGGACCGCAGCCGCGCGCTGATGCTCGCACACATCGACGCCCGCGCGGTGCAGGACCGCCTGGACGCCATCTGCCCCGACGCCTGGACCTTCGAGATCGAGGTCATCCCCGGCACCCGCCAGCCCACCGTGAAGGGCCGCCTGACCGTCCTGGGCGTCACCCGCGAGGACATCGGCGAGGCCCCGGAAGGCGACCTGGGCACCCTCAAAGCAGCCAGCAGCGACGCCCTGAAACGCTGCGCGGTGCACTTCGGCATCGGCCGCTACCTGTACGACCTGCCCAAGACCTGGGCCGACTGGGATGACGCCGCCCGCAGGCCCACTCAGACGCCCGAACTGCCCGACTGGGCCCGCCCCGACCACGAACGCACGCCCGGCGGCGCGCACCTGATGCAGGCGATGGAGCAGCTGCGCTACGAACTACCTGAGGATCTGGACCTGCAGCGCGAGGTGTACAAGCACCTGAAGGCCGCGCTGGGCAGCCTGCACCCCGCCCCGCCGCAGCCCACGCCCCAGCACCCCACCCCGCAACACCCCGGACGGGCCGCGTGACACGAATGCCGTCTGCTTCGTGGACAGATCGGGACCACACCGATCTGCCCACTGCACGTCCGGCATCCGCCCGGCTCCCAGTCGCGTCCGCTCGGGTGGAACGGCGTGAGCACACCGTCCCACCGGAGGTCTTATGATCCGCCGCGACCGGGACGAGCCCACCCACGCGCAACCCGGTCGTCTGCTGACCGCGATCCTCAGCGTGCTGCTGCTGA